>USHV01000005.1 GCA_900554695.1 uncultured Prevotella sp. | reverse complement strand
CAGTTCTTTATAGCCAGACATTTCGACAAGGAGCATCCCCATATACATATTGCCTACAACCGGATAGACAATGATGGCAGGACCATATCCGACAAAAACGAGCGGTTACGGAGTGCACGCATCTGCAAGGAACTGACCTTGAAATATGGTCTTCACATGGCCAAGGGTAAGGATCATGTCAAGACAGAACGCTTGAGAGAGCCGGACAAGACAAAGTATGAACTTTACAGTCTGCTTAAAACGGAAGTCAGAAAGGCCGGAAACTGGAAGGAACTGATTACCGGATTAAACGAAAAGGGAGTGGATGTACGGTTCAAATACAAGGGAAAATCCGATGAAGTACAGGGTATCGTGTTCATCATGAACGGCTATTCCTTCAGCGGTTCCAAGATTGACAGGCAGTTCAGCTATTCCAAGATAGATGCCGCATTAAAGACACCTCCACATTCGGAAACCCAAAGACAGGTAGCTGTTCCGAGTGAACCGGCATATCAACAGGAACCGCATGGCAATGAATTATACAGCGGTTCTTTAGGCCTGTTCACACCGAACCCGCAACCGGAACAACCTGAAGGTTATCCGGACGATTATTTGAGAAAGAAGAAAAAGAAAAAACAACGTAAAATAAGATGGTAAAGTATGGAAAAAGACAATGTATATGTTTTGTTTGAAGAAATCAAGAACAAGATTGAGATGATAAACGGGAAGTTGGAACAGAAGGCCGGAACACCTACTGACGGACAGGCAGAAAAAGTGATCCCGACATGCGTAAGGCATATTCACCGGCATAGTTTTGACATCAGGTCAAGCAAAGTATTTTCTCTTTTGGTTGGAATGGGAGTGGTATGCAGTCTGTCCTTATGGGGAAATATCAGACTTTGGCAGTCTAACCGGCAATATGCAGACGATGCCCTGAAGTTCCGTGCCATCCGTTCCTGGAGTGGGTGTACTCCGGAAGATATTCTCTGGCTGAACAAGGTTTTCGATATTCATCGCGACGAGAAGGCCATCGAATGGATCAGAAAACAGGCTTACGGGTACGAGAACGAGCTGAAAGCTGTTTCCGACAGCCTGATGCAGGAGAAACTTAAGTTACAGGTAGAATCTGAATCCGATTGATATGGCCAGTGTTAGCTTTATTAATAGGAAATATAAAGCCCAATGATATTATAAAAGAACATAAAATACAATCATTTAAAAAGGTGAAGTGCACCCCAAAAGTTTTATGTCTAACTTTTAAGGTGTACTTCAGTTTATTTTAAGTATTTATCTAAAATAGCTTGTTTTCGTTTGGCACTGTCATTGATGATGGCTTTAGCTTTTCTTATATTGCTCTCGTAAACAGAAACCTTCTTGATAATATCTTCCTGTACATCAGAATCCGGAATAGGAAGCATTAAATTGTTGATGTCAGATTGATTAATGCTGGGATATGAGCCTTTTGGCATGGCATTTATCATTTGAGCCATCAATTTTTGACTATATCTAAAACAAAGATATATCAACTTATTCAAAAGTTTCTTAGTGTTTTTACTCCTAATTATGGCAAATCCAGTAGAATATATAGTATCCGGCCGTTCCGAATCAAGATACGCAAAACCACGAAGATTTGGACGTACGGTCGAAATTAATGTTGATTCGCCTTTTGCTAACCGTCTTGCTCTTGACGGAGCGTTTTCACCTATAATTTTTTTGTCAAAACTTATAATTCCAGTTTCATTTTCTACTGCATCAATATCAACATAGGTATATTCTTTTTCTGGAGTTTCATTAGGATTTATGCTAAACTCATTCAAAAAACAAACCTCACTAAATTTGGTAGGATTACCTTGTATAGAATTGATAATACTTTCTATTTGTTTCAAAGACCTGCTTATTTCTTCTTCAGCTTTGTTCACTTCTTTATCAACAGCTTCAGCTTCAATCACAATGCTCTTGATAATTTCTTTTGGTGCATCGGGTATTGGCATTTGCTCATAGAAGTACTGTGGAACTCGTCGATGCCCACTTGCTCCTGTCATATTTGACGCTGCTACTTTACGAATATATTCACGATTAATAAATTCTAAGACATATTTTGCTCTTTCTTTATTTGATGCACGAATAACATGAAATTCCGTACTACCAAAACCAATCTGATTTGTTAGATTTTCCGCTAAAGCACATTTTCCATTCTCCATACATGGAGTAATTTTTGCGACCAATACATCATTCTCTCTAAAATTTGTATAACCACCTGATGATATCTCAGATATAGGACGATCAATCTTATTTTTTATTGTACCTAATCCCAATGAAGACATTTCAACAAAAGATGCTAATGTTTTACCGTCAATATCATGGAATTCATCTCTTGAAGGATTGATTGCTAGAACAAATTTTTTTAACGGTATTATATCGTATTTACTTTCAACATTGATTTGGAGAGCAATACTTGTCTTTATCGTCTTATCAAACGCAGTCTGTTTAAAGTCTATCATATCCACAAGTCTTGCTTGTGAAACTACTTCAGACAAATCTTCAGGAACAATGACATCTTCATTCAAGAAATTTTTGCGAATCAAAGTGTTAATTTTCTCAGGGTCATACAAATTATCAGGATTAAATAAAGGAGTACGTATTCCATTTATTCCACGAATTTGTTGAACCGTATCGTCATCATCTCCTTCATCATCGTTTTCTGACTTAGATTTCGTCAAGTGAAGATATTCAATGCCTTCATTACCTTTACTGTCACTCCATCCGTAACCCAAGAATTTTTTTATTGCAGCAGTCGTTGTTGGAGACTTTACAATAAGTACAGAAGTATCTACAGTAAATGCAAGCAAGAAAATATAGATTTTTTCTCGCTCTATCGAAATAATAAAATTACGCAAAGACTTTTCTTTTTCTGTTTTTTTCTGAGCATCTGTTTGCAGGCGGAAAGCTTGCGTTTTACTTCTTGCACGGAATCGGTTACGAATATCTTTTGCCGCATCACACACTCCCTTCATTACATTACGGTCTGTACTGTCAAAAGACTCGTAATAAGATTGGAATACCTCTGTTTCAGACAAGGCCTCATTGATTGTTCCATCTTTAAGGAATGTACGATAATCTTCAAGTCCATATCCACAGTGGTCACAGTAGGCTTGCAGCAGATGTTCATCCTGATATACATCTTCAGCATTGTCGTTAGTATTAAACCAGGTTTTGACACGGTTACGATAATGCTCTGCAGCAGGAGTATTAGTCTCTTTTCTACGAAGAAACAATACGACAGTGTTGGTCCCAGTCTTTCCAAATGTTCCACTGCCGAATTCTGCAAGAGAAACAATATCAAAGTTTTCCAATATTATTTCTCTTGCACGAGCATAGATGCCGCCCTTATTGAGTACAGAAATAGGTAATACAATACCGGCAACTCCACCAGCACGCATTAATTGTGTTGAGCGTTCCATAAAGAAAGTTTCTATGGCATTGTTTTTCGCTGTATTGATGTTCTTGTTAAATAGGGAGAACATGGCACGGTCGCTGTCGCTGAGTGTCTCAAGAAAGCCTGTTACAGCGTATGGAGGATTGGCGACAAGTACATCATAACTGTTTTGTTGTAGAGCATCGTGTGGCTGTAGGGCATCGGCATAAATGATATTCGTCTCGTCGTGTCCATACATAAATGCAGAAACCTTAGAGACTTTAGACAAACGATATTCTTTTTCTATACCTGTGATATGCTTGTAATATTCATGGATGTCAATATCCGGACGATGCTTTTTCACAAAATCTTTGATTCTTACAGCATATTCTGTAAGGAAATGACCAGCACCACAAGCATAATCTATGCACGAAGGTACACTTTTGCTTTGGCTTACAATCTGTTCCAAGGGAAGAGAAGAAACAATGAAGCGAACTATCGGCATGGGAGTGAAGTATTGACCTTCACTTTGCTTCACACCTTTTGTAAGGAAACCTTCAAAAAGATCTCCCAAAAATTGGTTGGTTTCAGTATCTTTCCCTTCTTCTGTAGTAGATTTCAACTTTATATTCTGTAGCATCAACAATACTTCACGTAGAATCTTGGCATTTTCTTTGAAAAGACGTTCGTTATGGACACTAATGAACGAAAAGTCATTGTCTGAATAAAACTTGAGCGCACGAAAATACTCCATTACGGTCTTCATTGTCGCATCCGGGTCTTTCTTATACCATCGGAAAGCTTTTTCTATCTGTTCATTTTCTATGTAAGTAACAGTTTCATTCAAAAATTTTTCCATTCCGTCACGATATAGTCTCTGTAAACGGTCTTGTATAGAAAAGTCGTCATCGTAAGCAGCACCTTTCCAATAGAAATGTAAGTTATCCGGATTATTTGTCTCATCAACTACTTTTGCAAGGAATAGATTAACGAGTTTATCAAAAGCATTCTCCTTGGCTCCAACATTGTGCCGGCGAAGAATTGTTGCGAACTCGTTATATTTCTTTTTTATTTCTTCATTGCTAATTGGATATAAATCCTTGACTGAAAATTTGTTTTTACCTATATGGTAAGGCTGGATGTCATCTTCAAATAAACCTCGTGTTGCCGCATCGCATTGGTATGTATCATGCCATACACGAAACAACTGTTTATTGTTCTTCGCGTCTTTATATGTAAGTAAACTATTATTGTTTATCAACAGATCTTCGTTATCCTGCACATTTATCAGATAATATTCAGGCTTTATCTTTTCTCCATCTAAATCTGATGTATAAAGACAAAGAAACTTTGTTGCCTGCTCTTGTTGAAAGTAACTAAATAATTGCGCACCGTCTTCAAGAGTATCTTTCCATGCACCATCAAATTCATCAGGTTTCTTACACTCGATGATTAACAGAGATTCTTTGTCTGTAGCCATTTCTCCAGATAAGCTACAATGTGTTCGCACCCAAATATCTGCATAACCTCCCTTTTGAGTATGCCCAAGTTTCCAAGCCGGTTCAAGTTCTATATGCTCAGGCTTATATCCTATCGAAAGCAAACGATCAATACACTCAAATACGACGAAATTTTCTGGCTCAGAAAAATTACTTGTTGTCTCACGTCCGACAGTTATACCAACCTCCTCATAATAAAAACGCTCATTCCTCACATCGACTTTCAACGGAACACTAACATTTTCATATGATTTTATGAACACATCACCATCCTGTTCGAAACACAGAATAGAGAGTATTTTTTTTATATTGTCTTTTGTTATCATTTTTATAAAATAGGAGCTAATTGTTTACATTTAATCAGATGACTATACAATCTATATCAATTTTAACTCAATAATAAAGTGCCATAATCAGTCATTATTACTGCCATTGATAAGTTGGCGAGGATCCACATTCAAAAGTTCTGCAATCTTCACAAGCATATCAAGAGAGGGCTGCATTTTGTTAGAACACCATCTTGAAACGGTTGCTTCGTTTTTACCAACTTGTCCAGCCAACCATTTTCCTGTTTTACCTTTCTCAACTAAAACCACTTTCACTCTATTGATTTTTTGAGATTTCATATGCATTAATTTGTCTATTAATTACAATAGTTTGACTTATGGTGCAAATTTAGCAATAATGCTTAATTCATCAGTCTGTTTTTTTAGAAAAGCACATTAAATATGCCCAAAAAACAAACACATTCATTACCTTTGTATATTATTGATTATTATTACATAAACATTCAACCTAAAACAGCATAAGTTATGCAAATACGTTATTCTAAGATCTTTATAATTCAAAATGATATTCCTTCAGCAAAAGAAGCTGTCTTTGATAGGACTGAAAATGTTCGTGAATATATTGAGGCTATTACAACAGAGTTAACTAACAATTCTGTTACTCGTCAATATTGCTTTGACGAACAATATCAAACAGCTAAAAATGATGTAATTTTTATTATAACAAAAATTAATGCCTTATGTCCTATTCCAAATGAAGATGAACGTAAAGCTGAAATAGATGAAAGTCTCAAAACCTACATTGAATTACATCCTGCACAACGGCTATCATCTATTGAAAAAGAATTTAATGATATTTACACTCAATTAAGTCCAATACCTAAAGGTGTATTGATTGTTGCTGAGATAATTAATGAGGAAGGTAACTGTAAGCTAATTCTTGCAAAAGCAGATTATGCCGAATTTATGGAAGAGTTATCCGGGGATAAAAAATTGGGATTACCAACGAAAAAGAAGATTTATAAAGCTGTATCTATAGGATATGTTTACGACAATCATGAATATACCATATCAAATGTCTTAGTATGCGATACTAGTAGTAGAGATGCTAAATATTGGTGGAGAAGTTTCTTAGAATTAAAAGAATTGAGGACCAATGAGCTTAATACAATAAATGCATATAAAGCTATAAAAGACAAAGTTATATCTCCTATTAAAAAAGATCATAAAACAGATTTTGTCAATTTATTCAACTTTAATCTTGCTTATTTCTCGTCAAATGACAATTTCAATATAGATGAATACATACAAAAGATACGAGATTATATTCCTGTAGATCACAATCTTAATAAGGAATCTTTAATAAATAAATTAAATACCCTTCCGGAGACAGAAAAATTTGATCGCACATTTCAAAAACAACCTACAAGCATTAGCGATAGAATGAGAAGGCAAGTTGTTCGTTTGGCAGACAACTTGGATTTATCCATAAAAGGCCAAATAGAAAATCTACAGAATGTTATTAAAGCAGAACTTGATGATCAAGGCAATAAAATAGTCGTAATATATTCTGATGAAGGTTACGAACATTTTATAAGAAACCAGCAATAATTAAATTATGAATACTCTATTTACATCTATAGTACAAAGACTTCTTATTCACCCTGTTCTGGAAGAGCCAAATAATAAGGAAACATCAATGGTGTATGAAGCCTCGTATAAATGTCAAGGATTTCAAGACCAACTACCAACAGAAGATGAAATATGTATAGAGTTAGGTGAAGGTGATATTCTATGCTTAACAATTTTAGAAGCAGAAGATATTGCTATTACATATCGTTCACATAGCTCAGAACAAACTTGGGAAAAATTCATTAGAAAATGTAACGAAATAACTTACTCTGAAGAAGTTCCATTAAGTTTAAAAATAAAGATAGAAAAAAGACAAAATATCAATGTATTACATATATATGACTATGAATTGTTTTACAAGGATCTGTCAGCCAAACAATTAAAACAGTTTTTGGAAATATGGAATGTCAGAATGCAGTCCAATATTATGGTCTTTGTTCACTCTGACGAATTTGTATCTTGGCATACTCCAACTATATACTTTCAGAAATCATCAGAACATACTGAAATAATAGAACGTAATTATGACCGCTCACTTATATACGACAGAACCAATCGGTTAGTATATAGTGAGTTTACATATAGGAATATTCTACCTTTAGATTTTGAATTGTCATCTTTTGAGATTTCAGACCCTATTGCCAAATTATTTGCTATAGCATATTTTTATTATACACTTTCAAGCATATTTGATTTCAGTTCTTTTGCCAATAATCATATCAACTACAAAATTAATGGATTCAAAACTCGTGAATTCACAGTGCCTATTAATCTTACCGATTTACAAATAAGTATTCCAAATGTCAAGATATTAAGTGAAATCTATAATTGGATTTACTTAGAGGGTAATACCTATGACAAAATGATTATAGCACGAAATATTATTTCTATCAATCTTATTGATGGAGAATCGATTAACTTTACAAATTCTACATTTAGTGCTATTCAATCCAATTTTAGATATTACTCAAAAGAAAACGTAAAAAATTTTATAACTCTACGAAATGAACTTTCAAAAATCCTACTTGATCAAGAGAATAAAATAGCTTCTTTCGTATCTGATTTTGCATCTGATTTCAAGAAAAGCATTCTTCCTTCTATTACTTTCTTTATATCAGTCATAGCTATACGGGCTATATCACATCAAGAAATATTTGACGGATTTTCACCCAATATTATGAAAATCTCGATTCTTTTAGTTGTTCTTTCATTTGTCAATTTATTATATTCATTGTTCTTTGAACTGAACAGGAAGTTACACTATTCACAACAACAAATAAAGGATATAAAAGAAAGATATAGCAAACTTTTAACCGAAGAAGAAATTGCAGATATATTTCATGAAGGAGATAACTGCAAAAAAAGAAATTGTTTTATTTTTGCTCGTAAGCAACGTTGTTATAGTGTTTGTATGTGGGGGGCATGTATCCTCTTAATGTCAGCTTTTCTTTATTGGATAGGCTTAGATCAAGATTTTAAAAAAGCAGAAAAAAATGAGCACAATATTGAATATGTAGATTCTGTCAAGCGCGTATCACCAATTATTGATAATGCACCAGTTAATAATACTACTTGCGATACATTAAAGATAGATACAAATTCTTTAAAAAAATGATTCCTATAAGGAATTATATTGTATTTTTGTATTTGGAAACCTCCACGCAACCTTGTGTAAAATATTGCAAGAATCCGGTGGAGCAATAGCGGGAGATTACTTCTTTAGCTAAAAGATACATCAAAGATATTCAGTCACTTATCGTTAGATTACGATTCCTGGTGGTACCACAGTAAATGTAATTCAAATTTTTCATCAAGTCCCGGATTCGTATTGAGTCCGGGATTTTTTGTTTTGCGCCATTCCGCTGTGCCGTGAGGGCAGAGACGTGGGCATGAGAGAGCCTGTCTGGATTGGGCTTATTCATCGGATGGCGCCAAGTGCGGGGAATTTTTCATACCGTGGGGGATGGTATAAGCCGTGACAGGGCATTTGTCTGCGTGATGATGAAATCACGCTGATAAAACCGGCGAATCATCATCGCAAGAACGACGCGACCTTCCGGTTTATCCTATAAATACGTTTCGGGCCCTTTCTCACGTCTGATGTCAGTATATTAAGCGGAAAACCGAGAGGCGGACTTACAATTTTTCTTGACTAAATATTTACAAAATATTTTCGCAAAAGAGGTGTGAAGGAATGTTAAATAGTGCCTTCTGACGGCCGTTTCTGTCTGTATGGTCTTGTGATATACCCTATAATGTAGTCCGAAAAAAGCCATCCGGCGTTCTGATATTGCCCATTTCAGCTTGCGATAAAGCCCATTTCAGGGTGCGAAATGGCCTGTTTTAGCTCCTGAAATGGCCTATTTCGCATGCCGAAATGGTGCATATTGTAAAACGAGAAAATACCTATTGAATATAAATCATTGATATTCAGTACTTTATATAATGTGCTCATAAATCGCGTATTTGCGCCCGAAGGAAAGTCTGCTCGCAAATACGCGCTTATTTTTCGGGATAGAGTGGGAAACTGAGTCGGAAAAACCGGAATCCGGTTATAAATTGAAAGTGGGGCATATCACAATTTTTTCAGCAGAGGGAAATGACGCTGTCGCAGAAATAAAACCGCAGTTTTTTATCGAATCTCGTGCCCGCTGAATCTTAGCTATGTCATTATTCAAAATCTCTGTAGCCTCTTTCGGTTTAAGAAAAATCCGGTTTTGAGAAGTGGAAGATATTTTATTGCGAGTCGGAACAGACCGTTTGAGAATGTGAAACGGATTTTATTTTATGTCGGGAAATGGCTCCGGAGTGCGCAGGATAGATTTTATCTTGTGTTGGAAAATGCCTTTTGAGTATGTGGATCAGGTTTTATCTTATGTCGGGAAATGTATCCGGATTATGCAGGATATATCTTGTTTTATGTCTAAAGATGCCTTTTGAGTATGCGGAGCAGGTTTTATCTTATGTCGGGAAATGCCACCGGAGTGCGCAGGAAATATTTTATCTTGTGTTGGAAAATGCCGTTTAAATAAGTGAAATGGATTTTATCTTATACCGGGAAATGCCGCTGGATTATGCAGAGCATATTTTATTTTATGTAGGAAAATACTGTTTGAATATGCTGAACGGATTTTATCCTATATCGAAACCTACCGTTTTATTTTTCAAAACGTATTTTTATGTACATCCCTATGCACCGTTTCGTGACGTCATAAACAGCCTTTCGACATCTGCCTGCACGCTTATGTCCGTCCGGTTGTGTGCCCGTCTCTTCTTCATCCGTTCCGTTATGAATATTCGTCTCGTTCTTTCATCCATATCATAGCCATGAACTTTCATTTTGCCTTTTCATAAACGATTCATCCCCTCCGTGCCGTTCTTTCGGATACCGGGTACATTCCTGTCTTCGGCAACGTCTTCCTTGACATTGCATATTTATAACCTTTTGTATCACAAAGCAATCATAATAATCCCCATTCTGCTTTTTTAACTAATTATTGTTTGCATTGTCCTGCCAAACCTATATATTTGCAATATATTTTCCTAACCTTGTTTATTCTATTGCTAATATATAATCAGATTATAACTAACACTTTAAACCGAATGAAACGAATATTTACTTCTATTGTTGTTGCCATCGCAGCAATGACTGTCAGTGCGCAAACGGCGGAGTTCTTCGAGCCGTACAAGAGCGTCGATTTGCGTTTACCGTCAGTACCTCTTGTGGTGAACGACCCCTATTTTTCCATTTGGTCGCCTTACGACAAGCTCACGGACGGTTCCACACGCCATTGGACGAACGCCCAGAAAGCCATAGACGGACTGCTGAGGGTGGACGGCAAGACTTATCGTTTTATGGGTGTTGAGAAGCCCTATATACTCAACTCCATTCTTCCTATGGCCGATGAAGGTGCGTGGACTGCCAAGACCAGCCGCACGAATCCCGGCGACGGATGGGCTTCGCCCGATTTCGACGATTCTTCATGGGGCACTGAACAGGGTGCGATAGGTTCTGCCGACGAATATCCTAACGTATATACAAACTGGGATGTTGAGAACACCGATGTGTATGTCAGACGTACCGTCAATCTGACTGCCGACGACCTGGACGATGATCTCTATATTGTTTATTCACACGACGATGTGTTCGAGCTGTACATCAACGGCACACAGGTCATCTCGACGGGCGAGACATGGCTTCAGGGTGAGACCCTGCATCTCTCGGCATCGCAGAAAGCGCTGCTAAAGGAGGGCGACAATGTCATCGCCGCACACTGCCACAACACCACCGGCGGCGCGCTCATAGACTACGGACTCTATCGCAACACCAAGACTGAGGGCGCCGACATCGAAGTAGCCAAGCAGACTTCGGTGGATGTCCTTGCCACGAACACATATTATACATTCAATTGCGGACCTGTGGACCTGGATCTCGTGTTCACCGCTCCGATGCTCATCGACGACCTTGACCTCCTGTCAACACCTGTGAACTACATTTCCTATCAGGTGCGTTCCAACGATGGTGCAAGCCACGACGTGCAGTTCTATCTCTCCACTACTCCGGAGCTGACGGTGAATGAGAACTCGCAGCGCACGTATTCATCATACGGATCGTCCGATTATGGCTATAAATATCTCAGAGCCGGAAGCGTGGAGCAGCCGCAGCTTAAGAAGAGCGGCGACCTTATCTGCATAGACTGGGGCTATCTTTATCTGCCTGACGTCAACGGAGAGGTGTCTCTCTCCACCGGATATACGGCTGAGGATGTGTTCGCTACTACCGGAGAACTGCCGAACAGTAAGGTCAGCGCAACCAGCAGCAGCGAATCTACGATGCCGTCCATGTCTTATATGCACGACTTCGGAAGCGTCACCACGGCGTCGAGCTTCGCCATGCTGGCCTACGACGAGGTGTATGACATCATCTACATGAACCAGAAATACAAAGGCTACTGGGCACGCAACGGCAAGACCATACAGCAGGCCATCGCCGAGATGCGCGACAATTACACCGACATAATGACCCGCTGCCGTGCTCTCGACAAGCGTATATATGACGACGGACTGGCTGCCGGTAACGCAAAGTATGCCGAGATTCTCTCCGGCTCATACCGTCATGTCATCGCAGCTCACAAGCTTTTCGAGGATAACGAGGGCCACCTGCTCTTCTTCTCGAAGGAGAACAACTCCAACGGATGCGTGAACACCGTCGATCTCACCTATCCGTCGGCTCCGCTCTTCCTGCTCTACAATTCCGAACTGCAGAAAGGTATGATGACAAGTATCTTCGAATATAGCTACACAGGCCGCTGGACCAAGCCTTTCGCTGCCCACGACCTCGGCACATATCCTATTGCCAACGGACAGGTTTACGGTGGCGACATGCCTCTGGAGGAGTCGGGCAATATGATCACTCTGGCTGCAATGATATGCAAGCTCGAGAACAGCACCGAGTATGTCGAGAAATATTGGGACATCATAACCACCTGGGCCGACTATCTTGTTGAGAACGGTCAGGATCCGGAGAACCAGCTCTGCACCGACGACTTCGCGGGTCACTGGGCCCACAACGCCAATCTCTCGGTGAAAGCCATAATGGGTGTGGCCGGATATGCTGAGATGGCACGCATGAGAGGCGACGTAGAGACAGCCGACAAATACATGAACAAGGCCAAGGAAATGGCACGTACGTGGGAGTCGATGGCAAGAGAGGGCGACCATTATCGTCTTGCTTTCGACCGCGCCAACACCTGGAGCCAGAAGTACAACATGGTTTGGGACAAGCTGTGGAACATACACATCTTCCCCAACAACGCCGCAGAGCGCGAGATTCAGTATTATCTCACCAAACAGAACACCTACGGTCTGCCTCTCGACAGTCGCGAGGCATACACCAAGAGCGACTGGATAATGTGGACGGCATCAATGTCTCCCGACAAGGAAACCTTCCTCAAGTTCTCCGATCTCGTTTATAAATACATCGATGAGACCAAGTCGCGTGTACCTATAAGCGACTGGTATTGGACCACTTCAGCCGACATGACCGGATTCAGGGCCCGTTCCGTTATCGGCGGACACTGGATGAAGGTGCTCATGGACAAGATAGGCACGGTGCAGGCTCCTGAAAAGGATTGGGCTCCGGCAGGCGATAAGATAAAGACAAAATGGGCCGACGAGGTGTCTGTTGACAATGTATTGCCCGAATATCCGCGTCCGCTCATGGAACGTTCCGAATGGATGAACCTCAACGGTTTGTGGGACTACGGCTTCAATGTATCCACATCAAACAGCGAGCCTACGATGTATGACGGCAAGATTCTTGTGCCGTTCGCTCTCGAGTCGAGTCTTTCGGGCGTCATGCAGCCTATGAGCGAGAGCAACGCTCTGTGGTATAAGCGTGAGTTCACCGTACCGCAGGAGTGGAACGGAAAGCGTGTACTGATCAATTTCGGTGCGTGCGACTATAGTGCTACCGTGTATGTCAATGGTCACGACGCAGTGTCTCACACCGGCGGAAGCACGGCGTTCAGTGCCGATATTACCGACTATCTGTCGCCGGAAGGCACAAACGTGCTCACGGTTAAGGTAATAGATACCACCGACGAGACGTCTCAGCCGGTCGGAAAGCAGCGCAAGAATGCGGCAGGCAACGGCGATATATGGTACACTCCGGTGTCAGGCATCTGGCAGACAGTATGGCTCGAGCCGGTAAACAGCGAATATATATCAAACGTTGCCACCACTCCCGATGTTGACAATAGCCGCTTCGTGGTCAACGCCACGGCTGAGGGCGTGAGCGGAAGCAATGCCGTTGTTAAGGTTACGCTGAAGGATGGCGACGAGACAGTGGCAACGGGCGAGGGCGCTCCGGGCTCAGACATCGAACTGAGTGTTGCCAATCCTAAGCTGTGGAGCCCGCAGTCGCCTCATCTCTACGACATGCAGCTCACCCTTACATGCGACGGTGAGGAGACCGACCGCGTGGAAAGCTACGCGGCACTGCGCAAGATCTCTGTGGCACAGGATAAGAACGGCGTATGGCGCATGCAGCTTAACAACAAGGATTTCTTCCAGAACGGAGTGCTTGACCAGGGTTATTGGCCCGACGGTCTTTACACAGCACCGACAGACGAAGCCCTCAGCTACGACATAGAGACGGCAAAGAGTCTCGGCTACAACATGATACGCAAGCACATGAAGGTTGAACCGGCACGCTGGTATTACCATTGCGATCGTCTCGGCATGCTCGTATGGCAGGATATGCCTGCCGTCGGCAAGAACTACGAAAACTGGAACGGCAGTACATGGTACACCGGAACCGACGGCCGTCCGTCGACAAGCGTCCGCATAAACTTCATCAGAGAGTGGAACGAAATAATCAGTCAGCACTATTCCAATCCTTCAATCGTTGTGTGGACTCCGTTCAACGAGGCTTGGGGACAGTTCACAACAGCTTCTGTAGTATCTACAACGAGGGCACAGGACGATACTCGTCTGATAGACGCAGCCAGTGGAGGAAACCATCATGAGGGAGTGGGCGACCTGCTCGACCTGCACGATTATAACATCGAACCATCCGTTTATCTCTACGATACCACCCGTCCGACTGTCCTCGGTGAGTACGGAGGACTGAAATACAACGTCGAAGGCTATCGCTGGGATCCTGACTTCACCTCCACGGGATACACCGACAGCGAAGAGCTAACCGACGCTTATGTGACGCTGGCTGGCCGTGTCGCCACTCTCGCAAAGTCGGAAACAGCCAAAGATTTCTCGGCTGCCGTATATACACAGATAACCGACGTCGAGACAGAAATGAACGGACTGATGACCTACGACCGCAAACTGCTCAAGGTGGATGCCGACAAGGTGAAGGCCGCCAACGAAAAACTCTCGTCCGTTCTCGATCCTTCTACGGGCATAGAGAGCGTGGGCAACCAGGACGGACCGGCCGTAGAGCTTGGCCGTTACAACGCCGGCGGACAGAGAGTCAGCAAGAACAGTAAGGGAATTAACATAGTGAAATATTCTGACGGAACGGTGAAGAAAGTCATCGTGAAATAATCCTGAATTTAAGACTTAGGCCGTCCGGTTTCATGATAGATTGAAACCGGATGGCTTTTATGTTTTAAGAGAGGCATATCATTAACAATCACACATATAAAACCTACATTTATTCTATGAAGAAAATCATGACACTTGCGGCTACTCTTGCCGTAGCATTGTCTGCCGGGGCACAGTCTCCGGAGTTTTTCGAACCGTACAAGGCTACAGACCTGCGCCTTCCGTCGGTGCCGATATTCGTAAACGACCCATACGTTTCGTTCTGGTCGCCATACGACGAGCTCAATGCCGGCAGCACACGCCACTGGACCAATGCCGAGAAACCCATCGACGGAATGCTCCGCGTGGACGGAGTGACATACCGTTTCATGGGAGTTGAGCGCGAGTATGTGCTCGACGAGACACTCCTGCCAATGGCAAACGAGGAGACATGGGAGGCAAAAGCCACCACCACACGCCAAAGCGGAACGGCATGGACAGAGCCCGATTTCGACGACAGCGGCTGGGAAACCAAGAAGGGCGCGTTCGGCTCGCCAAACGAATATCCCAATGTCAACACATCGTGGGAGCAGACCAACAGCGACATGTACGTACGCCGCACGGTTAATCTCACTGCCGAGGACATAGCAAAAGATCTCTATGTGATATATTCTCACGACGATGTGTTCGAGCTTTATGTCAATGGCCACTGTGTGGTAAGCACGGGTGAGACGTGGCTTCAGGGCGAGACAGCCCATCTTACGGACGCAATGAAAAGCTATCTGAAGGAAGGCGAGAACGTGATAGCCGCCCATTGCCACAACACAACTGGCGGAGCCTATCTTGATTATGGCCTGTACGTGAACTCAAAGACCGAGAATGCAGACATAAAGAAAGCCGTGCAGAAGTCGGTAGATGTGCTTGCCACAAACACCTACTACACGTTTGAGTGCGGTCCGGTGATGCTCGACGTAGTGTTCACTGCCCCGATGCTCATCGACGACCTCGACCTGCTGTCCACTCCTATCAACTACATCTCTTATCAGGTGCGCTCCAACGACGACAAGGAACACGACGTTCAGTTCTATCTTGCTACCTCTCCCGAGCTTGCCGTAAACACATCCGACCAGGCTACAATGTCGTGGGTGAAGTCGGAGAACGGCATAAAGTATCTCTGTTCCGGAACCACCGATCAGCCTGTTCTGGGCAAAGGCTCTGACGGTATCTGCATAGACTGGGGCTTTGTTTATCTGCCTGAGATCAACGGAACGGTGAGCCTGGCCTCCACGCTCGAGGTGGAGAGCGTGTTCGCCAACGAAGGCAAGCTGCCGCGCACTAAGGTTACGGTAACCAGTTCAAGGCAGTCGAAGAATCCTACCCTCGCCTTCACCTATGACTTCGGCAAGATAAAGACCGGCTCAAACTTCGCTATGATAGGCTATGATGAGGTTTGGGACATAGTATATATGGACCAGCGCTACAAGGGATATTGGGCGCGCGACGGCAAGACCATCTATCAGGCGTTCGAGGAAATGCGCGACAACTACACCGACATAATGACCCGCTGCCGCGAACTCGACAAACGCATATACGACGATGCGCTGGCTTCTGGCAACAAGAAATACGCCGAGATACTCTCCGGATCGTACCGTCACTGCATCGCCGCCCACAAACTGTTTGAAGGTCCTAACGGCAATCTCTACTTCTTCTCAAAGGAAAACAACTCCGGTGGATTCGTAAACACTGTCGATCTCACTTATCCTGAATCGCCGCTCTTCCTTCTCTACAATCCCGAACTGCAGAAGGCCATGATGCGAAGCATATTCGAGTACTGCCGTTCCGACCGTTGGAACTTCCCCTTCGCAGCCCACGACCTCGGCATATATCCGCACGCCAACGGTCAGCGCTACTCGATTACGAGTCCCGATGCCGACGGTGGCTTTGCAGGAAACATGCCTCTTGAGGAGTCAGGAAACATGATCACGCTCTGCGCAATGATATCGATGCTCGACGGCAACACCGACTTCGCCGACCAGTATTGGGACACCGTGAAGCTATGGACCGACTATCTCGTGGAGTACGGTCAGGATCCGGAGAACCAGCTCTGCACCGACGACTTCATGGGTCACCTCGCCCACAACGCCAACCTCTCGGTGAAGGCCATCATGGGTATTGCCGGATTCTCTGAGATGGCGCGCATGAAGGGCGACATAGAGACCGCCGACAAATACATGGCAAAGGCAAAGGAGATGGCGGAGATATGGGAGGCTGACGCCCGCGACGGCGACCACTACCGCCTGGCACTCGACAAGAGCGGCACGTGGAGCCAGAAGTACAACATGGTATGGGACAAGCTCTGGGGACTGAATATCTTCCCCAACAACGCCATGAAGCGTGAGATGTATTATTATGCCAGAAAACAGAACACCTACGGACTGCCGCTCGACAGCCGCGCCGACATATCAAAGACCGACTGGATAATGTGGACGGCTTCAATGGCTGCCGACAACAGCGACTTCCTCAGTTTTGTTTCTCCGCTCTATAAGTACATCAACGAGACGACATCGCGCGTGCCTATCAGCGACTACTACAACACGAAGACCGGCACGATGGTGGGATTCAAGGCGCGCTCGGTTGTAGGCGGACACTGGATGAAGGTGCTCATGGACAACTTCGACCGCAACAAGGTGCCTTCCACAGGCATCTCGCAGACTGTCACCGACAATGTTTCGGGAACGGAGGCATACTACAATCTGAACGGTGTCAGACTGTCTTCGCCGGCAAAGGGAGTGAACATAGTGAAGAAACAGGACGGTGATGTGAAAAAGGTGATTGTGGAATAGCTGTCATACTGCAATATACACCATAGCATAACATTGTTGCCCGGCTGCGCTCTTATGCGTCAGTCGGGCACTTTTGTATTCATTCCGCGGGTCGGTGAGTACGCTTCCTGCGCATGTAATGATTTTTCCGGAAAAGCCTTAATCACCGCTATTCCTGCATATTTATGCAAAATGAAAAGTAAAAAATCTTGACAAAATTTTTTCGCGAAATAGAAAACGATGAGCCGCGAAATGGGCTTTATCGGAGCAAAATATCCTTTCGGAGATGTCGGAAAAACGTCTTTGCAACCCGATTTTCTGAGAGTTGTTTTCCGAAATGGGCTCTTTTGGCTTGCGAAACAGGCTTTATTGCAGTCCGAAATGGTGCATATCATGGTGCGAAATGGGCTCTTTCGGATGCCGAAATGGGCTTTATCGCAAACCCGTCTGCGCGATATGATTTTCCGTTTTTGTGTAAACAGCTGACTGATAAGTGATTACGCAAAGTGCTCAAAACTCGCGTATTTGCGGCCGGATGCACTTTTGTTTGCAAATATTCGATTCTCGTGAAGTTGACGATGAATAAATATTCATCACCCGTCCGTGTTTTGTATATTTATGCAATTCCCGATACCGTGCTTTCATTCCGTGTCAAGGGTTGTGTTTGAGCCTCTTTAATGCAGACCAGCACTTGCCGTGTGTCACAAAAAAACGTGTTCCCGCTACGCCCTTACGCAGCGGGAACACGCAACCTTCTTCAGCCCGTCGGTTCAGACTTTCTGATTCATCACAATCTGGTTGAAGTAAGGATAAGGTATCTCGATGTTCTCCTTGTCGAACCGTTCCTTTATCGACTTCAGCAGGTCACACTTCATTGCGAATGCGTTGCTCGGCGTGGCGGCCCATGCCCATGCCCTCAGCGTTATGGCAGAGTCGCCGAGGTTTATCACTCTTATCATCACCTCGGGCACTCCGGCCTCCTTTTCCTTCTCGGTGCGGTGGTCGGTCAGCATGGGGTGGTGCATTATCTCGTCGCGCATCACGTCCATGGCGAAGTCGAGGTCTGTGGTGTATGAAACTCCCACCTCCACGAAGGCACACGTCACTTCCTCGCCGTATGACGAGTTGACAATGGTACTCGAGCTCATCTTGCTGTTTGGTATGAGTATCATTCTGTTCTCGGCGTTGCGTATTACGGTGTGGCGCAGCGTTATCTCCATCACCGTTCCGACCACTATGTCATCCACCTTTATGAAGTCGCCCACCTTGAACGGACGCGAGAACACGATGAACATTCCGCCCACTATGTTCGACAGCGCTTCCTGAGAGGCAAGACCCACGGCCATGGCCATGATTCCGGCACTGGCAAGTATTGAACTGCTTATCTTCTCCATGCCCGGTATGAGCGACAGGAATGCCGCGCAACCTATGATATATACCGCCGCAACCACCATCTGGCGGATGAATCCCGTCTTTGTCTCGTCGAGCGCCACAAGGCGTCCCTGCTTCTTCAGCGAGCGGTTGAAGAAATATTTCACGAGGCTCGTCACGAGTCTTACGAATATGTAGATGAGCACTGCCTTGATGCAGAAACGCAGCACCGCGCGCACGGTTATGCCGAAAAGGCTTAACTCGAGAATGTTGTCTATGTCCATTTCTTTTTGTTTTTTATGTTTATTGTTGTCGTTTGGCGGTGGCGTCGATGGCATTTCCTGCCGCCTGTCACTACGTCGCCGCACTGTCTATAAGAAGCAAAAATACAAGAAAAAACGCAATCGGACGAACGAAATCCCGTTTTTCTTGTATCTTTGCACCCGCAAACATTATGGCGGCGCCTTTGGCTGGACGGCGTGGGGCGTCGCAGACGATTATATGGAATTTATATTATGATGAATTTGCCTGAAGATCCGATGATGCTGTTCAGCGTCATCAACATGAAACTGAGAGACAGTTATGCGTCGCTCGACAGTCTGTGTGAGGACATGGACGTTGACAAGAAAGCCATTATTTGCAAGCTCCACTCGGCAGGTTTCGAGTACGACTCCGCCGCCAACCGCTTCTGGTGATCTCACCGTCGCTTCGTGGATGGGGCGTGGCATGACACGCTGCTCAGTGTGACGGATGCAGGCATGCACAATGACTGACAATGAATCTCACTGACACAAGATACATGCGGCACTACAGGTCGCTGCTTTCCGTCGGGCTGCCCATTATGATAGGGCAGCTGGGGATGATTGTGCTCGGATTTGCCGACACCATGATGGTGGGCCATCACAGTACGGTGGATCTGGGCGCGGCGTCGTTTGTGAACAACATCATGAACATGGTCATCATCTTCGGAACGGGCTTCTCCTACGGACTGACGCCCGTCGTGGGTGCTCTTTTCGGCACGGGACACAAGGCACAGGCAGGTCAGGCGCTGCGTTGCAGCCTGCTTTCAAATGCCATGGTGGCCGTGCTCATGTCGGCGCTCATGCTTGCTGTCTATTTCAATGTGGGGCGCATGGGGCAGCCCGTGGAGCTTCTGCCGCTCATACGGCCCTATTTTCTCGTGCTCATAGTGTCGCTGCTGTTTGTCATGCTCTTCAATGCCTTCAAGCAGTTTGCCGACGGCATCACCGACACACGTGTGTCTATGTGGATTCTGCTCGGTGGAAACATGCTCAACATCTTAGGCAACTATCTGCTCATATACGGCAAGATGGGGCTGCCGGAGCTCGGTCTTCTGGGCGCAGGCATAAGCACCCTGTTCTCAAGAATAATGATGGTGGTGGTCTTTATGGTCATCTTTGCCCGCTCCCGACGCTACCGTCGCTATCGTGCGGGCTTCATCGGGCTGGGCTGGTCGCGCGGGTTGGTCAGGCGTCTCAATGCTCTCGGCTGGCCCGTGGCGCTGCAGATGGGCATGGAGACAGCCTCGTTTAGCCTGAGTGTGGTCATGGTGGGATGGCTGGGCACGGTGGCTCTGGCGTCGCATCAGGTGATGCTCACCATCTCGCAGTTCACGTTCATGATTTATTACGGCCTCGGAGCGGCTGTCGCCATACGTGTTAGCAGTTTTCACGGACAGCACGACCGTGAGGGCGTCCGCCTTACGGTGGGTGCCGGTTTCCGTCTTATGGTAGCTCTGGAGATAGTGTTGTCTGGCGCGGTATTCTGTCTGCGCCATCATCTTGGCGGCTGGTTCACGGACAGTGAGGCTGTCGCTTCGTCGGTGGTGTCGCTCATGGTTCCGTTTCTTATCTATCAGTTTGGTGACGGACTTCAGATTACCTTCGCCAACGCTTTGCGCGGAACGTCCGACGTAAAGTTTCTCATGGTCATAGCCTTCATTGCCTATTTTGTCGTCTCGCTGCCCGTAGGCTATTTCTGTGGATTCGTTCTCGGCATGGGACTTGTAGGCATCTGGATGGCGTTCCCGTTCGGGCTGACCGCAGCCGGGGTGATGATGTGGCTGCGGTTCAGGCGTTCTTACAGCAGTTCGGGAAGCTGATAGAGCTTCATTCCGTTGCTTCCTTTTATCAGTATGTACTGGCCTTCGGGCCTGTTCTTGCTCAGTTCTTCCTTCACTTCGTCGGCGTTGGCAAACTTGCGGAAGTCGCATCGTGTCTTGCTGAACTCCTCGCCGACAAGCCATACGGTGTCAAATCCGGCGTCCTTCAGCATGTCTGCCACCTTCTGATGCTCCTCTTCAGACGAGTCACCCAGCTCTCTCATGTCGCCGAGGATTGCCATCTTGTGGCTCACCTGCATGTCGCGGAAGTTCTGTATTGCGGCTGCCATGCTCGTAGGGTTGGCGTTGTAGGCATCCACAATCAGCTTGTTGTGCTCCGTGCTTTCGAGCTGTGAGCGGTTGTTGCTCGGAACATATCCTGCCAAAGCCTCGCTCACGGCGTCCTCGCTGACACCGAAGTAGAGTCCGACACTGGCTGCCGCGAGCATGTTGCAGAGGTTGTATGTGCCGATAAGATGCGTTGACACCTCATGCCACGGGCCTTCACCCTTGCGCCATTCGAAGCAGAGCAGCGGCGCACACAAAACTACGTGGCCCTCGACATAGAGTCCGGGCATCGGTGAGCATGCGTATTTTATGAGGTCGAGGCCGTGTGATATTCCTGCAAGATGCTCGTTTCCGGCGTCTATGAACACCTTGGAGCCTTTGCGCTGGCGCAGGAAGTCGTAAAGCTCTCCCTTTGTCTTGATCACTCCTTCGAACGATCCGAAACCCTGCAGATGGGCTTTTCCCACGTTGGTTATCAGTCCGTAGTCGGGCTCTACGGTCTCTACGAGCGTCTTTATGTCGCCGGGATGGCTTGCGCCCATCTCTATTACGGCTATCTCGTGCTCCTTCTTCAGACGCAGCAAAGTCTTCGGCACACCTATGTCGTTGTTGAAGTTGCCCTGCGTGTAGAGTACGTTGTATTTCTTTGACAGCACTGCTGCCACGAGTTCCTTGGTCGTTGTCTTGCCGTTAGTGCCCGTTATGCCTATTACGGGGATGTCGAACTGGCGGCGATGGTGGCGTGCCAGCAGCTTGAGTGTGGCAAGCGTGTCGTCCACGACGATATATCTCTCGTCGCGGGCATACTCCGGTTCGTCTATCACGGCGTACGAGCAACCCTTCTGCAGGGCGCTTTCAGCAAACTTGTTTCCGTCGAATGATTCTCCCTTCAGGGCGAAGAAAATGGAGCCTTCGGGGCAGTCGCGGCTGTCGGTTGTGACAACCTGATGTTCTGAAAATAATCTGTACAGACGTTCTATATCCATGACTTATCTGTTATTATAGAAATAATGTGTTGCAAACTTACATAAAATGTTCGGATTAAGCGTGCTTTTGCACCAACAATTTGGTGCTTGTCGTGCCATGTCGGCCTTTTCTTCGTGCGATGTTTGTGCTTTTTCCGTCGGGCGTTATCAATCTTTTCGTGTGCCGGTCATGGCTTTTATATATAGTGATATGGTTGTGTTGATGTCACGATAATGGGATAACTATTTCACGAAAAGTGTGACAAAAAGTATTCAAAAAGAGAAAAATTGCGTAATTTTGCTGTGATTTGATATTCGTAGCTGTTATTTAATTATTATCATACACTGTGGTGATGTTTTATGATGTGCTTCTGAACATCATCTGCCGGAACGCGGAGCGCGACGGTTTATAAGCGGTGAAAGGACATTATTATAAATTATATAAGGTATGAAAAAACTTCTGCTAATGGCATCGGTACTGCTTGCTACCGGTGCGGCACAGGCCGATGACGGTCCGTTATGGATGCGCTATCCGGCCATTTCTCCCGATGGGACGACCATCGCTTTCACCTATTGCGGTGACATTTTCACCGTTCCGGTGGGTGGCGGCCGTGCTACTCAACTCACAACCAATCCGGCTTACGACTCGCGTCCGGTATGGTCGCCTGACGGCAAGCAGATTGCGTTCGCGTCAGACCGTGAAGGTAGTTTCGATGTTCTCATCATGAGCCGTGACGGCGGCGCGCCTACAAGACTCACCACTCACTCAACCACTGAAATCCCTGTGGCGTTTGCCGACAGCACTCACGTGCTTTTTGCGGCATCGATACAGCAGGACTATAAGGACATTCAGTTCCCGAGCGGTCAGTTCTCGCAGATTTACAGTGTGTCGACTCATGGCGGTCGTCCGGTAATGTTCTCGTCGATGGTCATGCAGGACCTCTCTTTGAACAAGGCTGGTGACAAACTTCTTTATCAGGATTTGAAGGGTTATGAGGACCATTGGCGCAAGCATCATCAGTCGTCAATAGCCCGCGACATCTGGCTTTGCACTCTCGGGCCTACTCGTACGTATAAGAAACTGACGTCGTTCCGCGGTGAGGACCGCAACCCTGTGTGGGCTCCGGACGGCAACTCGTATTATTATCTGAGCGAACAGGACGGCAGTTTCAATGTATATAAAAGCGATTTGTCAGGTGAGAACCGCGTTCAGCTCACTCATCACACCAAGAATCCGGTGCGTTTCCTCACTGTAGCAGACAACGGAATGCTGTGTTATGGCTACGACGGAGAGATATACACCATGCGTGAAGGTGGGCAACCGTCGAAGGTGAAGGTGGAAATCGTGACCGACCGTGTGGAGAACGACGTCATCAACCGTACTTTCTGGGGCGGTGCAACCGACATGGCTGTGTCGCCAAACGGTAAGGAAGTGGCTTTCATCGTGCGTGGCGATGTGTATGTTACGTCTGTGGATTATGAGACGACACGCCAGATAACCAACACACCTCAGCAGGAGCGCGATGTTGATTTCAGCCCCGACGGACGTTCAATAGTATATTCTGCCGAGCGCGACAGCGTTTGGGGAATATATCAGAGCAGCCTTGTGCGTAAGGAGGATAAGTATTTCACCTATGCCCAGGAGATTAAGGAAGAGCCTCTTGTCGTGACAGACAAACCCTCGTTCCAGCCCGCATACTCGCCCGACGGCAAGGAAGTGGCATTCCTTGAGAACCGTACCACACTGCGTGTGATCAATCTCAAGAGCAGGAAAGTGCGCACGGTGCTCGACGGAAAGTTCAATTATTCATACAGTGACGGCGATCAGGACTATCAGTGGTCGCCTGACAGCAAGTGGTTCCTTACTTCTTACATAGGCGTGGGAGGATGGAACAACGAAGACGTAGCGCTCGTAAAAGCCGACGGAAGTGGCCAGGTAACCAATCTGACAGAGAGCGGTTATACCGACAGCAATCCTAAATGGGTGCTCGACGGCAAGGCTATGATCTGGTCGTCCGACCGTGCCGGATATCGCAGTCACGGTAGTTGGGGAGCCGAGTCGGACACTTACATCATGTTCTTCGATGCCGAGGCTTACGACAAGTTCCGCCTGAACAAAGAGGAACTCGCCCTCGAGGAAGACATGAACAAGGATTCCGACGATAAGAAAGACGGCGACAGCGATAAGAAAGACGACGGCGACAAGAAGAAAGACAGCAAGAAAAGCAAAGACAAAAAGAGCAAGAAGGACGACAAGGACAAGGAACTCACCTTCGATCTTGAGAACCGCCGCGACAGGATAATGCGTCTTACGATAAACTCTTCGAACATGGGCGACGCAGTACTCACACCGAAAGGTGACAAGCTGTACTACTGCGCGGCTTTCGAAGGAGGCTATGATCTGTGGGAACGCAACTTCCGTGAGAACACCACGAAGCTCATAATAAAGGGCATCGGAGGCGGAAACATGATTCAGGACAAGAAAGGTGAGAACATATACTTGTGCTCCGGAGGACAGATGAAAAAGATTCAGACCAACGGAAACAAAGTGGACAACATATCGTTCAGAGCTGACTTCGACCTGCGTCCGGCCAAAGAGCGCGACTATATATTCAATCACGTATGGCGTCAGGTCAAAGATAAGTTCTACGATCCGAACCTCCACGGAGTTGATTGGGAAGGATACAAGAAGATATATTCGCGCTATCTGCCTTACATCAACAACAACTACGACTTCCAGGAGATGCTTTCCGAAATGCTGGGCGAACTCAACGGCTCACATACCGGAGCACGTTACGGAGGCACCGGAGCCGCACAGCAGACCGCATGTCTGGGTGCTTTCTACGACAACTCGTACGAGGGCGACGGCCTGAAGATTGTCGAGACGATTGCTGGTGGACCACTCACCAAAGCCGACTCGAAGATAAAGAACGGCTGCATAATAGAGAAGATAAACAACAAGGAGATAAAGGCCGGCGAGGATTACTACCCGCTGTTGGCCGGAGAAGCCGGAAAGCAGGTGCTGCTGTCAGTTTACGACCCGGCGACAGGCAAACACTTCGAGCAGCAGGTTAAGGCTATCAGCTATGGAGCACAGCGCAATCTGCTCTACAAGCGTTGGGTTGAGAACAACCGCAAGAAGGTTGACGAACTGTCAGGCGGCAAGATCGGCTACGTTCATGTGAAAGGAATGGATAGCGAAAGCTTCCGTGTGGTCTACTCCGAATTGCTCGGCCGTTGCCGCAACAAGGAGGCTGTGATAGTAGATACACGCCACAACGGAGGTGGATGGCTGCACGACGACCTCGCCACATTGCTCAGTGGAAAGGAATATCAGCAGTTTGCGCCGCGCGGACAATACATCGGCAGCGATCCTTACAACAAGTGGTGCAAGCCTTCTTGTGTGCTTGTCTGCGAGGATGACTATTCAAATGCGCACGGATTCCCGTGGGTTTACAAGACTCTCGGCATAGGAAAACTGGTCGGAGCACCTGTTCCCGGTACCATGACTGCCGTTTGGTGGGAGACTCAGATAGACCCGTCGCTCGTGTTCGGAATACCTCAGGTGGGTGTGAGAGACATGCAAGGCAACTATCTGGAGAACCATGAGCTCGAACCGGATGTCGAGGTTTACAACACACCTGAGCAGCAACTCGGTGGTGAGGACAAACAGCTCGAGGAGGCAGTGAAGCTGATGCTCGAGACTGTCAAGAAATAACAGACATCCTTATGGCGGCAAACAGGCGCCATAAGGATGCTCAAAGATAAAGCGGACACGCACAGACGAAACCGTTGATGCCGCGCAGTTGCGGTGACGGAGCGTCGTGCGTGTCCGCTTTTTTATTTGTTGTGGCAAGCCGTTCCGCGCAATGTTGCTTGTTGGTCCGTGCGCGGCGGCCTGCCGCCTGGTGTGCCGTTGCTTACCAGGTGATGTTCATTCCTACCGTAAGGCTCGCGTTAGAGCTTAACGGAATCATCTCCTTGCTCGTCTTGCCGAGTATGTGGTCCATTCCGATGAAGAAGTTGTAGCCCTTAGGATGTAGGTTGAGTATCCATCCCATGCTTGTCGTGAAGCTGTTCACAGCAAAGCTCACGCCACCGTCCAACCAGTTCAGCGGAGCATAGTTGGCACTCAGTCGTCCCTCAGTCCATGAGTAAGCGCCGTTTATGCGCGATGTGCAGAGCGCGCCGAACGACACCTTGCGATATACCGGCAGCGTGTATTCTGCGCCCACGTTGATTGTCGCGCCGATGCCGGTTGAGCGTCCGCCCTTGTCGCCCATGTCGGTAAGGTTGGCGAAGTCGGCCAGCTGATCGCCGTAGCGGTCAACCTTTGTGTCTATCTCCTCGCCGCGGTCGGATGTCACCGACACGTCGTGGAAACCATTGAAGACAAACGATTTCGATCTGTTCTCAGCCAGCATGTCGTTTGTCCAGCTGATGAATCCCAGGTCGAGTACTGACGCGCTTACCGTCCAGTCTTCGTTTATCTCGTACACACCACCCAGGTCTATAGCCATACCGAAGCCGCCTACGCCCACGCCGTCGAGATCCACGTCGTTCACACGTTCGTAAGTTCCGCTGCCCTCAATGTTGTATTTCTTCTCCTCAGACACATAAGAGAAGCCTTTCATCGACACGTCCGCCGTGGCTTCGCCCGTTATTGTCCATTTGTCTTCGGCTGTAAGGTCGGCCTTCATGTTTCTCATCTTCACGTCGGCACGTCCCAGACCCACCAGCACCTTGAGCTTGGCACCGAGGCGCAGCTTGTCGTTTATCTGGCGTGAGTGTCCGAAGGCTATCTCGGCAAACGACTGCGCGTGTGCGTTTATGTCGCCTATGTCGTAGCTGTGGTTACCGGTGTTCTTGGCAAACTCGAACAGTTCGTACGGCAGCGATACGCCCGTCGTCGTGCGCGAGTTTATCTCTATGGTGTTATATCCGCCGAAAGCCTTGAAGCCCGCCGACAGAATGGTCAGGCTTACGTCGCCCGTTATGCGGTTGTTTCCGGTGCTGAAGCCGCTCAGAGCGTCCTCCGCGGATATGTAAGGATTCAAGAACGTGGTCATCTTCTTGTCGCTGAGCGACGGATACATCGGGTTGCTCATGATCACGTCCCGGTAACCGAAGTTGCCGTGAGTGTTCACGCTGATGTTTCCGAGCGCAGGTATCGACACATAGTTCTGCTCGTTGCCGAACGCAGGGTTGAGCATGTGGCGGAATTTATAGTCTTCAGTGAAATATGCCGAGTTTATTGTCTGTGCCGCAGCGCTGCATCCTACAGCCATCAGTGCGGCTGTAAATAAGTTCTTGTATATTGTTTTCATAATTCGATTCTTGTTGGTGTTGTTAATTGAAATCGGCTATTACTTTTCCTGTTATCTTTATTTTCACGTCGCGGGCTATGAGGAAATGCTTCTTCGAGTTGAGCGTCTTGCCCGTCACGCTGTCCTTTCCGTCCTCCGATTTGGCCTTGCCCTGTATGGTGAGGCGCAGTCCGTCTATCTTCTTCATGGCCTCGGCCGTCTTCTTTGTGATGTTTATCGTGAGCGGCGTATAGGCCGATTCCTCGCCGTCGGGCGATGCTATTACGGTGCCAGACACCTCCACACTCACGTCGTTGCTGATGTCGTTGCCGTTCTCGTCGATAGGTGTGGCCGTCAGAGTGAGATATGCCGGCACGCGGTTCTCTATCTCCGCCGTCACGGTGATGCGGGCATCGTCGGTCAGGTCGTAGTCCTCCAAGTCCTTGTGCCATCCGTCCAGCGAGTCCTTATACACTATGCTGGCGTTCTCGGCAAAGGCTATCGGTGCCTCCACGCTGTATTTCGGCGCGATGGTATAGGTGTGGTCGAGCATGAACTCGCTCTCCTTGGTCTTGTCTGCCATTGCCTCGGCGTCGAAACTGATGTTGTCCGGTATTGTTTCGATGAGTGTCGAGAGCTCCGGCACTTCGTATGCGTTGCTGCCATATTCAGCCTCTATCTCTGCCGTCTTTCTGCGGCAGATGCATATTTCGGTGGTTGTAGCAGGGTGTATGGTCATCTGCGGCACCGTCACGCTTGCTGTCCGGCGTCCGTCCTTGGTGGCTGTTATGGTACCTTTCACAAGTCCGGTGGCGTTCATCGTGTTGTTTATGGATATCATTATCTGCGGATTGTCGAGGTCGGCGCGCACGTCACCGTCGGTCAGGAACTCCGGAATACCGTTTATCTCCACGTTTCCGAGACTGTTCAGATTGATTGAAGGACTGAATCGTCCCACTGCCGACACGGGCTTGAATGTGTCAAGATTGAACGTGTTGCTTATCTCGAATCTCGTCTGCGACGGCGTACCAGTGACGTTGAGTGTCGCCTCCAGACTCATGTCTATGTCGCCGTCCAGCGTTATGTCGCCGTCGGCTATTGTCAGCTTGCCGTTGTCCATGTTGCCGTTTGCGAAGTCGAGCTCGTCTGTCGTTACCGTCAGCGAGAGGTCGCGCGACGTGTTCACGCCTGTCAGAGTGATGGCCGAGCCGCTGTGCGAGAGCGTTCCGTTGCCGTTGCCCGACACACTTCCTATGACGATATAGCTCGGCAGGAACAGTTGCAGCTTGTCTATTGTCGGCATTACAGAGCTAAGTCCTTGTGGGAAGTGCACATTGAGGTCCATCGACGCCGGATTGATGCTCACGCGTGTGAGGCCAACCACGTCGTCGGAATGGCCGTTGTAGGTGAACCGTCTGATGCGCTGAGTGTTGGAGAAACGTGACTGTACGCGCGCTCTCGCCCTCTTCTTGCTCAGGCTTGAAAGGTCGATGACAAACGCCTGTCCGGTTGTCTGTTCCTCTGTAATGGTGAATCCGTCCACCCTTATCTCGGTAACGTCGATGTCGCTGCCCTGCTGCTCGAACACGTAGTCGCCATTGTCCCTCACCTTCACGCAGTCGCTGTTGTCGAGGTCGAGCACGTCTGCCAGTTTGATGGTGTCGGTGGAGCTTCCCGGAAGGGTCAGGTCGCCGCCGATACCTACAGTGGTGTCAATGTTGTTGAAATCGTAGTCGTTGTCGGTACACGCACCGGCAATGAACGATCCTGCCGCAATCATCGAGATGGCAGCAATGATGTTTAGTTTCTTTCTTTTCATCTGTGATATTTGATTTTGATGTTTACAAATATTGACAATCGCTTTGTTCTTTTTGTACACAATAATGTTTAATTAAAGTTGCTTAATATTTTTCCTATTGCAAAATTAAATAAAAATAAGCAAAAATACTATATGTATAATCAAAAAATATTAATATTGTAATATTATAACCCCATTCCGTGATGTCCGGAATGGGCTGTTTGTGACTTCGCCGCAGCCGGTTGGTTTTGCATAAATATACATTTTCGGAAGTAAAAAATCTTTACAAATATTTTTTCAATTTTGGAATCGCGAGGCGATAAAATCCTGTATGAAAGATGAATAAATATACATCGCGAGTCCGTTTTTTCTTCTTCGCTTTGCGATAAAGCCTTTATCGTGATGCGAAAACGCCTGTTTCGGAGTGCGATATGGTTCATTTCAGCACCTGAAATGGGCTTAATCGCAAGCCAATAAAGGCTCTTTCGCAAAGCGCTATCGGCTGTATCTTATGCCGGTTTGCTCTATCTCTCTGACTGACAGGGTTTTACGCAAAGTGTTCAAAACTCGCGTATTTGTAGCTGAAAAAACTTTTCTGACTTTCAAGGGCACTCTCGTTGAGTTGAGGTGTTATATTTATGCATTTTTCATTGCATATTTTTTGCATAAACGGGGCAGGGAAATGGGTACGTGGGTATGGCGGTTGGGGAGTTTTGAGGTGATGAAATTGATTGTTGAAAAATATGTAAAGGCGATGTTGGTACGTTCATAGTTGCTCTCGCCTTTCACTATCTCTGAATAAGATAGGATGCGGTTCGGCAATATCAAATCCGTAAAAACTTCGTTTTTCCATTTGCTATTGCACTCACCTTTCGCTATCTTTTGATAAGATAGGATGCGGTTCGGCAAAGCCAAAGTTCAAAAAAACGATGTTTTTTTATTTGTCTTTGCTCTCACCTTTCACTATCTTTGTACTGCATTATCCTAACAAAACAAGTTGAGTATGAATTTAAGAATAGTCGCATCACATACGATTGTATGTCTATGCTTTGCCGTAGCATCCAACGCACAGATTTATAAAGACCCGAAAGCCGGAATAGACGAGCGCGTGGAAGACCTGTTGAGCCGTATGACTCTTGAGGAGAAAATAGCGCAGATGAATATGAACGGTATGGGCGAATACCGACAGTTGCCTTATGGTGCCGGTGTGGTGGAGAGTCCTTTCATCAGCGTGCAGGAGATTGCACGCATGTCGGCGGAGACCAAGCGTTATGCCCGTGAGCATACGCGTCTGGGCATACCGCCAATCCAGATAGGTGAGTGCCTGCACGGACAACTGGCAATGGGCGCCACCATTTTTCCACAGGCCATAGCGCAGGGAAGCACATGGAACCCGGCGCTCGTGGAACGTATGGCGTCGGCCATTGCGCTTGAGGCGTCGGCCTCGGGAGTGGATCAGGCACTGTCGCCGCTGTTCGATCTTGCCCGCGAACCGCGCTATGGACGCACGGAGGAATGTTTCGGCGAGGATCCTTACCTCGTGGCACGCATGGGTACGGCGTTTGTCGAGGGTATGCAGGGCAAGGCTGAATACACACGCGCCCACGGCATAGCTCCCGGCAAGCTGATGTGTACGGCAAAACATTTCGCAGGCTACAGTGTGCCGGCAGGCGGAGTGAACCTCGGTCCGGCGTCGTTGGGAGAGCGCGAGATGCGCACGCTCCATCTGTATCCGTTCGAGAGGGCGGTGAAGGAGGCCAATGTGTGTGCCGTGATGCCGTCGTATAACGAGGTGGACGGCATACCTGCCCACTGCAACCGCTGGCTGCTCACCGACGTGCTGCGCGGAGAGTGGGGCTTCAGAGGATATGTGTTTACCGACTACGGCGGACTGAGCCATCTTTATAATTTCCATCATGTGGCAGCCGATGCCTCTGAGGCGGCGGTAATTGGACTCAATGCGGGCGTCGATTTTGAGGCTGCGCGCCCCGACGCTTACGCCCATCTGCTCGAGCTGGTCAAGGCCGGCAAGGTGAAGGAAGAGCAGATAGACACGGCCGTCAGACGCATATTGCGAGCCAAGTTCATGGCGGGACTGTTCGAGAAACCTTATCCCGACCCCGGGCGGTTGGCTGAGGTGGTACACCGTCTGGAGCATGTGGCTTTGGCTCTTGAGGTGGCTCAGGAGTCGGCCGTGCTGTTGAAGAACGACAGTGCGCTGCTTCCTCTCGACGCTTCTAAGCTGAAGTCTCTGGCTGTCATAGGGCCGAACGCCGACCAGGTGCAGTATGGCGACTATACTTATACGCGCGACAACCGTTCGGGTGTCACCATATTGCAAGGTCTGCGCGACAGGCTCGGCAGCCGTGTGCAAATAAACTATGCCAAGGGATGCGACATCACGGGCAGCGACCGTTCGGGCATTGCCGCGGCGGTTGAGGCTGCAAGCAAGAGCGACGTGGCTGTGGTGGTGCTCGGCGAGACGAGCGTCATACTCTCAGGATTGGGATGGGGCGTCGGACTTGGCGAGAATGAGCCGCGCGATCCGTTCGTGTCGGGCGAGGGTTACGACCTCACCAGCCTCGATCCGCCCGGCGTACAGCGCGAGCTTCTGCAGGCCGTCTGCGCCACGGGCAAGCCGGTTGTGCTTGTCATGGTGCACGGACGCCCGTGGTCTATTGATTGGGAGAAAGACCATGTGCCGGCAATTCTCGAGGCGTGGTATCCCGGAGAGCAGGGCGGCAACGCCATAGCCGGCATATTGCTCGGCGAGGTCAATCCGTCGGGACGACTCAACTGCTCCGGTCCACGTTCGGTGGGCCATCTGCCGGTCACATACGATTATAAACCAAGTGCGCGCGGCATAAACCGCGAACCGGGCACTCCCGAAAAGCCGGGACGCGACTATGTGTTCTCATCGCCCGCGCCGCTGTTCGCCTTCGGACACGGACTCAGCTACACGACTTTCGAATACAGCGACCTCAAAATAGACAACAACGCGTCGGCAAAGACTGTTAGGGTGAGCGTCAACGTGCGCAACACAGGCCGCCGCGACGGCAAGGAGGTGGTGCAGCTTTATGTGAACGACCGTGTCAGCTCGGTCACAACGCCGCAGAAAATGCTGAAAGGCTTTGACAAGATAGAACTGAAGGCGGGTGAGCAGAAGACCGTCAGCTTCGACCTTCCTTACGACGAACTGGCTCTGTGGAACGCGTCAATGCAGCGTGTTGTCGAGCCGGGCGAGTTCGCGGTGATGATAGGCCGCTCGGCAGAGGACATCGTCTTGTCGGGCAGCTTCGTCGTAGGCGACTGATGAGGCCGGCCATACGGCGGAGAGTTTATGTATTTATTGCTATCTTTTTGCGATTTAATTTGTATATCACAATTTTATCTTATCTTTGCATCAGATAGGAACTTTGCACGATATGAATTACACTATAAACGTCCGTGGCAGGCTTCTCGACCTGTCAGAACCCAAGGTCATGGGTATTCTCAACGCCACTCCCGACTCGTTCTTTGCCGGCAGCCGCCGTCAGACAGAGGCTGAGATAGCCGACAGAGCCAACGAGATAATGGAGCAGGGTGGCACGATAATCGATGTGGGGGCGTTCTCCACACGTCCCGGTGCCGGCGAGGTGAGCGAGCAGGAAGAGACCGAACGTCTCCGCCATGCGCTCGCAATAGTGCGCCGCGAGCAGCCCGACGCCGTACTCTCTGTGGATACCTACCGGCCGGCTGTGGCCCGTATGTGTGTTGAGGAGTTCGGTGCCGACATCATAAACGATGTGTCCGAAGGTGGCATAACGGGCATTGTCAACACCCCGATACACGAGGAGGAGAGCATGTTCGAGACCGTAGCGCGCCTACGTGTGGCTTATATCCTCATGTCGGTGAAGCCCGACCTGTACAGCATGATGAAGGCTTTCGCGGCAGAGGTGCAGCAGTTGCGCGACCTGGGAATGAAGGACGTGATACTCGATCCGGGCTTCGGCTTCGGCAAGACGCTCGAACAGAACTACCGCATAATGGACGGAATGGAGCGTCTGCACGAGCTCGGTCTGCCGCTGCTTGTGGGCATATCGCGCAAGAGCATGATATCGCGTGTGCTTCAGACCGACGCCTCGGGCGCGCTCAACGGCACCACCGTGCTCAACACCATCGCGCTTCTCAAGGGTGCGTCCATACTGCGTGTGCACGACGTTAGGGAGTGTGTGGAGGCTGTGAGGATAGTCGGCAGCATGAGACAGGGCGCCGACGGCTCCGCCATATAGTGCTTCTTTTTATTTGTTTTTGTTTAACGGCAATAGTCAACGGCAATGATAGAATTCGGAATAAAGGATGTAGTGGATATTGTTCTTGTGGCGATGATGCTCTATTATGTTTATCGCCTCATGAAGGAGAGCCGGTCGCTGAATGTGTTCATCGGCATCATAGTGTTCGTGATAGTATGGCTTTTCGTCAGCCAGGTGCTCGAGATGCGGCTCCTCGGTTCTATTATGGACAAGTTGGTGAGCGTCGGTGTCATCGGTCTCATCGTACTTTTCCAGGAAGAGATACGCAAGTTCCTCTATACGCTCGGTACGCACCGCCGCTTCCAGATTATCACCAGGTTCTTCGCATCGGGCGGAGGAGCGAAGGATTCTGAGGCCGACAAGGAGACAATAATGCCCATTGTGATGGCGTGCATCGACATGGCGAGGGGCAAGGTGGGCGCACTCATCGTGATAGAGCGCACCGTGCGGCTCGACGATATAGTGGAGACAGGCGACCTGATAGACGCAAACATCAATCAGAGACTCATCGAAAACATCTTCTTCAAGAACTCGCCGCTGCACGACGGAGCCATGATCATCTCGAAAAAACGCATCCGCGCCGCAGGATGTATATTGCCCGTGTCGCACAGTCACGACATTCCTAAAGAACTGGGACTGCGCCATCGTGCCGCACTCGGCATATCGCAGGGCAGCGACGCCATAGCCGTGGTGGTGTCTGAGGAGACCGGCCGCATCTCAGTGGCGATAAAGGGCGACTTCAAGCTGCGTCTTTCGGCAGAGGAACTCGAAAGCCTGCTCACTCGTGAGATGAGCGCATGACGTTGTTGAAATAATGTATTGAGAAAGTTTATAACATCTTTGAGTAAAGCAGGAAAAGTGATATGTAATACATGGAAACAGACGGACACAACCTTACGAGGTCGCGTCCGTCTGCCGTATATTGCATAACGATGCGAATTCAAATGTAATGCCTCTGTTAAAGACTCAGTGGATTATGGGATTTATTTAATTAATCATAGATAAAACTTCATGAATTATTAATTCATATGAGAAAAAATTTTTTTGGACCTTTAAATGAACCGCTATATAAAGACCCTCTTCTGTTATGTACGATGATAATAGTTGGCATTTTAGTGATAGGAATTACTTATGCTTGTAATTCGATAACTATTATCATCTTACTTTCTTTGCTGGTGTTTTCCGCCGGCATCCTTGCTTATTGTTATATTAAGAATTATATCATTAACAACCAAAACAAGGATAAATTATGAAGAAGATGAAGAAATTGAAAATGAGAGGAAATGACATATTAATGTAACTTTTTGATAATCCGGACATAATAGACGGCTGATTTCTTTATTCGTTCCCGTTTTTCTTTAAATACGCTTTCGCTATGTTGCGATTATATTTTGGATTTGGGAAAGACTCTTTCCTGGTCTGATGTGGCGTCTTGTATGATTGGGATTTTTATGTTGTCTAAAAAATATGAGTGTTGTAATTATTTAGTTTTGGGTGCGTAATTGTTTTTGATATTGCATTTGCGATCATTCTTTATTTGTGTTGCTGTGGCGTGAGGCCGCAGTTGTAGAGAATTGAAACATTGTGGGTGGTTTTGCGGTTTGAAATGTGTGGTCGGACAGTAGTGTCGGAGTAGAGGCCAGATACGTATGAAACCATGTTGTAATATCGTGGTTTTCAGTACTCTCCGACGGTATTTCTGACGCTTCTCAGCGCTTAAATCGTGTAATATGTCACACTTCGTGTTAACGCGAAAAAAACAGCGTTAAAACGTCTCTCTGTTTGGATTATTTTTCTTAATTTTGCAAATTGGAAATTACAAAATACATATTATATAAATAATCATGGATTTATTACAGAAAATCGTTGCGCAGGCCAAAAGCAACAAACAGCGCATCGTGCTCCCCGAAGCTACGGAGGAGCGTACTCTTAAAGCCGCCGACCGTGTTCTGGCTGACGACATAGCTGACATCATCCTCATTGGTAACCCGCAGGAAATCAACCGTCTGGCAGGTGAATGGGGACTCTCTCACATATCAAAAGCCACAATCGTGGATCCTGAGAACAATCCGAAAAGTGAAATGTATGCCGAGAAACTTGCCGAGCTGCGCAAGAAGAAGGGCATGACAATAGAACAGGCCCGTGAGCTGGTGAAGAATCCTCTCTATCTGGGATGTATGATCATAAAGCTCGAGGAAGCCGACGGACAGGTGAGCGGAGCGCTCAGCACCACAGGCGAGACACTGCGTCCGGCCCTGCAGATCATCAAGTGTGCGCCCGGTATTACTTGTGTCAGCGGTGCAATGCTCATCATCACTCACGAGCATCGCTACGGTGAGGACGGCATCTTCGTAATGGGCGACGTAGCCGTAACACCGGTTCCTACAGCCGAACAGCTCGCACAGATTGCCGTATGTACTGCTCAGACAGCCAAGGCAATAGCCGGTATAACCGATCCCCGCGTCGCAATGCTCAGCTTCTCTACCAAGGGCAGTGCAAAGCATGAGGTTGTTGACAAGGTGGTTGAGGCCACACGTCTGGCTCACGAGCTCGATCCTGAACTCCATCTCGACGGTGAGTTGCAGGCCGATGCCGCTCTCGTGCCGAGTGTAGGCGAGAAGAAAGCTCCGGGAAGCACCATCGCAGGACATGCCAACGTGCTCATCGTGCCTAACCTCGAAGTAGGAAACATTTCTTACAAACTTGTACAGCGTCTTGGCAACGCAGTGGCAATAGGTCCGGTTCTGCAGGGCATCGCACGTCCGGTGAACGACCTCAGCCGCGGATGTTCTATCGATGACATCTATTACATGGTTGCCATCACGGCTTGCCAGGCACAGGCTGCAAAATAAAAAACAACCTGCCGTGTCGGGAACATGGTCGCCGCTGTGAGGCGGAAGGTCTGTTCCCGTGACGGCATAACGTATTTCTTAAAAGACAATAAAAGCGAAAATGAAGATATTAGTACTTAATTGCGGCAGCTCGTCCATCAAATACAAACTCTACAACATGGACGACCACTCAGTCATGGCTGCCGGTGGTGCGGAGCGCATCGGACTCGATGAGGCTTTCGTAAAGGTTACTCTCCCCAATGGCGAGAAGAAAAAGATAATGCACGACATGCCCGACCACAAGGAGGGTGTGAACTTTGTGTTCTGTCTGCTCACCGATCCTGAGATAGGAGCGATAAAGAGTCTTGACGAAATCGACGCTGTAGGCCACCGCATCGTGCAGGGTGGTGACCTCTTTGAGAAGAGTGTCATCGTGGACGAAAGCGTGGAACAGGGCATCGAAAGCCTCTGCGATCTGGCACCGGTACACAACGCCGGCCACCTCAAGGGCATACGCGCGGTAGATAAACTTATGCCTAACGTGCCGCAGGTATGCGTGTTCGACAACGCGTTCCACAGCACAATGCCTGATTACGCATATCTTTACGCAGTGCCTTATGAGCTGTATGAGAAGTATCATGTGCGCCGTTACGGATTCCACGGAACCAGCCACCGCTATGTATCTCACCGCGTTTGCGATTTCCTCGGACGCGACATCAACACACAGCGCATCATCACCTGCCACATAGGCAACGGTGCCAGCGTAACTGCCGTCAAGTTCGGTAAGTGCGTGGATACGTCAATGGGACTCACTCCTCTCGCAGGTGTGATGATGGGAAGCCGCAGTGGCGACATCGATCCGTCGGCTGTAACATACATCATGGAGAAGCTCGGACTGCAGCCTCAGGAGATGGCCGAATACCTGAACAAGGAAAGCGGTGTGCTCGGTATAAGCGGTGTATCGTCGGATATGCGCGAAGTTGAGGCCGCAGCTGCCGAAGGCAACAAGCGTGCACGCCTTGCACTCGAAATGTACACCTACCGCATCAAGAAATACATCGGTGCATACGCGGCTGCTATGGGTGGCGTTGACATCATCGTATGGACTGCCGGTGTGGGCGAGAACCAGACAGATATCCGCGAGAACTCATGCAAGGGACTCGAGTTCCTCGGCATCAAGATCGACTCGGAAGCCAACAATACACGTGGCGAAGAGGCCATCATCTCTGCTCCGGATTCAAAGATTACGGTATGTGTCATACCTACCGACGAGGAGCTCATGATTGCCAAAGACACCATGGCGTTGCTCCAGAAGTAACGATGTGATGCGATTTTGTTTATTGATACGGTTTGATTTATTATCACACGTGTCTTTTTCATAATACAGACTATTTGATATAAATCGGAATATAACGGGAGACCGGCCATTGAAATCTACTTTTTCAATGGCCGGTCTCTTTTGTTTATTAATAAAGTTCCGTTATGTCCGTGATGCATTCTTTGGTTTATTGAATACAGGAATGTTCATTTTTTAATGACGGATGTTTTGTCTTATAATATTGCATTTTCACACAGATAATTTGTAAAATACGGATATATGTTATAACTTTATGCCTTAAACATAATGTTGCGATACTTTATATATCCTGCAATATGATTATAACATCGTTCTAATGTTTGATAAACACTTGGTAATTATATATGAAAGAATGGGAAATCGTAAATCTTTTTTGTCTGCTGTAATTCCGGTATTATTCTCTGTGTTCGCATTTCCTGTAAGTATGAAAGGTCAGAGTGAAGACAGCATTCCTGTAAGAAAGATTGATGAAGTAGTAGTGAATGCGCAGATGCAACGTACCAACGCGTCTGCATCGACATACATACCTACGTCTAAACAAAAGTATTCCGCGCAGAACGCAACCGACCTTCTGCGTCAGCTTGCCATTCCTCAGATAAACGTAGACCTCATGAACGGTGAGGTAACAACGCCAAGCGGACAAAAGGTTACGATATATATAAACTCCATTCCCGCCACTGAAGAAGAGATGGAAGGTCTGTTGACGGCTGATGTACGCAAGGTGGAGTATCTTGATTTTCCTGTAGATCCGCGTTTTCAGGGAAGCGAACATGTGGTTAATTTCGTTGTTCAGAAATATGAATACGGAGGTTATACTAAGGCCACAGTGAATGAAAACTTCCTTATCGGAAAGTTGTCGAGTAGGGCGTCTGTTTATTCCAAGTTCGTTTATAAGCACATGACGTATGATTTATATGCCGGTGCATCGAACCATGACATCAGTCATCTCGGTACATCAACAACCGGTTCTTACACACTATCTGGTGATGACGGACAGCAATATCAGACCATACGGAACGAGTTCCTCGATGAATCGCGTTTCAAGTCGAACCAATATCCCGTGACATTCAGGGCAATCTACGATTCTGACAAAATTCAGATATCCAATACTTTAGGTTTTAATTTCGAGCAGAATTCGATGGCTTACACGAGAGGTACGCTTTCTTTCTCGACAGAAGACGGCAATAATTATTCTTACAGTAAAAGCGAACCATACACAAGCCGTTATCTGATATGGTCAGGGAACTACTATTTCATTTTGCCGAAAAGTTTCCGTTTAAGCATCGCTCCGGGAATAAACTATGGTCATACCAACTATTCTTATATTTACCAAACCTCCTTACAGGATGCTTCCGGTATATTGAACAGTTCCAGGGAGGACGTCTTGCAGTTAAGGGGAAGCGCCACACTGTTCAAGAAGATTACCGACCGGCAGAACGCTTTCTTCCGTGCATGGTACGGTTCCACATCCAACGATGTGAGCTATTCAGGCACATCGCCATACGACAATGATTTTTCCGATATGTACGCAGGTGCTGCCTTGGGTTATAATTTCTCTGATAAGATGTGGAATGTCAGTGCAGACGTGGCTTTGCAGTGGGAAAAGAACAAGATTAACGACCTGTCGGTGGAAGAGTTCTATCCGCTGATCAATTTGTCAGCCGGCTTCTCTCCGTCAAAGAAACATTCTTTCCGCACTTATTTCCATTTCGGAGCCAACTATCCGGGAGCAAGCGAAAAGACGCCTAATGTGCTTCAGCAGAATGAGCTTATGTATTATACCGGAAATCCGAACCTCGGATTGTCACGGCAGATAACATTCAATCTGTCGTATAACTGGATGCCCGTAAACGCATTTTCTGCCTCTGCTTTCGTGCAGTATTTCGGCGAGTTTAATCTGTATGTGCCTGTTTTTAATCCATACAATGACGGCAAGGCTCTGCTCAGAACCTTTGAGACAGACTGCGACTATAACCGTACACAGATAGGAATGTCATTCAATTATAAGTTGCTTAACGGCAATCTGCAGTTGGCAGCGTCGCCCTCTGTTTCATTATATCGCGTGTCCGGACTTTTCGACATCAAGCGTTCCCCGTTCTATTGCAATGCTTCTGCCACCTATTATCTTGGAAACTTTTATTTCCAGGCATCTTATCAGACACGCAGTCTAACCGTTCAGGGCAACCGCGGAGTGATATACAAAGACCGTAATTTCTATCAGATGCTTGCCGGATGGAGCCGTTCCGGTTGGAATATCCGTGTGAGTGCGATGAACTTGTTCCGCAAAGACTGGCTGTGCTCCACCAATATCCTATCGACACCTTTATACTCCGAAACACAGTATGTCAATGGTAATAACTTCCATCAACGCCTCAATATCTCGGTAACATATACTTTGGGATATGGCAAGAAAGTGAAACGCGGTAATGAAGTAGGAGAGCAGTATGGAGCGGCTTCTGCAATTATGAAGTGATGTAAGTGCAATTCCGCGTCCGTCGATATCCCCGGCATATCTTTTCTTTACATTTGTTAGTGTTATATCGGCGAAATGACCGTTTTGCTGAATTGTAAAAAGAATTGGCTATCCCATTGGCTCTGTTCATCAAGAATGTTCTTGTGGGAAAATGTACAGGCATTCGCTTTGTTGACAGTACTCCTACTCCTTTACGGATTTATAGAAACCAGAGAATCCCTATCCATAAGACGTTCAAAGGAATAGCACAGAGAGGTAAATGTTCCAGGTGCTGATTCTTAGGATTCAAGCTGCATCTCATATGCAACGAACGCGGAGAACTCCTGAATTTTATGATTACTCCAAGTGATGTGGATGACTATAAACCTCTTGAATGCAAAGTCTTTGTGAAATTCATCTATGGAAAGATTGTCGGTGATAAGAGATACATCGGCAGGAATTTTTTTGAGAGACTGTTCGTGGACGGCATACAACTTATAACCAAGTTGAAAGGCAACGTGAAAGGAACATTGATGTCACTTTCTGACAAACTGCTTATTAGAAAGCGGGTCATTATCGAAACTGTCAATGACGAACTTAAGAATATAGCACCGGTGGAACATTACTTTCTATTGTTACGCAAACAATGACCTTCGGTTCAATACACAGGAGCTTTGATAATTTCATCGTCAACCTGTTGGGTGCAATTGCTGCATATTGTTGCTTTTCGAAGAAGCCGTGTATTAATGTTACGAGAACTCTATACACACAGCTCGTTTTGTTTTGAATTCGTCAAACTCATGTTATATACTATTGTTATCGTACATATATGTAATTTTAGTGTTAAATATCTCATTGGTATTTGTTGATGGTTATAATCCTATGGCAGCACCACAGATGATTATGCCTAAAGTGTTTGCTCCAGATCCAATAAGAGCTGCTTTCATACATGTGGAGGAAATAACACAGTCCGCTCTTGTTGCAACACCGGCTTTTGCTTTCCAATTAACAGCCACATCATGATGTTGTGCGTAGTAATTGATTCCTGCGAGAATATTGCTCTTATAAGAAGATGTAGAAACTTCCTGTACGGCTAAAGCCATAGAGAAAACGGGTACACCACAAGCCAAAAATGCTTTTATCTTTTTCGTAATTACTTGAGATTTTTTAGATATAAAAATTTCACGATACAGGCGATAATATGGGCACATAAAACTCCAGCAATGAAGAACCCGATCATTTCAAGCCAGTTATGTGCAAACGATGTTGCTTCGAATCCTACGGCAACAACTAAAATTATAGACCAACCTTCAAGATTGTTTTTTGCGTAATTTGGGGAGTATTTTCTTAGGAAGTGAATCATACGCATTGTTTTAATTACAAAATTCGTATGCTAATATAGCGCATTATATGTAATTTTGGGTAAAAACGGGCGATTTTCTTGTTCTAATTCTATAATTTCAATAGATTTAAATTATTTCAGCTTTTAATATGTGTTGTTATTCTATATTTTAACCTCTCGCTTTTCTTTCCTGAGAAGCTTGAGCATATCTTATTATGCATTGATAGTGTTTATCATTTTTCAGACTACTTATAATGTTGCGGAAAGGTCTTTATCGCGTTCTGAAAGAGCCTTTCTTGAACCATGATAGAGTCTGTTTCGTGCTCTGAAACGGTCCATGTCAGACCATGAAACGGCCTGTTTCGTAACCCGAAAAAGCCCATTTCACGACAGGTGAAAGCCAATGTCAATGAGTGCTTCTTATAAAACCGGCTGATAAAGACAACCGTAATATTCTGTCGAACTCGTTTCGTCTTACGGATAAAAACACATTGTTGTCCGGTCAGTATCAGATTTCGACCAGGCGATAGATGTGGAACGGAAATACGGAATGATTATCATAAAAGCATAAAAGGCATGTCTCCGTTATGGATGACATGCCTTTCTTTATATCGTTTAGCCTGTTGTTACAGCGCTTTCTCTATTGCCGGGACAATCAATGCTTCCATCACGTCATATCCGGCGGCGTTGGGATGCACTGTCTCCGGCGTATATTTCGTGTCCATGCCGCCCTTGTCAGGTGCCAGCAGGGCAGTGAAGTAATCCACATACTGTATGCCGTTCTCCTCGGCATAAGCCTTCACGCGAGCGTTGAGGCTGCGTATTTTTTCCATGGCATCAGTGACAGATGGACGCCATCCGAAGTTTCTTGCCGGCAGGGTGGATGTGAGTATCACTTTAATCTTGTGAGCCTGTGCCAGCTCAACCATCGACAGGATGTTGCCGAAGGTTATGTCTTCGTTGTAGGGGCCTGTGTTTTCGGCTATGTCGTTGGTGCCGTAGTTCAGCACGAGAACCTTCGGCTCCAGGTTGATCACGTCCTCACGGAAGCGCAGTAGGAACTGATACGATGTCTGTCCGCTTATTCCGCGTCCTATGTAACCGTGTTTCTTGAAGAAGTCGGGGTGCGTGTTCATCCATCCCTCAGTGATGGAGTTGCCCATGAAAACCACTCTTTTCTCGCCCTTGGCAGGCTTTCCGAGCTTGGCGTTCTCCTCAGCGTAGCGCTTGTAGTTGGCAAAGTCGTTGTGGTTTTGTGCCACGGCGACGTTGCATGTCAGCAGTGAGCATGCCGCTGCAAGTACGATTGTCTTTAATGAAATCATAATAGATGTTATTTGGTTTGTTTATGGTCTGCTTTCGCCTTCGACGTATTCCTCGAGGAACATGTGCTCGCCGTCGAACACGGCGTAGGTGAACTGCGTTATCCAGTCGCCTATTATCATCAGCCGTGACTTGCGCGAGAGAATGAGGTCGAGCTCTATGTGTCGGTGTCCGAAGATGAAATAGTCTATCTGCGGATGGCTTTTCATGTATTCCTTTGCGAACAACACGAGATACTCCTTGTCCTCACCCATGTATGGCGGTTCCTTGCCGTCGGCGCGTTTCAGCCGGCTGTGCTTTGCCCAGTTCAGGCCGAGCGCCATGCTCCAGCGCGGATGTATGGTGTTGAACAGCCATTGGCACGTGCGGTTATGGAATATCCTGCGCAGCATCTTGAACTTCTTGTCGGGGTCGCCGAGCCCGTCGCCGTGAGCCAAGAAGAACACCTTGTCGTATATCTCCGTCGTTACGGGCTTCGTATGAACCGTCACCCCACATTCCTTTTCCAGATAACCGTAGGTCCATATGTCGTGGTTGCCCGTGAAGTAATGCACTTCCACGCCCATGTCCGTAAGCTCCGACAGCTTGCCGAGAAAACGTGTGTAGCCTTTCGGAACGACATATTTATACTCGTTCCAGAAGTCGAACATGTCGCCGAGCAGATAAACAGCGGCAGCCTTGTTCTTTATGCTGTCGAGAAATCTTACGAGCCTGCGCTCCTGAGTCCGTCCGTGGTCTATGGCCAGCGAACCGAGATGAGCGTCGGAAAGGAAGTAAACGTTTTTCTTGTCCATAGTGAATGGTGGCGTAAGGTTATTTCTGTTGTGTTGATGCAGCGCGCACACTGGTGGTGTGCGCCGGATGGTCATGCCTGCCGTCTGTGCGTGGCAGGCATGTCGGATGATTATTCGAAGCCCAGCTCTACTCTCGCTTCTTCGGTCATCATGCTCTTGTCCCACTCGGGTTCGAATACAAGATTGACCGTCGCCGACTTCACTTTGTCAATCGTCTCCACCTTAAGTCTGACGTCTTCTATTATGAAGTCTGCCGCCGGACACGACGGTGCGGTGAACGTCATGTCTATCACGACGTCGTATGTCGGTCTCACATCGATTTTGTAAATGAGTCCGAGGTCGTATATGTTTACCGGAATCTCAGGGTCGTAGACCGTCTTCAGCATGTCGACGACGCGCTCCTCTATGTTTGTCTTTTCTTCCTGTGTCATGTGTTATGTCCTTGTTAAGGCGCCTGCATTGGCGGCATGCGAGCCTGTCTCAGGCAGGAATGGCGAAAGCGGGCGCGGTGATGGTATGATGTAAACTGTTTTATGCAGTCTTATCTTTGACAAAGATAATGCAAGCGAGAGGAAAGAGAGCTTGCTCTTATTTTCCCGAGTACAGCTTATCTTATACAAAGATAATGCAAGCGAGAGGAAAGAGAGCTTGCTCTTATTTTCCCGAGTGCAGCTTATCTTATACAAAGATATGAAAAAAAAATTGTCCTGCAATGAAAAAACGGTGTTTTTGCTGTCACATCCTTCCTTCTTCGCAGTAGCTGTAATACTGCCCGTCGGTCACGATGATGTGGTCTGCCAGATGAATCCTCATCACTTCGCAGGCTTTCTTCAGTCTTTGTGTCAGCCTGTCGTCGTCGGCGCTCGGTCTGGCGTTGTTGCTCGGATGGTTGTGGCACAGGGCAATGACCGTGGCGTTGTGCAGTATCGCCTCGCGTATGATGATGCGTATGTCGACAGCCGTCTCGCTGATGCCTCCGTGCGAGACACACTCTTCCTTGATGAGCCTGAAGTTCTGGTTCATGAGCAGAACCCACGCTTCCTCCACGTCGAGGTCCTGCATCCGGGTGAGCATATGCGCGTAGATGGCATCCGCAGAGTCGAGTCTCGGACGCTGTTCGGTGGTCTCCGCCTGTCTGCGCTTGCCCAGTTCGCATGCCGCGAGCACCGTTACCGCCTTGGCAGGTCCCATGCCCTTGTATGCTGTAAGGTCGTGTATGGTTTTCTTTCCCAGAGTGTTCAGGTTGTTGTTGCAGTCTCCGAGTATGCGCTTCATCAGTTCCACGGCACTCTCGTCGGTCGAGCCTGAGCCGATGAGTATGGCGAGCAGCTCTGCGTTTGACAGGCTTTTGGCTCCGTTGCGCATGAATTTCTCACGCGGACGGTCGTCCTCCGCCCATTGGTTTATGTTGAGTTTGTCTGTCATTTGTAGAATGTCTTGTCGAAAGCGGAGAACTCGTCACATCCCCTGACGCACCGTTTCCACCATGCGTTGAGGAATCCCGCGCCGTAGCCCATGAGCTGGATGAAAGCCGCCGGAACGCTCAGCAGAGCCACGATGACGGTGTTCCGGCTGACAATGGAGTCGAGAAACACGGCTGCGGCAAACAGCAGGATAGGCAGCCTTCCTATGTGGTACAGCATCTTGCCGCCCGCCCTGACAACCGGGTCAGCCGACATGAGGCTCATGCACGTGCCTGCCGCCAGCACCGCCAGAGCCATGAGCACGCCCACGGTGAACACTGCGGGGAGCATGTGGACAGCCTTCAGCGATTCAGGATATTTCTTGTAGAGATTTATGCGGGCAATGCCGGAGTTGTACACCTGCCTGTAGAACTTGCGGAAGTCGGTGCGCCGCTTGTGCCATACCCACGCTTCCGGGAACAGGCGGCACGCATATCCGCTCTTGAATATGCGTATGCTGAAGTCGATGTCCTCGCCGAAGCGCATGCGTGAGAATCCTCCGAGCCTCATGTACACGTCGCGCCGTATGCCCATGTTGAACGAGCGGGGATAGAACTTGTCCATCTTCTTCTTCCCGCCGCGTATGCCTCCCGTGGTGAGGAAGGAAGTCATGGAGAAGGATATCGCCTTCTGTGTGGGCGTGAACGAGGAGTGGGCGCGGTCAGGTCCGCCGAAGGCGTCTGCCGGCATACGCCGCAGCTCGTCGTCGACATGTCTGAGATAGCCGTCGGGAAGCACCACGTCGCTGTCGAGTATGATGAGATACTCTCCCCGCGCGCGCTCCGCTCCATAGTTGCGGCTCTGTCCCGGACCAGAGTTCTCCTTCATGTAGTAGTGCAGGTCGAGCTTTCCGGCGTATCGTGCGCACACCTCTTTGCAGTCGCGCACGGAACCGTCCTCCACGACAATCACCTCAAATGCGGAGAGCGTCTGGCGTGTCATGCTCTGCAGCAGTTCGTCCACCTCGTCGGGACGGTTGTAAACTGGAATGATGAAGCTGTATTTCATAGTCACCAATATTTTCCGGTTGGAGTGCCGGAATGCGTTTCCGGCGTATTCTGTCAAGCAGATGTTCTGAATTGATTGCCATCATATTGTGTGCTGTCCAAGGCTGCATTTAAAGGTCTGAAGAGTTATGAGACTTTGGTGTGAAGCCATGAAGAGCGCACAGGATGGTTACAAAGATATATATAACATATGAGTAATATTATAATATCGGTTGATTTTGAACATCTGCTTATGAAAACGGAAAAAGGTAAAAAGCGGCATGCAGCGTTGCGTGTCCGGTTTTTACCTTTTCCTGTTATTGTGTTCCGCTACGTGTTATTCCTTCACGCGCTGCAGATAGCTGCCGTCGCGGGTGTCAACCTGTATGAGATCGCCCTCGTTGATGAACAGCGGTACGCGAACCTCAACACCGGTCTCGAGAGTAGCAGGCTTTGTAGCGTTTGTAGCTGTATCGCCTTTGATGCCCGGCTCTGAGTGTGTTACGCGCAGGTTTGTCTTCACCGGCATCTCGCCGAAGAGTACGGTATCGTTTGATGCGTCGGAAACAACCTCAACCACGTCGCCTTCCTTCATGTAGTCAACACCGGTGATCAGGTCGTGTGCGATAGGAATCTGATCGTAAGTCTCCTGATTCATGAAGATGTAGTCCTCACCCTCTTTGTAGAGATACTGATACGGGCGGCGCTCTACGCGTACGTCTTCAAGTTTTTCACTGATGTCGAAGCGGCGCTCCAAAACGCGTCCGTCAACAACGTTTTTCAGTTTCACGCGCATGAAAGTATTGCCCTTTCCGGGTTTCACGTGCAGAAATTCGATGACGAAGAACAGCTTGCCATCCATGCGGATGCATGTTCCGTTCTTAATGTCCTGTGAATTGATCATATGTGTCTGTCTAAAATTGAATTATTCGTTGCTTCTTCGTAAATTCGCTGCAAAGTTACGGTAATTTTGGAAAAAAACCTAAATATTTCTGCTAAAAATCACATTATTCTTTGCTAATTAAAAAGAAATGAGTAATTTTGCAGCCCAAAGCGTGAATAATAACAAATAAAATTTTAGATAGAAAATGAAAAGAACATTTCAGCCTCACAACAGAAGGAGAGTGAACAAGCACGGTTTCCGTGAGAGAATGTCGACAAAGAACGGTCGCCGCGTATTGGCTTCACGTCGTGCTCACGGTCGCAAAAAGCTGACTGTATCAGACGAGCATCACGGCAAATAAGCCGTAGGTTCCGTCAGGCACGGGATTTTTGTGAGCAGCAAGGAGCAGGGCTATCGGCCTGCTCCTTGCTGTTTTTTTATGCTTTCCTGTCGGAACGGGTTTTTTGAACGGTTGTGGCTCGGGGCAGGATAGGGGCCTGCGGGAATTAAGCGTGGATTGGAAGCAGGTGGAATACGGCGGTTGCGGTGACGGATAGGCGTCGTTGTCTTCTGATGATATATTACGATTCGTACAACTTTCAAATTGAAAGCGGATTTCGGTTTTGCGGCCTTGGTTTCCGACTATATCCCGAAAAATAAGCGCGTATTTGCGAGCAGACTTTCCTTCGGGCGCAAATACGCGAGTTATGAGAAGTTTTCATAATATGTTGTATATCAATGATTTATATTTAAAAAGCATTTTATCGTTTTACAATATGCACCATTTCGGCATGCGAAATGGGCCATATTGGAGTGCAATATGGTGCTTTTCAGCCACTGAAATGGGCTTAATCGCATGACGAAATGGGCAATATCAGAACGTCGGATGGCTTTTTTCGGACTAAGTTATGGGGTATATCAGAAGCCGGTATGCGCCGAAATTGCCTCGGATACGCCTGATTTAACATTCATTTACATTTCTTTTGTGAAAATATTTTGTCAAAATAAAGTCAAGAAAAATTGTAAGTGTGGCGCGTGGATTTCCATCAGAAACACCGTTGTCAGACGTGCGGAGCATACCGTTTTTCACGTATTCATATTAATTTGATGCTGATAATCCGGATTCCGGACACTTGGCGGCAATGGCGGTTACGCGGATTTTTATGCCTTATATGTATTTACTTGCCTTACGAAGCGGATTTTTCTAATGCTTGAAGCGGATTTTTCTGATGTCTTAAACGGTATTTACAGATATCCGGAACTTGCTTTTCCGTTGACCTGAAAACCATATGCCGCCATGCATCGGAGCGATTTTCGCGGTGTGAAATAATACTTCGCGCAGCTCACTGTTCACTCGGCGAAGGGTGCGGCGGCGGGTTGGCATACCCGTGTGGCGGTTTTATCGGCGTCCCTCCGCGTTGCTGTCGCGGCTTTGCCGTGAGGCTGTTTTTTTGAACTTTATGTACTCTTTTATTTTGTTCATTGAGTAGTTAATGTTATCTTTGTGCAAAATTATGTGAGATGAAACCTACGGATTTCTTCAAAAAGTTCGGAAGCTGGTATCTTTGGGGCAATCTGGCGGCAATGGCTCTGGTTGTGCTGCTGGCGTGCCTCGGGCTGAAATATTGGCTCGGCGTATATACCCATCACGGCGAGGAGATTGTCGTGCCCGATCTGCGGCAGAAGTCTTTCAGCGACGCGCAGCACATATTGCGCGAGCTCGGACTCGATGTGACCGTGAGCGATACGGGTTATGTTAAGACGCTCGCGCCGGACTGCATACTCGAGCAGACTCCCGAGGCCGGCTCGAAGGTGAAGACCGGACGCATGGTGACGGTGATCGTCAACGCCGCCCATTCGCCTATGATAACCCTTCCTGACATAATAGACAACAGCTCGGTGCGCGAGGCCATCGCCAAGCTCACGGCAATGGGCTTCAAGGTGGGCAAGCCGGAGTATGTGCCGGGCGAGCGCGACTGGGTCTATGGCGTGACTGTGCGCGGCCGTCAGGTGGTGGCGGGCGAGAGGATATCGGTTGACGACGTGGTGACGGTGCAGGCCGGAAGCGGCATGCGCGACGAGTCGGACAGCGTGGAATACGTGGACGGCGACAGCTTCGAGCCGGTGGACGACGGCGATGTCGACGAGTTCGAGGTTGTTACTTCTCCCCCGCCTTCTGAAGACGGCACGGGTGAGTAATCTCACGGCATATATAAATATGTGTGGAAACAAAAACAGGACATTCATGGCAGACAATATAGAGGACATAGAAGAGATTGACGAGGAGTCGCAACAGCTCTACGAGCATTTCCGCTTTGTGGTGGACAAGGGGCAGGAGCCCATACGCGTGGATAAGTATATGTGCGACAAACTGCAACACTCCAGCCGCAACCGGATACAGAAGGCTGCCGACGCAGGCTATGTCCACGTGAACGACCGCCCTGTGAAGAGCAATTATAAGGTGCGTCCGGGCGATGTGGTGACGCTGATGCTCGACCGCCCGCGCTACGACTCTACGATAGAGGCTGAGGACATACCGCTCGACATCGTGTATGAGGACAACGACCTGATGGTGGTGAACAAGCCTGCCGGACTGGTGGTGCACCCGGGTGTGGGCAACTTCCACGGCACGCTGGTGAACGCCGTTGCGTGGCACATGAAGGGAGTGGACAGTTTCGACCCCAACGATCCGGAGGTAGGACTGGTACACAGAATAGATAAGGACACGAGCGGACTGCTCGTCGTGGCCAAGACTCCGGCGGCAAAGACGTCGCTCGGAGCGCAGTTCTTCAACAAGACGACCCACCGCAGCTATGTCGCTATGGTGTGGGGCAACTTCAACGAGGACGAGGGACGCATAGAGGGAAACATAACGCGCGACCCCAAGGACCGGCTGCGTATGACCGTGTGTCCGCCCGACTCGGGCATAGGCAAGCCTGCCGTGACACACTACAGGGTGCTGGAGCGATTCGGATATGTGACGCTCGTGGAGTGCATCCTCGAGACAGGGCGCACCCATCAGATAAGGGCGCACATGCGATATATCGGTCATCCGCTCTTCGGCGACGAGCGTTACGGCGGTTGTGAGATACTGCGTGGCAACCGCAGCGCGTCATACAAGGCGTTCATAATGAACTGCTTCAAGCTGTGCAACCGTCAGGCGCTGCACGCAAGGACGCTCGGCTTCCGCCATCCCATCACCGGCAAGCAGATGGATTTCGACTCGCCGATGCCCGCAGACTTCGCGGCACTCATAGACAAGTGGCGCGTATATATAGCCGGAACAAACAACAATACATTCGAAGACTAATAAACAACGTTTTCAATAATATGGAAAATATAAAGAGAAACATAGCCATCGTATGCGGTGGCGACTCGTCTGAGCACGACGTGTCGATGAATTCGGCACAAGGGCTTTATTCGTTCTTCGACAAGGAACGTTACAATGTGTATATCGTTGACGTGGAAGGATCGAACTGGCATGTCAACTTTGAGGACGGCACGACCGCTCCCATCGACCGCAACGACTTCTCGTTTGTAAAGGACGGAAAGGCTGTTGTGTTCGACTATGCCTACATAACAATACACGGCACACCGGGAGAGAACGGACTGATGCAGGGCTATTTCGAGCTCGTGAAGGTGCCATACAGCACGAGCGGCGTGCTCATCGAGGCAATGACCTTCGACAAGTATGTGCTCAACAACTATCTGAAAGGCTACGGAGTGAACGTGGCAAATAGCCTGTTGCTGCGTCGCGGCGAGGAAAACAAGTACAGCGACGAGGAGATAGAGCGCCTTATCGGAATGCCGTGTTTCGTAAAGCCGGCAGCCGACGGCAGCAGTTTCGGCGTGTCGAAGGTGAAGAACACCGACCAGCTCGCGCCGGCATTGCGCGTGGCTTTCATGGAGAGCAACGAGGTGATGATAGAAAGTTTCCTCGACGGAACCGAGATATCGATAGGCTGTTACAAGACAAAGGAAAAGTCGGTGGTGTTCCCTGCCACTGAGGTCGTGACCAGTAACGAGTTCTTCGACTACAATGCCAAATATAACGGAGAGGTGAAGGAAATCACTCCGGCACGTTTAAGTCCTGACACCGCCGCACGTGTGGCAGAGGAGACATCGCGCATCTACGACATACTGCGCTGCAACGGTATCATCCGTGTTGACTATATCATCACCAAGGATGAGAACGGCAACGACAAGATCAACATGCTCGAGGTGAACACTACGCCGGGCATGACCGCCACGAGTTTCATCCCTCAGCAGGTACGCGCTGCCGGACTCGACATCAAGGACGTGCTGACCGATATTGTGGAGAACCAGTTCTGAGCAGGCGGCAGCACTGCCTCTCGCTTTAAACCTGACCTGATAATTAAGTTATTATGAACATCGAGTTATTAAGACAGTATGATGAGATAAGACCGTTCGAGCCGGAGGAACTGCCCGAAGTGTTCGAGCGGCTTATCGCCAACGCACAGTTCAGACAGGTGGCCGGGGCGGTATTTCCCGGCATACCGTTCGACGCGCTGGCTGCAAAGATTCGTTCGTGCAGGACAAACCTTGAGTTCCAGATAAGCATCTGCTATCCGTTCCTCAACGGTCTGCTGGCAAAGGCCAGCCTGGGATGCGACATCGACTGCACGGCAATCGACAATACGCGGGCTTACACCTTCGTGAGCAATCACCGCGACATAGTGCTCGACTCGGCGCTGCTCAACATGATGCTCGTCGATTCGCACTTCGCCACAACCTGCGAGATTGCCATCGGCGACAATCTGCTGTCGTTGCCGTGGGTTAAGGACCTCGTGCGCATCAACAAGTCGTTCATCGTGGAGCGCTCGCTTCCGATGCGTCAGATGCTCATGGCAAGCAAACGGTTGTCCGACTATATGCATCTGGTCATAAGCGAGAAGAAAGAGGGCGTGTGGATAGCGCAGCGTGAGGGACGCGCCAAGGACTCCAACGACCGCACTCAGGAGGCAATCATAAAGATGATGGCCATGGGCGGCGAGGGTTCTGTGGCCGAACGCATCGCGGCGTTGCACATCGTTCCGCTGTCCATATCCTATGAGTTCGACCCGTGCGACTTCCTGAAGGCGCGCGAATTCCAGCTCAAACGCGACGTGGAAGGATGGAAAAAGTCGGCTCAGGACGACATCGTGAGCATGCAGACGGGCATCACCGGATATAAGGGACACATACATTATCATTGCGCTCCGTGCATAGACGAATGGCTCGCAACTCTTGATGCCGACATGCCGAAGGGTGAATTGTTCCGCGCCGTTGCCGAACACATCGACCGTAACATCTTTGCCAACTACAGGCTTTATCCTAACAACTACATTGCGATAGACTTGCTCGAAGGCTCGAAGGCTTTGTCCGGACATTACACTGATAAGGATAAGGAGACATTCGAGAAATACATAGATGGCCAGTTGGCCAAGATTGACATTGAGAATCCGGACTACGCATTCCTGCGTGAGCGTATGCTTACGATGTATGCCAACCCGGCACGCAACCAGATGGCACTGAATGACGGGAATGTATAAGGCTTACGCACGGCTGTTGATATGCGTGCTGCTGTTCTCGACGGTGCTTGCCGGATGTTCGTCCGACGGCTACGACAGTGGCGACGGCAGGTATTCGTATCTGCGCGCCGACTTTGTCAATATGTATGCCGGTGCCGGCAAATATGTCTATTATGTGGTTACCGACGAGGGTGAGCGGCTTTCTGTAGATCCGCCGTTCACGGTGTCGTGGATAACTACGCCCGACTCTGTGTATCGTGCGCTGCTTTATTACAATCTGGATAGCGACAAGTCGGGCAATGCTGTTGCCCGGGCTCTGTCGGTGTCACAGGTTCCTGTGCTCGACGTCGTGCCTGCGTGGCAGGTCGGCAATGTGCCTGTAGATCCCGTGACATTCGAGAGTGCGTGGCTGTCTGCCGACGGAAAATATCTTAATATGTGCATTCTGTTGAAATCGGGAACTACTGATGACGACGGAGCTTTGCACACTATAGGCATCGTAGGAGAGCAGACCACTACAACGACCGGTGGCGGCAGCTGCACGGTTCTGCGTCTGTTGCACGACCAAGGCGGCGTGCCTGAATATTATTCTGTGCGTAAGTATCTCAGCATCAGGACTTCATCGTTCACCACCGGTGCCGTAACTATAAAGGTGAATACATATTCCGGAGAAGTGGAAAAGACCATATATTTGCATTGATAATATCTTTTTTACCCCAAATCTTATTATTTACAAATCAAAAAAGCGTCTTTATGAAGAAGGTGATGTTTCCGGTAGGAATGCTGTTTGCCGCCATTATTGCGGCTTTCAGTTCGTGTGGTGGTCAGAGCAAGACTGCGTCTGACGTTGACAGTCTGGCTTTCGACAGCATTGTTGTCGATACGGTGGCGATGCTCGACAGTGGAAAGAATGATGCAAAATGCGAGATCAGTCTCTGCGTTCTTTATGCAACGGGAGCCAATGCAGAAGTTGTCAACGACTCCATTCTGACTTCGGGCATATTCAATGTGAATATGTATAAGCCTACGTTGAAGGCCGGTACGCACGCTGACATCAGGCAGGCTGTGGATGATTTTGTGGCTGCTTATATCGCAGACTATCGCGAGGAATGCAAGAAACTTATGTCTATGGGTGTCAATGGTGTGCCGTTGAACTATACGTATATGGTGAAATCGGGCGTCAGTCATGAGAAGACCGGTGTGACGACTTATTCGTTCGAGACTTATTCTTACACCGGAGGAGCGCATGGAACGAGCCTTACAAAGGCGTTGAATTTCGATAGTGCCACCGGTAAGAAGATTGGTAAGGCCGACTTCTTTGTCGCAGGTAGCGACAGTGTAGTGACGGATAAGATTGTGGAATCACTCTCTCGGACATATAAGGCGGCCAATCTTGATGGCTTGAAGGAAAAAGGAGTGTTCGCGTTCAGCGAGCCATTCGTGCCCGATAATTTCGTTTTGGGTAAGGACAGTGTGACGTTTGTCTATCAGCCTTACGAGATAGCGGCTTATGCTTTGGGCACGATCACGGCTTCGGTGGCATATTCCGATCTTGACAAGGTGATTGTTAAGAAGTGAGTTTAGGGCTTTAAGAAATAAATACGGGACCGTGAAGCATGCTGCCACGGTCCCGTATTCCATTATGGATTTTACTGTTCTTATTTACCGAATTTTATTTTCAGCTTCTCGATCATGTCCTTGGTCATGGTCTTCAGGTCGTATTCCGGTTTCCATCCCCATTCTTCTTGTGCGCAAGTATCGTCGATGGAGTTGGGCCATGATTCGGCTATTGCCTGGCGTAATGGATCTACTTTGTAAACCATCTTGAAGTCGGGAATCACTTCTTTAATGCTGTTGTATATTATTTCAGGGTCGAAGCTCATCGAAGCTATGTTGAAAGCGTTGCGGTGAACGAGCTTTGTCGGGTCGGCCTCCATTATCTCTATTGCTGCGCGCAGGGCGTCGGGCATATACATCATGTCCATGAATGTGCCGGCGGCGATAGGACATTCGAATGTCTCTCCCTTCACGGCAGAGTAGTATATGTCAACAGCATAGTCGGTGGTTCCGCCTCCCGGAGGTGTCACGTAGGATATAAGTCCCGGGAAACGCACGGCTCTTGTGTCCACACCAAAGCGAGTGTGATAGTAATCGCTGAGCAGTTCGCCGGTCACTTTGGTTACTCCGTACATGGTCTTCGGGTCGCGGACGGTGTCCTGCGGAGTCTTGTCCTTCGGTGTTGAAGGACCGAATGATCCGATGGAACTCGGAGTGAACACGGCGCACTTCTTCTCTCTTGCTACCTCAAGAACGTTGAACAGTCCGCCCACACCGATTTTCCAAGCCAGTTGCGGTTTGGCTTCGGCAACGGCAGATAGCAGCGCCGCAAGGTTGTAGATGGCGTCGATATCATATTTTTCCACTGCATCGGCAATCTGTTGCTGATTGGTTATGTCAACGATGGCAGACGGTCCGCTTTCTTTCAATTCGCCTTTCGGCTCAGCACCGGGTATGTATCCGGCAACGACGTTACCGCTGTAGAGGTGTCTCAGCATCATTGTTAGTTCAGAACCGATTTGTCCGGTAGAACCGATGATTAGAATATTTTTCATTGTTAGTGTTTGTTTAGTTTGGTCTTTCGTTTAGCAAAGGTATGCAGATTTGGCCGTAATAAGACATTTTTTGGCTTATTTTTTTGCCGAAAACAAAAAAAAATGTGACCTTTGCCGTATGACACTATAACGGTGCTTAAACAATATATTAAATCTTAAAGCTATGTATGGTAAAATGAAAGAATTCCTTGCAAAGGAATTGGCAGATATAAAGGCTGCCGGATTGTATAAAGACGAACGTGTGATCACCACTCCGCAGCGTGCCGATATTGAGGTTAAGAATGGTGGTGAGGTGCTGAACTTCTGCGCCAACAACTATCTGGGATTGTCCGACAACAGCCGTCTCATCAACGCTGCAAAGCAAGCCATGGACACACACGGATTCGGTATGTCGTCCGTAAGATTCATCTGCGGTACTCAGGACCTGCACAAGGAGCTTGAGGCAGCCGTATCTGATTATTTCAAGACAGACGATACAATCCTTTATGCGTCGTGTTTCGATGCCAACGGTGGACTGTTCGAGTCGTTGCTGACCGACGAGGATGCCATCATTTCAGACTCTCTCAACCATGCGTCGATCATCGACGGAGTGCGTCTTTGCAAGGCTAAACGCTATCGTTATGCCAATGCTGACATGGAAGACCTTGAGCGTTGTCTGAAAGAAGCGCAGGCACAACGCCACCGTATCATAGCTACCGACGGCGTGTTCTCTATGGACGGCAATGTGGCTCCGATGGACAAGATATGCGATCTGGCAGAGAAGTACGATGCACTCGTCATGGTTGATGAGTCGCATTCAGCCGGAGTGGTAGGCGCTACCGGCCATGGTGTGGCTGAGCTGTTCAACGTATATGGTCGCATCGATATCTTCACCGGCACCCTGGGCAAGGCATTCGGCGGTGCGATGGGCGGATTCACAACCGGTCGTCAGGAGATTATCGACATGCTGCGCCAGCGTTCGCGTCCTTATCTCTTCTCCAACTCTGTGGCTCCTTCAATCGTCGGTGCAAGCATAGAGATGTTCAAGATGCTGAAGGAAAGCAACGCGCTGCACGACAAACTGATGGAGAACGTGACATACTTCCGCGACAAGATGCTCGCAGCAGGCTTCGACATCAAACCTACACAGAGCGCCATCTGCGCCGTAATGCTGTATGACGCCAAACTGTCGCAGGACTTCGCAGCCCGTATGCAGGACGAAGGCATCTATGTGACAGGCTTCTACTATCCTGTCGTTCCGAAAGGACAGGCCCGCATCCGTGTACAGTTGTCTGCCGGACACGAGAAATCCCATCTCGACAAAGCCGTTGAGGCATTCGTCAAAGTGGGTCGTGAACTGAATGTGATAAAATAATCCAGCTATTTCATTCATTTATATAAAGACAATGTAACGGTGTGTGCGCGTCCGGCGTTCACCAAGCTCCGTTGCATTGTCTTTTATGTTTTTCATTGCCAGAGACTTTAAGTGAAAATATGTTTCCGTTGTTTTAATATAAAAGCCTTATTCCCGAAACTTAATAATTAAATACATATTATATGAGAAGATTACTGTTACTGCTGCCATTGATGATGATTGCGGCGTGTCTGAAAGCACAGCGTGCCGACAATTACAAGCCCACAAACAATGCCTACGTCAGGTTGACCAAGACCAATATGCCGATAGTTTTCATCAATGTGAACGGCCGGATGATACAGCGTGAGGACCGTATCACGGCACGGATGAAAATAATCGACAACGGCGAAGGCCAGTACAACTACGGCGACACACTGGCTTATCCTAACCAGAAGGTGGATTATGAAGGCTACGTGGCGCTGAAATATCGCGGCAACTCGTCGTTTAACAACTCAGACAAGAAACCATACTCGTTCCGCCCGCTGGACAAACCGCTCGAGGAGGGAGGCGAGAAACAGAAGGTCAAGATAATGGGCATGGGCAAGGACAACGACTGGGCGCTGCTTGCCCCGTTCTCCGACAAGAGCATGATACGCGATGTGCTCACCTTCGAACTGGGACGTCCGTATTTCGACTTCGTGCCACACGCAAAGTTCTGCGAGGTCGTTCTCGACGGAACATATTACGGAGTGTTCATCATGTCCGAGCGGGTGGGCAAGGGTAAGAAACGTCTCAACCTCAACGATCCGGGTGAGGACGACGGCGATCTGACCGGAGACTATCAGGTGGAGATAGACCGTGACGACGAGCCGGAGTACTATCAGTCGAAGTATCACCCCGTTGACGGCAACGGCAACGACATAACCTCCAACAAGATAACCTATCAATACTCCGCTCCCGACTATGAAGACTTCGCCGAACTGCCGCCCGGCACACGCGAGGCACTGCATAAGCAGATTGACGATATGGAGGCTTCGTTCCGCACCGACTACTACACCGACCCCGAGCGCGGCTACCGCAAGTATATAGACGTGACATCGTTCATCGACTATATGCTCTCTACCGAGTTCTCGTTCAACATCGACGGCTACCGCCTGAGCACCAACCTGTATAAATACAGTGAGACACGTGCCGCACGCGAAGGACTCGATCCGCGCTGGAAGATGTCACTTTGGGATTTCAACATCGCCTATGGCAACGCCAATTATAATCAGGGCGAGCGCACCGACTTGTGGCAGTACGACTTCAACGCCCGCAACAGCGACCCGCAGCTCGTGCCGTTCTGGTGGTATAAACTGACGCACGACAAGTCGTTTATGAACGATGTGAAACTGCGCTGGCAGCAATATCGCAACGGCCAATACTCTGATGAGGCCATCGAGACGAAGATAGATTCGCTCACCAACATAATAATATCGGGTGGAGCGCTTGGCCGGAATCAGAGCGCGTGGAACATCATCGGCCGTTCGGTGTGGCCCAACTATTATGTAGGTCAGACCTATGGCGACGAGATAGAATATCTGAAAAACTGGATAAGAAACCGCGTGATATTCATGGACAAGAAGTTGTTGCCGCGCGACCCGTCCATACATTATGTTCCTGTTGACGTGGTACGCGGCTGGAACGGTGATGTTGTTATCGAAGCGCTGCCGGCTTCGTCAAGCACCACGGGCGCAATAGACGGCAACCGCTCGTTCTATTCGGAGGCGGTGATAAAAGAAGGCGGACTGCCTGACGACCGCGTTGTGGTGTCCAACTCCGACATTGAGTACCATTTGGCTCCTTACGACGGCAACAACGCTCTGTACCTGACATACTCCGGACAGAGAGGTGATATTGTGTTCGACAAGCCGTTTGCCACAAGCGAACTGTGCATGCTTGCCACCAGTGGTAAGGGACAGAGTGAGATAGAAGTAGTGGTGAACTATACCGACGGCGCAAGCTCGTCGCCTCTGAAGCTCACCGTGAGAGACTGGTCTGTGAGAAATCCTGTCGGCGATGAGGCCGTAACGCAGCTCGGATGCATGACAATATCCAACTCAGAACCCGGAACCGACTGTCATTACTGCCTCTTCGAGCAGAGCATAAGCTGTGATGCCGACAAGCAGGTGAAGTCTGTCACCATAACCCAGAGCAACAACGCCACACTCTCTGTGCTCGCGTTCTCGCGTATGGAGAAGACTCCAACGGCAATATCCGGACCTTCCGTGACAGGCGAACGTACTGTTGTCGGTATTTATTCAGTCGATGGAGTGAAACTCTCGCAGCCTAAGAGCGGACTGAACATCATACGCTACTCCGACGGAACGGCGCGCAAGGTGATTGTGAGATAAGCGTGTGTGCTCATCCGAGCACCACGTCGAGCACCATCATCAGGGCAAAGCCTATGGCGAAACCTATTGTTCCGATGTTGCTGTGCTCGCCTTCGGATGACTCAGGGATGAGCTCTTCCACGACGACATACATCATGGCGCCTGCTGCAAACGCAAGCAGATAGGGCATGACAGGGGCGACGGCCGATGCGAGAACTATCACGGCTGCCGCCCCTATCGGTTCAACCACTCCGCTGAGCGTACCTATGGCGAAGGCGCGTTTGCGGCTGTTGCCTTCCGCACGCAGCGGCATCGATATGATGGCACCCTCGGGTATGTTCTGTATTGCTATTCCGAGCGACATCGCCAGTGCGCCTGCCGCCGATATGCCTGCGTCACCCTGCAGTGCTCCGGCTATCACTACACCCACCGCCATGCCTTCGGGCAGGTTGTGTATGGTGACAGCCAGCGAGAGCATGGCCGTGCGCGAGAGACCGCTGTGCGGGCCTTCAGGCTTGCTGTCGCCTATGTGCAGGTGAGGCGTCAGGTAGTCGATGGCAAGCAGAAAGGCTATGCCGCACAGGAACCCGATGGTCACCGGCATCACCTTTGCCCATCCTTCGCCGCTTCCCATTTCCATACCCGGAATGAGCAGCGACCATACCGACGCAGCCACCATCACTCCCGAAGCAAATCCGAGCAGCGATTTCTGCACCAGTGAAGGCATCTCATGTTTCATGAAAAATACGAATGCCGCACCTGTCATCGTTCCGAGCAGCGGCAGTGTGAGAGCTATTATCAATCCTTCCATTGCTATTTTGTTTTTATGTTTTACTTTTATTTTTGATTCTCAACGGCAGTCACAATATGCAATAACCGTTTTTCTGAACAATATAATTTGCAAAGATAGTGAAAGGTGAGCGCAGAGACAAGACGGGAAAACAAAGTTTTTCCGGGATTGTCTATGCCGAACCGCCTCCTGTCTTATTGAAAGATAGTGAAAGGTGAGCGCAGAGACAAGACGGGAAAACAAAGTTTTACCAGGATTGTCTATGCCGAACCGCCTCCTGTCTTATTGAAAGATAGTGAAAGGTGAGCGCAGAGACAAGACGGGAAAACAAAGTTTTACCAGGATTGTCTATGCCGAACCGCCTCCTGTCTTATTGAAAGATAGTGAAAGGTGAGCGCAGAGACAAGACGGGAAAACAAAGTTTTACCAGGATTGTCTATGCCGAACCGCCTCCTGTCTTATTGAAAGATAGTGAAAGGTGAGCGCAGAGACAAGACGGGAAAACAAAGTTTTTCCGGGATTGTCTATGCCGAACCGCCTCCTGTCTTATTGAAAGATAGTGAAAGGTGAGCGCAGAGACAAGACGGGAAAACAAAGTTTTACCAGGATTGTCTATGCCGAGCCGTATCCTATCTTATGCAAAGATAGTGAAAGGTGAGAGCAATGGCAAACGGAAGAACGAAGTTTTTACGGTTCAGTAGAAATCCTGTCGGGAATGGATTTTATCCATAAACTGCCATAGTATAATGAGAAACTTACTTATATATGGGCATTATAAACAATGACGACACTGGTCTTATGTAATAATAAACTGACATTTCCGAAACCTACAAATCATCACATCAGGAGCACATGCACACCTTTTCCACGTCCTTTCTCACGCCATATTTCATCGCTTTCGGGTAAAATTTTCGTGACGTACTTACGATTTTTCTTGACTTTATTTTGACAAAATATTTTCGCAAAAGAAATGTAAAGGAATGTTAAATCGGGCATATCGGAGGCCATTCCGTGGCATACCGGCTTTTGATATACCCTATAACGTAGTCCGAAAAAGGCTATCCGACGTTCCGATATTGCCCATTTCAGCTTGCGATAAAGCCCATTTCGGAGGCTGAAAAGCACCATATCGCACTCCAATATGGCCCATTTCGCATGCCGAAATGGTGCATATTGTAAAACGATAAAATACTCTTTAAACATAAATAGTTGATATACAACGTATTATGTAAACCTCTCATAATTCGCGTATTTGCGCCCGAAGGAGAGTCTGCTCGCAAATACGCGCTTATTTTTCGGGGTATATCCGTAAACACGGATCGAAAAATCAAAATCTGCTTTCAATCTGAAAGTGGCCTGCATCGTTTCATCTTATAATAAGAAAACAATGTTTATTCATATTTTATCCCATGTTTTTTCTGAATTTATCCACGTTTTTTCTGAATTTATCCCACGTTTTTCTATTAATACCAATCCCCGTTTATTTCCTGTTGCGCCGCTCTTGCTTTTCCGGATGTTTCCGTGCTGCCTCACATATCACATAAAGCTATTGAAAGACGAGTGCTTTGCCGGATATAAAAACATTCTCATCGGCAATCAGTCATGACCTTGTTTGCGGACGCATTATCATTATAAATGACAGACGTCCGTATATCCGCATAAATATATAACGTCTGTTTTTATGTTCCGTGGCGCAATCTGTGTGACGTAAATTATGCTTGAGACGAATAAAATGTGTAATTTTGCAAGCGGTCCGGAGACGGGTGTCGGTCGGTGAGCCATGCCGTTGGGTGAGGCTGACAGACTGATACGCCGGCAAGCCGTTGAGGCTTCTGTTGTCCGGCAGGATAATTCATAAAAACAGAAAAAGTTATGGAAAATCAGTATGTGAAACAGTTTCCCGAACTTATGTCGGGCAAGAAGATAATGTATGTCCACGGTTTCGGTTCGTCGGCGCAATCGGGCACGGTGACGCTCCTGCGCACTCTCATGCCTGAGGCCACCGTCGTGGCACGCGATATACCTATACATCCCGCCGAGGCCATGGACATGTTGCGGGCCATGTGCGAGGAAGAGAAGCCCGACCTAATCATCGGTACGTCGATGGGAGGCATGTATGCCGAGCAGCTGAAGGGCTACGACCGCATACTGGTGAACCCGGCTTTCCAGATGGGCGAGACCATGTCGAAGCACGGAATGATAGGTAAGCAGACGTTCCAGAACCCGAGGGCCGACGGCGTGCAGGAGTTCATCGTCACCAAGTCGCTCGTGAAGGAGTATGCCGAGGCCACGTCCCACTGTTTCGAGGACATCACTCCGGAGGAGCGTGACCGCGTGACCGGACTCTTCGGCGACGAGGATCCGCTCGTGCATACGTTCGACCTGTTCCGCGAACACTATCCCGCTGCCATACATTTTCATGGTGAGCACCGGCTCACCGACAAGGTGTCGCTTCATTATCTTGTGCCTGTAATCCGCCGCATAGACGACCGTCAGGAAGGCCGTCAGCGTCCGATAGTGCTCATAGACATATCGACGCTTGCCGACAGCTACCATAACGCCACAGCAAGCATGCACAAGGCTTACGAGATGCTTATGGAGCACTATGACGTTTATGTGGTTGCTCCGGCACCGTTCAATGAGAGCGGCAGCATGGCTGAGTCCGTGGCGTGGGTGGAGAAGTTTCTCAGTGCTCCGGCACACGACCGCATCGTGTTCGCAAACCAGCGCCAGGTGCTCTATGGCGACTATCTCATAACCGACCACGAGTGCGACGACTTCATCGGCACTACGGTGGTATGGGGCAGCGACGAGTTCAAGACGTGGGAAGAGATCATCGTCTTCTTCGAGCGTCTCGGCGGACAATGATTCAGCCACGGTTTTTTGTTCAGAAAGGATTTACTGTAAAATGGAAATCGCAAACAGATGTTTACGGTCATAGTGATAATGTTCTGCGGGGTGCTTGCCGGACGCATGGTCGGCGTGAAGTGCCGCCCGGTGGTGTCGCGTGTGGTGACAGTGCTTATATGGGCGTTGCTTTTCATGCTCGGTGTTGAGGTGGGCGCCGATCCCCGCATCACAGGCAACGTGCTCACGCTCGGTCTCGACGCGCTCGTGATTGCAGTGTGCTGCGTGGCAGGCAGCGTGCTCCTTTCGTGGGTCATGTGGCGCATGTTGCGCGGAAGAAAAAGCGGGGAGGCGGAATGAAGGGCAGTCTTGTCATCACCGCTTTCTTTGCTGTCGGCGTGGCGTGTGGACTGCTTCACATCATACCCGATGGTTTTATAAATGGCCGTACGAGCTTTTATGTGCTGTGTGCGCTCATGTTCAGCGTGGGCATGTCGATAGGTTGCGACTCCGCGACGCTCCGCAGCTTCAGACAACTCAATCCACGTCTGGCCCTGCTTCCGTTCGTCACCATTGCCGGTACGCTTGCCGGCGCCATGGCTTCGTCTGTGGTTCTGCCTCACCGTGAGCTGTCCGACTGTCTCGCCGTCGGCTCAGGCATGGGCTATTATTCGCTTTCCAGCATATTCATAACCGAGTATCGCGGTGCCGAACTGGGCACCGTGGCTCTTCTTGCAAATATATTCCGTGAGTTAGCGGCGTTGCTCCTCGCGCCTTTTCTTGCCCGTCGTTTCGGCAAGCTGGCACCGATATCGGTAGGCGGAGCAACAACCATGGACACCACGCTGCCGGTGATCACTCGCAGCGTGGGTCCGGAGTATGTCGTCGTGTCAGTGTTTCATGGTTTCGTGACCGACTTCAGCGTGCCGTTCCTCGTGACGTTCTTCTGCACGCTCTGATGGTCAGTATTCGGTCTTCTCGCTGCTTTCTTCCCACATGCGGAATGCTCTTATGGCCTCCTCGGGAAGCAGCAGCTCCATCTTCTTGTGACGCTCGGACGGCGCAAGAGGTATTTCCTGATAGATGAAATCGTCGTCGAACCCTATCTTTGCGGCGTCCTTGCGGTTGTTGGCATAGTATATCTTGTCAAGGCGCGCCCAGTATATGGCACCCAGACACATGGGGCAGGGCTCGCACGAGGTGTATATCTCGCACCCTTCCAGGCAGAACGTGCCCAGCTTTGCGGCCGCGCGGCGTATGCAGTTCACCTCGGCGTGGGCCGTGGGGTCGTTGTCTATGGTGACGCTGTTAGAGGCCTCGGCCACTATCTCACCGTTGCGTGCAATCACGGCGCCGAAAGGTCCGCCGCCGTTTCTTACGCTTTCTTCCGACAGAGCGATGGCTCTGCGCATCAGATCTTTCTTGTCCATATTCGTTGATTTTTTGTGCTTCCCGGACGGGAATGCCTTGTTAGTGTTTCTGTTGTCTATCTATTGTGCGCCGTCAACCGCGCACTATCTTCATGTATTCGTCGTAGCTGATGTGTCGTCCGCCCATCGACTTGAGGTGAGGCGTCTCAAACTGGCAGTCTATCATCGTGCCGCCGTGCTCCTCCATGTAGCGTGCGAGGTGTATGAGTGCCAGTTTGCTCGCGCTCGGAACAAGCGAGAACATGCTCTCTCCGAAGAAGCAGTTGCCCAGACACACGCCGTACAGTCCGCCGACGAGCTTGTCGCCGTCCCACGCCTCCACGCTTGCGGCGAAGCCCTGTTCGTGCATCGCCTCGTAGGCGCGGGTCATCTCGCTTCCGAGCCACGCCCCTTCCTCGCTTATGCGCAGCTGTCCGCAGTTGGTTATCACGCCGTGGAAGTCGCGGTTTATGGTCGTGGTGTATCGGCCTTTGTTCATTAGTGTGCGCATGGAATGGGACACATGAATCTCCTTGGGAAATATCACGAAGCGGTCCATCGGGCAATACCAGTGTATCTCGTCGGCCCAACGGAACGCGTACCACGGGAATATGCCGTTGGAGTAGGCCAGTATCAGCCTGTCGATGCTCAGGTCGCCGCCCACGGCGAACAGTCCGTCGGGATCGCCGAGACGCGGATCGGGAAACGCGAGTTCTTTGCCTATGCGGAATATCATTGCGTAATCGCGGGTTTGTCGTCAATAATGTCAATCAGTGCCTCGCCTCCGTTGGCAAGGTGTCCGAACAGTATCTCGTGCGTGAGCATCGGCTTCAGGTGTCGGCTAATGATGCGGTCGAGCTCACGCGCACCGTATTCTTTGGTGAATCCGCGCTTCAGGATCCATTGGCGTGCGGCGTCGCTCAGCTTCATGGTTATGTTCTTTCTGCTGAGCTTCTCCTGCAGCTCGCCGAGCTTCTTGTCCATTATGAGCTCCGCCATGTGCATGTCCATGTCGTGGAATACCACCGTAGCGGACAGTCGGTTGATGAATTCGGGCTTGAAAGTCTTCTTCACCTGTTTCATCATTGCGTCGCCCTGCGATATTCCTCCCGCGAATCCCACCTGGGCACGCGATGCATATTGTGCTCCGGCGTTGCTCGTCATTATTATCACTACGTTGCGGAAGTCGGCCTTCTGTCCCTTGTTGTCGGTCAGACGGGCATAGTCCATCACCTGTAGAAGTATGTTGTAGATGTCAGGATGAGCCTTTTCTATCTCGTCGAACAGCAGCACGCAGTTCGGTGTCTTGCGTATGGCGTCGGTCAGTTGTCCGCCGTCCTCATAGCCTACGTATCCCGCCGGCGAGCCGATGAGCTTTGCCACGGTGTGCTTCTCGGTGTATTCGCTCATGTCGAACCGCACGAGTGATATGCCGAGCTCGGCAGCGAGGACGCGCGCCACCTCTGTCTTTCCTACTCCGGTAGGACCGACGAAGAGCAGGCTTGCCAGCGGTTTGTTGTCGTCGAGCAGTCCGGCCTTTGCCATCTGCACGGCTTCCACCACCTGGCTCACGGCTTCGTCCTGACCGTAGATCTTGGCTTTTATGTTCTGTTCGAGCGACGCGAGCTTCGTGTTGTCGTCTTCTTTCATCACGGCGGCGTCTATCTTGCACATCTTCATGAGCACTTCGGTCATCAGGTCCTTATCCACCACCTGCTTATCATCGGCCGAAGGATGTGTCGCGCGGTAGGCTCCCGCCTCGTCGATTATGTCTATCGCCTTGTCGGGAAGGAATCTGTCGTTTATGTGTTTTGCAGCCATCCGCACGGCGTAATCTATGCTTTCGTCTGTATATTCCACGCCGTGGAACTTCTCGTATTGCTCTTTCAGTCCGTTGACAATCCTGATAGTCTCCTCTACATCGGGCTCGGGGATGTCAATCTGTTGGAACCTCCGCACTATGCCACGGCTCCGCGCCATGTGCCGGTTGTACTCGTCGTAGGTGGTGGAACCGATGAAACGTATGTTGCTGTTCTCCATATAGGGCTTCAGCATGTTCGAGGCGTCGAGCGCTCCGTCGCTTCCACGTCCGGCACCCATCATGTTGTGAATCTCGTCTATGTAGACAATGGCGTTGCCTTCGGCGCTTATTCCGTCCATGACGAGCTTCATTCTTTTCTCGAAGTCGCCTCTGAACTGCGTTCCGGCGAGCATCGTGCTCATGTCCATCTGATAGACATGGCATCCCTTGAGCTTCTCCGGCACGTCGCCTTTTACTATCTTCGCCACGAGTCCACGCACAAGAGCCGTCTTTCCGACGCCCGGTTCGCCCACGTGCAGCGGGTTGTTCTTGTCTTTGCGACACAATACCTGTATGGTGCGCTCCATCTCCTCGTCGCGCCCTATGAGCGGCGTGAAAGTGTCGGCAATGTCGTTCATGCATGTCACGAGACTTTTCCATGTCTCTTTCGGTTGCTCTTCGGGTTTGTCAGACTCCTGTTGTGACGGGTGCGAGGATATGAGCAGACTGAGAAAGTCGCCCACGTTGTCGCCCAGATATTTCTTCAGCAGATAAGTGGCTTCGGAGTCCTCGAGGTTGAGCAGTCCGATGGTGAGATGCGGAATGTCCACTCTTTCGGCTTCCGACTGTTCCACCTGTGTCGTCGCAATCTCAAGCATCTGTCCGAAGAGAGCCGAAGCGTCGGGGTTGTACTCGACATTTTCAGGCACCACCTCCACTGTCTCCATGTATTCGTTGAGTTCCTTATACATGTCCTCGACGTTGCATCCTACAGTGTAGAGCGCCTCGATGAACGGTCTGTAGTTGAGCAATGCCATGAGCACATGCTCAGGCATGACAAATTCGTTGCGCAGTCTTTTGCAGTAATTGAGTGCAAGCGCAAGTATCTTGTTCAAGTTTACGTTCTCTTCCATAATTTATTCCGGTTGGCAACTGAAACGTAGCGGGAAGTTCTGTGCACGTGCCATGCGGGTCGCTTTCTTTATTTTCGACAGCGCCACGTCATAACTGTATATTCCGACGACGTCTTGTCCGTTGCGGTGAACGTTGAGCATCATGCGCTCCGCTTCCTCGGCTGTCTTGAAGAAGACAGTCTTGAGCACCGTCACGACAAACTCCATCGTCGTGAAATCGTCGTTGTGTATGATGACCTTATATCGTCTCGGTTCACATACTCCGGTGTGTTCGCGTTCGCGTATTGATGATTGTTCTTTTGCCATATAGCTATCTCCTTTATCCATGTTGCCTGCAAGTGATGCGGCAATCATAGTCTGATGCAAACTTAATGAATTTTTCCGGACATACCAAACAACATATATTAAAATGTGGATGTATGCCGGCAGTGTCGGCGTGTGCCGTGTATGAATTTATAAATATGTGATGTTTTTTCCGGAACATTAATTAAATAATGATTAATTTTGTGGATTGCCGGGGCATGGTATGTTACATTGCTCGTTTATTGTATAGCTGTATGATAGTATTTAAGAGTATAAGCAACGAATAATTTTATTCATTGTATTATGTTTTAAACACATCATCCGCGATATGCAGGCACCCATAAACAGACTGATAAAATGATATATAATAATATTATTAAGGAGGAATTGTATCTCCTCGTGGAGAAACTGGAAAATACGGAGAGTCCGGATGCCAATAAAATAATGCTTGAGGTATTGGACAAGTTGTGTGCTATTGTGTTGGATGATAAAGATAATGCCAATGCAAATATGCAGGAGCGACTTGACAATTTGTGCCGGATATTCAAGTTGTCTGTCAGTGAAACAAATTCTGTGCACAAGGTTAGGTATGATGCAAACAGCCATAAGGAATTATTACCTGAAAAGATTTATCATGACAGAAAAACCTTGTCAGATTTGATTTCTAATGTGTTCTCTCATCCGGAGCTATTCATTAATAAATCAGAAAAGGTGGGCCGGACTGAATGTGATGAGAAAAGAAAAAAACAGGACGATGATGATAATTGTATCAGATGTCGTGTTCTGCGTCATAATGATGAATATATCACTGTGCAGACTGAAGATGAGAAGGGCGGCAATGAGTTGCATGTAGCATACGATGCGGTCGCAGGCGGTGACGAATATGGCTATCTTCGCCAGATACTGCGTAAGGGAATGCAGCTTAATCTGCTAGATATAAGTCGGTCGGACGATAAAATTATGGCAGGAGAAATTGTGGTAGAACCCGATTTTCTTGTAGATATCAGTTCGCTTGCAGCCTGTTTCGAGGACTACGGACACCATCCGTTGCTGTACACTCTCAATCGTCTGAAGGAGCGTCCGAACACATATCACATAATACTCGGAAACTTCGCAGGTATGGCTCTCGACGACATTATTAACAGTCCGCAATTCTCTCTGAACGAAACGATAAAGAAAAACTTCAGCGAGAAAGCCATAGAGTATGCTACGTGTGACGGTTTCAATCCGTCGGAATTCATGAGAGACGCCAAGCTACAGACAAATAACATAATTCAGATAACGTTGAGTCTTTTTAAGACATACGACAAATCGAAGGTGCTGCTTGAGCCGTCGTTCGTGTGTGAGAGGCTCGGCGTGCAGGGACGTGTCGATATGATGACGTCGGACAAACGCATGCTCGTGGAGCAGAAATCAGGCAAGAACAGATACATTGAGCTCAATACGCAGAACAGCAAGGGCGAGCAGTATGTGACGAAACACTACGTGCAGCTGTTGCTTTACTACGGAGTGCTGAAATATAACTTCAAACTCACGGGCAAAGAGCCGGAAGTGATGCTTCTCTATTCGAAGTATCCGATGCCAGGCGGACTCATCCGCACACGCCATCTCGAGACAGAACTGCGCGAGGCCATCGGCTTCCGCAATCTTGTCGTGGCGCAGGAGTATGCCATGACTGCCGATGGTTTCGGGTCGGCTATCGACGACATAACGCCCGAAACGCTTAACGTGAGTTGCATGTCAAGCTTTTTCTACGAGAACTATCTGCTGCCAGAACTCAAGAAAGTGACCGATCCGCTGGCAGCACTCCCGCCGCTCGAGCGTGCATATCTGTGCCGGATGATGACTTTCGTACTGAAAGAACAGTTGCTGACAAAGACAGGCGAGCTTGCCGGACCAAGCTGCAGCGTGGCCGACATGTGGCGTATGACGCCCGAAGAGAAGCTCGACGCCGGCAGCATATATATGGGACTGCGACTCGTGTCGCTCGAAAAGAATGCGTCGTCGGGCAGCTACGATCTGCTGACACTTGACGTGCCTGACTGCGGCGACGACTTTTCGCCGAACTTCCGGCGTGGTGACATGGTGTATGTCTATGCTTATCCGGAAGGCGAACAGCCCGATGTGCGCCGGAGCATACTGTTCAAGGGTGTGATGGTGAGGATAGAGGCAAGCCGTGTATCGGTGTGTCTGAGCAACGCCTTGCAGAATCCTGACGTGCTGGCACGGCGCTCCAGCGACGGCAGAACGTTGCATTATGCCATAGAACATTCAGGCAGCGATGTGGGCAGTGCTGCCACCATGCGTGCGCTGTTCGACTTTGTGACCTCGTCGCCCGACCGTCGTGAGCTTATGTTGTCGCAGCGTGAGCCACGGCGCGACATGTCTGTGCGACTTACCAAAAGCTATGGTGACTACTTCGACGACCTGCTGCTGCGGGCCATGCAGGCCCGCGACTATTTCCTGCTCGTTGGTCCTCCCGGAACGGGCAAGACCTCTACGGCCATGCGTTACATGGTGGAGGAACAGCTCGCAGCCGACAACCAATCGTCGGTTCTGCTGACAGCATATACCAACCGCGCCGTTGACGAGATATGCTCCATGCTCTGCGACGCAGGCATAGACTTCATGCGCATAGGCAATGAATACAGTTGTGACGAACGGTTCCGCCCGTATCTGGTGGGCAACACGGTGGAGAAGAACCCACGTCTGGTGGAACTGAGGCGGCTGCTTGTGGAGAATAGGGTGTATGTCGGTACGGTGACGACGCTCATGTCGCGTCCGTACATCTTCGCACTCAAACATTTCGCGCTCGCAGTGGTGGATGAGGCCGGACAGATAACCGAACCGGGACTTGTAGGACTGCTTGCCGCCCATCGGCCGAAAAACCGCAACGAGCTTGCCATCGACCGTTTCATACTCATCGGCGACTACAAACAGCTGCCGGCAGTGGTGCAGCAGAGCGTGGAGGAGTCGGCCGTGACAGAACCGTGTCTGAACGAGGCGGGAATAAGAAACTGCCGCGACTCTTTGTTCGAGAGGCTCATACGTAATGAACGCCGCGCCGGACGTGAGGACTTCATCGGGCTGTTACGCCGCCAGGGACGCATGCATCCGGTAATCGCTGCCTATGCCGGAGCAATGTTCTATGCCGACGAGAGGCTCGAGCCTGTGCCGTGTCCGCATCAGAAAGAATCGGTCCCCGGTTATCAGAATGAGCCCGCCGACGAACTGGACGAGGCATTGACTGACGAAAGAGTGATATTCATCCCGTCTGAAAAGACCGACGAAGGCGGAAGGTCGGAGAAGGTGAACGCCAGCGAGGCACGCATAGTGGCCGACCTCGTGGCGCGCATCCGCCGGCTGGCAGGCAGCTCGTTCAGCTGTGATAGAACGATAGGCATAATCGTGCCTTACCGCAACCAGATAACCATGATACGCCGCGAGATGGAGCGTCGCGGTCTCGACTGCGCCGCAGACATCTGCATCGACACAGTGGAACGCTTCCAAGGCTCGCAGCGCGAAGTGATAATATGCTCGCTGACAGTGAACAACGACGCGCAGCTCGACTTCCTAACGTCAAACTGCTTTGAGGAGAACGGCAGAACCATAGACCGCAAACTCAACGTGACGCTTACCCGTGCGCGCCGACAGATGATACTCACCGGCAATCCGGAAATACTCGGCCATAATGGTGTATATGCCGACCTGATGGAGCGCATACGCCGCAACGGCAGATACATGGAGTGGCACATCGGCTGACTCAGCAGCAGACATGAAAACGGAGCACCGGACAGCGCGCCCGACACTGCACAAAAGACGTGTGCCGGAATCTGCATATAGCAGATGCGCGATAGTGAAAATATCATGGCAATATAAAAAAAGAGTAAAAAGTTTTGAGCATATTCTATTTTGTTCTATATTTGCAAAAGAGATGAATCTTTTGCTGCCGATATGTAATGCCGGATTACCGGTATTGCGTCATTATTCATACGGAAGTATGCAACATATGCAGGCAGTAACAAACAGAGTTAATAAACCCCGTCGCGGGGCTTTCTGCCACGGATGGAATTTTTTTAATTAAAACACTAAATCATTATGAAAAAAATTATTCTTATGGCTGCCCTGATGTTGTCATCAGTAGCTATGTTCGCACAGCGCGCTGTGGGTTCTTGGACCATTCAGCCTAAAATCGGTTTGAATATCGCGAGTCTGACAAACAATGACGGCTCTGATCCGAGAATAGGTTTCGTGGGTGGAGCTGAATTTGAATATCAGGCTGCCGACATCGTTGGCATTTCTGCCGGTGCATTATATTCTATGCAGGGTTGCAAGGTTGACGGAAACGGATCGACATACACAACAAAGCTCGATTACATCAACATCCCGATACTTGCAAACATCTATGTTGTGGATAATCTGGCTGTCAAGTTCGGTATTCAGCCGGGATTCAATGTAAACAGCAAGGCAAAGTATACACGAGGTGACGCAAGTGCAGAAGACGGAATTGAAAATATGAAGACAGTTGATTTCACAATTCCAATAGGACTCTCATACGAGTTCAGCAATATTGTGATTGACGCACGCTACAACTTCGGTCTGACCAAGGTCAGCAGCGATGCAGACTGCAAGAACAGTGTGTTCCAGATAACAGTGGGATACAAGATTGATCTCTGAAAATCTTAAAAGAGGTTTTACTCGAATACTTAATACTCTGGGGGACGGTGTCGTGAGATATCGCCCCCTTTTTTGTATGCCATCCGGGATGTTCCTGACAAGTGTCGGAGTATGGCATGAAAGGCTGTGGCGACGGTGGAATATTTTTATAAAAGATTTTTGCAAAACAGATAATAAGAATGCGTACGAAAGCACTTTTCCGGACGTTGCGTGACAGTGCGTCTGACGGGGTGCGCGAAATGGCGTTGCAAAAAACGATTTCCTTAATTTAACAAATGCGATGTGATTGTTATAAATTGTATAAATATTTGTGTCACAGAAAATAAATTCATATCTTTGCAGCAGAAGATTACATATAAAGACAAGGATAAGGAATTCCGACGGCAAGGCTCGCGTGTCGGAATTCTGTGTTTTTTTGTCTGCTAAGAAAAACTAACTAATAAAATTTTAAGATTATGGCTTATATGTCACAAGAAGGCTACGAGAAGCTCGTGGCAGACCTGAGGCAGCTTGAAACTGTGGAGCGCCCAAAGGCATCGGCCGCTATTGCAGAGGCCCGCGACAAGGGTGACTTGAGTGAAAATTCCGAATACGATGCAGCCAAGGAGGCACAGGCTCATCTGGAGGACAAGATAAACAAGCTGAAGCAGAGCATAGCAGAGGCGAAGATAATAGACACATCGCGCCTCAGCACAGACATGGTGCAGATTCTCTCAAAGGTGGAGATGACCAACATGGTAACGAAGGCAAAGATGACTTACACTCTCGTCAGCGAGAGCGAGGCCGATCTGAAAGCCGGCAAGATATCCATCAAGACTCCTATTGCGCAGGGACTGCTCAACAAGAAGGTTGGCGATATCGCCGAGATAAAGATACCGCGCGGAACCATAAAGCTCCGTATCGACAAGATATCTATTGAATAAGTATCAAGGTTGTCGTTGTTTTAAAAATTTAAGGTTATGGATATATTTTCAAAAATAGCGGCAGGAGAGATTCCAAGCTATAAGTGTGCCGCAAACGACGAGTTCTATGCATTTCTCGACATCAATCCTATGGTGAAGGGCCATACGCTGGTCATACCGCGCCGCGAGGTGGACTACATCTTCGATATGGAGGACGACGAGATTGCACGTTTCCAGGTATTCGCAAAGAAAGTGGCTCAGGCCATAAAGGCTGCGTTCCCGTGTGTCAAGGTGGGTGAGGCCGTGCTCGGACTCGAGGTGGCTCACGCACACATACATCTTGTGCCGATGCAGTCGGAGAAGGACATGAACTTCGCCGGTCCTAAACTGAAGCTCAGCGACGAGGAGCTTGCGGATATTGCCGCAAAAATATTCGCCGAATATCAGAAAATAGCAGGTTGAGTAAACCGTATCTGATGAAAGAAGGCCTTATGCCGCACTTAGGAGTGACGCGGCATAAGGCCTTCTCTTTTATTGTATGCGCTGCGGGCGCTTGTCAGATGTATTCGTCGCCCTTCTTCATCTGCACCTCGTTCACGAATTTTCGCACGAGTGCCGACGAGTCTTCCTTCTTGCAGATGAGCAGCACGTTGTCTTTCTCGGCCACGATGAATCCGTCGAGCCCGTTGATTATGGCAAGACGGTCTTTCGGCAGCTTTATCACGTTGTTGTGGGCATCGTCTATCATCACGTCGCTGTCCACCACCACATTGTCGCCCTCGCCCTTGTGTATGGCTTCGTATATGCTGTGCCATGTGCCGAGGTCGGCCCATCCGAATTCACACTTCATCACAGCCACATTGTCGGTCTGCTCCAGAAATCCGTAGTCGAGCGATAGATTGGGATAAGACGGGAAGTTCTCGCGTATGAAGTTCTTCTCGTCCTCTACGGTGTAGTCGGGATGCTGCTCGTCGAAATTGCGCAGAACCGGGGGCAGAATCTCGCAGAAACGGCTGAATCCGTAGCGCGCGTTGGTGAAGAACAGTCCGGTGTTCCAGTAGAACTCTCCGCTCTCCATGAATATCTTTGCAAAGTCGCGCTCCGGCTTTTCGGTGAACGACCTCACCATATAAACATTGTCACCCATCGGCTCACCGGTCTGTATGTATCCGTAGCCCGGCTCCGGACGTGTCGGCTTCACACCCATGGTGAGTATGCAGTCGTGATCGCTTACGAAGTCGAGACCTTCGTTTATGTTCTTGGCGAACATCTCTTCGTTCTGCACAAACTGGTCAGACGGCGCCATCACCACGCATGCGTCCGGATTCATGTGCATTATTCTGTGTGTGGTCCATGCCGCGCTCGGGGCAGAGTTGCGGTGTATCGGCTCCACCATGATGTTCTGCTCGGGCAGTTCGGGCAGCTGTTCCTTCACCTTGTCAGCGTAGTTGATGTTCGTGTTTACAAATATATTCTCATGCGGAACAATCTTGGAGAAACGGTCGAAGGTCTGCTGAAGCTGTGTGCGTCCGCATCCGAAGAAGTCGATGAACTGCTTTGGAAACTGTTCACGGCTCCACGGCCACAGCCTGCGTCCTTTTCCGCCGGCGAGAATAACACAATAGTTATTTTTAGGATTTGTTCTCATGACACTTTTTGTTTTTAGTATATTGCATCAGCGAAAATACTAAGTTCCTTTGATATTGCCAAGACTTTTATATTTATTTTAAGAATAACCACGAATTATAAGATATCGCCACCGACCGCCATCCCGCTGCGTTCCGGCATTTCTTCTAATAATGTATGTCATCCGTTTTATGGTGGCGGTTTATCGTAAAACATCGTGCAGCTGTCTATAAGACATCATCTCGTGTCGTGCTCTGCCGTCTGTCTATTTCTTTTTTAATGGATATAATGGTTCATGGCGTATCGTCCGTGACGGTCATCCGGCGAGTCACGTCATTCATCACATACCTCCAATAGTCTGAATAAAACAAAAATTTTCGTGTTAAACCTTTGTTATTCCGAAATTATATCGTACCTTTGCATTCGCGTTTACGCCCAGATGGCGGAATCGGTAGACGCGCTGGTCTCAAACACCAGTGGAGCAATCCGTCCCGGTTCGACCCCGGGTCTGGGTACTTCAAACCCTTGATGATCAACTGATTATCAAGGGTTTTCCTTTTTATCGGGCGTACTAAAAGTGTACTTCCTGACGAAAAGAAAAAGAAAGAGTACTTTCGCCGTTTTAGCAACCTTATATTTATGCTTTATTAACAAAGATGCTGCATATTTCTTCCTTTCTCCTGCTTTTGTTTGCTTTGAAAACGGTATCCATCACTTATCTTTGTAACCCAAACCGATTTTAATGCACAACGTATATGGAAGATTTCAGAGAAACCAACTTCAAAAAGATACAGCAGTTACTTGATAAATGTGTTGCCCATGAATACGGGATGAAAACTAATGCGCTTGCCTTAAAGCGTGAATACCTGACGGAAGCGCAAATGAATGACTACATCCGGCAAGAAATTTTCAACGTGACCGAGAACCTTGTATCCCTATGCCAAAAGAACCGTGCCCTGCACAATATACGTTTTGACATACTGATGCCGGACTTCCTTTGGGAAAGCGGTTTCTTCGAGAATCTCTCTCTTGACGAGCGGAAAAAATATATTTCGTTCCAATGTTCTTCTTTTGATATGGACAAATACCTGCAATCTTCCACTTGCTATGATGAGCAGCTTCCGTTCTTTTCTTCCATTGTGCGCCTTGTCATGCAGACCCAATGTCTGGAATACCTCCAACAACTGGAGGACGCCAGTCATGCCTCTGTTCCTTTGGATGAGAAATCAGAAGAACAGCCAAAAGAAGAAGAGAAGGCACAGCCTGAGCCGACCAAGATAGTCGGGAAATCCAATCCATTCAAATCAGTCCTTACAACGCAACAAATCAAACTGTTGGTCGAATGTATCAACGAAGCGCACATATTCACCACGACAATCACCCCGAAAATCCTTTCGGACTTCTTCGCCTGCAAACTGAACGGGGTATTGAAGTCCAACAACAACCGCTTGCTGGCTTATCTGATGATGCAGCTTAGCTGCTACAACTATATCGCTTATGAGTGGCAGTCCGTCATAGCCAACAACAAGCTGGTACTTGCCAAGATAAAAGACAAATACCTCACACGCAGCGACTTGTCGAGCGCGACAGACAACGTGAAGTGCATCTACCCGAAAGGATACGAAATCATAGACAAATACATCAAGCAACTGCAAAAAGGTTGAGCATAGTCTGAGCGGTCAAACAAAGCTCAATTAGACTTCATTTCCAAGCCTTTAACTTTGCCCCCGTTAACAAAACGATGCGGCATGTCGGCATAGGTCAAAACAAAAATATTTCACGTGAGTTACCCGTAACTTATGTGTTGATGTTTTGGAGGATGCCGATTTTTGCCCCATCAAAAATAAAACGAGGGTGCGCACCTTCATATTGTTTCACCAAAAAGTTTCAAGCAATATGGAAAAAACTTTGGAAATGCGAGTGGAAGAACTCGAAAGAATGTTGTTCCTAACCAAGAACGTGCTTAGCTTTGATGAAGCGAGCACATTCCTCAACCTGTCCAAAAGTTACCTTTACAAGCTGACTTCGGGCAATCTGATTCCCCATTACAAGCCGCAGGGGAAGATGCTTTATTTTGAGGAGTCCGAACTGGAAGCATGGCTCCGCCAGAATCCGGTAAAGACCAAAACGCAGATAGAGCAAGAAGCGCAGAAGTATGTTCTCAACCATCCCTTAAAGAAGTAAAGCCCATGGAAAACAAGAAAAGCACGGAGGCTAAAGGGGACACCATCATGAATAAGGAAGATTTTGCTGCCCTTTGGAAAAGCATCCGCCTGAAAGTGACGGACACTTACGATGTGCCGCCTGAAATCCTTTGGGTGAACGGCTCCACCATCGGGACGCTGGGCAACTTCAGCGCCTCCACAGGCAAGGCGAAAAGCAAGAAGACGTTCAACATCTCCGCCATCGTTGCAGCGGCACTGACCAATGACGAGGTGCTGCACTATTCGGCGTGCCTGCCTCCGGACAAACGGAAAATCCTTTATGTGGACACCGAACAGAGCAGGTACCATTGCCACAAGGTGATGGAACGCATCCTGCGGCTTGCCGGACTGCCGACCGACCAAGACAGGGACGACTTTGTTTTCATCGTGCTCAGGGAACAGACCCCTGACATGCGGAAGCGGATTATCGAGTATATGCTGGAGAACATGCCCGATGTGGGGCTGCTCATCATTGACGGCATCCGCGACCTGATGTATGACATCAACAGCCCCAGCGAATCGACCGACCTGATAAACCTGCTCATGCGCTGGTCAAGCGGATACAACCTGCACATTCATACCGTGCTGCATCTGAACAAGGGGGATGACAATACGAGGGGACATATCGGCACGGAACTGAACAACAAGGCGGAAACCGTCCTGCAAATCACCAAGAGCACGCAGGACGGGAACATCAGCGAGGTAAAGGCGGCACATATACGCGACCGGGACTTCGAGCCTTTCGCCTTCCGCATCAACGACAGCGCATTGCCCGAAGTCGTGGACGGCTATGTATTCCAGCAGCCCAAGCAGGAAAAAAGTTTCCCGCTTACGGAACTGACTGAACAGCAGCACCGCACGGCGTTGGAAAACGGTTTCGGCAAGCGCACCGTGCAGGGCTATTCCAACGTCATACAGGCGTTGAAGCAGGGCTATGCAAGCATCGGCTACGAGCGGGGACGCAATGTCCTCGTGGCATTGAACACGTTCCTCGTGAACAAGCGTATGATTGTAAAGGAAGGAAAGGGATACCGTTACAATCCCGATTTTCACTACTAAACAGGTTTGGTTTAGTTCGGACATATATATAAGGGGAACAGACTTCCCGTTTCCCGTCACTTCCGGCAATCAAGTCCGGTACAGTACGGGCGTATATATGAAGGTCTAAACCGGACTGGTACACTTCCCAATTATTCATCATCCACTAAAAAGTTTGCATTATGAACATTGAAGAAGCAAAGAAAATACCCATCACCGATTACCTGCACAGTCTGGGATATTCACCCGTCAAGCAGCAGGGAGCGAATCTATGGTACAAATCGCCACTGAGGGAGGAACATGAAGCATCCTTTAAAGTAAACACAGAACGGGAACAATGGTATGACTTCGGGGCTGGCAAAGGCGGCAACATCATCGCACTGGCACAGGAACTTTACTGTTCCGACCATCTGCCGTACCTCTTAAACCGGATAGCAGAACAGGCACAGCATGTCCGCCCGGTCAGTTTTTCTTTTCGGCAGCAAAGGTCGGCACCGAGTTTTCAACATTTGGAAGTCCGTGACCTCACCCATCCGGCATTGCTCCGTTACTTGCAGGGGCGTGGCATTGACCTTACACTGGCAAAAAGAGAATGCAGGGAACTGCGTTTCACTCATGACGGCAAGCCCTACTTCGCCATCGGTTTCCCGAATGTGGCTGGCGGCTACGAGGTGCGCAACTCCTTTTTCAAAGGCTGCATCGCCCCGAAAGACATCACCCATATCCGGCAACAGGGCGAACCGAGGGAGAAGTGCCTGGTGTTCGAAGGCTTCATGGATTATCTTTCATTCCTCACGCTAAGGACAAAGAACTGCCCTGTCATGCCCAACCTTGACAGGCAGGATTACGTCATACTCAACTCCACCGCCAATGTACAGAAAGCCATTGACGCATTGGGGCAGTATGAACGCATCCACTGCCTGCTCGACAATGACGGGGCAGGCATCCGGGCAACGCAAGCCATCACAGCGGAATACTCCTATCGGGTACGGGATTTCTCGCACAATTACCGGGAATATTCCGACCTGAACGATTACCTGTGCGGCAGGAAGCAGGAACAGAAAAACGGACAGAAACTGCTGCTAAGGCAGAAGAAAGGCAGGGGAATCTAACCCGGCGGAGATAGACACTGTGAGCAACGGGCAGACGTTTCTTAGGGGAAGCAAGGTTATGTTTCGGTAGACCGAAACCGCCTTGCTTTGCTCCCCGCAAAGGAAACCGCTCCCGTCGGTCGCAATTTTCAAGACAACTTCCAAAGACAAAAATGTATGACAGATACAAGGAACAAATCAGGCGGTCGTCCGGCAAAGAACCGGATAGACAAGCAAAGACGTGTGGTCAGCACGAAGCTGACCGAGTTGCAGTATTACGCCGTTAGGAAGCGGGCATCAGAAGCCGGGCTGCGTGTCAGCGAGTATGTGCGGCAGGCTGTCGTGTCGGCAGAGATAACGCCCCGGCTGAACAGGCAGGATACGGACATCCTCCGCAAACTGGCAGGCGAAGCGAACAACATCAACCAGCTGGCGCACCGGGCAAATGCCGGAGGCTTTGCGAAAGTGGCGGTCGAACTGGTGAAACTTAAGAACAGGATAGTGGAAATCATAAGCCATTTGTCGGATGATTGGAAAAATAAGGAAAGGAAGCGGGTTTAAGGGCTGTGTGGACTACGTGCTGGGCAAGCAGCAGGCGGTCTTGCTCCATGCGGACGGAGTACTGGCGGAAAGCAGGCAGGACATCATCCGCTGCTTCTGCGCACAAGCCTCCATGAATCCCCGTCTGGGCAAGCCAGTCGGACATATCGCGCTGAGCTATTCGGTAAACGATGCGCCCAAGCTGACGGACGAGAAGATGATACAACTTGCGCAAGAGTATATGCGCGAGATGAAAATCACCGATACGCAGTACATCATCGTGCGCCACCAAGACAGGGAGCATCCGCATGTGCATATCGTGTTCAATCGCATAGACAACAACGGCAAGACCATCTCGGACAGGAACGACATGTACCGCAACGAGCAGGTGTGCAAGAAGCTGAAAGCCAAGCACGGGCTATACTTCGCCAAAGGCAAGGAACTGGTTAAGCGGCATCGCCTGAAAGAGCCGGACAAGTCGAAATACGAGATTTACACGGCTGTGAGGAATGAAATCGGCAAGTCCAAAAGTTGGCGGCAGTTACAGGAGCGGCTGGCAGAAAAGGGCATCGGCATCCGCTTCAAGTATAAAGGGCGTACAGACGAGGTGCAGGGCATCTTCTTCACCAAAGGTGCCTATACGTTCAAAGGTTCGGAAATAGACCGCAATTTCAGCTTCTCCAAACTGGATAAGCATTTCGGAAACGCAGGAATGGATACCGTAGAAAATAGCCGCCAGCAGATAGTTTCCGCACCTATTTTGGAGCCTGAGCAAACACCGCAAAGGAACGACAGCCCTTCAATGGGCGGCTTGTTCAGCTTGTTCGATGTTTCGCCGTCTGCTCCATCGGACGAAGAAATTGACTGGAGTCTGAGAAAAAAGAAGAAGAAAAAGAAATGACAACTTAAACTGTAAACGGATATGGAAGAAAATTTGATTTTAGAGGGGCTTCTCTCCATGGTTACGGAACTGAAGGAGAAGCAGGAAGCGCAGGTGACGCCAGCCGGACGCGAGGAAACCCTTTCCCGACTGGAGGCTATAGAACGGGCATTGTCTGAGTTACGCAGGAACCCGGCGGTTCCCGAAAAAGAGTTGCAAGACATCCTGACCCGGCTTGCCGAACTGCGGAAATCAGGACAGGAACAACGGCAATCTTTCGGGGAGGTCAAGAATTATGTAGTAGCCACTTTCGGCTGTCTCAAGGAAATGCTGGAAACAATGAAGCGGTACCATGATGAGCGCATGGCAGAAAAAGAAGAAGCCAAACCCGTACCGTTTCATCGGCGGATTTACAACAAAGTAACTTCTTTGGTACGCCCGAAGCTATTCCTCTTTTCGGCAGGTCTGATTGTCTGTGCCACGTCCCTGTTCCTGAATGTCCGTCTGGCTGAACGGATGGGGCAGTTGCAGGACAACGACATGAAATACCGTTATCTGCTGATGCAGGGACAAGCGGACGGCAATACCCTTGAAAGACTGGAGAATAAGTTCAAGTGGCAGCGGGACGAGCGTTTTATCCGCAACCTGACGGATTCGGTACTAGATTTTGAGGAACGTTGCCGCAGGCAGGCGGAAGCCTTGGAACGGGCAAAGCTGCTTAATGAGCAGGCTGAGCAGTTGAAAAAGGAAGCTGATAGGTTAGGAAATCAGTAAATAGCAAAAGCCGAGGTGAAGGATAAGTCCCATAACTTCGGCTTTTGAGTTTAATAGTTATACGTAATTCAAACAGACTATTTTTTTAGACAAGCCTTGACCATCGTCAAGGTTTATATGATATTTTTCACGAAAAAAGAAAAGTGAAATCTTATTGTTAAGATTTTATTTTATATTTGCGCCGCTTAAAAGGAAAACAAATATATGTAGAACAAAAAACTACTTTTTATGGCAAACCTATCAAAAGAAGGCAATATTCAACATAAACTTGGATTTGCCGGGTTACTCATCACATTGGGTATTGTTTTTGGTGACATTGGAACATCTCCACTCTATGTTATGAAAGCCATCATTCATACTGGAGAAGCTCTTGATGAAAATTATGTTTTAGGCGCATTGTCTTGTATCATATGGACGCTTACTCTTCAGACTACGGTGAAATATGTGCTGGTGGCTCTCCGTGCCGACAATAACGGGGAGGGTGGCATACTTGCGCTTTATGCCCTTTTACGCCGCCACAGAAGAAGGTGGATTTACATCATTGCCATTATCGGTGCGAGCACTTTGCTTGCTGATGGTATTATCACTCCAGCCATTACGGTCACAACTGCCATAGAAGGACTTGAAAGTATCAGTCCGCATCTGCCTGTGATTCCTATTACACTGACCATTATTACCATTATATTTTTCGTTCAGCGTTTTGGTACAGAAAATATAGGACGGTCATTTGGCATATTTATGCTACTTTGGTTCCTGCTTCTTGGAATCGCCGGAGCTATCAGTCTGACTTCCTATCCTCAAGTATTCAAGGCATTCAATCCTTACTATGCCATACGGTTATTAGTGGAATCCCCCCACTGGTTTCTGATATTGGGTGCCGTTTTCTTGTGTACCACTGGTGCAGAAGCCTTATACTCTGATTTAGGGCACTGTGGCAGACGAAATATTACGGTCAGTTGGATATTTGTAAAGGTGATGCTTATTCTAAATTATTTGGGGCAAGGAGCGTGGGTATTGCATCATCCGGAAAGTGCAGAAGGTACAGTGAACCCATTTTATTCAATCATGCCACAAGAAATACTGTTGTTTTCCATAGCAATGGCTACCGGGGCAGCTATTGTTGCGAGCCAAGCTCTAATAAGCGGTTCATTTTCCATATTGAGTGAAGCTATGAACTTGAATTTCTGGCCTCGTATGCGTATTAAGCACCCTACCAACGTAAAAGGTCAGTCATTTATTCCAATGGTAAACCTTGTAATGTATATTGGAGTAATATTTACTATATTGTTGTTTCGAGATTCCACCCACATGGAAGCCGCTTATGGACTTGCCATAACTATTACAATGTTGATGACAACATTGTTGTTGGGATTCTATTTGCATATGCATAACATTCCACGCATTCTATCAATACTGTTTGTCGGCGGATATTGTGTTATTGAAGGTATTTTCCTTGCTGCAAACCTGTCCAAATTTATGGTCGGAGGTTGGTTTACGCTGTTAATAGGTGGATTATTATGTTTTATCATGTTTGTATGGGTAAGTGCCAACAAAATTCGTCGAAAACATATGTCTTCCAAACGGTTAAGTGAATACTACAACATTATTTCTGATATTAAGGCGGACGAAAGCATATCCAAATATGCTTCTAATCTTGTCTATGTGAATCATGCAGACAAAGAAGGTTGTGTGGACGATAAATTGTTGTATTCCATAATTAATAAGCAGCCTAAACGGGCAGATCATTATTGGCTTATTAACCTTGAATTTGTGGATACACCAGACACACTTGAATATAATTGTTCCACATTAATAAAAGGGACATTGTTTAGTATAACCATGCGTATAGGTTTTCGTATAGAACCGCGCGTGAGCCTTTATTTACGACAAGTAGTTGATGACCTTGCTGCGGATGGTGAAGTAGAACTAACAAGCTCTTATCCTTCATTGCATAAGAATGGCATACCGGGTGATTTTCGCTTTATTATTATCCACCGGATATATTATCCTGAAGATTCCCGTAACCGCCGACAAAATTTGCTGATGAGCCTTTATGCCTTAATTAGAAAGATAGGCATTGGAGAACCGAGTGCGTTGGGGCTTGACACATCGGTTGTTGTTGTCGAGCGTGTACCGTTAATTATAGCTAATAGGGCAAAACATATTCGTCGTATAGAGCGGATTAAGCCTGAAAAATGCGATAATGATGCTAATATAGTCTTGGAAGAACAGAATGTATTATAAGTGACTTGCTATAATTATCGTCTGCATTTACGGTTTAGTTCTGTCTTTTGTATATACATCCAAACTAACCTAAACCTATTCTTGTTGGCAGTAATAAACGTGCTGGCGAAAAGAGAAAGAATGGCTTTCCTTCTTTTCGCCAGTAGTGTTTTTTATTGCTAATAGTTTGCAGTTGAAATGAACTTCTTAATTTCCTCTTCAGTGGGAAGTTCTATCATATACTTTTGCACGAAGATGTTCGGGTCTAATCCGGCAGTGGCGTATTTTACCAACGTGTCGCCCTTCTCGGTGCAAAGCAGGATGCCGACAGGCGGATTGTCGTCGGGTTGCATCACTTCCGCCTTGAAGTAGTTAAGATATAGGTTCAGTTGCGAAGCGTATTCGTGGCGGAACTTGTCTATCTTCAATTCCACGATGACATGGCATTTCAAAATGCGGTGGTAAAACACGAGGTCGGCAAAGAAATAATCCCCGTCTATCAGGATTCTCTTTTGGCGTGCTTCGAAGCAGAAGCCATGTCTCATTTCCAACAGAAAGCGTTGCAGGTTGTCGAGAATGGATTGCTCCAAGTCGCTTTCCGTTACCAAAGCACGGTCGTTCAATCCCAAAAACTCCAACGTAACGGGCGTGTTAATAATGTCTTTGGGCTGTAATTGTGTGGCTTGCCGCTGCACCAAGGCAGACAAGGCTTCTTTGTTTTTCGACAATCCGCTGCGCTCGTAATAGAGGGAATTGATTTGCCGCTCCAGTTCTCTTGCTGACCAACAACCCCTTATTGCTTCCATTTCATAGAAAGCACGTTTGACTGGATTTTCTATTTTAGAAATAAACTTTAAATGAGAATACGGTAATCTTTCAAATAATCTATCAGCTTGTGTATTCCATTCACTTGGTTGATTATTAACGGATTGTAATTCGGCACTCACCGTGTGCCGAATTGGTCCTGTGAATTCGGCGGACAGTGTGTGCCGAATTTCGCTTTCTGCCAATATGTATTGTGCGATAGGCTCTTTCAGTTGCGGATAAACGAGGTACAACCGCCGGAACTCACGAAACCTGCGCTCGTTCAGTCCTTTGACATTCAACCGCTGTTCCAGTTTCTTCAACAGTTGTTCGCCGTATGCGGCACGGTCTTCACCGTTTTGCTCAAACTCCACGATATAGCAGCCCATGAGCCAATTGCGGGCAGTCAGGGCGAGGTTTACAGCGTGTGCGGCTTGCGCCTGCAACGTGCTTTGTATCGTGCTGATATGTTTTACTAATGCTTCAAAGTCCATAATTGCAAAGGTAAGTCTTTTATGGTTAAAACTTTAATTCCGGCAGGCTGTTTATCGCCTCCTCTTTCAATTTATCCACCGCACGGGTGTATTTCTCCGTATGTTTCAGTCCGCTATGCCCGAGCAGGCTGGCAACCGTCTTGATGTTCGCCCCATTGTTGAGGATATTCACGGCGAATGAGTGACGGGCGCAATGCCAGCTTATGTGCTTATCTATCCCGGCTCTTTTCACCCAACGCTTGACGGATTTGCAGCAACTTTCATACGAAGGCAGGTTGAAGATGAGAGCGTCTTTGTTACCGTCTGCCGGCGGTTCTCCCACAAGCGAAAGAAGACCGTCATTGAGCGGAATGACCACACCGCTACTGGCGGAATGACCTTTGGTCTTGTTCTGCTCAAATTTTAGCAGCTTATTAGCGTAGTCGATATTCTTATAGGTAAGGTCTTTCACATCACAGAAGCGCAAGCCACAATACAGGCAAAAGATAAACGCACGCCTTACGTTGGGGTTCTCGTTGTCATAATGGCACGCAATCAACCGCTGGATTTCTTCCGGCGAAAGCACGTCCTTGCGTAGTATCTGGCTATCCGCCTTGCAGGTAACGCCTTTGCAGGGGTCTTTCAGCATCACATCGTGGTCAATCGCATAGTGGATAACCTTCTTGAAACGCTGGAAGATGCTTTTAGCCCCTTCGCCCACGCTACGGGATTGCAGATAAGCTACGAACTGTTCCATCATGTCCTTCGTGATAAGTTCCGGCTTGATGCCGAACTCGTGCATCGGGTAATGCTCCTTCAAAAAGTCCTTGAAACGGCTTAGGGCGATTTGCACCATCCGAATGTCTTTCTTGGTATAGTCATTGATATAGGCTTGAAAATAATCCAAGAAATTCACGTTCCGGTCTTTTTCAGGCGATAGCCCAACATACTTTCCTTAAACTCCTGTTCACGTTCGGCACGTATTTTTACAGCAAGCTCCAGTGTTTCCTTGTTCTGCTGGCGTTCCGCAGGGGTACGTGGCTTCTCTATCAGATACAGGCTGAGGTTCTCTTTTCGCCTGTGATGCTTGATAGCGAACTTCGGCTTTCCCCGCATCTTACCGCTTTCATAATACACCTGATTACCGTTTTCATCCAATACGGGCTTTTCCTCTCTACCCAAATAATACTCCAGATACAAACTAATTCTGCCGTCCGACAGCCTGTTTTGCTCCAATTTAGGGTTTTCTTTCGTTTTATTTTCTAACTTTGCCATTGTTTAGAGGTTTTATCCCGATTTAGATACCGTAACCGGGTGATTACGCTAAATAATTGATTTTCTTTTGTTTTCGATATTGCAAAGGTACAAAAGAAAATGGAATTTCAAAGTGTACTAAAAGTGTACTTAATGACGAAAAATGGGCAAAATATGGCAAAAATAGAGAAAATAAGAAAGATGCAAATACTTGATAATAAGGAAGATAAATTCTTTTATTTTCCTATGATTTCTATGCCTTGTACCGGGTCTGGGTACAGAAAGACGGCTGAGTATTGGTTTCCAATGTTCGGCCGTCTTTTATTTTGTGTATATGGTTGTATGCCGGTTTGTTTTAATCGTTCTTTCTGACGCTATTTGGATAAATTCTTTTAATGTAGATGTTCTTGAAGTATGGCATAGAAGAAACTGTTTTTATGATATTTCTTATTATAACGGGCAAATGGACGCATGATGTTCGTAATGTATGTGCAGGACCGGAAATATCACTGTAATGTCAGAAAGATTAAATGTTAAATCATATTTATATTACATTTAATGTGTGAAATAAGCGGAAAATGGGAATTTTAGATTATTTTTGCAACATATTCTTAATATAACCTCAGTTTGTCGGAAATTCGGAAGCACGTATCGTGTGTTTGCGGATGGCATATCAGTGCGTGGCAGTTTGGAGACTGGCGTGTGGTGCATCCGGCGTTATATGAGGTAGGACAGGCATTGTGTGACGTGGTGACTATTTTATGATAGTGCACCAAATGGTCTGTTTGCCTGTACATGGCATTTCATTCCGTTGTGACAGACGGTAGGTGGAATAATTGGGTGTGTATTAAAAAAACGTTTAGGAAAATATGACATATCATCTGCTGTATTTTTTCTTGAAGTTGTTGTCGTATATCCCTTTCCGGGAGATGTATGTCATATCAGACGTGTTGTATGTTCTGATATATTACATATTCAGGTACAGGCGGGCGATTGTCCGTAAGAATCTCATGGAGTCTTTCCCGGAGAAAAGCTCGTGTGAGATAATTGATATCGAGAAGAAGTTCTACCGTTTCTTTGCGGATAATCTGCTCGAAACGTGCAAGATGACAACCATCTCACGTGAAGAGATGGGACGGCGGATGAAGTTCACCAATATGGAAACATTCAACGCCGTACAGCGCGAAGGAAAGTCTGTGGCTCTTTATATGGGACATTTCGGCAACTGGGAGTGGTGTTCTTCTATGCCTTTGTATTTTGAGAAAGGCACTACTTCGGCTGAAATATATCACAAACTGCGTAATGAGAGCATGGACCGTCTGATGATGCGCAACCGCGAACGGATGGGTGCTATGTGCGTGGAGATGCGCAAGACCGCGCGTTATATAAACGAGCAGGCCAAGGCTGGCAGCACCTGTGTTGTCGGATTCATTGCCGACCAGTCGCCGCGGAAACGTGACTCACGTTATTTCCTGCATTTCCTTAATCATGAAGTGCCTGTTTTGGTAGGAACGGAAAAGATAGCCAAGCATTACGGATTTGAGGCATGGTTTCTTAATGTAAGGCGAGTGAGAAGAGGTTTTTATGAAGCTGAGTATGTGCGGATGCACGAAGATCCCAAGTCATTGCCTGACTTTGAACTGACAGCCATATATTTCCGTATGCTCGAGGAGGCCATACGGAGACAGCCGGAACTGTATTTGTGGACGCACCGGCGTTTCAAACATGCGAGAAAGCAGGAGGTATGAAGATAACCAAGAGTAAAATATAATTAGGAATTCTATTGTATCATGGATATAGATTTTGTGATTACATGGGTTGATATGGACGACCCGCAGTGGCAAATGGATTTTGCAAAGTATTCCGGTAAGAAGGAAAACACCAAGAACGGTGTGTCGGAAGCACGCTTCCGCGACTACGGTTTTCTGAAATACTGGTTCCGTGGGGTGGAGAAGTTTGCGCCGTGGGTTCGTAAGATACATTTTGTGACCAGTGGACAGAAGCCGGAATGGCTCGACGAGAATAATCCCAAGCTGAACCTTGTGCACCATAAGGATTACATCCCCGAGCAGTTTCTGCCTACCTATAATTCCGTGGTGATAGAGCGATATATTCATAAAATACCAGGTCTGGCAGAGCATTTTGTCTATTTCAATGATGACTTTTATATTATAAACAACGTGAAGACAGACCGCTTCTTCAGGAACGGACTGCCGTGCGACATTGCTACGTTCCTTTATAATCCGTCGTGGTCGCAGTGGTATAAGAGGATAAAGAACAATTTAAGGATAATAAACCGTCATTTCGACAAGAAGGAAGTGATGAGGCGCGACCACGACAAGTGGTTCGACAAGAGCTATGGCGCCAGAGCGAGGTGGAACTATATATTGAGACCTTATGGCAAGTTCATCACTCTGCGCACGCCGCACAATGCCCAGCCTTATCTGAAAAGCACGTTCGAAGAGGTGTGGGCCGTGGCCGGAAAGGAACTCACCGAGACGTCTGTCAACAGGTTCCGCGCCCTTAACGACCTCACTCCCGAGCTGTTCCGCACGTGGCAGATATGTCGCGGAAACTTCGAACCGTACAACACATACAGCGATACGAAGATGTTCCCGCTTATGATCAGACCCAAGCAGGCAGTGCGTGCGATATACAATCAGTCGTATTCATTGATATGTCTGAACGATAATGTGCACATCCGCAATTACGAACAGGTGATGGAAAACATCCGCAACGCCTTTGAGAGCATACTTCCCGAGAAGTCAAGCTTCGAGTTATAACGGTGACATAACCTGATGTTTACGTCTAAATTGATGAGAAAATGAAGAAAGCACTTGCCGAAATTATTGCCGGAGTGATACCGTGCAAGATGGCACGCAACAGATGGCGTGGCCTCCTGCGTTATGGAATACTGAACATCATCAGGCTTCAATACAGATTGAGACACGACCACACCGCTCCAAAATATTACCTCGCCGTGTGCGCGATAGCCAAGAACGAGGGGACTTATTTCAAGGAATGGATTGAATGGCATCACAAGATGGGTGTCGAGAAGTTTTATATCTACGACAACGAAAGCACCGATTGCACCAGAGAAGTGCTCGAACCTTATATAAAGTCGGGACTTGTCGATTATCTTTATTGGCCCGGACGCAAACGTCAGCTCGCTGCATACGATCATTGTTTCGAGACTCACAGGACCGAGGCGCGCTGGATAGCGGTGATAGATCTTGACGAGTTCATCGTGCCGGTAAAGGATGCCACCATTCCTGATTTCCTGCATCGCATGGAGAAATTCTCGTCGGTTGAGATCAATTGGCTGGTCTATGGCAGCGGTGGAGCGGAGAAACGCGAGCCGGGTGGAGTGATGGAGCGGTTCAGATGTCATTCTCTTCCCGACAACAGACTGAACACCCATGTCAAGAGCATAGCCGATCCACGGCGTGTATGCACCATGATCGGTTGTCACGAGGCGGCACGTATGTCGGGCCGTTCGGCCGATTCGCATGGCGTACCGCTTACCAAAAGCTTCGGCGACCGTACGCCGCAACAGGATGTCATACGCATAAACCATTATGCGGTGAAGTCTAAGGAGGAGTTCATGGCGAAGCGTGCGCGTGGCAGGGCACGTGTGAACGGTACCCGGAATTTCGGATATTTCAGGCAATATGATTTGAATGATATAAAGGAATGAGTCCTTTTCTTCATGAGGATTCATGCTTATCGTCGTATATTTATAAACAATCAGTATGGCATCATGCAAATACAGACTCATTGAGTTGAAACATATCTTGAAGGAATATGTCTTTGTCAGGAAGATCGCGTCAAGGTCGAAGGCGCTCGGAAAGCCTGCGGCCGGACGTCCGGTTTATGTTGCCATGGTTGACGGATCGGCGAAGCATGGAGGCATGTGCGACCGTTTCAAGGGAATAATAACCCTATACGCATATTGCAGACACCGCGGGCTGCCGTTCAGAATAAAATATACTTATCCGTTCCGATTGGAAGATTATCTGTCGCCTGCGGCTTATGACTGGACCTTGAAGGATGGTGAATATACGGATAATCCTGAATATTGCAGGGTGCTTTATATGCGCAAGGAGTATCTTGCACGGCGACTCCTGAACCTGAAAACCGATAAACAGGTTCATTTCTATTCCAACAGGGATTGTCTGGATAGGATAAACGAGGCGTTCGCTTCGGAGAATGACACAGCTGAATGTATGACTTGGGGCGGGCTTTTCCGCGAATTGTTCAAGCCGGGACCCGTGCTTGAGGAGCGCATAAAGTCCATAAAGGCCGGACTTGGCGACGATTATTATGCCGCGGTATTCCGTTTTCAGAATCTTCTCGGCGATTTCAAGGAATATCATTTCAAGGCAATCAACGACAAGGATAAGGCTGAACAACTCATAGAGAAATGTCTTGACGCGCTCCGTAAGCTGAAGACCGAAAACGGTGACAGGGCATTGCTGGTCACTTCAGACAGCGTTACGTTCCTTAAAAGGGCGTCGCAGATAGACGGTGTACACATCATTCCGGGAACACTTGTCCACATGGACGGCGGCAAAAACAATATATCAAGCGATAAATACGAGATATATCTGAAGTCGTTTCTTGATTTTTATGTCCTTAGTGAGGCTCGGAAGATATACAGAATAGGCACATCCTATATGTATCCGAGCGAGTTTCCGGTTTATGCGGCGAAGGTTCACGACATTCCTTTTGCAAGCATTGAGATCTGAAACCGATAGTCCTGTCACCATACATCATCCGTTATGATAGATATAAAAGACAAAAAAGACTGCTGCGGTTGCTCTGCATGCGCGCAGATATGCCCCAAACAGTGCATAAAGATGCTGTCCGACGATGAAGGGTTTGCCTATCCGTCGGTGGATAAGGATGCGTGTATAGGGTGTGGATTGTGCGAGCGTGTGTGCCCGATAATCAATTCCGGCGACGCGAAACGGCCGCTCAAGGTGTATGCTTCAAAGAACAGTGACGAAGGAGTGAGGGCCGACAGCTCGTCGGGAGGTGTGTTCTCTGCCATCGCCGGCGAAGTGATAAGACGCGGTGGAGTCGTGTTCGGCGTGACGTTCGACGACGTTTGGAACACTGTTCATACATATACTGAAGACCTTGCGGGACTTTCTTCGTTCCGCGGTTCAAAGTATCTGCAAAGCCGCATGGAACAGTCTTATGCCCAGGTGAAGAGCTTTCTGCAAAGCGGTAGGGAGGTACTCTTCTCAGGAACACCGTGTCAGATAGCCGGATTGCACGGCTTTTTGAGAAAGCAATATCCCAATCTCCTGACCGTAGAGATACTCTGTCACGGTGTCCCGAGCTCAAAAGTGTGGCAGAGATATCTCGATTGTAAGAAGAAAGAATACCGTTGCGACGCGATAAGACGCATCAATTTCCGTGATAAGAAGAGCGGATGGGCCGGTTATAATGTCACGATTGAGTTTGCCAACGGCATGGTTTATGAGCGCAGTCATAAGAAAGATCCTTATTTCAGAGGCTTTATCCGCAACCTGTATTTGCGGCCTTCGTGTTATGAATGTAAGTGCAAGAACGGCCGTTCAGGCAGTGATATAGTCATAGCCGACTATTGGAACATAAACAATGTGCTGCCCGAGTACAATGATGATAAAGGTGTCAGCCTCGTACTTATCAACACAGAGAAGGGCGCTTCGGTGTTCGACTCGTTGTCAGAAAGCCTCGATTGCGTGGAGACCGGATACGAAGAGTGCATCGGAACCAACAAAGGCTTTGCCGAACATCTGCCTGTCGGTGATGCCCGTGCGGATTTTTTCAGAAAGCTCAACGGTTCCGCCTCCGGCTCATCATTCCCTGTAAAGAGCGGCCTTATGGAAAGACTGACAACCAAGATTGCTGTGTGGAAAAATAGAAACAAATGATATGAGAATAGCAATACTTACCCTTCCGTTCAACATCAACTATGGAGGAATAATCCAGAACTACGCCTTGCAGACGTTCCTGCGGCAGATGGGGCATGAGGTTGAGACGATAAATCTCAAGAAAATACTCTTGTTCAAAAGATACGACGTGTCGTTTCTGAGCAGGATGTTCGGAACGGGAAAGTCCGGTTCACGCAAACAGGTACACAAGTTTATAAATGAACACATCAGTCTCACCGCTCCTTTTTACAACAAAAAAGACTTCCTGAGATACGATTTCTCACGGTTCGACGCCGTAGTTGTGGGCTCCGACCAGGTGTGGCGCCTGCGTTATGCCTATCCGGACATATACACTTACTATCTCGACTTTATAAAAGATGAGGCCTTCTATGGCAAGAAGATACGTAAGATAGCGTTCTCGGCATCATTCGGAATAGATGAGGCTGAATATACGGACGAGCAAAGGAAGCTGTGTGCCGGATATATAAAGGATTTCGATCTCGTCACTGTGAGGGAGAAAAGTGCGCTCCGTCTCATAAACGACGTGTACGGATGGCGGTGCAGCATACCGCCCATACAGATGCCCGACCCGACGATGTTGCTCGGCAAGGACGATTATCTGCGCGTGTCGTCACACGCAGATGATGCGGCAGACAACGGCGGATTGTTCTGTTATATCCTCGATATGACAGACGAGAAACGGAGTATCATCGACCGCATGGCTGCCGATTTGGGCGTGAGACCGTTCACGGTGAGACGCAGAAGCCATAAATGGTACGCCTCGTCTGACGCCAGAATGGTGCCTTCGCCTGAGGAATGGTTGCGGGCGTTCAGCCGTGCATCGTATGTCTTCACCGACAGTTTCCACGGCTCTGTGTTCTCGTTGATATTCCAAAAACCGTTCATCGCCATCGGCAACAGGAAGAGAGGACTCGAGCGGTTCCACTCTCTCTTCGGGAAGTTCGGCCTTGACGACCGCCTGATATACGACATCAACGGATACACCCCCGACCTTATGAAGAAGCAAATAGACTGGTCAGGGGTCGCAGCCATATTTGATGAAGACCGCAAAAGAGCCGTCGATTGCCTTTCTTCGGTACTTTATTGAGCCGCGAGTGCGAAAAAAATGCCTGTCCGGTCATATTCTTTCCGTATGCGGTTGCCGTTCATCTTTTTTTTACTAATTTTGTCTTATGGCATCAGTACGGCGTATCAAATCGTGTCTCCTGCCGCCATGCGTGAGTCAGAGTGAACAATAAGAGGTGAAAATAATAATCCATATAACATGAAGATGAAATCTAATGTGCCAGGACAACAGGTAGTTGTGTCGCTTACTTCGTTCCCCGCAGCTATATCGTATGCCGCTCAGGCCGTGCGTTCTATCCTCAACGGATCGGTCCTTCCTGACAAAATTGTGCTTTACCTCACGTTCTCTCAGTTTGGAACTGATGGCATACCGCAGGAGCTGAAGATCCTGTCCGAGCAGAATCCGATATTCGAAATACGCGATTACGACAAGGATATCAGGTCATACCGTAAGCTCATTCCCGCACTTGCCGACTTCCCCGAGGCGGTTATTGTTACGATAGACGACGATGTGGCTTATCACAGACACATGCTGCGCGACCTGTTGCGCCTTCATGAGGCCATGCCGAACGCCGTGCTTGCCCACCGTGCCAAGCTGATGAAGCCCGGGCTGCCATACCGCACATGGCGTAAATACCGTTGGTATCATTTCCTGTTCAAGAAGATACATGTAAGCTACAGAAACATTCAGACCGGTGTGGGCGGTGTGCTCTATCCGCCGCATGCCTTGAAGAAAGACATGCTTGACGTGTCGCTCTTCACGCAGATAGCACCGACAACCGACGACATCTGGTTCTGGGCGGCGGCTGTAGCCAATGACATACCGGTGGTTCCGGTGCCTTTCGGACACAACAAACCTAAGGGACTTAAGAAGCCGCGGGAACTGTCGCTCAAGACTGTGAACTTCAAGGCGGGCACCGACCGCAATGCCGCCGCGTTGAAAGCCATTGTAGAGCATTTCCCGGAGGTAGGACAGAAAATAGCAAATGACACTAAAACCCACTAATACTTCATTCAATGAATGACAGACAGAAAATAATCGTTTCACTCACATCATTCCCCCAAGCAATACCATACGCAATACAATCCATTCAATCCGTCCTTGACGGATCGGTACTTCCGGACAAGATCGTGCTTTATCTCACGGCGTCACAGTTCGCCGACTGCGGAATACCAAGCGAGCTTGAACGCCTTGCAGAGCGTAATCCCATATTCGAGGTCAGAACTTACGGTGAGGACATACGGTCTTACACCAAACTCATTCCTGCCTTGATCGATTTCCCCGACGACATCATCGTGACCATCGATGACGACATACTCTATCACGCCGACATGCTCCGCGACCTGTTGCGCCTGCACAAGCGCTTGCCGCAAGCAATAGTAGCCCACCGCGTGAGACGTGTGGTTCTTAACGCGCCTTATAAGAAATGGCGAAAATACCGGTGGTATAACTTCCTCTTCCGACGCTACATCTTCGACCATCATGCCATGCAGACGGGTGTGGGCGGCGTGTTGTATCCGCCTCACTCGCTCGACGAGAATATGCTCGATGCCTCGCTTTTCATGTCCATGGCGCCCATCAACGACGACGTATGGTTCTGGGCTGCAGCCGTGTCGCGCGGCACTTATGTCGTACCTCTCCGCAAAGGCTGTCGCCGGCCGTTCGAGATAGGCAAGCCGGGACGCATATCCCTGAAGTCGGTAAACCTCAAACCGGGTGACGACCGCAACCGCAAGGCCCTCGAGAAAATACTCGAACACTATCCCGAAATAAGGAAAAAGTTATAGACCAAACATTTTATCTTCCCCACAACACGATGAAATACTTCTTACCGAGAGACTATAAGTATAAGCACGTAAACGATGCCGGCAGCAAGGCCCGTATGGACATAGAGCACATAATGAGCGGGGCGGGCTACGTGCCGGTGGCAGAACCGTTTGTCGTGAGCAAGTCGCGCCTGTGCCATTTCGTGCGAACGATAGAGATACTTGTGCGCGCGGCGATGGTCATACGCAAGGGTGACATACTCGTCTTGCAGTATCCCACCAAGTATTATTCCCTCATCTGCCGTCTGGTTCATCTGCGTGGGGCAGAGGTAGTCACGTTCATCCACGACCTGCAGTGCTTCCGCAACAAGCGCAACTCCGAGCAGCGCGAGATAGCTCTGATGAATATGTCCGACGCCCTCATAGGTTGCAACCCCTCAACATGCGGCTGGCTGCTCGAGCATGGGTTCGTGGGCCACGGCCGTAAGAAGGTTGTCGAGTCGCTCGATGCGTTCGATTTCCTATCCGACGCCGCGTGTCCTGACCGCAAGGCCACGTGGCCCTTGCGCAAGATTGTGTATGCCGGTCAGCTCTCTCTGCGGAAAAACCGTTTCCTTTACGACTTCGGCTCTTTGATGGATGGATATTCTCTCAATGTCTATGGCCGTGGATTCGACCGCACGAGTGCCGCAAATTCCGATAAGTTCGATACCAAGGGCTTCATGCTTCCCGACAATCTCATACGCACTTCAGAGGGCGATTTCGGTCTGGTGTGGGATGGCGGTTCGGTGGATTGCTGCGACGGCGACTGGGGTTCTTATCTTATGATAAACACACCGCACAAGATTTCGCTTTACATACGTTGCGGACTGCCCCTCATTATCTGGGAGAAGGCGGCGATGGCTGCGTTCGTGCGCGACAACGGAATAGGCATCTGCGTCAGCTCTCTGCGCGACATTGCCGGTATTTATGAGCGTCTCACACGTGATGAATACAACCGCATGTGCGACAACGTGATGCGTGTCGGCCGTCAGATGGCTGAAGGCCGTTATTTCGAGCGGGCGGTGTCTGCTGCCGTGAAGCGCATACGGTGACAGCGTTTCGCGTAGTTCCTATTCAGAAATAATAACAATATAGTCTGCTTTCAGATTGAAAGCAGATTTTGTTTTTTCGGTCTGAGTTTCCTGATATACCCCGAAAAATAAGCGCGTATTTGCGGACTGACTCTTCTTCGGGCGCAAATACGCGAATTATAAGAGGTTATTATAAGATATTGAATATCAATGATTTACATTTAAAGGGTATTTTATCACTTTGCAAAAAGCACCATTTTGGCATGCGAAATGGCCTATATCAGAGGCTGAAATGGCCCATTTCGCACCACAAAATGGGCTTAATCGCATGACGAAATGGGCAATATCAGAACGCGGAATCAATCTTTTCGGACTATGTTATGGGGTATATCAAAGGGCGATATGCCCCGAACCGGTCTTGGATATACCTGATTTAACATCCATTTACATCTCTTTTGCCAAAATATTTTGTCAAAATTTAGTCAAGAAAAATTGTAAGTATGTTGCGCTGGTTTTCGCTGAAAATGTCAGTATTATGTGGAAAAAAGAGGATGGAAAGAATGTACCGTTCTCGCGATGATTATTTGTTTGATTACGGCAACGGAATTTATTATTCCAAAAACTATTTGTCGGGCGGACCTCAATATGTCGATGCACGTTGTTGAAAGGCGCGATAACATAAAAATGCGCCACCGTTGATTATTATACGGTGGCGCATCATTCATTATGAAAATAATATGATGTTTCGTGTCTTGCGCATCCTTTGCCGCGCGTGTTCCCGCACTGCTGTGGCGTGTATTGTGTTCACGGCGGTGCGCTATGGCCTTCAGACCATCCTCAGAGCCGTGTTATTTGCTGCCGTTGTGGCATTTTGCGTACAGGCTGTCTATTATTCCGTCAGCCAGACCAATAACAGGAACGTGCACAAAATCGGCCTTCACGGTGTCGGCAATGGTGAGGAATATTTTCGCAGCCGGCACAATTACGTCGGCACGGTCGGCTTTAAGGGCATACTCCTTCATGCGTTGCTCCGGCGTGAGAGGCTCCAGCATGTCGTAGAGAGCCTTCAGTTCGCTCACCGGCAGGCGCTGTTTCTTCTTGTCCTTCTTCTCCGCCATGCGGTAGAGTTTGTTTATGTTGCCGCCCGAACCTATTATGTTCACGTTGTCGAAATCGGCGGTCAGGCGTGTAAGGTCGCACTTCATGGTCTCCCATGTCTCGTCCTTCACCGCGCCGCTGAGCATTCTCACCGTACCGATGTTGTACGACAGCGACTGCACCAGTTGTCCGTTTATCATCATGTTTATCTCCGTGCTGCCGCCGCCTACGTCCACATAGATATAGTTTCCAGTGCGGTCCTCGAGACACTCTATGTGGTTGTTGTATATTATTTGCGCCTCCTCCTGACCGTTTATTATCTCTATGTTTATGTCAGAATCCTTCAGAATCTTGTCTATCACTTTCTTTCCGTTGCGCGCGTCTCTCATTGCCGATGTGGCGCAGGCACGGTAGTCGGTCACCTCATAAATCTTCATGAGCTGTCTGAATGCCTTCATCAGGCGTCTGAGGTTCTTGGCCTTCTTCTCCGACAGTTCGCCAAGCGTGAACACGTCGAAGCCCAACCGCAGCGGCACACGCAGCAGCAGAGCTTTGGTGAGGCGTTTACTCACCAGGTTCTCGTCGGCGTCCTCTTTCTTTATGAGCAGTCTCACGGCGTTTGAGCCTATGTCTATCGCCGCGTAGCATCTTCTGTCTGTGTCAGTTGTTGTCTTGCACATGTTCTTCGGTCTTTTGTTTGTTATTCAACGCATCTTTCTCTTTTATCTGCTGTTCCTTGTAATATTTGTACAGCTCTTCCTGCGATCTGAACATCACACCGTCCTCCGTCGTCCACGGTCTGTTCTCTCCGGTGCCGTCAACCACGCGTCCCTGCATGGTGTCGCGCAGTCCGTAGTCAACCACTCTCTCCAGATCTTCCTTTATATTCTCGTCATATACCGGCGTGACCACCTCGATGCGGTTGTCAAGGTTGCGCGGCATCCAGTCGGCAGAGCCTATGAAGCACTTCTTGTCTCCGCCGTTGGCGAATATGTATATGCGCGAGTGCTCCAGGTAGCGGTCTATTATTCCGCAGATGTGTATGTTGTCGCTCTTTCCCGGAATGCCTGTCACGAGCGAGCAGTTGCCGCGCACCAGCAGGTCTATTCTCACCCCGTTCTCCGATGCCTCGTACAGTTTCCTCACCATGTCCGGGTCGGTTATGTGGTTTATCTTTATCTTTATGAATGCCGGTTTGCCCTGCTGCTTGTTCTTTATCTCGTTATTTATAAGTTTGATGAACTTCTTCTTCATTTCGTTGGGCGACACGAGCAGCTCCTTGAACGTAACGGGGATGTAAGGCTTCTCGATGAAAGTGAACACCGAGTTTACGTCTCTCACCACGTTCTTCGCAGCCGTCATGAGCATGTAGTCGGTATATATGCGTGCGTTTCCTTCGTGGAAGTTACCCGTACTTATACATGCTATGTCGTTGCCGTTCTTCATGCTGATGTGCGTTATCTTGGAGTGCACCTTCAGGTTCTCCACTCCGAATATGACGTGTATGCCCGCATCCTGCATCTTCTTCGACCAGTTGATGTTCGATGCCTCGTCAAAGCGCGCCAGAAGCTCTATCACCACGGTCACCTTCTTGCCGTTGCGTGCGGCGCATATCAGAGCCTTCACCACCTTCGAGTCCTTGGCCAGACGGTAGAGTGTGGTCTTGATGCTCTTCACCTCCTTGTGTATGGCCGCCTCCTGCAACAGACGTATGTAGTAGTCGAAGCTGTGGTATGGCACGTGTATGAATCTGTCGCCGCTCTGCACAAGGCGCAGCAGACTCTCCTGACTGCTGTTCACCTCTGGGCGCACGATGGGTTTCCATACCGGATATTTCAGGTCGTCGCGTCCGCAGTCGGGGAACGACATCAGGTCCTTATGGTTGTGATAGCGTCCTCCGGCGAGCACGGTGTCGAGCTTGTCGAGGTTAAGCAGGTTCATGATGCGCTTCTGCAGGTCGCGCGGCATGTTCTGGTCGTATATCACTCTCAGCGCGTCGCCCTTCCTGCGGCTCTTCACTCCCTTCGATATTTTCTGCAGGACGCCGTTGCGCAGGTCGTTGCCCATCTCCATCTCGGCGTCCTTTGTGAATTTGAACGAGTAGGCCTCGAAATGCGTGTATCCCAGTCCGCCGAAGATGTATGGCAGACAGTAGCGTATCACGTCGTCCACATACATCAGATATTTGTTCTCTTCTCTGTCGGGCAGTCTTACAAAACGTCCGCCGGCTTCCGTGGGCAGCTCTATCAGTGCATAGTCGCTCGACTTCTTGCCTTCGGTGTTCATCTTCACGCCGAGGTAAATGCTCTCGTCCGTCTCGTCGGTAAGCTGCTTGGCGGCGGTTATCCATACAGGACTGACAAAGCCGCTGAGCTTCTGTCTGAAGAACAGTCTGACATACTTCTGCTGTTCTTCGTCCAGCTCAGTCTCGTTGAGCAAGAATATGTGTTCGTCGCGCAACTGCTGCGTTACGTTTGCTATTGCCTCCGCATATTCCTTGGCGTAAGTGTTGTTCAGCTTGTTTATGCGCCTTATCAGCTTCTGTGCGTGCTCCTTTTCTTTTTTCAGACTCTTGTCCTCGCACTCGGCAATGCGGCTCAGCGTAGCCATGCGCACTCTGAAAAATTCATCGAGATTGTTTGAGTAAATTCCCAGAAAGCTCAGACGTTCCAAAAGTGGAACGTTAGTCTTTGTGGCTTCCTGCAGTATGCGGCGGTTGAAATACATCCAGCTAAGGTCGCGCTCGATGTAGTCGTTGGTCGCTTTCTTCTTGCTGCTTGTCCTGTTTACCATAGTTTGCTGTAAATTTTTTGCAAAGGTCGGATAAACATACTACAATAGTGCTACACACGTGTTACAATCCTGATACAGCCGTTTCGCGCATGAATGTGCCGCCGATGCGCTTCGCGCTGTGTCTCATGGAGTTGCGGCAGTGAAGCCCCGTCGTGTGTGACGCTGGCGCGCAGGCAGCGGGCAGATGCCCGTCATGCTTTGGAGTGGCCGTAGTAGCTTTCGGCCATTGTCACTATGGAGGCGGGCACCAGACTGCTTATGTCCTTACCGTCCTTTATGAGTTGTCTTATCTCGGTGCTGCTAACGTCGTACAGTCCGGTGTCTATGAGCCGTACGCCGGCGGGCAGCGACTGCGTGTCAATATCGTATCCGCGCCGTGGATAAATCAGTATCTCGCACGTGCGCATTATGTCTTCGGCGTGAAACCAGCGGCCGAAGTGCGCCCAGTTGTCGGCGCCTATCATCAGCACGAACTCCCTTTTGGGATAATCGCGCCAAAGTGCCTGTAGCGTGTGCCATGTATATGAGGGCCGCGGCAACGAAAACTCGTAGTCGCAGGCTTTCAGCCGTGTCTCGCCTTCGAGTGCCGTGCGTGCCATCTCCAGGCGTCTGGCGTCGTCGAGCAGTGTGTCGCGCTCCTTCAGCGGGTTCTGTGGCGACACCATGAACCACACTTCGTCCAGTCCGGCTTTCTCTGTCATCTGCCGTGCTATGGCTATGTGGCCGTTGTGTATGGGGTTGAACGAACCGCCGTAGAGTCCAGTGCGTGTCTTATTCATCTTTTCTGTCTGTCGTGGATTGGCCGTGAGGAGTAGTGTGTTTACAGTCCGATAAACTCCTTCACGATTGCCAGTGTCTCTTCCTCAGCCTTCTGCAGGTCGTCGTTCACCACCACCTTGTCGAACTGTCCGGCAAACGACAGCTCGAATTCGGCGCGTGCTATGCGGTCGTCTATTACCTCCGGTGCATCCGTTCCGCGTCCTTCCAGACGGCGGCGCAGTTCTGCTATCGACGGCGGTTGGATGAAGATGCTCAGCGCGCGGTCGCCATAGAACTTCTTGATGTTGCATCCGCCCTTCACGTCAACGTCGAATACCACGTTGTCGCCCTGTGCCGACTGCTTCTCAACCTGCTCTTTCAGAGTGCCGTAGAAGCGGTCTTTATATACCTCCTCATACTCCAGAAACTCGTCGTTCTCTATGCGGCGGCGGAACTCTTCGGGCGTGATGAAGAAGTATTCCACACCGTTCTGTTCCGTTCCGCGCGGCTGTCGGCTCGTGCACGATATGGAGAATGCCAGGCGCAGTTCCTCGTGTTTCATCAGCCAACCGATGATTGTGCTCTTTCCGCATCCGCTCGGCGCGGAGAATATTATGAGTTTTCCGGTTTTCGTATTGTCGTTCATGTGTATGTGTTTTTATATGATGTCGGCGCGTACGTGTCTGTCTGGACATGTCGCGCCGCCCCGTTTTCCTTTTAAAGTGCGTTGAGCACCTGTTCCTTTATCTGCTCCAGCTCGTCCTTCATCTTCACTACGATGTTCTGCATCTCGGCGTTGTTGCTCTTGCTTCCGGTGGTGTTTATCTCGCGTCCCATCTCCTGAGCGATGAATCCCAGCTTCTTTCCCTGTCCGCCATTCTCTTTCATCGTCTCGCGGAAGTAGGCCAGATGGTTGGCCAGACGCTGTTTTTCCTCGCTGATGTCGAGCTTCTCTATGTAGTATATCAGTTCCTGCTCCAGGCGGTTTTTGTCGTACTCCACGTCGGGAATGGCCTTCAGGCCTTCCACAATTCTCGCCTTTATCTTCTCTACACGCGACTTCTCGTATGGCTCTATGCTCTTGAGCAGTGCGCCGATGTTGTCTATCTTCTCGGTGAACTTCTTCTCCAGAGCCGCTCCCTCCTGGTTGCGGAACTCTATCAGATGGTCGATGGCCTCTTCGATGGTCGAGCGTGCCGTATTCCACTCCTCGTCTTCGAGCTCCTCGTTCTCGGTGCGTGTGGTCACGTCGGGCAGGCGCAGTAGGGTGTAGAACCAGTCCTGCGGTTCAGGTATGCCCGTTGTCTGTGCGATGGTTTTTATCTGTCGGTAGTAGTTCTCTACCAGAGCGGCGTTTATAGGTGTTGCGTCGGTTGCGGCGTCCTTTTCAATCCATATTGAGAAATCCACCTTTCCGCGTATCAGTCGCGCGGTGATCATCTGGCGTATCTCCATCTCCTTCTCACGGTATAGCGGTGCTATGCGTGCGGAAAGGTCGAGCGTCTTGCTGTTGAGCGATTTTATTTCCACATGGATTTTCTTTCCTTTACAGGCTGCGGTGGCTTTGCCGTAACCGGTCATTGATTGTATCATATCAGCTTTTGGTTTTTTCAGACTGGGTGTCGGGTGTCTGTGTATTGTTTATAAGATTCTTGTTTAGTTGCGGCACGGTTGCGGGGGTGTTGCGTGTGTGCTTTTGCCGATGCCGGATTATATTCTGCAAAAATACAAAAAAATATAACGCCGTGTGTTCTTATAGTACGATATTTTTGTCTTTTGAATACTTGACCGCCGGCGATACGTCGGTAAAGAACGCCGAAATTCCGGCAGAAATGTGTATGAATATACAGTTTTGAGAGTAAAATAACGTGAGTTCGATGAATTCAAAACAAAGCGAGTTGTGTGTCAAGAGTTCT
>USHV01000004.1 GCA_900554695.1 uncultured Prevotella sp. | reverse complement strand
ACGATATTCAGAATTGTTCATAAAAAAAGGAGGAAACCTCCGTGAAGATTTCCTCCTTGCCAACCGTTCTGATGCGGTTGAATGTTCGTATGTACGTTGTCTGTTCATATCTTAATAATAGCCCTCCAACCTTGGATTTCAAACAGAATATAATCGTGCAAAATAGCCTCCATTTCTTGCCGGGGTACGGAATGCATCAATAGTTCCTCGAACATCGTGAACATCCATACCGTATGCAAATGAATGATAAAATCGGACACAGCCGTATTGATTTCGGGATGTTTCCGCTGCATGGACGCGAACCACGCCTTAACCAATTCCGTGGAACGGTCGGTATAATTTTCACGGAAGCGTTCCAATGAAGAACCTTGCGCACGGAACAACAGTATTTCCATTAGCGAACGGTGTTTGTCTATAAGCGAAACATATTCGTCAATGCAGGATTTCAGGTATTTTTCCGACCGCATCATCATAATATCTTCGCCCCGTATGCCGTGGTGTTCTTGCAGCATGGCTTCCAAAGCGCACAAAACAGGACGGACCACTTCACGGAATAATTCATCTTTGCTTGTGAAGTAGTTATAGATATTCCCAACACCAACACTCGACAATTCCGCTATTTCGCGCATGGAAGTCTTGGAATAGCCTTTCTTCTCGAATTGCTGTCTGGCAATCGTCAATATCCGACCCCTTATGTCCTCTTTCAGCACTTGCATTTATAACGAACAATGTCTGTTTTTAATTTTTTGCAAAGGTATAAGGCTTGAAATTGTCGTGCAATACCTATTTTTAGGGATTTTGCGTCTTCCAAAACATGGGGAGCGAACCGTTTCGGTATGCCCGAAACACAAACCTGCTCCCCATCAAAACTTCTCCTTGATGGGTCGAAAAAAACGGATAATCCAAAATGTTCCAATATCCGTACGGCAAATTCCGTGGGCTTGGAGGTTGCCACATAAAGATGCTTGCCTGCTTCACACAATGTCTTCAACATCTCCGGGATACCGGGATAGGCTGTGTTCTCGCACCAACCTTTCTCGGAAAAATATTCACAGTAATATCTTACCGCCTCGTCCGCCTGTGCATCGGAGAAATGATAAAATTCTCTGAACGAATAGGTCAATGGCGGTCCAATGAACGGGGTTAACTTATGCAAATCGTTTTCAATGATGCCATAGCGAGATAAGGCATATTGCACACTGTGGACTATACCTTTGAATGAGTCGGTCAGCGTGCCGTCCAAGTCAAATAGGATATGATGTTTGGAGCTCATATCTTACTTTCCTTAAATGTAAAACTGACCAGCAAGGACAAGGCAATGAAAGTCAGTCCCGCTATGGCTATTCCCGTCCATTGAAAATGCTCCCAGCAGATGCCGGCTACAAACGTTCCCACAGAACCGCCAAGAAAATAAATGGTCATATACAGCGTGTTTACACGGTTGATGGCTTCGGCGTCGAGCGTTACCACACTGGTCTGATTAGCCAAATGAATGCTCTGCATCCCCGCATCAATCAGGAGAATGGCAATGATGATGCCTGCGTAGCTGTCGCCGCCACACCATGCCGTCAGCCAAGCCACCAGCATAACGACTCCGCCTATGAGAGAAAAACGTCTGGCTCCATAAATCGGAATATATTTACTGATGAATACCACTGTAGCAGCTCCTGCCAATCCGCAAAATCCCAATGCCCCTATGACATCATCTCCAGCAAAAAAAGGGGCTTGCTTCATCTTGAAGGCAAGGCAACTCCATAAGGCAAAGAAAGCACCATAAGCTAATGCCGCTCGGGTAGAAGCGATGCGCAGGTAGGGATATTTTCGTAGAATATGCCATAGCGACTTCATCAGTCTCCCGTATGTTACCTTCATTTGTGCAGGCAAAGCAGGAAGCACTTTGTACATCATCAGCCAGCAATATGCCATCAGCCCGGCTGCTATGAAATAAACCATACGCCATCCCCAGGCATCGGCTATCAGCCCGCTCAGAATGCGTGACCCCAAGATTCCTACCAGCAGGCAGGACTGCATAATGCCTACATTACGGGTCTTATGACTTGGTGCTGAATGATAGGACACAAATGGTATGAAAAACTGCGGCATAACAGAAGTTGCTCCAGCTATCAGCGATGCCACCCACACAATACGGATGTCCCGTGCCATACCAATAGCAAGCAGAGAACAGGCAGCGAGAACGTAATTGGTTAATATCAGCTTACGGCGTGAAAGCAGGTCTCCCAATGGAATTATAAACAGCAGACCAAGCATGTAACCGACTTGCGTTAATGTAGCCACCACATTGGCGGACAAATCATTTACTTTGAAATCAGCAGCCATACTGCCTAACAAGGGCTGGTTATAGTAACAGTTGGCGACGGACAATCCGGTTGCAATGGAAAGCATGACCAGCAACGAAGCCGGAATACCCTGGTTGGCTTTCAATTCATATTTCATGTATTCCCCTTTCAGTAAGAAACAATCTTCAAACCTATCAAAGACGCTATCAACGTGAACAGGAAGAAAAGGCGTATCGGTGTGGCCGGTTCCTTAAAGACAAAAATGCCTATCAGGACCGTACCTACCGCCCCAATACCCGTCCAAATGGCATAAGCTGTGCCTAACGGCAATGTTTGCACGGCTTTGGCAAGCAGCGTCATGCTTAATATTGTGGAGATAAGAAAACCTCCACCCCAAAGATAGAACTCGAAACCGGATGCGGCCCGAGTCTTCCCCAAACAAAAAGTCAGGCTTACTTCAAAGAGTCCGGCCAATAATAAGATAATCCAATTCATAAAAAATCGCCTTGAGTAAATTGTGTGACATTTTTATCTAATTATACGGTAATACCCTTCTTTTCGTGTGACGGCAGGCGCTGGTTTGCCATCAGGATAGCCCAATGCCAAAGCACCGATGCCCATCAGTCCGTCAGGCAGCCCCCATGACCTTATCATCTTTTTCCCTTCATCTGTGGTGAACATTTCTTTCTCTCGATGAATCCAACAGCTTCCCAAGTTCAAGGCATGAGCTGCAAGCATCATATTTTCAAGCACACAAGTTCCATCCTCGATAGCAGTATGAGCATTTGAGGGAGCAAAAACCAATACATAAGTGGGAGCATCGTAAAAAGGATTTGATTTGGATCCAATTACTGCCGCATTCATTGCAGCCAGTTTTTTGCGCTGCTCTTTATTCTGCACAGCTACGATAAACGCACTTTGGCGCCCTCCTGCTGAAGGTGCGTAAGTTCCTGCTTCAAGTACGGCATCCAATTCCACATGGGAAATTTGTCTGTCCTGAAATTTACGACAACTGCGTCGCGTTTTAATAATCTCCAAAAAATCATGTTCCATATTATTCCGTGTTAAAGTTCGATGCAAAAGTAGGTACATCTTACACTAAACCTTTTTACATTTGGCAAAAAATGATTTCGCATTTGACAAAAAGAGACATGCTTCCTGATTTATGACGCATCTTTTTGTTACCTTCGCAGGGTGATAAGTGTTGATGGAGTATGGAACTGGAACAGATTTTAAGTTTAAGATACCCTCTGCCTGAAGAGTCTTTAGACAAATTGCATCGTTGTATGTCAGAGATTACATTGCCTAAAGGATTTCATATATTGGAAATAAACAAGGTAGAGAAAGATATATTTTTCATTAAACAGGGTATTGTCAGGGCTTTTACTTATGTTGACGGAAAAGAAATTACGTTTTGGATAGGCAAGGAAGGTGCTACCATTGTTTCTATGAAAGGATATGTAAACGACGAGGCTGGATATGAGACAATGGAACTGATGGAGGATTCTGTTCTGTATGTCTTGAAGAGGAAGAAATTGCAGGAATTGTTTTTGGAAGATTTGCATATTGCTAATTGGGGACGACGGTATGCGGAAATGGAACTTTTGGAGACTGAACAACGATTAATCTCCATGCTCTCAGCTATCGCCTCAGAGCGTTACAGGCAACTGGTTGAGATGGATCCGGAACTCTTGCAACGGCTGCCATTGGGCAGCATAGCCTCGTATCTTGGCATTACGCAGACAAGTTTAAGCAGGATAAGGTCACGAATGAAATAGCTTTATTTACAATTTAGCTTTTGCAACCATTTTGCAGTGTCACTTCATATAATAACGCCACAGGCTTCCATACCGGTGCCAAATGCTTCCACGCAGGCACAAAGTGATTGACTTTTGCCAACCTTGTCTTTACTTTGCGTTGCCATGCAAAACGATATTCCCGGAGTGTGAAGGATTGGGACAGCAAAATGCCACAAGCTGCCACCTAATCGCATATCCATCTCATTACGGAGAATACCGCTTTACTTTGCAGGCAAAAACCGAGTATCAACACTAAAAGCAGTATCGACAATGGAAATTTTGATTATTCAGAAAGAGGCGTTCGAGGAAATGGCAGCAAAGTTCAGCCGTTTCGCGGAACGTGTGGATGCCCTCCTTACCAAGCAGGGCGGCAAGTCATTAAACCGCTGGATGGACAACCCGGAAGTCTGCCGACAGCTCAACATCAGCCCGCGCACGTTGCAGACGCTACGCGACAACGGCACGCTGGCCTATTCGCAGATTAACCACAAGGTATTTTACAAGCCGGAGGATGTGCTGAGCATCGTAAAACTAATTGAGGGCAAACGGACGGACAGAGCCGTCTGATTATTATTGTCTTACTACTAAATCCAAAGTGACAATGAGTGAAATGATAACCAAGAACCATGCGCTGGTCGCCCAATTCGGCGACACGCTTGACCGTCTGCTGGACGGCATCGAGAACTTTGTGGCAAACAGCCGTCCGACATTGGGCGGCGAACGCTTCCTGACGGACAGGGAGGTTTTGGAACGGCTGAAAGTGAGCCGCCGTACCTTGCAGGACTACCGAAACAACGGGGTGGTGTCCTATTACCAGCTGGGCGGCAAAATCCTGTACAAAGAATCGGACATTGAGAGGATGCTTGCCGCCAATTACCGGGAGGCGTTCAGGCGTGTCGGTACATAATCTGCCATCCTATAATAAGAAGAAGCCGACAACGGAGGATTTATTTTCCCTGCCCGTTGTCGGCTCTTTTCTTTTCACCTTTTCTAATTGTTCACTCTCCGGCCATTATATGGGGAGAGCGAAAAGAAAATGTTGACAGGCTGTCTGTTGTTCATGGTCAGCCTGCCCATGACAAACCGCCTGAAAGCCATACATTCCTTAGTCCGCAGTCGGAAGGCGATGGTAATCACCATTTCAAGGCTGTACACATCGTAGCTTATCCCGTTGTCTTGCCTGATGTAGCGCATGGTATCGCTTTCAAACAGTTCCATATTCTTGTAGATGGCATGTACAGCCCTGCGGATGTCGCATCCGAATACATTGAACGCATCGGACATTTCCTGTTGTGTCATCCAGACGGGAACAGTCGGCATCGTGACCGTTCCGTTTTCAGTGATTGTGATAATTCCACGTTCCATTGTCATTCCTCCTTATCCGTTAAGATGTCCTTTGTTTTCTTTTCCCTTGACGCACCTGTTCCGTAGGCACGTCTGAAAGCCATCAGATTGTCCATGTCCTTTGAAATCTTCTTGTCCGTTACTTCCGCATACCGTTGGGTGGTTTTTATGCCGGAGTGCCCCATCATCTTGGCGATGCTCTCTATTGGTATTCCCTCCGAAATCAAAAAAGTTCCGAAGGAGTGCCTGCTTTGATGGTAGGACAAGTTTTCCTTCCGCCCTATCGCCACGCCCAGTTCGTGTATCTCGAACCACATCTCGTCACGGCTTGGAAGCGGAAACACGGGCCTGGTGTCGTCCATGGTGTTGTAGAGGTCGAGTATCTGTTCCGCTATCGGGTGCAAGGGGATGAACGCCTCCACGTTGGTCTTCTTCCGGTTGATGCGGATGTAACGCCTGCCGTCCGCCGTCCTGCCGATATGGTGCGGATGGAGCAACATGATGTCCACATACGCCAGACCGGTGAACGTCGAAAACAGGAATGCCCTCCGGCCCAGTTCCTGCAAGGGGTCAAGCATGGGTGTTTCGAGGATGGTTTTCAATTCCGCACGGCTGATGTGCCTGTGCTTCGGTGCAGGCTTTTTCTCGTATTCCATGTCCTCCAACGGATTGGCGCGGAGTATCTCGTAGTCCACGGCAAGGTACACCAGCTTGCTCAGCCAACACAGACACTTGTTCGTCTGTGACGGACTGAAGTTCTTGTAGCGTTTCAGAAAGGCTTTATAGGAATTGCCGAAATCCTCCGTGATGTCGGTGAACTCAATGTCCTCCTTGCCCAACGAGGTGAGGTATTCTTTCAGGTATTTCTGGTAATACCCCGAATGGCGGTATGTGGACGTGGAGTTTATCTCCTTTGAACGGGCAAGCAGCCGTTCACGTTCCCTTTCGCCCATCTGTAACAGCTTGGTGGGGATAACTGCTCTTTTCGCCAATGTGTTTTTCAGCAGTTCGGCGCTCACCACGTTCTGTTTCTTCAACGAGTCCTCATAGGCAAGTTCAACGGATTTGCGGAACTCCTGCAAGCGGTTGTTCTCGCGGACGGTGCGGATGGCTCCCGTCTTGCTGTTCCAGTCTTCCGGCCTGCAATAGATGCCCGTCGCCATCGTGGAACTCTTGCCGTCTATGGTGATGCGGCACAGGACGGCAGTCGTGCCGTCTGCCTTCACCTTGTTTCGGTTGATATACGGTAATATGGAAAATGTACTGCGCATAGTTATGATGTTTTTAGATTACTGATTTTAATTGGTTACAAAACAAGTTTCAAGTCTTTGGTCGCTTCGATGTATTTGTCCATGTCCTCAAATAGCTTCTTCGGGGTGACACGGGCATAGACCTGCGTGGTCTGGATGTCGGAATGGCCCAGCATCCGGCTGATGGTTTCAATCGGCACTCCGGCTTCCAGCGTAATCAGCGAGGCGAACGAGTGACGTGCCTGATGATAGCACAAGGTACTGCTCACCCCTGCAAGAACGGCGAGCGATTTCATGTGTCGGCGGAGGTTTGGATGGTATATTATCGGGAACAGCGTCGGGCGGTTGTCGTCATGGTATTTCTCTATTAGGGCGAGTGCTTCGGGCAGCAACTTCACGCTTGCCCGAAGCTCGTTCTTCTTGCGGCGATATTTCAGCCAGAGGCTCCCATCGTCGTCCGTGTAGAGGTTCTCACGGGTGACGCTCACCACATCCGCATAGGCGGTTCCCGTATAGCAGGCAAACAGGAAAAGGTCGCGGACGAGTATGTGTGTGGTGCGCCATGCGGGTATCTCCACATCACGGATTTTCTCGAAGTCCTCGCGGCTCAACGCCCTCGGTGTCCGCTCTGTCTTTTGAGGCAGAGTGAAATTGGCAAAATGGCATCTTTCCGCATATCCCTCCTTGTAGGCTATGCGGCATACCTTTTTCAAGATGGCGAGGTAATGGCGCACCGTGTCCACCGCCAAGCCTTTCACGTCCATCACATAGTTCTGGTAATCGTGGATGAACTGTTCAGTAAGCTGCCCGAAAGCGATGTCCTTCGTCTTGAACTGCCACGGGATGATCTCGCCCAATGTCTTTCTCATGTAGTAATAGCCGGGGTACGTTCCTTTGGCACGGTCTATCCCGATACGCGCCTTCAAGTCCTCGCAGATGCGGTCGGTCATCCGAAGCAGCGTCATCTGCGTTTCAATGCTGCCTTGGAACAAGTCCTTGACCGCCGTCGCGTCAAAGTCCCGCTCGCGCTCCACCAGCGTGTCGAACGCCGCATTGACCGCAAGCAGCAGCTTGTCCAGTTTTGCGTTGGTTTCCACCGCCTCGCGGCTCTTGCCGTCCAGACGGCTTTCTCGCGCGTTCCACAAATCCGGCCTGCACGACAGCTTGCATCCGAACTGCGCCATCGTACGGTTCACTGTGATACGACCCATTATCGGGGCTTTGCCCGAATTGTCCGTTCCGCTCTTTTTCAGGTAGAGCAGCACCTTGAATTTTTCTACTTTCATACGCTTACTGTTTTTGTTGCAAAATTAACTTATGAGTAAGCGTCCATTGATTTGCAGAACGGTGCGTATCAGCGCAATCGGCACGGGCGTACAACAATTTCATTTTCCGTGCGTTACCTGTCCTTGCTTCGGTAACTGACAGCTAACGGCTTGGTAACTGAAATGGTGCAATATTCCGCACTCCGTTGCGTTTCCGACATTTGGCAGAATAATGAAAAACCGCTCATTTCAAACGGGTTACGTTTTATCGTTACTTGTTTACCAACGGCTGCTTTGTGGGTTCTGTTCCATACAAGGCGGCACACGTTCGCGACGATGATGCTGACACTCGGAGCAGACTTATATATGACATCCAAGCTGCTCGGCCATGCTGACGTGAAAATGACACAGGTGTACGCCAATATCATCAACCAGAAAAAGGATGATGCGGTCAACCTGGTCAACGGATTGTTTGAGTGACCAATGATATACCATATCATGTCAAATTTACAAATTCATCGTTTGTTTCATATACTTCCATGCCTGGCTCTTCCGCCTGAAAGTAATAGCGAAGATGGAGGAACGCTTCCCTCACAAGGTCAAATGTCTCACTGCATGGGGCCCACGCTGTTTCTGTGGAAAACTTCAATACATCACCGTCCATTTCAAGTCCGTTCCAAGAGCCACGGCAACGTACATCGTTCCAATCCTTACCCAAAGCATCCACGAGACATCCCAGCCAAGTAGTCCCAAATCCGTTTTCTACTGAAGGTGTCTTACGCTCTTCCAGTCCTTTCATCAACTCATACAGTTGCTTCACTTCTTTTGCGTCGCCATCTATCACATACGCAGTACTGCACCAATTCGGCATAATCGTAATAATTTAATTGTTGAACATTGTTTTTGTTTTCCCTCTTATCGAAGCTCTTCCGGCTTCTTGTCGGGGAATGATTTTTATGCAGGACAGACAGCGAGCATAGGACGAACAAGACAAGTAAACAGTGACAGGATAAAGCGGAATACCCAAATCTTCGATTTGTGGAAGGCTGCCGTGAAGATCCGGGAGCCGTTAGCACAGCGGTACTTGGCGACCGTCCGTCGCTGTACCTTTGCATATGAAATTTCTCCGGCAAGGAAAGCCGGTGATGAGAGAGAATATCAATTTATTGAATATAGAAAAGGCAATATATATGACAATATGCCATTAAAAGTTAAATTATAATTGAATATTGTTACAACTGTAGAAATATTTATATATTTGTATATAAACACATATAAACAGAATATTATGAAATATTTTATTGCTCTTATCTTTACATTTTTTTCTATATATACCGTTTCAGCACAGGATAGCCAGCGGTGTATGGAAATAGTTAACATTGCTGTTGACGCTGTCAACAATCACTCGGTTGAAAATCTGCATGAACATCTTGCACCGGATTTCGTCTGTGCAGGTAAGAGCGGTCCAAGCGCTATCCAAGTTTTAGCGCAAATAATAACACAAATAGACGAACATATCTCTAATATAAATAAAATAGACGAACGGCAAGCAGATGCGACTTTGACTTTAGTATATGACTTCAATTACAGCAAACGACTGGGGCATAAAGAAGCAACCTTTATCTTTAATAGTGACAATCAGATAAAATAGATGGATCTGCTACCCGTAAAAAAGGTAGATATGAAAAAAGATTTTGAAACTCCATCCGATGATGTTATTACAGTACCAATGGAAATATCTGACGGACTTATTTTTGTTAAGGCAGAATTGAATGGTATTGAACGTGATTTTATCTTGGATAGTGGTGCGCCGAGTCTTTACCTGAACAGTAAATATTTTTCCCACAGTAATGATACAGTAAACTCAATAAGTGCACAAGGCGTAAGTTCTGGAATTTCGAGTCTAGATGTTTTTCGTGTCAACACTTTCAATTTTCATGGGATTCGTGCTGAAAATACAGACTTTGTAATGTCAGACATTTCTCACTTGTCAAAAGATCGAGAAATATATGGATTAATTGGTTATCAAGTGCTAAAGGACTACGATTGGCTATTCGATTATGAAGGGAAAACATTGACATTAATCAAGAGTGATAAAACAGAAAATTATATAAAGGAAATGAGATATAAGACCTATGAGGTTCCGATGCAGATGACCTCTGAAAAGTCGCACATTCCTTTTATCGAGACAAAGATTGGTGATATTACTCTCATGATGGGTATTGATTGTGGTGCTGCCGCTAACCTGATTGATGACTCAATGTTTAGTAAACTGGAAAAACGAATGTCAAATATTTCCACTACGGAATTGAAAGGAGCATCAAAAGAATCAACTACAGTAAAAAAAGGTGATATAAAATCTTTGAATATTGGCAAAAAACGCTTTAAGCACCTGCCAACAGTATTTAGTGATATCAGTCATCTAAACGCTCATTGGACAAACAAGATTGATGGACTTTTGGGTTATGAAATTCTATCACGACAAAAACTTATAATGAGCATCAACAACAAGAAACTTATTTTTATCGAATAATTTTTATATCATTATCATACATCAAGACATTCCGCTATTATCTTTGTTGCAATAATATATAATTAAAAGTACAAAGTAATGGAAAATTCATTTACCAGTTTTTTTATGCAATGATGTCAGAATATATGCTTAAAACTGTTATGAAGCGCACACACCACCCTGCCTCAACCATGGAGGGGTCTGAAGGATTTCAGGCAAAAGTACGAAAAACCGAGCAAGCGAACTTACAATTTTTCTTGACTCGATTTTGACAAAATATTTTCGTAAAAGAGGTGTAAATGAATGTTAAATAGGGCATATCTGATGGCATTCCGGGACATATAGGCTCTTCATATACCCCATTCCGTAGTCCGAAATAATACATTTTGCTTTCCGATATTGCCTATTTCGTGGTGCGATTAAGCCCATTTTAGGGTGCGATATGGTGCTTTTCAGCCTCTGAAATGGGCCATTTCGCAAGACGAAATGGTGTTATTTGCAATGCGGGAAAATACCCCTTAAATACAATTCATTGATATTCAATAGTTTATAAAAATCTCTTATTTTTCGCGTATTTGCGCCCGAAGGAAAGTCTGATGGTAAATACTCGCTTATTTTTCGGGGTATAGTGGAAAACTAAGAGCGAAAAATCAAAATCCGGTTACAATTTGAAAGTAGAACATACCGGTTTAAAACCAACCAATGGTTATACGTTCAGTGAGTTTCGTTTAAATGCCGTGCAGTCTCTCTTTCGTCTTTGCAAAAGGCATGGCAGACCAAGCTGAAACTACATATCGGGCGGAATGACGGCAAGAAAACGGGAGATACTGGATTAGCAATAACCATGACAAAAAACAAACGCTTAGGGTCTGACGATATGTTTGGGCTAAATTTCAGCGGACGTAAACAACACTATGCGTGATTGAACCCGCGGTTTTCCATAGAAATCCTTTCTCCTCTGAATTTCTGACGAGCCGAGGCGTGCCCCCGGAAAATGAAAGACTCTGCCGCCAGATGCACTCGCCCTACATTCATATAATGATTACGCAGGGCGACGCACACAAAAGAACCCGATGTCATACGGCGGCATCGGGCAACCGCTTAATGCCCGTCTGACGTTTTTTTGGCATCATCATGCTGGTCCGTCTCCTCTCCAAAGTTCAGCTGACCGTCGGCATTACCATATATGGCAGCCTTAAAACTGTCCCAATCCTGAAATCCTGCAAGCAGCGCAATGCGGTCGAGCGTCTCTTTCTTCGGTTTCTCCGTGCCCTTGATGTGGGCTGCGATTTTCTTTAGTACCGCCGGTTTCAACGCCTCGTCATTAAACTTCCTCTCAACGGCCTTGAGCAACTGGCTCAATTCCCAATGCTTTCTTTCCATATACTACTAACGTTTAAAACATACGGACAACCACACACGAAACCATACAACGGCCGTCATAGCCGACGCGATCAGCGGTTCACGGTCACAACAACCACGTGAACCGGCTCATTATCAGCACCTGCCGAAGACCCCGTGCAGCACTATCCATGGATGCAAAAATAACACAAACAAACGTTATTACAAAATAATAAGTGTGAAAATTGAGTCTGTCAGCTGCCACCGTCCGCCCTCTCGCCTTATATTTGCGTATATCATTAAAAATTAGTAACTTTGTATCTGTTTAAACAGATTATATTCTCAACATCATAACATGAAAGAATTAGCATTAAAGTACGGATGTAATCCAAATCAGAAACCGTCACGCATATTTATGGTAGATGGCGAACTGCCCATTGAAGTGCTCAACGGACGTCCTGGATATATAAATTTCCTCGACGCGCTCAACTCATGGCAGTTAGTTAAGGAACTGAAAGAAGCAACCGGCATGCCTGCCGCTGCCTCGTTCAAACACGTATCACCGGCTGGTGCCGCCATCGGACTGCCGCTGAGCGACACACTGAAGAAAATCTACTTTGTAGATGACGTGAAGGTGGAACTCTCACCTCTGGCATGTGCATACGCAAGAGCACGCGGAGCCGACCGCATGAGTTCTTACGGCGACTTCGTGGCACTGAGCGACACTTGCGACGTAGCAACAGCCACTCTCATCAAACGTGAGGTAAGCGACGGTGTGATTGCACCTGACTATACTCCAGAAGCTCTGGAGATACTGAAAAGCAAACGCAAGGGTACATACAACATCATAAAGATGGATCCGCTGTACGTACCGGAACCAATAGAGCGCAAACAGGTGTACGGAATAACATTCGAGCAGGGACGCAACAATGTGAAACTCGACGACCCGGCACTCTTCGAGAACATCCCAACAAAGAACAAGACATTCACCGAAGAGGCTAAACGCGACCTCATCATAAGCCTCATCACCCTGAAATACACCCAGAGCAACTCTGTGTGCTACGTTAAGGACGGACAGGCCATCGGTATCGGAGCAGGTCAGCAGAGCCGTATCCACTGCACACGCCTCGCAGGAAACAAGGCCGATATATGGTGGTTGCGCCAGCACCCGAAAGTAATGAACCTCCCGTTCGTTGACGGAATACGCCGCGCCGACCGCGACAACACCATCGATGTGTATATCAGCGAGGAGCACGACGACGTGCTGCGTGACGGCACATGGCAGCAGTTCTTCAAGGAGAAACCTGAAGTGCTCACCGCTGAAGAGAAGAAATCATGGATAGCACAGAACACTAAAGTGGCTCTCGGAAGCGACGCATTCTTCCCGTTCGGCGACAACATAGAGCGCGCCCACAAGAGCGGTGTCGAATACATTGCCCAGGCCGGAGGCTCGGTACGCGACGACAATGTCATCGAGACCTGCGACAAATATGGCATAGCAATGGCATTCACCGGTGTAAGACTGTTCCATCATTGATAAAAAAACATACGTTTCAGAATGAGCGACGAGATTGATGATATCATAAGCGGCGGCGGACTTGTTTTCAAGAAGAAAAGTTCCGGCCCGAAAGACGACGGCAAGGTGAAGACCAAAGCCAAGAAGAAAAAATACATAACCGGTGCGCACGGCAGCGGCTCTGCACGTCAGAAAGCCAAATACCGCGAGCAGAGGGCAAACAGACACAAGAGATAAGACTCGGTGTCAAAGCACGATGTTGTCATCATGCTCGGTATGAAACCACAGATAATACGATAATGCCGCGACCTGAATAGGCCGCGGCATTATTTGTATGGTACATTATTTTGTGCTGCTGACGCTGAAAACACATGGCACCAATACTGCGCCCGCCAGTCATGAAACATTCTTTATCATAAAGAGATAAAGCCTGCCGGCGTGAGAAAGAGCACGTATGGCTCTCTCATAAAATCCATATAGAGAAATTAAAAAGCCTTTTTCATGTCTTCATACGGTCCGTATAGCAGCATAAGGCGGGATTTATCACAGCCTCGGACGGGCAATGCCAGAAGCTCGGAAAACCTGCATCGCAGCGGGAAATATACTGAAACTACATGAGCCCGATAGACAATGGCATAATGTCATTATCTATCAGGCTCACATTAAAGCCGCATACTGCTGAATATTAAGTACGCGATGAGGATTTCTTTCCCTGCGCGTAGTAGTTCTTACGTGTGCTCACCTTACCGCTCTTATTAAGGACAAGCGTAGATTGCTGTAGTGTCTTGTTGGCGCAATCGAACACAACCGTTGGGTTAAGGCGCTTGCCTTTGAACGAGATTTCAAAATGCAGATGCTCTGTCGTTGCGCGTCCTGTACGGCCGGTGAGTCCTATCACCTGTCCGGCCTTCACCTTATCGCCCACCTCAACCAGATTTTTCGACTGGTGGCTGTAGAGTGTTTCAAATCCGTAGGCATGCTTTATCACTATGCAGTTGCCGTATCCGTAGTAAGGACCCGAGCGTGTAACGACTCCGTCAAATGCCGCAACAATCTCATCGTTCGGCTTTGTCTTCAGGTCGATACCGGCATGTCCGCGGCGTCCTCCGTATCCGCTTATCACCTTGGCATCGGGAAGCGGAAACGCCCAACTCTGATCGTCAAGCTCAGAAAGGTCGAGCTCGAACTTAGAATCGTTCTCAAACGGGTCTTCATCCATGCTCTCCGCCGCCATTAGTCTGTTGTTTCCGGCAGACGATGTTATGTCAACATATTTTCCGTTGCGCCGACATGTCAGCATCTGTTTGCGCAGACGATGACTGTTCACACTTATTATTGTTGACGGATTTATGCGGCATCCGTTCACCATTATTGAAAAATCGCAGTATGTCTTTCCGTCGCGTGAGCCCACAATGGCAATGGTGTGACCGGCCTTCACGCTCTGCCCCACCTTGACAAGATTGCTCTCATTGTTGGCATACACGGTTTCGAGTCCGTTGCGGTGGCGTATCACGATGACGTTGCCCATATCTTCGTGAGCCCTCGACAGCCTTACCACACCGTCGAACATGGCTTTCACCGCATCGCCTTCCTTTGTAGTTATTCTCAGAACATTATCATTCAATACAGTAGCCTTGCCCACCGGCAGCGGGAAAGAATACTCCTTCTCTCTAAAAGAAGAGAAATCCACATTGAAAGCATCCGAACGACTGAACAGTCCGGGCGTCTCAATGCTTATCTGCTGCTGCTCGGCTGCAGTGAACTTATGCTTCACCGGAGCTGCCGCAGTAAGGGTGACAACAAACGTTGCCAAAAGAAACAGGTGTCTTAGTCTAATCATTTTCAACAAGAATTATTCATAAACAATCAAACAGCCGAACAACCTCCGGAACTCTCAGCACCTTTATCCTAACGCAGATATATGGCGTTGAAAATGCGCCCAGACTCAGTTCCGAGTCTGCGGGCAGAGAAATAGTCGGCCACGTTCTCATAGGTACATATTCCACAAGAATATATATTGTCTGCACCGACACCGGATTCCAGCATCTGAATACGGTTGCACTCCGGAAGGTCAATGTGCCATTTGTTCTTCCTGCAACTTATTTTCTGCATGTCGAATCCGGCTTCTGAAAAACTGTCGAAAACCTCATCGCCCACCTCAAAACTGTCAAGCGATATGCCCGGACCTATGACTGCCTTCAGATTTGCAGCGTTGGTGCCGAACACTATGTGCATCTCCTTCACGGCCTTCTGCACTATGCGCGCCACCGTACCTCGCCATCCGGCATGTACGGCACACACAGCGTGACTGTCGATGTCGTAAAGAAGCACCGGTATGCAGTCGGCTGTAGAAACTCCGATGCACACTCCACGTACAGAAGTCATAAGTGCATCGACGCCCTCAAGCACCATACGCCTTGAGTTACTGCTCAGTTCAAGAAATTCAGGACCTATCACCCGTATTTCAGTACCATGTGTCTGGTGTGGCATTATGATGTTCTTAGCATCCATGCCAAGCTCCTCACACAATGCCTCGCGATTGCGAATCACAGTGTCGGCATCATCTCCGCAATATTCGTTAATGTTGAAATCGGAGTATGCTCCCTTTCCAAATCCACCATGACGCGTGGTACTGAAAGCCACGACTTCATCGGCTACATCATAATATTTTATGACTGGCGGGTTATTCATCAGTTTCTTCTTCGTCGTATTCAAAGTCGTCGAGGTCTTCTATCTCGTCCTCATCGACATATATAATATCGTCTGCGCCCTCGGCATGCAACTCGGCAGCGAAGCGGCTCATGTCCTTGTCGCGATGCACAAGATTGTCTTCCGATATGATGTCCTGCAGCTTGTTGCTCTCACTGTTGAGCTCGCGCCAGAGCACATCCTTCAGTTCGTTAAGTCCCATACCTGTGACCGACGATATGAAAACCACAGGCAGGTCTTCCGGCAATGTCTCACGCAGCATGCCGATAAGTTCCTCGTCGAGCAAGTCGCACTTTGTTACGGCAAGCACGCGGTGCTTTTCCAGCATGTCGGGATTGAATTTCCGGAGTTCGTTCAAAAGTATTTCGTATTCGCGTTTTATGTCGTCCGTGTCGCCGGGCACCATGAACAACAGAAGCGAATTGCGCTCTATGTGCCTCAAAAAACGCAATCCGAGTCCCTTGCCTTCGCTCGCTCCCTCAATGATACCCGGAATATCCGCCATGACAAACGACTGTTTGTCGTGATAACCAACTATTCCTAGCGACGGCTCAAGCGTCGTAAACGGATAGTTGGCAATCTTAGGACGTGCGCTCGACAAGGCTGAAAGCAATGTCGATTTTCCGGCGTTCGGGAAGCCAACAAGTCCAACATCCGCGAGAAGTTTCAGCTCGAGAATGATCGTCATCTCCTCCATCGGCTCGCCGGGCTGTGCGAAACGCGGAGTCTGGTTGGTCGCCGTGCGGAACTGGAAATTGCCGAGTCCGCCGCGTCCACCCTTCAACAACAGCACGACCTGGCCGTCGTAGGTGACGTCGCATACATATTTACCGGTCTCAGCGTTATACACCACGGTTCCGCATGGCACGTCTATATAGACATCCTTGCCGTCCTTGCCGTGACACTTATCGCGTCCTCCGTTTCCGCCATGCTCAGCAAACACATGGCGCTGATACTTAAGATGCAGCAGAGTCCAGTAATTGTGATTGCCGCGCAGGTATATGTTACCTCCACGTCCACCGTCTCCTCCGTCAGGTCCGCCGTTTGGCTGATACTTGATGTGACGCAGATGCATGGAGCCACGTCCGCCTTTTCCAGAACGACAATATATCTTTACGTAATCTACAAAATTGGATTCTGCCATATCTTATGTCTATGTTTTTATTTTGATTTATCCGAATCAGAGGCTGTCAATCACAGCGCAGATGTCAGCGAAAATGCGGTCGAGCTCGCCATATCCGTTGATGTGATGGTGCAAACCTTCTTTCTTATACCATTCGATGAGCGGAGCTGTCTGTGTGGTATAAACCTTCAGACGCTTGTTTATGGTCTCCTCGTTGTCGTCGGTACGTCCAGACTCCTTGCCACGCTTTATCAGACGCTCTACCAGCTTGTCCTCAGGAACATCCAGCTCAATCATTGCGGCAACGTTGTGTCCGCGTTCTGCGAGCATGGTCTTGAGAGCCTCAGCCTGCGGTATCGTGCGCGGGAAACCGTCGAAGATCACACCCTTGTGCTCCTTACCGAAGCTGTCATAGACACTCGCAAGTATGTTTATCATAAGCTCATCAGGTATGAGCTGTCCGTTATCAATGTATCCCTTTGCTGTCTTTCCCAGTTCTGTGCCGTTCTTGATCTCGTTGCGCAGCACATCACCGGTAGAAATATGATTGAAACCATATTTCTTGATCATCAGATCACTCTGAGTGCCCTTGCCTGAACCCGGGGCACCGAAAATTACGATATTCTTCATCTCTTTACTTTAATTGAAAAAATTTTATTTGTTTGAGCCGTCGCGCATCGCTCTGCACCTGCGTTCCGGCCGCATTATATCATTCTTCCACAATCGTGTATATGTCGCGCAGATTGCGTCCCTGCTGGTCATAATCGAGTCCGTAGCCCAATATGAAATCGTTAGGTATCTCCATCGCTACGTATTCCACGTTGAGAGGAACTTTCAGACGGTCGGGCTTGAGCAGAAGAGTACAGATGTGTATTGACTCCGGATTGCGCGTTCCGAGCGACTCTATCATACGTTTGATGGTCTGACCTGTCTCCACTATGTCCTCGACTATGATTACTGTGCGGCCCGTAAGGTCCTCGTTTATACCTATAACTTCCTTTATCTGGCCGGTAGAAGTAGTGCCCTGATAAGACGCCAGTTTCACAAATGATATCTCACAAGGAATGGTTATCATACGCATGAGGTCGGCGGCAAATATAAAAGAGCCGTTAAGCACTGCGAGCAACAGCGGATTCTTTCCCGCCATATCGGCATTTATCTTGTCTGCCACAGCCTTGACACGCTTCAAGATCTCAGCCTCCGGTATGGACGTTCTGAACGTCTTGTCCTTTATTTTGACTGTACTGTTCATGGTGTTTTATTTATATTTGTATAATATAGATGCGGCTCGGCAGTGTCAAGACATGCAAACCTTCGGTTTCCAGTCTTGCCGTTACGCTCGCCTTTCGCTATATTTGCCCGCAAATTTACAAAAAATATGGCGAACGCTGTAAGCTGTTAGCATTTATTTCGGTTTTTTACCGACAACGCGACATCGGGACACGCAGCAGCCCACTACAACACACACCGCACGAAACAACCATCAAACATTGTGCCACATGCAACGCAAGGAGTGCCGATGACATTCAAATAAAGATCATATTTTATTGTAAGGCACGAATTTATTTTGTATCTTTGCCCCATATGAAAATCTTTACTGGCTCACAAATACACGAGCTCGACAAATACACAATAGAGCACGAGCCCATCTCGTCAATCGATCTGATGGAACGTGCGGCAAAAGCTCTCACCGAGGCCATCACGGAAGAATGGACCGTCGGCAAGAATATCGTAGTGTTCGCCGGACCCGGCAACAACGGAGGCGACGCGCTTGCAGTGGCAAGAATGCTGCTCGACCGCGGATATGATGTTGACGTCTATCTGTTCAACATCAGCGACCACCTGTCTGAAGACTGCGCCACCAACCGCGAAAGACTGACAGGACACAAGCGTGCAAGCAAGTTTACAGAGGTGAAGATAAACTTCGATCCACCGAGACTCGACGAGAACACGCTCGTAGTAGACGGTCTGTTCGGCTCGGGACTGAACAAGCCGCTTACCAAAGGATTTGCATCTCTTGTGAAATACATCAACCAGTCGGCTGCTAAAGTGATAAGCATCGACCTGCCGTCAGGACTGATGACCGAGGACAACACATACAACGTGCGTGCCAACATAATAAAAGCCGACATCACTCTAACCCTGCAACAGCGTAAACTGTCGATGATGTTTGCCGACACGCAGCCGTTTCTCGGACAGGTGAAGGTGCTCGACATAAAGCTGTCTGACGAATACATAAGAAAGACAAGCAGCCAATACTGCACCACAGAAGCAGCTGATATAAAAAGAAACTTCAGAAAGCGCGACGCCTTCGCACACAAAGGCAGCATGGGCAACGCCCTGCTCATAGCCGGAAGCTACGGCATGGCGGGTGCGGCGGTACTGGCCGCGAAAGCCTGCATGCGCTCAGGCACGGGCAAGACAACCATCCTGACGCCCGAGACCAACCGCTGCATAATACAGACATCAGTACCCGAAGCGGTGTTGAGAATAGACCCTGACGAGCGGATATTCTCCGAAGCCATCGACACAGATGCGTTCGACGCCGTCGGGATTGGTCCGGGACTCGGGACAGACGAGGAAACAGCCGTGGCACTCATGTCGCAACTGCGGCGCACGAAATGTCCGGTGGTACTCGACGCCGACGCCCTCAACATAATATCCAACCACAGGACATGGATGCAGCATCTGCCTGCAAACCTCATCCTCACGCCACATCCAAAAGAGCTCGACCGCCTGTACGGCAGCACGGCTTCGAGCGACTACGACCGCCTCAACAACGCCCGTAACCTTGCAGAGCACCTCGAGGCATACGTCATACTGAAAGGACACTACTCCGCACTATGCACCCCCGACGGCAGCGTGACATTCAACACTACCGGCAACGCGGGCATGGCAACAGCCGGAAGCGGCGATGTGCTCACCGGCATCATCACCGGTCTGCTCGCAAGAGGATACGCGCGCAACCAGGCTTGCCTCACCGGTATGTACATACACGGACTTGCCGGCGACATAGCTGCCCGCGAAACGGGAGAAGAAAGTCTTATGGCAAGCGACATAATAAAATGTATTCCTAAAGCGTTTAAACAGATAACCGACAATTAAAACAATATGATAAAGATACTGTCAACCATTCTGATGGCGGCAGCGTTATGCCCCGCCTCAGCAGAGAACAAGGACGGCAACTTCACCTATTACCTTCCCAAGACCGAAGTGCGCGTCTCGTTGCTTATCGAGAAGACTACCTATACGCCGGGACGACTGGCCGACTACAGCGACATCTATTTCAAGACACGCAGCAAAAGCGATGCGAGCGTGAGCTACAGGATTGTCGGAGTGAACTTCTCGACAGTAGGAGTGCCTGACATGACCAAGCAGTATGACCTGGTGATAGACAAGAAGCACAGCATACTGAACATAGACTGCGACAAAAACGGAGTGCTGAAAGCCATCAACACAAACGGTCAGGACGTCACTCCGCCGGCCAAATTCAAACCGGCGCCACAGCAAACACTGCCCTCGCCCAACGACTACATGAGTCAAGACATACTCTCTTCGACCAATCTTCCGAAGATGGCGCAGATGGTGGCACAGGAAATATACGACATTCGCGACAGCCGAAACCAGCTCGCACGTGGCGAGGCCGACTTCATGCCTAAGGACGGCGAGCAACTGAAAATAATGCTCGCACAGATGAAGACGCAGGAGGACGCGCTGATGAGAATGTTCGAAGGCACAACCGTAACAGACACAACCGAAACCATAGTGTCGTTCGTTCCGGTGAAAGGACAGTCGAAGCAGATGGTGTTCAGATTCTCAAGACACTTCGGACTGACCGACACCAACGACCTGTCGGGCAAACCCTACTACGCCATAATAGAAGATGAGCAGATTCTTGCCGAGCCTCCTGTCGTCGACGAGAAGATAAAGAAGCAAAAGGACGATATGATAATAGGTATAAACCTGCCCGGAAAGATAAAAATAAAACTGAACGACGGCGACCGCACGATAGCCACATACAATACTTACGCCGCACAGTTCGGCAACGTGGAAACGCTCAGCGGCTCGCTCTTCGGCAAGAAACTCACATCGCAGATTGTGCTCGACCCTGCCACAGGAAGCGTGATAAGTCTCAAGACTGAGCCGTTGGAGTAAGCACGGACTGCCAACAAAAAGAAATAAGGAACGGAAAACCGGAAATACATACGGACCGGAAAAGAGACGCCTGCACAGCGGACTTTCTTTTCCGGTCCGTTTTTTTATTATCCACAGGCGGTTGATAAATTTGCCGGCAATGAATAAAAGCAAGGTTGTGATTCGGCTCGTTAAAGATTAAGCAGATATTCGTCCCGATTAGAAAAGCGGATTAGCTCCATAAGAAGCAATGTTTCCTGCTGTTGAGATTGAACAAAAACGGGACATCAAACCTCAAATATCTATTTTATATTGTATTTATCACCCGCTTATATTATAGTTATTACCCGCCCTAAATATTCTTTGCTTTTGCCGACATCCAGCCCGCCATGTAGTCTCGACACAGGCTGATACGCCTTCGACAAAGATATAAGGCGGACAGCCAGAAAACAAAACGAAACCCACAGGACGCATAACAACCGGTTGAGATTAAGCCGATACCGGCAACTTTCAAATTGTAACCGGATTTTGATTTTTCGGTCTTGTCTTCCCACTCTACCCCGAAAAATAAGCGCGTATTTGCGGACAAAGTCTCCTTCGGGCGCAAATACGCGAATTATGAGAGGTTTACATAACATATTGAATATCAACTATTTACATTTAAGAGACATTTCTTCGCATTGCAAAAAGCACCATTTCGGCTTGCGAAATGGCCCATTTCAGAGGCTGAAAAGCACCATATCGCACCCTAAAATGGGCTTAATCGCACTGCGAAATGGGCAATATTGGAAAGTAAAATGTATTATTTAGGACTACGGAATGGGGTATATCAAAAGCCGGTATGCCCCGAAATGGCCTCAGATACGCCTGTTTTAACATCCCTTCACATCTCTTTTGCGAAAATATTTTGTCAAAATAAAATCAAGAAAAATCGTAAGCTCGTTCTTCGATTTGCCTTCAAAAACGGTGATATTAGGTGAGAGAAAGGGCACGGTAAATATTTTATTGTTATGGCGTAGTCGATTTATTATTGTTATATGATCGATTTATTGTTATGTCATTGTCGGTTTATCAGACTTGATTCACGCTTATCCCGACATTTCCTCAACACTTTGTACATACGCCACCAACCACAACCTCAACCAAACCAACAGCCGGACTTCCCGACAATAATACAGAGTTTTTTGGACGACAGGCATCGGTCTGTGTTCTGAAAACACAAAACCAAAAATATCATACAGAAAAGAACACATCATACATTTTTGCTCCGAAATCTTAATTTTTATCAAAAAAAAAAAAAAAAGACGAATTTAGGACTCACGTTATTAATTTTGCACCCAAAATTAATTAAGGAGGCATATCATATCCACCGACACCTGACACATACGTCAAGGATATATATATACTCTTCAAAATTCCATGCTATATCATAGCAATAAACATGAATAAAAAATTGCTTTCTGTATTCTAAAAACGCGTTCAGATAACGGACATCACAAATGACATGATATTAGTATCATACATGAACATACAATTATATTTTACAAAAACAATTATGAACTTAAAATGTACGTATGTGCTTAGAAGATTTCTGGCACTATTTTTATTGGGATATATATCCCTTGGAGCCATAGGAGCCGAAAATTCCGTTTCTGACGATAGAAAACTGTGGCAGGAAAGCAACCCTGACAAAGCCGACTATCTGAGCAACCGTAGGGCACTCGTGGGTCGCGGATGTATGGTCAACCGTTTCGGCAGCGACGGCATCAAGGTGCTGAACATCCAGACCAACCTTGAGAACCTTTGCGATGACGACCTTACAAACAACGCCACCATTCCGTGTGTAGCCAATGTAGGCATAGGATACAGCCCGTTAGTGAGTGTGCGCGACCTTGGCAACAGGTATGCCGCAGGCACACAGGCAGGATTCATGCTCGGCGGTTCATCATCCATACTCGGCATCGACGTAGTGAGCATCTACAAAATCAGATTCTACCTGAACGGCGAGCTCGTCAAACCAGAAGACGCCGGCGACTCGTATGTCGGCGAGACCGTGAGTTCAGACATGAACACAGGAGTTGACATCTCGCTCATACAGATAGGCGGTGAAGACATGAGCCGAGAGATACACGCCAACGCGCCAGGCGAGTTCGACGAGATACAAATAGTGCAGGTGGGTGGCATCAGCGCTGATGTGGCCAATGCCATACAAGTGAAATATGCATTCGCAGGAAAAGCCCGTCACTTCACCATAACACAGAAGTCCGACAACGGAATGCAGGCATACAGCGATTATATCGGAACAAAGGTCGAGCCATACGGAAAATGGAATAATGACGACTGGACAAACTCATATGGACTTGGACACAGCAACAGTTATCATCTCATAAACGACAATCTTACAGACCTCAGCGTTCTGGAGGCATTGGGAATAAACGGAAGCGTTGCCGTGAAAGGTGTCGCCCAAAACGGTACCAATCCGTTCACAGCCGGCACACAGGTAGGCTTTGTCATAAATCAGGGATCTATAGCCGAAATCGGAGCAGGCACTACAGCAGTAATAACACTTACCGATGTCAACGGTAAAACAGAGACACACACTCTGTCAACAGACGTACTGAAGGTGGCGTTGGCAAAAGTGGGTGACGCGACATTTGCCGTACGGGCCGGCATGGACTTCTCCGAAGCCAAGTTCTATTTTGCCGGTGTAGGACTTGACCTGGGTGGAAAATCAGCAAAATACGCATTCATCGATCTGGAACCGCAAAAAGGACAGCATCACTGCGACATCAACCCGTCTGCCGACCTCGACATATGCGACTGCGACAATCACTACCAACTGTCACACAATCCGGCAATAAACGTCACATGGAGCATCAGCAATAAAAGCGAAGTACAGTCAGGATTCACTCTTGACGCACAGACCGGCGAGGTTTCAGGGCTGACCGATAGCGGACGTTACGTATTCACAGCCACAGCCGATGACGGCTGCACGGAAGACGTCGTGATAAACTACGGCATACCGGCCGGCAAACTCGAAGAGACACCACTCACCAACAGCAACGACAACGACAACTATGAGGTGATGACCGGCGAAGGTTGGGGCATCAGCCTGCTGAGCAATCTCAGCAATGCAAACGCGCTCGTCACACCATCAATACGCGACTATGCCTACTACACAGGAGGCGTACAGCTGCTATCCAACGCAAACATTATAGGCGTAAAGGCCAAAAACGGCTTGATAAGCAACGGAACAAAAGCCGTGAAGGCAGGATTTGTCATTTCCGGCGGAAACAATGTTCTGAACGCCAATCTGCTCGACTTCCTCAACATACGCTTGTATAAGAACGGCGATGAAGTGGGAAGCGGAATAATAAAAGACAACTCTGTACTCTCTACAGGACTCATAGGCAACGAGAACACACAGCGCGTGAAATTCTCTGTAAGCGTTCCTGCCGGGACCGAATTCGACGCAATGGTGCTCTACACATCCGGAGTACTCAGTCTTGATCTGAACCAGATGAACATCTATTACGCGTTTGTCGATAACACCGACGGCGAAAGCGATCCTCTCTTCGGCTCAAAAATAGTTTCACTGAAAAACACCGGAGCATCTATCGACGCAAAGGAAACAATATCGTTCAGTGTCGCCAACGTAGGAACGACACCATCTGACCTGTCCCGCCTGATCGACGACGATCTCGACAATGCCTACACATTCCCCACAGGCATCACTGTGGGCAACGGCACCACTGTGGCAGTAAAGATAGGAAAGACCATCTCACCTAAACAGCAACTCGTCCTCGTGACAACCAACGGCAACGCCCTGCTCGGTCTGGGACTGGCTGACGTCTTCAAGTTCGAGCTTTACAGAAACGGTGAGAAAGTAGCATCAAACTCAAGCAGCGACACCGAGTTCAACGTACTCAATGCCAACGTACTCGGCTACACCGGCACCAAAGGCTATATATGCATAACCTCTCCTTTTGAGTTCGATGAGATAAAGCTCACGCAGGTGAAAGTCTTAGATGCCCTTAACGCATTCGGCATCTACGGCATGGCCATCAACAACGACTACAATCAGGACGGTACGCCCGACCAGCTCGACCCGGAACCATGCGTTCAGGAACTCGTGCTTGACGAGACCGTTGACCTGGAGAAGAGCCACGACTACAATAACTGCCGCATGATACTGCGCCGCACATTCAACGGCAACAAGTGGAACTCACTCGTACTGCCGGTATCGCTCACCGAAGAACAGTTCCATGAAGCATTCGGCAGCGGCGCCCAACTCTCCGAAATTGACTGTGTGAAAAATGAAGGCAACAACAGAATCATAAACTTCAAGACCGTACAGGAATCAGACGGCACATATCTCAAGGAAAATATTCCTTACATCATCTACATTGAGAAAGCCGAAACAGAGAAACATCCTGCCGACGAGCAGTATCAGTCAATAGAAGACGGCGTGGTACAGGGCCCGATATACATCGTGAATTCCGGCGTGGACTATCAGATGACGAACGACAAAAACAAAGTAATAAAGGTGACGTCGGAGAAAACTCCCGAGCTGAGCTATCTTGGAAGCTACGTCCACGACCAGTCTCTGCCTAAAGACTGCTATATCTTCAGCAACGGCAATCTGTTCCACACATCAAAAGAATACGAGATGAAGGCATACCGCTGCTGGATAGAGTATAAGACAGATGATGACACTCCACTGGCAAAGTTCAGCGTAAACAACACGGCGACAGGCATTGACTGCATCACCGACAACATAGAAAATGCCGACAGCCACATATACAACATCAGCGGACAAAAGATAGAGAATACTGACAACCTGCCGGAAGGCATATATATCATCAACGGAAAGAAACTGATCATAAAATAATGATAGATATGAAGAAAACTTATTCAGCACCAAAAATAGAAGACATAAGAATCATCGGCACTGAGATACTGGCCGGAAGCAACGGACTTCAATGGAGACCAAACCAAGACGAAGATACGCCATCAATAGGTGTGGGCGAGGATACAGACCCGGACTTCGACGAAGGCAACATCGGAGCTAAAGACAACAACTCGTCGTGGACCACGGAATGGTAACAACATACTAAATCCCAGCTGTCGGTAACCCGCAAACGATGCACACTCTCATTATCAGCGTGCATCGTTTTTTTATGTTTGCACATCCGCCGGCTTCATAATGAGAAAAAGAGTTTCTGAAATAAAACCTACACCATATGTTCATTATTAATAATATCACATCATAACAACGGTTTAAAAACAGATCTTTCCTATAAAAACAGATAAGGAACATCTCTTGATTCCCGCAATGCTTCAAAGACATTGCTACACATTATTTATCACGCATGACAAACCTCTCCACAAGAATTTATATAAGGGAATGAAAGACAAAGCAATTACACCGATTGTTATTATATGAGCATAAAAAAAGCCCTTTTGCTCAGCCCCGAGAGGCTTGCGCAAAAGGACTTATATCTGTTTTACCGGTATGCCCGGTTGTTATTAGTCGAGCTGAGCCAGCTTGCCGTCAGATCCGAGAACCTCTTTGATCTTGTGCTCATAGAGCTGGATCATGAGGTCACGAGCCGGTCCGCAGTACTTACGCGGGTCGAACTCACCCGGTTTCTCAGCGAATACCTTACGTACGGCTGCCGTGAAGGCCAGACGAGAGTCAGAGTCGATGTTGATCTTGCAAACAGCGCTCTTGGCTGCCTTGCGGAGCTGCTCCTCAGGAATACCAACTGCGTCAGGCAGTTTACCACCGTACTGGTTGATCATGTCAACATATTCCTGTGGAACTGAAGAAGATCCGTGGAGTACGATTGGGAATCCCGGCAGTTTCTCCATGATAGCGTCGAGAACGTCGAATGCCAATGGAGGAGGAACAAGACGACCGGTCTTCGGGTCGCGTGTGCACTGCTCCGGTTTGAACTTATAAGCACCGTGACTTGTACCTATTGAGATGGCAAGTGAGTCAACTCCTGTCTTTGTTACGAAGTCGATGACTTCTTCCGGTTTTGTATAGTGAGATTCCTCAGCAACAACCTCATCCTCAACACCGGCCAGAACGCCGAGCTCGCCTTCAACTGTTACGTCGAACTGATGAGCATAGTCAACAACCTTCTTTGTCAGTGCTACGTTCTCATCGTATGGAAGTGATGAACCATCGATCATTACTGAAGAGAAGCCCATGTCCACGCAGCTCTTGCAGAGTTCGAAGCTGTCACCGTGGTCGAGGTGCAGAACGATCTCAGGATGCTTGCATCCGAGTTCCTTTGCATACTCAACAGCACCCTGAGCCATGTAGCGCAGAAGTGTCTGGTTTGCGTAGTTGCGCGCACCTTTGGAAACCTGAAGGATAACCGGAGACTTCAGTTCAGAAGAAGCCTTGATAATAGCCTGCAGCTGCTCCATGTTGTTGAAGTTGAAAGCAGGAATAGCATAACCTCCATTAATGGCTCTCTTGAACATCTCACGTGTGTTCACCAAGCCTAAATCTTTGTAGTTTACCATAATTATTAAAATTTACTTAAAACGTTTCGTTTTATCTATCTAACTGATTGCAAAGTTAGTATTTTAATTTGGCAACACAAAGTGATACAACATTTTTTTAATGTTTCATTACTTTTGTATATGCAGCAAAAACAAAATGAAGTTCATTTTTACTAATTAATGATAAAAAAACAAGATATTTGGACCACCGTAAAGTTTTTAATAATTAACTTTGCGGGCTATGGAATGTTTTTCCAATGGCAGCGGCGACTGCCTGTTATACCTGATTATTACAAATTATAAACCCATAATAATTAAAAACACGACAAAATGAAACAGACAAACGTTAGACCCGCAAACGGGAAACTCGGAATCATGGTCGTAGGATGCGGTGCCGTGGCAACGACATTCATGACCGGTGTACTCATGACACGCAAAGGACTGACTAAGCCCATCGGGTCTATGACTCAATACGACAAGATTCGCGTAGGCAAAGGAAGCGAGAAGCAATATCTGCACTACGCCGACATCGTGCCACTGGCCAAACTCGACGATATAGTATTCGGAACATGGGATGTATATCCTCAGAACGCCTACCAGGCAGCCATGTATGCCGAGGTTCTGAAGGAAAAGGACATCGAACCCGTGCGCGACGAGCTGGAGAAAATCGTCCCGATGAAGGCTGCTTTCGACAAGAACTACGCCAAACGTCTCGACGGCGACAACGTGAAAGACTGCAAGACACGCTGGGAGATGACCGAGGCGCTGCGTCAGGACATACGCGAGTTCAAGGAGAAGAACGCGTGCGAGCGCATCGTTGTCATCTGGGCGGCTTCCACTGAGATATATGTGCCTTACTGCGAAGAGGTGCACGGCACTCTCGCCGCGCTCGAAAAGGCAATGAAAGACGACGACCGCGAGCACGTGGCTCCGTCTATGTGCTACGCCTACGCGGCTCTGGCAGAGGGTGCCCCGTTCATAATGGGCGCGCCGAACACAACAGTTGACATACCGGCAATGTGGGAAATGGCAGAGCAGACCAAGATGCCTATCGCCGGAAAGGACTTCAAGACCGGACAGACTCTCGTGAAGAGCGGATTCGCTCCAATCATCGGCACACGATGCCTCGGGCTGAGCGGATGGTTCTCCACCAACATTCTCGGCAACCGCGACGGCCTCGTGCTCGACGAACCGGCCAACTTCCACACCAAGGAAGTGAGCAAACTGTCAACTCTCGAGACAATTCTGAAACCAGAAGAACAGCCGGATCTCTACACCAACTATTATCACAAGGTGCGCATAAACTACTATCCTCCACGCAACGACAATAAGGAAGGATGGGACAACATCGACATTTTCGGATGGATGGGTTACCCCATGCAGATAAAGATAAACTTCCTCTGCCGCGACTCCATCCTCGCTGCTCCACTGCTTCTCGACCTGTGTCTGCTCAGCGACCTTGCTGCACGCGCCGGCCGTTACGGCATACAGCGTTTCCTGAGCTTCTTCCTCAAGAGTCCGATGCACGACTTCACCAAGGGCGAGGAAGCCGTGAACAACCTCTACCAGCAATACACCATGCTGAAGAATGCCATCCGCGAGATGGGCGGATATGAGGCAGACGAGGAGATAGACTAACGTTTCCAGCCTGAGAGAATAATCATAATCCACCACAAACAGGTGGATAAAGCACGACCGTGTCCGGACCTACAGCATCAATAAAAGCCTTAACGAGGCTACAGAATGATGCCGGGTCCGGACACGGTTTTTATATTATGTGCGTCAAACTGCATTCTGACACATGTCAACCTTAGCAGTATGTATTTTAAACAATATGACAGATAAAATCACATTTTATGATGCTTTGCATTGAAAAACCTGCTTCTTTTACCAATATTTTCTGTATCTTTGCGTAAAATTACCTACGACCGAGAACCTTTTTTGCCGTGAAACAACCATAAAAATTACAGGAGACAATTATGCAATTAATAAATAATAGTATGAAAAGCAATCTCAGATTTAAGCTCTTTGTGGCGTGTCTGGCTCTCATTGCCATACCGGCAACAGTCTCGGCAGCCACAAAAAATGTAAAAATCAAGCGCAGCGTAATGGTTGGAAACGGCATTGCGAAGTTCATACCGAAAGGCTATGACGCAAGCAAGATTCCTTCGCTGGCAATAGTAAAAGAACCACAGGAGCAGGGCAAGCTGCCTTCCGGATGGAAACTCATTCCGGAATTCTCCACCACGGACGGCAAGGCAAATGCCGTACTAAGAGTACCCGACGGCACCAGTCTGTATGGTGGAGGTGAGGTTACTGGCCCATTGCTGAGAAACGGAAAGACAATCAAGCTTTGGAACACCGACTCAGGAGCCTACGGTGTGGACAACGGAACACGTCTGTACCAGTCGCATCCGTGGATGATGGGTGTGAGAAAAGACGGCACGGCGTTCGGTATCCTGTTCGACACGACATGGAAAGCCATCCTCAGCTGCACCGACAACAAGATTGAACTGCGCAGCGAGGGCGTACCGTTCAGAGTGTTTGTCATCGACAGAGAGTCGCCGCAGGCTGTCGTTCGCGGACTGGCCGAGCTCACAGGCACCACACCTATGATACCGCGTTGGGCTCTTGGCTATCATCAGTGCCGCTTCTCCTATCAGCCGGACAGCCGTGTCATCGAGGTGGCCGACACATTCAGATACAAGCGCATACCGTGTGATGCCATCTGGATGGATATCGACTACATGGACGGCTACCGCATTTTCACATTCAGTCCCGAGAAGTTCCCTAACCCGAAAGCCGTAAACCGCGACCTCCATCTGCGTGGATTCCACTCCACATGGATGATTGACCCGGGCGCAAAAGTAGATCCCGACTACTTCGTTTACAAGTCAGGAACCGAAAACGATATCTGGGTTAAGACCGCAAAAGGCGAGAATTTCCACGGCGACGCATGGCCGGGAGCAGCCGCATTCCCCGACTTCACCTACCCGAAAGCACAGAAATGGTGGGCAGGACTGTACAAAGACTTCCTCGCTCAGGGCGTTGACGGTGTGTGGAACGACGTGAACGAGCCACAGATAAACGACACACCCAACAAGACAATGCCCGAGGACAACATACACCGCGGAGGCGGCGACCTGCCGCAGGGCACTCATCTGCAGTATCACAACGTGTATGGCATGCTGATGGTAAGGTCGTCACGCGAAGGCATGTTGAGCGCACGTCCCGATAAACGTCCGTTCATCCTCACACGTTCCAACTTTCTCGGAGGTCAGCGCTACGCCGCGACATGGACCGGCGACAACGGTTCGACATGGGAACATATGAAACTTTCAATCCCGATGTCGCTCACACTCGGCCTGTCAGGACAACCGATAAGCGGTGCCGACATAGGCGGATTCCTCTTCAATGCCAACGGCGACCTCTTCGGAAACTGGATTGGTTTCGGTGCGTTCTATCCTTTCTCACGCGGTCATGCCTGCGCCGGCACCAACAACAAGGAGCCATGGGCGTTCGGTCCGGAAGTGGAAAAGGCATCGCGCATAGCCATAGAGCGCCGCTACATCCTGCTGCCTTACTTCTACACACTGATGCACGAGGCTGCCACCGATGGCATGCCTATCATGCGCCCGGCATTCTTCGCCGACCCGAAAGACCTGTCGCTGCGTGCCGAGGAGCAGTATTTCCTCGTAGGCGACAACCTCATGGTGGTACCGGCATTCGTAGAGAAAGCAAACTATCCTAAAGGCATCTGGCGCGAACTCTCACTGGTTGACGGCGACAAGACAGACAAATATCAGGCCAACCTGAAAATACGCGGCGGCGCGATCATCCCGACCGGAAAGGTGATACAGAACACCATCGAAGAGTCTCTCGACCCTCTGACACTGATCGTATGTCTCGACGAGAACGGCAAGGCGCAGGGCGAGCTCTACTGGGACGCCGGCGACGGATGGGACTTCCAGAAGAAACAGTACTGCATGCAGAAGTATGTGGCCGAGAAACAAGGCAACAGTGTTGTCGTAAAGATTGCCGGACAGGACGGACTCATGAGCCTGAAATCAGGAAACATGGCGATAGTCAAGGTAATAACAGACAATGGTGTGCGCCAGGCAAGCGGCAATCTGACTGACGGCATTGAGGTGAAACTCTAAACAAACGTGCTCCACGAGCATAACCATAAACGGATGGAACGGATTGATATATGGCGGTCCGTTCCACCCGTTTTTTATTTTCCTTTCCCTAACCCATCAACTTATTTTCCGCCGTAAGCCCATGATAAACAAAAAAATTGTAACTTTGTCTGTGTCATTACGCGTATGTATGCCGGCCGTATGAATTGATGCGACAAAAGCCATGGCGCACGATACGCTCAACAATAAAACTTATCTATTATGAATATCAGAAGTATTCTGCTATCATGTGCCCTTATGCTGGCGATGCTTCCGGCAATAGCACAAAACGACAAGCCGCAGACATACATCTGCGAGAATCCGTACAAGGTGGAGAAAATCATTCCGCCACAGGGCAAGAAGGTGAAAAACGTGATACTGATGATAGGCGACGGCATGAGCCTTATGCACGTATATTCGGCATGGACAGCCAACCACGGCCGGCTGTGGCTGGAAAACGCGCAATACACCGGACTGTCGAAGACCTACTGCACGGACAAACTCATCACCGACTCAGGAGCAGGCGGCACCGCATTGGCAACCGGACACAAGACCAAATACCACTCTGTGGGAGTAGATCCGGACGGCAAACCGCTCACCACTCTGTGCGATGTGGCAAAGTCGCTCGGCAAGGATGCGGGCATAGCCGTGACTTGCCGCCTGTGGGATGCCACGCCAGCCGACTTCTGCTGTCACAACTCCGACCGCGACAATGAGCAGGAAATCATAGCCGACTATGTTGACTGCGGCATTGACTATGCGTTCGGCGGCGGCGCAAAATACTTCACCAACCGCAAGGACGGCCGCAACATCTTCGACGAGCTGAAGCAGAAAGGCTACCACATATCACGCTCATGGGACGACCTCTCGGCATGGAACAAAGGCAAGGTGTTCGCCGTTCCCTACGACGTGGACACTCCCCTGCCCGACGAGCGCGGCGACCTTCTGGCACGTGCATCACTCAAAGGCATATCGCTCATGAACCAGAACAAGAACGGTTTCTTCATGATGATAGAAGGATCGCAACTCGACGACTACGGACACTTCAACCAACTGGACATGCTGATGAAGGAAACCCACGACTTCGACCGCACCATCGGCGAGGTGATGAAATGGGCGGCGCAGGACGGCGAGACGCTTGTCGTGGTGACAGCCGACCATGAGACGGGCGGACTGACGCTCATCGACGGCGACAAAGAGCAGGGAAAGATAACCTGCCGCTTCTCCACCGGCAGCCACTCCGGCGTGATGGTACCTGTCTATGCGTTCGGTCCGGGAGCGGAGAACTTCACAGGCATAATGGAGAACACCGACATTTTCTGGAAGATAAAGGCGCTGATGGAACGCTGATTACGTGTCCACGCACAGACGTATAAGCCTCATCCGGCATCATGCGCCATAAACAACCGACAGATAAAACATCTCATACAAACAACATGATAAGAAAAAGCATAATGGTAATTGCGCTCGCCGCAATCACGACAACGGCCGGCGCACAGAACCTGATATCGTCCGGTTCGCCGCTGTACAAGCTGCCGTACAAGAACACATACGTCATGCAGACGCTCGTAGCCGAGAACACCTTCCGCACGGCAAAGGTGGAAAAGACCACACCGGGCACGTTCGAACAGGCCAGGAAGGTTCTGCCCGCTCCATATTGGGACGGTCACGACAAGGAGATTGAAATGTACTGGAAGGCATGGCAGATAGGAATAAAGAACATCTGCCAGCCGCTCGACGACTCGGGATTCGTCACAAGCTACATCGCCCCGGCCTACAACGGCAACATATTCATGTGGGACGACGCGTTCATAACAATGTTCTGCCGCTATGGCCGCAACTTCTTCCCGTTCCAGAAAACTCTCGACAACTTCTACGCCAAGCAGCATCCCGACGGCTTCATCTGCCGCGAGATACGCGCCGACGGCTCCGACTGCTTCAGCCGCTACGACCCTACGAGCACCGGACCCAACCTGCTGCCGTGGTCGGAATGGAAATACTACACACAGTTCGGCGACGACAACCGTCTGAACAAGGTGTTCCCAGTGCTCGCCGCCTACTACAAATGGCTGAAGCTCAACCGCACATGGCGCAACGGCACCTACTGGAGCAGCGGATGGGGAACGGGCATGGACAACATGCCGCGCGTGCCCGAAGGCTACAACACCATATACAGCAACGGCCACATGATATGGCTCGACGCATGCCTCCAGCAGATAATGGTGGCAGACATACTGCTGAAAATGGGCTTCTATCTGGAACGCTGGCAGGAGATAGAGGAGTTTGAGGACGACATAAAGAAACTGTCGGAATATATAAACAACAATATGTGGAGCGAGAAGGACCACTTCCTCTACGACCAGTATGCCGACAACAGCCTCAGCACCACGCAGGGCATCTATGCCTACTGGGCGCTTCACACCGACGTGCTGCCCAAAGATAGGCTCGACGCACTGGTGAGCCATCTCGAGGACACCACCAAGTTCAACCGTCCTCACCGCGTGGCATCGCTCGCAGCCGACAATCCCAAGTACAAGGCCAACGGCCGTTACTGGCGCGGAGGAGTATGGCCTGGCACGAACTACATGGTCATCTCCGGTCTCGTTGACAAAGGCTACCGCCGTCTGGCATACGACATCACCATGAACCATTACAACAACGTGCTGAAGGTATTCGAGAAGACTGGCACATTCTGGGAATATTACGCACCGGAGAATGCCGAGCCCGGATTCATGGCTCGCAAGGACTTCGTGGGCTGGACGGGCCTGCCGCCAATCGCTGAACTCATTGAATACATATTCGGAATACGTGCCAACGTGCAGGAAAACAACATAACGCTCGACGTGAACCTGACCGACGGCTACGGCATCGACCGCTATCCTTACGGCGCCGATGGCCTCATCTCGTTCAAGGTGGCGCGCCGCAGCTCTGCCGACGAGAAACCAAAGGTGACAATAACCACCAACACTCCGTTCACACTCACTCTGATGTGGGGCGACCAAAAGATTGAAAAGGAAATAAAGAAAGGCACTCAGACTGTCTGAAAAGACCATACGCACACCGCTCTCCGCAAGCAGCTGACATCTGGTATGCGCTCTGACAAGGATGAAAAATCCACAGTCTGAAAAGCTGCAACACACATACGGCCTCGGTCAGTGAAACGAAACACTGACCGGGGCCGTAAACATTTAATACATACCATAAATTTACCCTGTCTTGCATATCACCTGATATCACCGTTTTTGAAGGCAAATCAAAGGACGAACTTACGATTTTTCTTGATTTTATTTTGACAAAATATTTTCGCGAAATAGATGTAAAGGAATGTTAAATCTGGCATATCCGAGGTCATTCCAGGCCTTATAGTCTTTTGATATACCCCATACCATAGTCCGGAAAAGTTCATTATGCTTTCCAATATTGCCCATTTCGCAGTGCGATTAAGCCCATATCAGAGTGCGATATGGTGCTTTTCAGCCCCTGAAATGGCCCATTTCGCAAGCCGAAATGGTGCTTTTTGCAAGGCGAAGAAATACCCCTTAAACATAAATCATTGATATTCAATATCTTATAAAGTCCTCTTATTTTTCGCGTATTTGCGCCCGACGGAGACTTTGTCCGCAAATATGCGCTTATTTTTCGGGGTATAGTGGGAAACCAAACCCGAAAAATCAAAATCCGGTTACAATTTGAAAGCTGCCCATATAGGTTTATTCCCGGCTGTCGAAAACAATGATCATCCGTGAGTAATGCCGCACCTCCTTATTAAACACTATACGCGCCGAAATTCCACCACGTCGTCATGTCGATATGAAAAAGCAAAAGCGGAGGCGCGACATGTATCGCGCCTCCGCTCCGTATAATATATTTCTGCGGAGCACACGCCGCAAACCGCGGCATGGCTTATCCGCCAATAATGCAAATTAATAACCGGTCATTTACCGCTGCGCGCGCCAACCGTCAGTCTGAAAGCGTATGCCAGCACAACGGCAAAGCCTATCAGAGGTATTACGAACGGAATGATGGTGTTGGTGTTGTCGGCAACTATACCCATGAGAAGGAACGCGCAACCGCCCACCGGAGTCATCATGAGTATGGACGAAGCACTCTTTGTCAGTCCGCCGAGACCGCGAAGCGTAAGCGAGAAGATTGTGGGGAACATTATTGCCTCGAACATATAGTTGCAGAGCAGAGCCACAAGCGATATGCGACCGAAATCGGCAAGCACGACAATCATGCACACGACAGTTCCCAAGGCGCACCAGAACAGCATCTTCTCTGCCGCCACCCTGCTCATGATCCAGCTGCCTATGAAGCGGCCGAGCATGAATACGGCAAGCGCGCCGGTGATGACCATCGACGCCTCACGGTCGCCCATCCATCCCTGTCCGGTTACAAAGTTGATGAAATAGCTGTTTATCGATATCTCGGCCACCTCGTAGGCCAACAGCGCTGCGAGCCCGAACACGAACCAATGGTTGCGCCACAGCTTGGCGAGGTTGCCTTTTCCGTCGGAAGAAGTGCTGTCGTCCTCGTGGGCAATCTCCGGCAGCTGCACACGCGAAAAGACTGCCGCAATCAGCAGGACCACCACTCCCATTATGGTGTATGGCACAACCACGTTGCCCTCTGTGCCGCCCTTGCCAAACAGGAACGAACCTACGCCGAACGTGGCAGCCATGCATCCCAGGCCGTTGAACGACTGCGAGAAGTTCAGTCGGCTCGTGGCTGTCTCCCTTGGACCAAGCTCGGTGACGTATGGATTGGCCGACGTCTCAAGGAATACGAGTCCGCAACCTATCACGAACAGCGCGGCGAGAAAGGCGTGGAACGTGCCTGCCGCCGAACACGGAATGAAAAGCAGCGAGCCGAGTCCGAAAATAATCAGACCGGTGATGACTCCCCTGCGATAGCCGAAACGGTTGATGAACAGTCCGGCAGGTATCGCCATGATGAAATATCCGAGATAGGTCGTAACCTGAATGAGCGCCGACTGGGCGATGTTGATGTCAAGCTCATTCTGAAAATGTTTGTTCAGCACATCGAGGATGGCTCTCGCAAAACCCCACATGAAGAACAGTGAGGTGATCAGCACGAACGGCACGAGATAGCGTCTGCTGCTTAATGATGTTTTCTTTGTTTTCATTTCTGTTTTTTATTGGCATCTTGTCCGGAGCCACACTCTTCCATCGAATGTCCTGACGTTCAGTCCGCCGTTATCTGTTTATTTTTCTTTGTTGTCTTTAATGTTCAGCAACCGCATGTTATCCAATACCGTCCGCTGCGCCGTCTGCTGCAATGTCTCGGCCTGGGAAACGGGCAGCCCGCGAGTGACGTCGGTCTGATAAGGACGCTGCCATATTGTGGTGAATATCACGTTGGCGGCAAGATAGCTGCCCACCGGCGACGGATGGAAACAGTCAGGGGCATAAAGCACGTATTCGGGATGCTCACGTCTCACAGTCTGCCACGCCATGCCGACGGGCGCACACCACGCGTCGTTGTCGTGGGCCATCTCGAGATAGGATGTCTTGAGACGTTCCTGCATGGTCTGATAGTCATCGTCAAGGGCGTAGTCGTTCTTGTAGACATTGCCGTACTTGTGTCCCCAGGTCATGTAGAACATCACCTTGGCGTCAGGCGAATACTTCACCGCCAGACTGTCTATCGTCCGTGCGTAAGGATATACCGTGCGTGCGACGGTGCGTGTGTCGGCCGCCGGACCGGCACTGAACTCCTGTATTATCACGTAATCCCATCCTCCGCGCTTCAACAGCTCGTGCAGACGCGGATTGCGGAGATGTCCCGACAGGTGCTCTCCGCCTTTAAGCACGGTCGTCATGCTCAGTTTCATGCCCTGCGATGCCGCAATGTCGCGGACAATCGACGGCAAGTCATTGAAGAACGTGTAGCTGTTGCCTATCCACAACATGCGCAGAGAGTCTGTCTCTTCGGCGCCGGACGTCAGCGGCAGGAGCAACATCACCGCCACGGCCAGTATCTGTCTGAATCTTATCATATACGTTTTCGGTTACAGTAATGCGGACGTATGTCAGTCTTCATGGGCTTTCCGCATGGTTTCTTGTGCAAAGGTATGTATTTAATTCCATATTGACGTAATATATTTGACACAATGTTGGAAGATAAGGAAAGTTTGATTAAATTTGCAATGAAAGTATCATTATTAACCGACACATCACCTTAAACATTCATAAAATGCCCGCATACGCTCCATTCGCCCGTCCGCTATATGTCATGCTTAAACCGGCGAGCTCACTCTGCAACCTTAATTGCGAATATTGTTATTACACCGAGAAGAGCGATATGTACCGTGCCCAAGGTGCAGGAAGCCGCATGACGCTGAGCGACGAGCTGCTCGAGAAGTTCACACGCCAGTACATCGAGGCGCAGACTCAGCCGCAGGTGCTCTTCTCATGGCACGGAGGCGAACCGCTGATGCGGCCCATATCGTTCTACGAAAAGGCGCTGCGCCTGCAGCGTCAATATGCCCGCGGACACATGATAGACAACTGTCTGCAGACCAACGGCACGCTGCTCACAGACGAATGGTGCGAGTTTTTCAGACGCAACAACTTTCTGATAGGCATATCCATCGACGGACCCAAGGAGTTTCACGACGAATATCGCCGCACGCGGGGCGGAGGTCCGTCGTTCGACAAGGTGATGCGCGGCATACGGCTACTGAACAAGCACGGCGTGGAATGGAACGCTATGGCTGTGGTAAACGACTTCAACGCCGACTATCCGCTCGAGTTCTACAACTTCTTCAAGTCGATAGGCGCACGCTACATACAGTTCGCGCCGATAATAGAGCGTATTCTCCCACACGCTGACGGTCGACATCTGGCGTCGCCGGCCGACAACAGTGCTGAAGGAAAGTTGGCGTCTTTCTCCGTCACTCCAGAACAGTACGGACGCTTCGTGTGCGACATTTTCGACGAATGGGTGCGCAACGACGTGGGACAGACATTCATACAGCTGTTCGACTCGACCCTTGCGCTGTGGACAGGTCAGCAACCCGGCGTGTGCGCCCTGGCCGACTCGTGCGGCCATGCGGCCGTAATGGAGTTCAACGGCGATGTGTATTCGTGCGACCATTTCGTATTCCCGGAATACAAACTCGGCAACATCCGCACCGATACACTCACATCCATGATGTACAGCCGCCGTCAGCAGGAGTTCGGCGAGGCCAAAAGAGCAAGTCTGCCGCGCCAGTGCCGTGAGTGCGGATGGCTGAAAGTGTGCAACGGCGGATGCCCCAAGGACCGCTTTCTCACCACAGCCGACGGCGAGTCGGGCCTCAACTACATGTGCTCCGCCTACCGCCGCTACTTCGAACACACGGCTCCCTACATGGATTTCATGCGTAACGAACTGCTCAACCGGCGTCCGCCGGCAAACGTCATGCAGTGGGTGAGAAGTCAGGACAAATGAGACATACAACTCACTCTGTATATATGAGTTATGTGTTATTATGCCTCAACCCGAAAAAGACATTTATCCTATAAGTCAAGCTGATAAAAACGTCGTAATGAAAAGATATATTGACAATTACGGACAAATGGGTTAAAAAACATAAAATATGCAAGAAAATCACATAAAAAACTTGCAAATGTAACAAGAGTTACATATCTTTGCAGCGTTTTTCATGGTATTAGATTTAAGGTTAACAAAGGTTTTGGGACTCAGCGGAGTCCTTTTTTTATGCCCGTATGTCTGGAATCATAAATCAAAAGCCACATTTCCGGCTGATAATCAATATATTATACAGCAGTACACGACACCCGACAAACATCGCTATTCCGCAGTCTCATCCGTTCACAACGGCGTTTTCACGGCCTCATACAGACACATTCAATCACAGCTCTGTTAAAAAATCGCTTTTATTACTATTAAAACGAAAAGGCGACTGATATGTTTCTTTTTAGTTGTAACTTTGTCATCGTATGCCGGAGCCGGCTTTTTGAAAAAGCCATATTCAGATACTCTGACAATACATCAAAGCAAAGTTATTTTTATTATAATTATTGACACACACTGTTTACTGATTACTGATGGACAACCGTAAGGATTATTACACCCGTCACCGCGACCACCTGGCGGTGCAGATAGCCATGTTGAAACACCGCAACCGCGGTTTTATATTAGGTGAAATCATAACTTTCATAGCCGTCATAGCCTTCGTGGCAGCCTATACCGCCGTCGATGGCGGCATGTGGACGCTGTTTGTGGCGGCCGTCATGCTGGTGCTGTATGTGGTGATAAGGCGTTTCGACGTGATAAACTCGCGTCGAATAGAATGGCTGGAGGCATTGCACGGAGTACATGTACGTGAGTTACGCTATCTTTCGGGCGACTACAAATGCTTCGACGACGGCGCAAGATATGCCGACCCGTCGCATCCGTTCACATTCGACATGGACGTGTTCGGACGCGAATCGCTATATAACCGCGTGTGCCGCACACTCACCACAGGAGGCAGCGACTGCCTTGCACGCAGTCTGTCTGGCGATCCTTTCGATGGAAAACCCATCAACCGACAACTCATAGACGAACGACGCGAGGCAATAGACGAACTGGCCGGAATGCCGGAATGGCGCATAAGATATCTCGCTTCGGGCGCAACCGAGCCGATAGATACCGATGCCATCGTCGCATCATTGCAGTCGGTGCGCACTATGAACATATCGCGCGCTCCACTGTCAGTGCCGGTCTTCACTCTGGCAATGGTATCCTTGATTGGCTTCTACGTCAGCATACTGCTGTCGGTGTTCGGTTTGTTGCCTTCCAGTGTGCCGTCATTGTGGGGCGTATTGCAGTTTTTCACAGTGCTGATGCTGTGCTCCGGTCCGCTAAGAAAGATAAGTAAAGAAGTGGACAATCTGCAGAACCGTATGAAACATTACGTAAATATAATACGCCATGCCGACAGCCTGCGCAACAGTGAACAGTCTTCGGACGAAAGCAAAAGTTCATTATTACAATCGGCAGAACTGCAACGACTTGTCAGCCAACTCGACGGGGCAATCTATTCATTCCATGAAACGGAGCAGATATTAAAAGCTTTGGATCGTCGTGGCAACATTCTCGGCCTCATCATATTCGACATGTTCCTCCTCAACGACTATTTCCTCCTTCGCCATTTCCTCAAATGGCAGGGAAAATATCTCGACAGCATCGGTACGTGGGTGGACGCTATGAATCGCATCGATGCACTTGTGTCGATGGCAACATTCCGATATAACGAACCGGAAGCCGGCAGCGCGGTCATCGCCGACGGCGACGAAGTGGTTTACGAAGCCCGCGGACTCTATCATCCTTTCCTCGGACGCAAGGCCGTGAAGAACGATTTCAGCATAGTGAACAGCAACTACTACATCGTGACAGGCGCCAACATGGCAGGCAAGAGCACCTTCCTGCGTTCGCTCGGCATAAACTACATTCTTGCAATGAACGGCATGCCTGTGTTTGCCGACAGCCTGCGCGTGTCGGTGTTCGCACTGTTCACCAGTATGCGCACCACCGACGACCTCACCCGAGGCATCAGTTACTTCAACGCAGAACTGCTCCGTCTCCGTCAGCTCATAGACTTCTGCCCTAAACACAAGAACACATTGATAATACTCGATGAGATACTTAAAGGCACGAACTCGGCCGACAAGCTCAACGGTTCGCGCCTTTTCCTCGAATACATATCCGGCCGCAACGTCACGGGAGTCATCGCCACGCACGACCTTGAACTCTCACGCATGGCCGACGAACACGCCGGACGCTTCCACAACTATTGCTTCGAGATTGAGCTGGGCACCGACGTGACCTACAGCTACAAGATAACTCCGGGCGTGGCACGCAACCAGAACGCGACGTTCCTGCTAAAAGAACTGCTCGCCGGAAAGAAGTTCGGGCACCAATAAACCGGAAAGCGCCAATACGAACACCGGCAGCCACACTGCCGAAACACACAATAAAAGATATGCGCCGCCTCAAATTCACACATAAAAGAATTGAGACGACGCATCATTTTTATTATTAAAAATAAAGCACATTTTCATTATAAATCTGCGGAAAGTTTATTTCCGCAAACCTTGTCCATAAACAATAAAGGGACTCCGCCGAGCCCCTGCCTTTGTTAAACTTAAATCTAATACCATGAAAAACGCTGCAAATTTAATCATCTGTTCAGTCACCGTCAAACTGCAACGCGATAATTATTGCATATTATTCATTTTATTGACTTATATCAAACATATTGTCAGTCATTAACATCAATTCAAACCATTACGTCAGAATCAGGCAATAAAACCACACCATTTTGCTTCTTTCCGTCCATCATTATCTTCAATGGAGCGTCAAATCTCACATGACGCACGAAGCGAGTCTCCTCAACGGCAGGCATCGCATCGAGAATATCCTTGCGGAAAAGACCGTTTCCGGAGTTTGCATCGATAGTGAAATAACCCACACCGAAGCTCGTGAGATTCTGGAAGAAGTGGGTTCCCTGACTCGGTTCGACCCGATAGTTCTTCAACGCCACCTCAACGATGAGACGCGAAGCACAGATGTGCGGCCACTTCACCGGTATGCCGAGCCACGAATCACTCGATCCCCAGCGTCCGGGACCAACCAATATATAGTTGTGTCCGTCGGCAAGGAACTTACGATTGATGCGTTCCACGTCGTCAGCAATGGCAGGATTGTTCATCGCACTGAAGTCGTCGCCGGTTTTGACATACACCACATCTACGATGTCCTCGCTGATTCCGTGGCCAAGCGAGTTCGATGAGCGCAGCAGACACTTGTCGTCCGGTATGGCAGCCAAGTCTTCATCGAGCATCTGTTTGGCATCGACAATCGGCCGTATCTGCAGAAGATAGAATTCTCCCGTGCGGTCTTCGTTAAGATTGCAGGCAAACTCTATCTCCACCGGACGCTTCATGCTCTCCGCGCCATACTTCATCGACATCTGCAGAAGCTCCGGAAGAGGGAACACTCCCTGCTGCAACACGCCGCAGAACGATATTATCTTGCGCCCGCCTTCGTATATTCCGTCGCGTATCACCTGGTCGTAAGGATCATAAGTAGAAGCAATGAAGTTGAGCGATTTGTCCTTGTCGGCCTCCTTAACCTTCAGTTTCAGGATATTGAAACCGTCGTCCACCTTGAAGTCATTGCCCACATGTGCCGTGTCGAGTGCGTAAAACTGTGTCTGCGTCTCGCGCAAAGCCGTCTCCATCTCACTCGTCTGCAACACCTGATTGGGATGATATGGCGACACACGGAGCGTCTGTCCGCCGTCAACAATATATTTTCCGAGTCCCAAAGCAAGCGAAGCAATACCGTCCTCCGCCTTCTCATCGCCTATTGGATAATAGTTGAGCGAGCGCAGCACTCCGCTGAAGTTGGGATAATAACGGTTGTCATACTGCTTGCCGACAACCTCCTGTAGTATCACCGCCATCTTCTCCTGGTCTATCACATTGCTCGTCGCCTTCATGTAAGCCTTTGAATCGCGATAATATACCGAGGCATAAACACCCTTTATCGCGCACGCCAACATCTCGAGCATGGCATATTTGTCCGTCACATAAGGTATCATGTAGGTGGAATATATGCCGGCGAACGGCTGATAGTGAGCGTCTTCAAGGAGCGAGCTCGACCTAATGGCGATAGGACATTTCACCGCATCGAAGAAGATGAAGAAGTCGTCTATGAGCGAGTCGGGCAATTTTGCGCGCAGGAAATGACGCAGAATATCCTCGTCGGAAGCATCGCTCAAGGCTATCTGATAAAGGTTGTTCTGCTCCATAAACTGGTCGAAGATGTCGGTACACAGCACCACTGTCTTCGGAATACTGACCTTAGCACCCGCAAACTTGTTGAAGTCGGGATGTGTCTTCACGATATTGTCGAGGAACGCCAGGCCACGTCCCTTGCCTCCGAGCGAGCCTTCACCTATGCGTGCGAAGTGTGAATAGGAGTCGAACTTCATACGGTCGAACACGGCAACCACACCTATATTCTTCATATGACGGTATTGCACGATGGCATCGAAGATAATCTTGCGGTGGGCATCTACGTTCTTCAGCTTGTGCCACGTCACTTTCTTGAGAAACGCCGACACGGGGAATATGGCGCGCGCCGACAGCCAACGGCTCATGTGATTGCGCGAGATGTGATAAAGCATCGAGTCGTTCGGTATCTTGAAGATGTTGTCCTGCAACTCCTTCAGACTGCGCACACGCATTATCTCGGCGTGAGTCTTCGGGTCGCGGAATATGAAGTCGCCGAAACCCATGTGTTCCTCGAGTATGTGACGCAGGTCGATGCTCGCCGTCTTGGAATCCTTATCCACAAACTTAAAGCCCTCAGCCAGCGCCCTCTCGCGGTTCTCGCTCTCCGAACTCTCTATTATCAGCGGCACATACTCGTCAACCGAGCGAATGTGTCGCAGCAGTTTCAGTCCGGCATCAGGGTCTTTCTCGCCCCCGACAGGGAATCTCACGTCGCTTATCACGCCGAGTGTGCTTGCCGAATACTTGTCGTATATCTCCATTGCCTCCTCGTATGTGCGGGCGAGCACCACCTTTGGACGCCCTCTCATGCGCAGTGTCGCGGCATGACGGTTGAGCGCCTCGGTGGAGAAACTCTTGCTCTGCATGAGCACATAGCTGTAGAGATAAGGCAGAATAGAACTGTAATAGCGTATACCATCCTCCACAAGAAGTATCATCTGCACCCCACCCTCACGTATGTCGTGGTCGAGATTCATCTTGTCCTCGATGAGCTTTATTATCGAGAGAATGAGGTTTGTGTTACCGAGCCAGCAGAACACATAGTCGAAAATGGAGAGATCCTCATCCTGCATGCGCCGTGTGATGCCGTGTGAGAACGGTGTCAGCACGACGCAATGGATGTCGGGGAACACGGCTTTTATGTCGCGCGCCACCGAGAAAGCGTCGTTGTCGGCGTTGCCAGGCATACAGATGACAAGGTCGATGTTCATCGTCTTCAGCACCTTATATGCCTCCTCGGTAGTACTCACCTGCGTGAATGTAGGCGGATAGCGCAGGCCCAGTTCCATATACTCATTGTATATCTTCTCCTCTATGCGCCCGTCGTCCTCGAGCATGAAGGCGTCGTAGGGGTTGGCCACGATCAGCACGTTGTAGATACGGCGCAACATGAGATTCATGAATGTCACGTCCTTCAGATAGAAACGGCTGAACTCCTGCGGGATGGTGTTCTCTTCCATAATCAGAAAGATTTTGATGTTATCTTATGAAGTTGGTTTTCACAGTCGGTTCGACGGCCGGTTCAGGCACACCTGCAGCGCGTCCTGCCTCGATGCTCTTCAACAGCCAAGCCATGTTCTGTGCCAGACGGCGCATGGTCTGCAGCCCCTCTGCGTCCTGGAGCACCTCTTCAGGCGTGTTGCCGTGCACCTGATTCCAGTACTGACTGGTCACGATGGGCATGTTGCAGATGCCGAAGAACTTGTTTATGTCGTCCCATCCGGCTGACGCTCCACCCCTGCGGCAGCTCACGACACATGCCGCCGGCTTGTTGGCATAGAGCGATGACTTGCCATAGAAGGCCCTGTCGAGAAACGACTTGAGCTGTCCGCTCACGCCTGCATAATAAATAGGCGATCCGAAAACGAAGGCGTCGGCCTCGGCAGCCTTATCGAGGAAGGCGTTGAGTGTGTCGTCGTCATACCAGCACTTGCCCGTACCGATGCACTTGCCACAAGCAATGCAGTTTGCCACGGGCTTTGCTCCAATCCAGAAATGTTCTGTCTCAATGCCACATTTTTCCAGTTCACGTGCCACTTCGTCGAGCGCAGTGTATGTGCAGCCGTGATGATGCGGACTGCCGTTTACCAATATTACTTTCATACTATAAGATTGTTTTTATGTTGATTTTAACGTTATGATGTCATTTTATCACCACCTTGCGGCCGTTGCGTATGTATATGCCGCGTGTGGGATGGTCCACCCTGATGCCCTGCAGATTGTAGTAGTGGTTGTCCTCCACTGTCTGCGGCGCGCTCAGTCCGTCTATTCCGCTCGTCGTGTCATCGCCGAACAGACTCTTCCAGTCGAACACACGGTAGAAGAACGGACGGTAATAGTCGGCGCTGCCGGGGTCGTTGAAGTTCTTCCAGAAGTCGTCCGGATCGCTGTTGGTGGTGAACACGAGCTCGCCCGCACGCGAAAGCGCCGGATGAAGGTTCACCATGTAGAGCCAGTGATAGGCCGTAGTACCCAGCTTGTCGAGCTGTCCGGGCAGCACGAAGAGCAGACGTTTCTCGCCGAACGGACCGTAAGGCGACTTGCTGCGATAGATGTAAACCTCGCGGGCGAAGTATGGTCCCTGCGCCGTCATATAGTAATAGTCGCCGTCCTTGAACACCCACGGCATGTTGCACTGATGATTGTTCTCCATTATCTGCGAGCGTTCCATCTGTTCCTTGGTAGGATATTCGTCCTGCCATACGAAGTCGGAGCCTTCCTCCGGGCGCACGTAGTACTGCCATTTGCTGTAAAGGTCGTGTGTGGCAGTGCGTGCCACGAGCACTCCGTAGCCGTTGGTGCCGTAGAGATAGGTGTGACCGTCGTCGGCCTCGCATAGCGTCGAGCCGTAGGAAACGGCGTTGTCGTTTATCTGGTGAGTCACTTTCTCGCGGTAGAGATAGTTGCCTTTCTTCGGCAGATAGTCGGGGATGTCGTCCAGATAGTAACCTTCGGGTATTGTGCCGTCAAGTCTGTATGTAGCAAGACTCGTGCCAAGAGCGCGCAGTTCCTTCGACGCTGTTCCCATCCACATCATCTGCAGTTTGCCGTCATAGATGGTTCCGTCGCCCGACCAGTAAACGCGGTCCTGGTCGATGTCGCCCGCCAGTATCTCGTCAACCGTCTTCTCGCCGTCCGGATGGCGCAGATGCGTACGGCTGTGGAAGTAGCGTTCGGCCGAAGGGTCGGTCCAGTTGACATAGTCGGCCAGCCAGATGAGGTCATCCTCTGTCTCGCCCAGCACACCGTCGGTGGCTTTCTGGAGCATCACACTGTTGCGTGGGAAGTTGCAGTCGCCGCGTGAACGGTCGGCAGCATTCACCCTTCCGTAGAAACTGTCGTTGAAAGTCCAGAACACACTGCCGTCGGGCAGGCCCACGGTTAGTACACCGTCGCCGCCGTTCCATCCACGGGTGCGGGTGAACAGCTTGTTGTATTTCCAGTCCTTATAGGCCACTGCAGCTCCCGAACGTGTGGCGTCGGGCATCAGCTCAAGATCCCATTCGGGTTTTATGTCGGGACCTACAGTCGGATTGTCTGTCGAACCGTCGGGACGCGTCACGGTGATGTGAGTGTCGGCGAAGGTCACGTTGCTTATGTTGTCGCCCGCAAATGTGGCTATGCGCGTGTGGTTGCCGCGCTCCTCTCCGCCTATGTCGTCGGCCTTGTCCTGAGAAGCGTGCCCGGCCACATAGTCGAGATAGAACGTTCCCGTCTTGTCGTTAGTGCGTATGGAGAACTCGGCGTATATGCTGTCAATCTCCACTTCGGGTGTCGTTGTGTTGAAAAGACTTTTGAAGTCGCGGTCGGTCATGAATCCGAGCCACGTGTATCCGGCTTTAGGATAGCACTCGTTGAGCAACGCCGTGTATTTGTCGTTGGGCACAAGACGGCGCGTTATCACGTTTTTATATTCGTCGTCGCCTACGTCGGTCGTAGGTTTGGGCACCTGTGTCATCACAAGATCACCGTCGGCCTGCCACCCCTCGGGCACACATATGCCGAACAGCCCGTAAACATGCAGCACTGATTCGTTTTCGCTCGTACCGCTGCGCTTCACAACTACCTTGCCCTTGAACACGCTGTTGGTCACAGCCTCATGCGGCTGTTCTATAAGCGTGAACTTATAGCACGACACTGTTATGAGTGACGCCAGGAACGTGAGTAGAAGTAATTTCAGTTTCATAGTTTTCGGTTATATATTATGTTATAAATTGTGACGTAGTTATATGATATATGACTGCATGGCTGCGACAGAAGATGCTGCACTGAAGGAGCGGTGAAACGACTGTAAGGCAGTATATGTCTTTTCCTGAGCGATGCCTATTTTTTTACAAAGATAGCGCAAGGCGAGCGCAACTACAAGAGGGGAAAACGAAGTTTTACCTATCTTGGTATTGCCGAGCCGCAGCCTATTTTCTACAAAAATAGAGCCAACGAGCGGAAAGAGAACTTGTTCTCAGTGTCCCGAGTGCAGCCTATTTTCTACAAAGATAGCGCAAGGCGAGTGCAGCGACATGAGGGGAAAACGAAGTTTTACCTGTCTTGGCACTGCCGAGCCGCAGCCTATTTTCTACAAAAATAGTGCCAACGAGCGGAAAGAGAACTTGTTCTCAGTTTCCCGAGTGCAGCCTATTTTCTACAAAGATAGCGAAAGATAATCTCAATAACAAATGATAGATAAAGTTTTTTCAGATTCCACGTATGCTGCATTTATTCGGCACCTTCATAAAAAAACATGACAAAAACTCAAAATATTGGCAATAAAACATCCGGAATGTCAGAATATTTAATTATTTTTACCTCCGATAAAAAATGTTTCACCAATCAAGTATATATGAAAAAGTTTTACGCTTTGGCAGTTTTTACACTATGTGCATTGGCGGCTAATGCACAAGAGAAAACCATGCGTGTGCAGAATACCGACGGCACGTACACCCTTACGAGGGTTGCTGAAATAAGCAGGATATCCTTCCTCAGCGTTGCAGACCGTGGCAAAGCCATGATTGTGAGCACCGTTGATTCCGACCCTGTAACAGTGCTTTTCGAGGCACAACCAGAGGTAACCGTATCGGAAGGCAGCCTTATTATTTCGTCAAAATCCACCGACACCCCGGTAAGAATAGAAATCAATGACATATCCGAAATCCGGTTCGGAGAAGACATTTCTATGTCTGTTCCTGTAGCAACCGCCGATATCGTATGTGTGCTTCAAGGGGGTTCAGCTATCTTCAAAGGCATAACAGATGGCATGAAAGTCAACGTATGTACCATTGACGGCCGAAGCGTGCCCGTTCCAGACTGCACAGGTGGCGAACTGCGACTCAGCCGTTCTAATCTCGGCACAGGCATATTCATAGTACGCATAGGCACATTCACTTCAAAAATTACACTCTGACACTTGGTGCCGTAAGACAATTCACACCATTTTATTTTATTTAAAAATTCCTAAAACATATCAGACATGAGAAATATATTAGTGCTTGCTACTGTCACATTGGGAACATTAAGCCTCAACGCTCAGAATACAACAATGTTCGTGCACACCACCGACGGCAACGTCACTTCTACCGATATAGCCAAGGTTGACAAGATAACCTTTACCGATGCGGAATACGATCTCAATGCCGACAAAGACAGAATACTTGAGTATAATGAGTTGAACTGGCCGGAAGACCGTCTGCTGCCATTGTTCCTTCCACCCGCTTCCATCGTCAGAGCATTTGACATGAATGAAGCCAAACTCAACGAACAGGAACGTGTGATGTTCTGTGTCATGCAAGGCATCGTCAACCGCACACGTCCACGCATTCTTCTATACAACCACAACGAGGGACCTAAAGACACATGGCCCGGTGCACACAATCTGCGCATTGCTACTGTCAACGCAAACAAACCTTACCAGTTCGTAAAACGCTATGAAAACGAAATAAAAGGACTTGTACTCTATAGCACTGAAAAAAGCGAGCATTATGCCAATGTGGCTGCCACAGTGGCAGGTCTCGAAAGACTGCTCCCCGTAACTGCCGAAATACGCCAGAAACTTATCGACAACGGCATGGACTTTCCTGTAGTGAAAGACCTCACGTCTTTAACAATGACAGCTCCGCATGAAATATACAACTACCTCTACGAGAACTATTGGGACAGATGCAACCATCGCCTGTTGGTGAGTCTCAGACCCAACATTCCATATGTTCACGACATTGCCGCAGCTGCAGGCTCGGCTGTAGTGTGGCTCGACGCACGCAACGACAAAGAGAAATATGTGCTTGACAAAATGCTGTACGACATGACCCCAGGGCGTGACATCGTGCTCGGATGGTATCACGAGGAAAGATCTGGAGTGGGAGAAGCCACAAAATACGGACTATCCACGGTGCCTGCCGACTTCTTTGAAAACACCACTGTCTACACAGCCGTCAATAATCCTGTATGCATTCCGCCTGTACCGAAAAGACCGAAACTTGAAAACAAGATATACGCCACGGTATATATCAGCGACGGCGACAACATACAGTATTGCCAGCACGCAATGGCTAAGATTTTTGAACAGAGCGGCAGAGGCAAGATGCCAATGAACTGGACCATAAGCCCGGCTTTGGCTGACTTTGCCCCGCAGATGCTCAACTACTATTACAAGAAAGCTACTGCAAACGATTGTTTCGTATGCGGACCTTCCGGACTGGGCTATGCCATGCCTTACGACGCCCACAACAAACAATGGAACACTTCCACCAAAAGTGATTTCGTGCCTTACGCACGCCTCAGCCAGCGCTATCTTGAGAAATCAGGACTAAGGGTGGTCACCGTATGGGACGAGGTGAACAATTACCAGCGACAAGCCTATGCCGAAGAATGCAGCTATCTATACGGACTCACCATCCAGGATTGGGAACGCCAGACTGGTCGCCTCGGCACCAATATTGAAGCCGGCCGTCTGCCGTTCATACCCAACTATCCGTGTTATGCCAACGGTATAGATGTCATTTCCGACTTCTTCAATCGTGACATAAAAAATTTCGACGGCTCAAAACCCATGTTCGTCTCCGGACAGTGTACAGTGTGGGACGTTGGCCCCGACAAACTTATAGGACTGACCGACAAGCTCGACGCGCTATCTCCTGGCAATGTGGAGATAGTCAGGGCCGACCATTTCTTCAATATGTTCTGCGAGGCCAACCATCTGCCTTTCGATCTCACCATGACAGAAAGCATGCAGGTCACATCGTCGCCTTCAGAAACCGAAGCGGCATTGGCAGCCGACGGCTCTCCATCAGAACCGAACATGTGGGTTTCGTCCACAACCGACGGCAAGGGATGGGTGCAGTGCGATTTTGGCGAGCCTTATCTTATCAGCCGTTATGTGGTGCGACATGCACAAGCCGCAGGCCTCGGCTGTGAACTTAACACCCGCGACTTTATTGTTGAAACCAGTCTCGACGGCAAGACATGGGCTCTTGCCGGAACATATACAAACAATACCGAAGCCGTGACCGACGCTTCATTCGATGCCGTGGAGGCACGCTATGTGAGAGTATCGATAACCGATGCCGGAGCCGACGGTGTGGCACGCATCGGCGATCTGGAGGTATATGGCTCACGCTGACACCGTTAGTCTACAATCCGGGACATAAAAACATGAATCCCTCTTGAGAGTAGGACTGTTCTTATCCAACCCTCAAGAGGGTTTCTCATTGACACTGCTTTGTGTGCAATTTATCATTGGAAACAAAATTTCCCGACACAAATCATTGTCCATGAATATACATTCCGCCGTTAATACGCCTGTTGATAACTCAAGAACCGAGACGCCCCACAATCACGTATCATCACATAATAAACATTCCATGCCGCAAAACTGGCAACATGTACAATCATCAGCCAACTGCTATTTTCCATGCTTTTCGCAGCTCACGATAACATTTATTAACGCTGATTTAACGCGATTGTTTCTCAAAACAAAACTTTGCGGCGAAATTCGCGAGTTTTGAGGCACTTTATCCATTCTGCTGTGTATCAACGCATTACGCAAAATGTCCTTACAAAAAAGATATGACTGTCTTCTGAAAGAGCCCATTTCGACTTACGAAAAAGGCTCTTTCGCACCACGATAAAGCCTTTTTCACCCTATGAAATGCACCATTTCGGCATGCAATAAAGCCCATTTCGCAAGACAAATTGCACCGAACGCCATCCCCACCCCGCTTTTACGGTTGAGAAAAGCCCTTAATCGTACGCTGCAATCTTCTAAAACGTGAGTCGGAACGGAGAAAAATACGCACCGTATTTAACATTCAAAATGCACCGTTTCGGGCGAAAAGTGTTAATAAAATTAAACGAGAATATTTTCCGAACGTTGGAAAAACACAGCGTGAACGGGCTGACACAACCATGCACAACCGCATCGGAAAGAAGCGCATCGAGGACGCGACACAATTATGTATGACGCGAAAGAAAAAACACGGCAGGCAAAACGTCGGTTTAAAATTAAAACACTATATTTGCCATAACAACCATAAAACATAACCGGACAAGCAATCGTAACACCGACAGCCACATGGCATGACGGCACGTAAACGCCTCATGGACACATAAGACCCGACACTGACTAAAAACGCAACCGCATAACCAGAAAACAACCACTATGAAACGACTTACACTGATAATTGTCGCGCTGTGCGCATGCATAGGTCTGCACGCGGCACACTGGAACCCGAAGACCACCGACTGGGCAAAAAATCCGAATCCGGAAATCGGCGACTGGGGATTTGACAGGCCGGGCTACCCTAAGGGACTGTACATACACGGCGTGACGGTGAAGAAAGGCAAGAAGGTGACAAACCCGGTGATATACGACAACGATGTGTATGACGACATGTTCGACGACGAATGGATGTATACCATGACGGCACTGAAAAGGATGAATCTGGCGGCGCTGATAGTGACGCCCGTGCTTACCGACTTTTGGACGTTCTCTCATCCTGACTGGATAAAGACGGCCGAGGAATCGCGCGACTACGCCATGAGAAGCTGCCGCAACACCGACCGCATACCCGGCATAACCATAGGCACCGAGGCGGAAAGCGAAAAGGCGGGAGAAAACAAGCCTTCGGAAGGGGCACGGCTGTATGTGAGGCTGATAAACGAACAGTATGAGAAAGACCCCGAACGGCCCGTTATAATAAACATCGGCGGACAGGCGGCCACGCTGGCGTCGGCATACGTCATGGATCCTTCGATAGCGGAGAAATGCATAGTGTATTATACCGACGCACGCGTATATAACGGTCATTACGAATGGGCGTCACGCTTAGTGTGCGGCAACTTCAGAGTGGTGAGCTGGGGCAACGACAACTGGTGGATAGGTAAATTCTGTCAGAGCGAGTGGAACGTGCTGCTGCGGCCCGACAACTGCGAAGCGAAGGACAACGACGAGAACAGCGGAGAGTGGAGATTGCTGACCGGCATGAACGTGCCGATGCTGTCGTACATGGTGCATCAGTTCAGAAACCGCAACGAATATTCGGGTGCCGAGAAGAAGGCTGACGGATTCTGCGACGGCACTTTCATGCACGCATGGCTGCCGGACATATTCACTGACGCCGAGATAAGAGAGGTGCGCGGGGGAAAGGTGGTGCATGTGACAAAGTTCACCGCAGAGAACGAGAAGGCGGTGAAAGACTTTGCCTGGGGTGTACTGCTCGACAGGAAGGCTTACAAATAGCTATGCGGCATAAGGAAATACGACATCACGCGGCATCACACTTACATATTATTTTTGTACCTTTGTATGTCTTTTGTCTGACCGGACAGCGTTCAACTATGCGGGAAACACGGAAGAAGGGACAAAAGAAGAAACGACATGGCATGTGCCGGACATATCCGGAAGGACAAAAAGCGCATGCACGTAGAGCAATATCCGGCGAAATGCGATATATAAAAGATTATCTTAATGAACATAGAGAGATTTTTTAACAGACTAAAATACGCTTTTTATACAGTTGAAAGTTTTGAAGCCAGAGCAGAAAGAAGGGTTTCATATAGAGATTGGTATTTCAATAGGAACAGAAAGCAATTTATTAAGCATCATCGGATTCAAAAACATGCTTTCGTTGGGAGCCGTGCCGATTACTGCTATTTTGATTACAGTTTTAGTGTCTAATATATTTATTTTGAGCATGATTAATAGAAAAATTCTGACAGGCGAACTTTTTGAGAAGTATAAACCTATTTTCAAAAGGGAATCGTTCATCAGCAAGACACTATGGTCAATATTTGCGTATGCGTTATTAGCTGTAAGCTCTGCATATTTTTTAGTGAGTATTGTGCTTTTCTTCGGTTCATAATACGGTTTCTACGGTTTTCTGTTCAATATTAATAATCACCATAATATTTTTTTGGGGACATATTAAATGAGTATAGAGAATTTTATAAACCGATTGAAATACGGTTTTTAAACCATCGAAAGGATCGAAAACATAGCAGACCAAAGAATTGGTTTAATAACACACGGATTAGTCTGCGGATTGATATGCAATTTACTGAGTATCATCGGACTAAAATATATGATATCACTGGGAGCTGTTCCGCTTTGTACTATCATGGTTGCCGCTTTATTTCTTGATCTTTATATCATGTACATAATTGAAAAAAAATATTTTAAAGACGGAATCTTTGAAAAGTATATTCCGATTTTCAAAAAAGAACCGTTCATCAGCAAGATGCTGTGGACAATATCTGCATATGCATTATGGATTGTATTTTTTGCTTATTTTTTAGTGAGTGTTGTGCTTTTCTTCATTTCATAATACAGACAACCCGGACTGCTTATTTTGCTTCACTACCTGCATGAAGTCATAACGACAGCATATATAGAAACGAAGAAAAGGCGTCCGGATAATTAACAAATATAAAATAAAACCTAAAGCACGACTACAATCTGTAATTTTTACAGCGTTTTTTATTAAATTTGCACGCTGTATTTGGATACAGTGATAACAAACTTATAACAAAAGGACAGAAGTATGAAGAAAAATCTGAAACCTGCCACTCTCTGCGTACAGGCAGGATGGCAACCGAAGAACGGAGAATCGCGCGTGGTGCCGATAGTACAGAGCACTACTTTCAAATATGACGACAGTGACGAGATGGCCATGTTGTTCGACCTGAAGAAGGAAGGCTATTTCTACACCCGACTCCAGAACCCTACCAACGACGCAGTGGCAAAGAAGATTGCGGCACTCGAGGGCGGCGTGGGAGCAATGCTTACATCGAGCGGTCAGGCTGCTAACTTCTACGCCGTGTTCAACATCTGCGGCGCAGGCGACCACCTCGTGGCTTCAAACGAGATATACGGAGGCACGTACAACCTGTTCGGCGTGACGATGAAGAAGCTCGGAATAGAATGTACATTCGTAAATCCGGAGGCAAGCGAGGAGGAGATCCAGGCTGCGTTCCGACCGAACACCAAGCTGCTCTTCGGCGAAACAATATCCAACCCGGGCTGCAAGGTGCTCGACATTGAGAAGTTCGCACGCATAGCTCACAAGAACGGCGTGCCGCTGATTGTGGACAACACATTTGCGACACCTATCAACTGCCGCCCGTTTGAATGGGGATGTGACATCGTGACACACTCTACGACAAAATACATGGACGGCCACGCCACACAGGTGGGCGGATGCGTAGTGGACAGCGGCAACTTCGACTGGGACGCACATGCCGATAAGTATCCCGGACTCTGCACTCCTGACGAGTCTTATCACGGACTGACCTACACCAAGGCGTTCGGAAAGATGGCTTACATGACGAAGCTCGTGGCACAGCTCATGCGCGACCTCGGCTCGACACCGGCACCTATGAACTCGTTCCTGCTGAACCTCGGACTGGAGACCCTGCACCTGCGTATGCCGCAGCACTGCCGCAACGCTCAGCGCGTGGCAGAGTTCCTGAAGAACGACAGTCGCGTGGCTTGGGTTCATTACAGCGGACTGGAGGGCGACGAATTCCACGAATTGGCAAAGAAGTATCTGCCCAACGGTTCGTGCGGAGTGCTGGCCTTCGGACTGAAGGGCGATCAGAAGACAGCCGTGAAGTTCATGGACTCGCTGCAGCTGGTAAGCATCGTGACACACGTGGCAGACGCCCGCACATGCATCCTGCACCCGGCAAGCCACACACACCGCCAGCTGTCTGAAGAACAACTGAGAGAAGCAGGAATAGCTCCTGACCTGATGAGACTGTCGGTCGGCATTGAGGACGCCGACGACATAATAGATGACATCCGTCAGGCATTGGACAAAATAGGATAAAACAGACATCGAGATATGGCGCGCTGCGCCGTACTGCAATAAAACTTAAAGACTGCCACTGAAACAAACATCCACAGTGGCAGTCTTATTATTTATATATATGGTGTGCATAACATTCATATCGAGACACAGGCCACAATTACACTTATTTGGAAAAGGACTGAGACTCGATAAGAAATGGACATGTGCATAATGTGTAATATTTAGATTTATGGCTTTACCGTCGCATAATGAAGATGGATTAAGAGGCATACATGGGAATGAGTGACTGAAGAACGAATGACGATATCAATACAACGGACAAGCGGTGGAGACACCGGCACGATTTATCAGTAACGCAACAATAGCGAAATAATATATATAGGATTAAGAACTCAAGATTGACTCACCGGCAGAGAAAGACTGTCACGCCATTCGGGCGCAGCGCTTACAGGTTGTAAGCAAAAGTGGTTGAATTTACATTTGTAAACACATTATCACTAAAAATAGAGTTTTTCATTTGGAAGCAAGGCAAAATAAAGCTATATTTGCGATGTGTAATGACACAAAGACATAAATCGAAAACCAACCTAAAAGAATAATATTATGGATGTCAAAAAAGTTTTGAGCGATCTCGAGTTCAGACATCCCGGCGAGCCGGAATATCTGCAGGCAGTAAAAGAAGTATTGCTTTCGATCGAGGAGGAATATAACAAGCACCCGGAATTTGAACGCGTGAAGCTAATAGAACGTATGGTGGAGCCGGAACGTGTGATAACTTTCCGTGTGCCATGGGTTGACGATAAGGGCGAAGTGCACGTGAACACTGGTTATCGCGTACAGTTCAACAGCGCGATAGGTCCGTATAAAGGTGGTCTGCGTTTCCACTCGTCGGTTAACCTCTCAATACTGAAGTTCCTCGGATTTGAGCAGACATTCAAGAACGCGCTCACCACCCTGCCTATGGGCGGCGGCAAAGGTGGCTCGGACTTCTCCATACGCGGACGTTCGGACGCTGAGGTGATGAGATTCTGCCAGGCATTCATGAGTGAGCTATACAGGCACATCGGTCCTGATGAGGATATCCCGGCAGGCGACATAGGAGTGGGCGCAAGAGAGATAGGCTACCTGTTCGGAGCTTACAAGAAGCTGACCCACACATGGAGCGGCATGCTCACAGGCAAGGGTCTGGAATGGGGCGGCTCACGCATACGCCCTGAGGCAACAGGATTCGGAGGTTTGTACTTCGTAAACCAGATGTTGCAGACTCACGGAATAGACATAAAAGGCAAGACAGTAGCCATAAGCGGATTCGGCAACGTGGCATGGGGTGCAGCAACAAAGGCTACAGAGCTCGGTGCGAAAGTAGTGACAATAAGCGGACCTGACGGCTACATATATGATCCGGCCGGAATAAGCGGCGAGAAGATTGACTACATGCTGGAGCTTAGAGCAAGCGGCAACGACGTCTGCCAGCCTTACGCAGAGGAGTTCCCGGAGGCGACATTCTACGCGGGAAAGAAGCCTTGGGAAGTGAAATGCGACATAGCACTGCCTTGCGCAACGCAGAACGAGCTGAACGGAGACGACGCCGACATGCTGATGGCAAACAAGACTCTGTGCGTGGCAGAGGTATCAAACATGGGCTGTACGGCAGAGGCTGTTGACAAATTCATAGCTGCCGGACAACTGTTCGCACCGGGAAAGGCTGTGAACGCAGGTGGTGTTGCCACTTCAGGACTGGAGATGACACAGAACGCCATCAGACTGAGCTGGAGCGCAAAAGAGGTGGACGAGAAACTGCACTACATAATGCACTCCATTCACGAGCAATGCGTGAAATACGGTAAGACGGACGACGGATACGTGAACTACGTGAAAGGCGCCAACATTGCCGGATTCATGAAGGTTGCAAACGCCATGATGGCACAGGGAATAGTATAATAAAATGTATCACTTAAACAGATATTGTGAAATATAGAAGAAGCCTATTATTAATAATATCAATATTCTGCTTTACTCTTCTGTACCCTCAGGCACAGAAGGGTAAAGCTTCGTATTACTCGAAAAAGATGACAGGAGCGCGCACAAGCAGCGGTGAGCGTATACATCACGACAGTCTGACCTGCGCGCATAAGACCTATGACTTCGGAACCATGCTGAGAGTGACGAATCCGGAAAACGGGAAGGAGGTCATAGTAAAAGTGACAGACAGAGGTCCTCACGTTAGGGGACGGATAATAGACCTGTCATGGGGCGCGGCAAAAGCGCTCGGCATACTGTCGAAAGGCGTGGCAATGGTTGTCGTGGAACCGGTGGACAACTACGTCGTACCGTTCAAACCGGAATCAGAAATAAAGCTGCCGGAGATTGACTTCGGAGAAATAAGTCAAGGCTACACCATACCAAATGAATGGAAGAAGAACCAGAAACGACAGTCAACACCACGCAAAAGATCCGCAAACAGAAGCAGGCGCAAATGAGCATCGAGCGTCATAAAGACGGACAAGCGGGTAATACACAGACAACAAAAAAAGCTGCGGGAAGAGAATGACCTCTGTCCCGACATATCAATAACAGCACAAAAGGATATGCACAAGACACGGCATATCCCTCTATACATTATTTGCTCGTAGCAACAGTGAACTCATTGACCTTTGAGATGGTTGAGTCGCCGTGCAACACCGATACACATATTCTTACAGAACCATTCTTCAGACGGTTGTCTGCCTTCACTATCGCTGTGTAACGTACACCGCGGCCGGGAGCTATATGTTCCACATGGACACTCGGCGAGATGTATATGTGCTTGTTTGACGTGGCATCCACCACCACAGGACGAACATTGTAAACAGGTTTGTCGCCGCGGTTGTATATTTCGAATATCACCTTGCATATCTCACCACGACTGATCTTGTTGTCGTGGTTCTCGTCAACGAAACGCGCGTTGACAATATCGACGTGTGGCGAATATGAATAATCGGAAACAAGCTCGTCAACGCTCGAGGACGAGGGCAAACTGACAGATTGCTCACCAGCACTGTAATCGCCCGTGTAATCGCTGCTATTGAAGTCGTAGAGCCTGTCATCACCCGTGTTAGACGAATCGAAACCGCTCTGAGCGTCGTCGTAACGGTTCTCCTGGCGTCTGTTTTCACTCTGCCGACGCACCGTAGCACGACGTCTGGCGCTGTCATAATCATCGTATGCGGACTGTCGTTGTCTGTCTGCCTGAGCACCGGCAGCGCCACCAAGAGCTGCACCGCCGGCCATACCTATAAGCGTGCCTATGTCGCTGCCGCGCGGTCCGCCGGCTATGCCGCCGATGGCTGAACCGAGAATAGAACCAAGACCGGCACCGGCATAAGCACCATAACCGGATGACGACATGCAGCCGTATAACAAGAAAAGCGATGCTGCCGCAAGAATCAATTCCTTTCTCATATGTCTGAATATTATGTATTAAACACGGATATCTGCACATTCTGAGCGCAATATAACCGCATGTGTATCATATAACACACATGGCAAAGATAGTATAATATATCTATGAAATGAAATAATTCTGCATAATTTTACTTAATCTGACCGGGATGAAAATATAAAATATATGTAAGTCTGATAAGCTACAGGAAACTAATGCTTCGCCAATATTCACGCTCCTTATTAAGACAGATAGTTATGCCGGTCATAATAATACCAGTTCCGGACCACAGAACAGGGCGTTTATATCTGCGATACGGACTTTATCGAATCTCAATACAGCCTTTACAAGGCCACAATACGGGCTTTATAAAAGCTCAGAATGGATCTTATAGGAACACTATGCAGGCTTTATCAGAACGAAATACTGACTATAGATCTGTTATGAATATTGTTTTATTCTGAAAGAGTCAGGAATAAATACATAAAAGCATTGACAAAATGCTTGTCGGAAACGGTCACGGACAAAAGTAGATTGCATATCTCATACAAACATACACAATAAAAAACCGGACCGCATAATATGCAGTCCGGTTGAGATATCAAAACTTGAAGTCTGTCGATTTCCTTATTCAGCCTTAGGTGCTTCCTCTGCTGCAGGAGCTTCAGTTGCAGGTGTCTCAGTTGCTGTTGTCTCTGCAGCTGTTTCAGCCTTAGCAGAAGACTTGCGACTACGACGTGTCTTCTTGGCAGCCTTAGGTGCCTTAGCCATATTCTCATCGAAATCAACCAGCTCGATAAATGCTATCTGAGCAGCATCGCCCTTACGTGTACCGAGTTTGATAACACGTGTGTATCCACCGGGACGATCGCCGATCTTTGCAGAAACCTCACCGAAGAGCTCTTTCAGAGCCTCTTTGTTCTGGAGATAACGGAATACGACACGACGAGAGTTAGTTGAGTCGTCCTTACTGCGTGTAAGCAGAGGCTCAACATATTTCTTCAAAGCCTTAGCCTTTGCGAGGGTCGTAGTGATTCTTTTGTGCATGATCAGCGAGATAGCCATGTTAGCGAGCATGGCCTGGCGGTGAGATGCAGTACGACCCAGATGGTTGAATTTTTTATTATGTCTCATTTTGTTTGTTTCTTTTTACGATAAACCGGTGCGATTGCGGACACCAGAGTGTCCACAATCTTATATTCCGGATTATTCTTTATCTAATTTATATTGAGAAATATCGGTTCCAAAAGACAGATTCAGACTCTCGAGCAAATCATCAAGCTCTGAAAGCGATTTCTTACCGAAGTTGCGGAACTTAAGGAGATCGGTCTTGTTGTACTGAACAAGATCGCCGAGTGTCTCGACATCTGCAGCCTTAAGACAGTTGAGAGCACGAACAGAGAGGTTCATGTCAACAAGCTTGGTCTTAAGCAACTGACGCATGTGAAGCACTTCCTCGTCAAACTCCTGGTTGGTCTCGTGATCAGGATTCTCAAGCGTAATCTTCTCATCAGAGAACAGCATGAAGTGGTAGATAAGGATTTTAGCAGCTTCCTTAAGCGCATCTTTTGGACTAATGGAACCATCCGTACTAACTTCAAGAATCAGTTTGTCATAATCGGTCTTTTGCTCAACACGATATGGCTCAACAGAATACTTCACGTTACGGATAGGGGTGTAGATAGAATCGATTGGAATTACATTGACGTCAGTGCAGAACTCACGATTTTCATCAGCAGGAACGTATCCACGTCCTTGGTTGATGGTCAGGTCTATCTGCATCGAAGCCTTGGCATCTAAATGACAAATCACCAAATCAGGGTTTAACACTTCAAATCCAGTCAGATACTTACCAATATCACCAGCTTTGAATTCTGTTGAATTCTCAACGGTGATACTAACTTTTTCGTTCTCGAATTCTTCTACTACTTGCTTGAATCTTACTTGTTTCAAATTCAAGATAATGTTGGTCACGTCTTCCTTCACGCCCGGAACTGATGAGAACTCATGCTCTACACCAGAGATACGCACTGTGTTGATGGCATATCCCTCAAGCGACGAAAGAAGTATGCGGCGCAACGCATTACCTATGGTAACGCCGAAGCCCGGCTCAAGTGGACGAAATTCGAACTTGCCGAATTTGTCGTTGGCCTCCAACATTACAACTTTGTCAGGTTTTTGAAATGCTAATATCGCCATTAATTTAATGATTTATTTAGAGTACAACTCAACGATTAACTGTTCCTTTATATTCTCAGGAATATCGGCACGCTCCGGCTTATGCAGGAACTTACCGCTCTTGGTGTTTGCATCCCACTCAATCCATGGATATTTGCTGTGATTGAATCCAGCAAGAGCAGCCTCAATAACCTCAAGAGACTTTGACTTTTCACGCACTCCTACTATCTGGCCTGGCTTAACTGCATATGAAGGTATATTGACTACCTTGCCATCTACAACGATGTGCTTGTGGCCTACCAACTGGCGTGCAGCCGCACGTGTCGGAGCGATACCCATACGGAACACTACGTTGTCGAGACGACTTTCAAGGTTCTGGAGCAGAACCTCACCGGTAATACCGTCTGCCTTAGCTGCTTTTTCAAACATGTTACGGAACTGACGCTCCAATACACCATATGTATATTTAGCCTTTTGCTTCTCTGCCAGCATGACAGCGTACTCAGACTGTTTTCTACGACGACTGTTGCCATGCTGTCCAGGAGGGAAGTTTCTCTTGGACAAAACTTTGTCTGCGCCGAAAATCGGCTCACCGAAACGACGCGCAATCTTAGATTTCGGACCTATATATTTAGCCATAATATTATAAAATGCTTTTTATTGATGTAACTTTTATTGATAGCAGGAAGATTATACCTTACGTCTCTTCGGAGGACGGCAGCCATTGTGCGGCAGCGGAGTAACGTCTACGATTTCAGTAACCTCGATACCACTGCTGTGTACGCCACGGATGGCAGACTCACGACCATTACCTGGACCCTTTACATAAGCCTTCACCTTGCGCAGACCGAGATCGTAAGCTACCTTTGCACAATCCTCTGCTGCCATCTGAGCTGCATACGGAGTGTTCTTCTTTGAGCCACGGAATCCCATCTTACCTGCTGAAGACCATGAGATAATCTGTCCTTCGCTATTTGCTAAAGATACAATAATGTTATTGAAAGAACTGTGAATGTGAAGTTGTCCCATTGCGTCAACCTTCACATTTCTTTTTTTGGATGTTGCTGTTTTCTTTGCCATAATTTTTTAGTTAAAAGTTAAAAGTCAAAAGTTAAAAGATTTGAGACCGTGCGTCTCCAAACTCTCAACTCCAAACTAAATTTTACTTAGTAGCTTTCTTCTTGTTAGCAACAGTCTTCTTCTTTCCTTTACGTGTACGGGCATTGTTTTTTGTGCTCTGACCGCGAACAGGAAGACCATTACGATGACGGATTCCACGATAGCAACCAATATCCATGAGACGCTTGATATTCATCTGGATCTCTGCACGAAGATCACCTTCAACTTTAAATTCAGCGCCGATAATTTCACGGATCTTGGAAGCCTGATCATCTGTCCACTCGCTTACCTTCAGATCGCGGCTGACACCGGCTTTATCCAATATCTTTGCTGAACTACTTCGACCTATACCATAAATATAGGTCAATGCGATTTCGCCACGCTTATTCTGGGGCAAATCTACTCCAACAATTCTTATTGCCATTTGTTAATTGATAATTTAATAAAAAATTGATAATTAGTTTATTTTGAGTTAAAGCAAAAAATTTCACAATCTTTGCCTTCAATCTCCTTTTAATTAGCCCTGACGCATTTTATACTTAGGGTTCTTCTTGTTGATAACGAACAAGCGACCTTTACGACGTACAATCTTACAGTCGGGTGTGCGTTTCTTTAATGATGCTCTTGTTTTCATATCTCGTAAGTTTATTTGTATCTGAAAACTATACGGCCCTTTGTCAGATCATAAGGGCTCATTTCCACTTTAACCTTATCACCAGGCAGAATCTTTATGTAGTGCATTCTCATCTTTCCAGAAATATGAGCAATTATCTGGACACCGTTCTCAAGTTCTACCCTGAACATTGCGTTCGATAAAGACTCTACAATTGTTCCGTCCTGTTCAATAGCGGATTGTTTTGCCATAATTATTATATTCCTTCTTTATTAAATGTTATATTCCTTCGAATGTTGATAAAATCTCAGCCTTACCTCTTTGAATCGCGATGGTATGTTCGAAATGTGCCGCCGGCTTGCCGTCACGAGTACGGATTCCCCACCTGTCCGGCATTAACATTATGTTGCGCTCACCCATTGTGATCATCGGCTCTATCGCTATACACATGCCTGCCTTAAGCAACACCCCATGTCCACGCATACCGTAATTGGGAACTTGCGGATCTTCGTGCATCTCACGTCCTATACCATGGCCTGTAAGCTCACGAACGACGCCGTATCCTCTTCGCGTGCAATAAGACTGAACCGCATCGCCTATATCACCGATATGTTTCCCGGCAACAGCCTGAGCGATTCCCTCATACAGAGACTCCTTTGTCGTCTCCACCAATTGTTTCACCTCAGGTGCGACCTCGCCCACATAGAACGTATAACAACTATCGCCGTTATAGCCATTAAGCAAAGTACCGCAATCGATAGAGATGATGTCACCATCACGGAGTATGGTCTTGTCATCAGGAATGCCGTGCACAACCACATCATTGACAGAAGTGCAGATGCTTGCAGGGAATGGCCCTCCAAATGGATTGGGGAAATTCTTGAAAGTCGGGATCGCTCCGTGGTCTCTTATGAACTCCTCCGCTATCTTATCCAATTGAAGGGTCGTTACACCCGGTTTTATGTGTTTGGCCAATTCTGCCAAGGTCTTACCAACAAGTTGGTTGGCCTCGCGCATCAGCTTTATTTCATCTTCAGTCTTCAGAAATATTTTCATTTCCAAAAGAAAATCAATATGCAGAAATACTGCTATTACGTGTACGTCCTGAGTTCAACAGTCCGTCGTAATGACGCATAAGCAGATGACTCTCTATCTGCTGGAGAGTATCTATAACAACTCCGACAAGAATCAGAAGAGATGTTCCTCCGAAGAATTGAGAGAATTGCTGCTGCACATTGAGCAAACCTGCAAGAGCCGGCATTATAGCAATGAATGCTATGAACAAGGAACCAGGGAATGTGATTCGAGACATTATTGTCTCTATATATTCTGCGGTGTCCTTTCCCGGACGGATACCAGGAATGAAACCATTGTTACGCTTCATATCCTCTGCCATCTGAGTAGGATTCAATGTGATAGCTGTATAGAAATATGTGAATGCGATGATCAATATCACATATACACAGTTATACAATAGGCTGCGGTTGTCCATCAGCGAACGAATCACCCAAGATGAGCTGGTACTCTGATACTGTACAATTGCAAGCGGAATAAACATCAAAGCCTGTGCGAAGATAATAGGCATTACGTTAGCAGCGAATAACTTCAATGGTATGTATTGACGTGCTCCTCCATACTGCTTATTTCCTACAAGGCGTTTGGCATATTGCACCGGTATCTTGCGTGTTCCCTGCACCAAAAGAATGGCTGCACACACAACTGCATATAGAATAAGTATCTCAACAATAAACATCACAAGGCCACCGCCTGCAATCGCGTTAAGACGTGTTGCCACTTCCTGGACGAATGCCTGTGGGAAGCGGGCGATAATACCGATCATAATGATCATTGAGATACCATTTCCAACACCTTTATCTGTAATACGCTCACCGAGCCATAATATGAACATGCTTCCACCAGCGAGTATCACTGAAGCAGAAGCAATGAACACTGACCATGAAAGTCCTGAAGCAAGAGCCTGAGAAGCCTGGGCTTTCAGATTAAGGAGGTATGACGGAGCCTGAAAGAACAATATTGCTACAGTCAGGACTCTCGTGTACCAGTTAATCTTTTTACGTCCGCTCTCTCCTTCTCTCTGCATTTTCTGGAAGTATGGTACAGCTATGGCCAGAAGCTGCATTACGATAGAAGCTGAGATGTATGGCATAATTCCAAGTGCAAATATGGATGCATTGGAAAACGCACCACCGGAGAACATGTCCAGCAATGACATTAAACCGCCGGATGTTTGCGACTGTAATTTCTCCAACATGCTCGGATTGATACCAGGAAGTACCACGAACGAGCCAAAACGGTATATAGCCGTAAACAGGAGAGTAATGAGGAGTCGCTGACGCAAATCCTCAATTCTCCAACAGTTCTTCAGTGTCTCAATAAATTTTTTCATTTACCTAAATTATAGTTGTGTTACCACCAACTGCCTTAATAGCTTCCTCAGCAGTCTTAGAAAAAGCATTTGCCTCTACATCAAGCTTAGCCTTGAGCTCGCCGTTGCCAAGAACCTTTACAAGAACGTTCTTCTTAACGAGATTTGCATCTCTGAGCTCACTCAGACCAATCTTTGTAAGTCCCTTTGCCTCTGCAAGGCTCTGCAGAGTAGAAAGGTTGACTGCAAAATACTCCTTGTGATTGATATTTCTGAATCCTGCTTTAGGCACACGGCGCTGCAGAGGCATCTGACCTCCTTCGAAACCGATCTTCTTCTTGTAACCAGAGCGAGCCTTAGCTCCTTTGTGTCCGCGAGTAGAAGTTCCGCCTAATCCTGAGCCCGGTCCACGACCTATACGACGGCGAGAATGTGTAGAACCCTCGACTGGTTTTAAAGTATTTAATTTCATAATTTTTTCTGCTTAAAGATTAATTATTCAACTACTGTTACCAGATGATGAACTTTGCGTATCATACCACGTATGCTCGGAGTGTCCTCAACCTCCACTACCTGGGAGATTTTATGCAGGCCTAGAGACAAGAGAGTACTTTTCTGCTCTTTATTGGCGCCGATACGGCTCTTTATCTGTTTTACTTTTATTGTTGCCATTGTAATTCTCCTTATCCGTTAAAAACTTTGTCCATACTGATACCGCGAACACCTGCGATAGTGTAAGCGTCGCGTACCTGTGTGAGAGCTTCTATTGTTGCCTTAACCAGGTTATGAGGATTTGAAGAACCCTTTGACTTAGCGAGCACATCCTTTACACCTACGCTGTCAAGAACGGCACGCATAGCACCACCGGCTACGAGTCCGGTACCAGGAGCTGCAGGTCTCATGAAGACCTTAGAGCCACCATAGCGAGCCTCTACCTCGTGTGGGATTGTACCTTTAACAAGAGAAACCTTTACAAGATTCTTCTTTGCAGCTTCAACGCCTTTGGAGATTGCAGCCGTAACCTCGCCTGCCTTACCGAGTCCGTAACCGATGACACCCTTACCGTCACCGACAACGACAATAGCAGCAAAAGTGAAAGTACGTCCACCTTTTGTTACCTTGGTAACTCGATTAATGGCAACCAAACGGTCTTTCAACTCAACGTCACTATATACTTTAACTTTATTCATTGCAATAATCGTTTAAAATTTAAGACCACCTTTACGAGCTGCATCAGCCAGTTCCTTAACACGTCCGTGATAGAGATAACCGTTACGGTCGAAAACAACCGCAGTAATTCCTGCAGCCTGTGCATTTGCTGCTACCATCTCGCCCACTTTAGCAGCCTGCTGGATTTTTGGCATTTTCTCGAGTCCAAGAGAAGATGCAGATGCAAGAGTCGTTCCGGTCAAATCGTTTATAACCTGAGCGTAAATCTGTTTGTTGCTGCGGAAGACGCTCAGACGAGGACGCTCTGCAGTTCCATTAACACGCTTACGAATTCTGTATTTAATTTTTATTCGTCTTTCTACTTTCTTTGTTGTCATAATCGTAAATTTTAAAAGATTACTTAGCAGAAGCTGACTTACCAGATTTTCTGCGGATGACTTCGCCTTTGAAGAGGATACCTTTTCCTTTATAAGGCTCCGGCTTACGGAAAGAACGAATTTTAGCACAGATAAGGCCAATCAACTGTTTGTCGCATGACTCTAACATCAATAACGGATTCTGGTTTCTCTCACTCTTTGTCTCAACCTTAACTTCTTTAGGAAGCTCAAGGAAGATCGGGTGTGTATAACCCAAAGAGAACTCGATCACATTACCTTGATTGGAAACACGATATCCGACACCTACAAGTTCAAGAGTTTTCTTATATCCTTCACTTACTCCAACTACCATATTATGAACCAAAGCACGATACAAGCCGTGGAAAGCCTGCTTCTGCTTGTAGTTAACAGGGCTGTTTTCGTCAACTTCGAACGTAATCTCGCCGTCTGCTATCTTTACTATAATAGAAGGATCAACATACTGAGAAAGTTCACCTTTCGGTCCCTTTACAGTAACAACCCCGTCAGTCATTGTAACATTTACACCTGCTGGGATTTTAATTGGTAATTTTCCTATTCTTGACATAAATAAATCCTCCAATTAATAAACATAGCAAAGAACTTCGCCACCGACCTTAAGTGCAGCAGCTTCCTTGTCTGTCATTACACCCTTGGATGTAGATAAAATTGCAATACCTAATCCGTTAATAACTCTCGGCATGTTCTTGTAACCAGTGTACTTACGAAGACCTGGTGTAGAAACACGTTTCAACGACTTGATTGCGTTGACTTTGGTTGCAGGATCATACTTCAATGCAACCTTGATTGTACCCTGAGGACCATCTTCAATGAACTTGTAATTCAAGATGTATCCCTTCTCGAAGAGGATCTTAGTAATCTCTTTCTTCAAGTTTGACGCAGGAACTTCAACGACACGGTGATGTGCCATAATTGCGTTTCTGAGTCTTGTCAGATAATCTGCTATTGGATCTGTCATATTATAAAATGTTTAATTAATCGGGACTACCCCGACAATATTAAAAATAAATTACCAGCTTGCTTTTTTCACACCCGGGATAAGACCTGCAGAAGCCATCTCACGGAACTGAATACGTGACAAACCGAATTGACGTATATATCCTTTCGGACGACCGGTTATCTTGCAACGGTTGTGTAAACGGATAGGATTAGCGTTCTTCGGTATGGACTGCAGTTTGCGGGCTGCTTCGTATGCTTCAGCAGGATCCTCTGCTGTAGCTACGATTTTCTTAAGAGCCGCACGCTTTGCAGCATAACGGGCAACCATTTTCGCACGCTTTACCTCGCGGGCTTTCATTGATTCTTTTGCCATATTGCTTAATCGTTTTTAGCGTTTTTGAAAGGAAGACCAAATGCCTTGAGAAGAGCATAGCCTTCTTCGTCTGTCTGAGCTGTTGTCACGAATGTGATGTTCATACCCTGGATACGATCGATTGCATCGATATTGATTTCAGGGAAGATGATCTGCTCCTGTATACCAAGTGTGTAGTTTCCACGACCATCGAACTTGCTTTCGATACCTTTGAAGTCACGGATACGCGGCAGTGCGATACGAACAAGTTTCTCGAGGAACTCATACATGCGCTCACGACGGAGAGTAACCATAACACCGATAGGCATCTTCTTACGAAGCTTGAAGTTTGCGATATCCTTCTTAGAATATGTAGCAACTGCCTTCTGGCCGGTAATGGCTGTTATCTCATTGATGGCAACATCGATAATTTTCTTATCCTGAGTTGCATCACCCAATCCTTGATTAATAACAATCTTCTTCAGGACAGGAACCTGCATTGATGAAGAATATTTGAATTGTTCCTTCAATGCCGGAGCAATGCTCTCAACATAGACTTTCTTTAAACGTGCTGTATCCATTATTTGATTTCCTCCCCTGACTTTTTAGCGATACGAACTTTCTTGCCTTCATCGTTCTTCTTAATGGCGATACGTGTAGGTTTGCCACTTTTCGGATCGATCAGACTCAAATTAGAGATATGTATCGAAGCCTCCTGCTTTACGATACCGCCCTGAGGGTTCTTTGCAGAGGGCTTTGTGCTCTTAGAGACCATGTTCACGCCCTCTACAATGGCGCGATTCTTGTCAACCAAGACCTTGAGCACTTTACCAGTCTTGCCCTTATCCTCACCGGAAAGGACATAGACTGTGTCGTTTTTCTTTATATGTAACTTACTCATTTCTTATTTTTTTAATAATTATAGAACCTCAGGTGCCAAAGAAACGACTTTCATATTAACAGCGCGCAATTCGCGTGCCACAGGGCCGAAGATACGGCTGCCACGAAGTTCACCCGCATTGTTAAGCAACACGCACGCGTTATCATCAAAGCGGATATAAGAACCGTCAGGACGACGGATTTCCTTCTTTGTGCGAACAATCAAAGCCTTAGATACTGCACCCTTTTTCAAATCACTTGATGGGATAACGTTCTTGACAGCAACGACAATAACGTCACCAACACTTGCATAACGGCGACGTGTACCGCCCAGGACGCGAATGCAAAGAGCCTCACGTGCGCCGCTGTTATCACATACTGTAAGTCTTGATTCTGCTTGTATCATAATTACTTAGCTTTTTCAATTATTTGAACTAATCTCCATCTCTTTGTCTTACTCAAAGGACGGGTCTCCATGATGAGCACTGTATCACCAAGATTGGCTTCATTTTTCTCGTCATGTACATGGTATTTCTTTGTCTTCTGGACAAACTTACCATAAATAGGGTGCATCTCCTTGAACTTAGCCGCAATAACAATGGTTTTATCCATCTTGTTGCTTATAACCACACCCTGTCTTGTTTTTCTTAAATTTCTTGTTTCCATCTGGACCATTGTTATTTATTAAGTTCTCTCTGGCGGATTTCGGTTTTCAGACGTGCGATATCACGACGTGCTGCCTTAATCTGTGATGGATTCTCAAGAGGAGATATCGTATGGTTAAGCTTCAGCTGGTTCAAACGAGCAACCTCTGCCTCCAACTTCTCATTCAGAGACTTGCTATCTAACTCCTTTAATTCTTTACTCTTCATAGTTTAAGCGTTTTTATCGTAATCACGTCTAACAACAAACTTTGTCTTTACCGGCAGCTTCTGAGCAGCGAGGCGGAGAGCCTCTTTTGCGACATCGAAACTTACGCCTTCCACTTCAAAGAGGATACGACCCGGTGTTACAGGTGCAACCCATCCTGCTGGATCTCCTTTACCTTTACCCATTCGGACATCGGCAGGCTTGCGGGTGATTGGTTTGTCCGGGAATATTCTGATCCATACCTGACCTTCACGCTGCATGTAGCGGTTTACTGCCACACGAGCAGCTTCAATCTGACGGCTGTCGATCCATTTTGCCTCAAGTGTCTTGATGCCGAATGATCCGAAAGCCAATTGTGTGCCTCTGTGAGCGTTGCCTTTATTGCCACGTCCATCTTGAGGTCTTCTATATTTTACTCTTTTTGGCTGTAACATGATAGTGTCTTACTTTTAACGGTTATTGTTTCTCTTGCGATTACCGCGGTTGCCACGACCGCTATTAGAACCACCATTCTGCTTCTCCTGTGTAAAGTTAGGAGTCAAATCGCGCTCGCCATAAACCTCACCTCTGCAGATCCAAACCTTGATACCAAGGAGTCCTACTTTGGTAAGAGCCTCTGCCTGGCAGTAATCGATGTCGGCACGGAATGTGTGTAAAGGAGTTCTTCCTTCCTTGTACATTTCCTTACGTGCCATTTCTGCACCGTTAAGACGTCCGGTGATCTGAATCTTCACACCCTCGGCACCTGCACGCATTGTATTTTGTATCGCCATCTTGATAGCACGGCGATAAGCGATTTTTCCTTCAACCTGACGTGCGATATTGTTAGCAACGATTGTTGCGTCGAGTTCAGGTTTCTTTACCTCAAAGATATTGATCTGGATGTCTTTCTTGTAGAGTTTCTTGAGCTCCTCTTTCAGTTTGTCAACATCCTGTCCACCTTTACCAATGACGATACCAGGACGAGCTGTGCAGATTGTAATCGTAATGAGCTTCAATGTACGCTCTATTACAATCCTTGAAACACTGGCCTTAGCCAGACGCTCATTAAGGTATTTACGTATTTTCCGGTCTTCAACCAAGTTGTCTCCGAAGTTCTTTCCTCCGAACCAATTTGAATCCCAACCACGGATAATACCTAAACGATTGCTTATTGGATTAACTTTCTGTCCCATTCTGCTTATTTATTTTTCGTCATTAGTTTTGGAATCAACAAACAATGTCACGTGATTGCTGCGCTTGCGGATGCGGTATCCACGTCCTTGCGGAGCCGGTCTCATACGTTTCATTGTAACACCTTCATCAACGAAGACTTTAGAAATATAAAGTTCGCCGTCTTCTGCCTTGCGGTCATTTTTTGCTTCCCAGTTAGCGATGGCCGAGCGTAACAGTTTCTCAACGTCGGCGGCAGCCTGCTTCTTGGAGAATCTCAGTACTCCCAGTGCGCGATTAACCTCCATGCCACGAACCATGTCAACGACATAGCGCATTTTGCGTGGTGAAGAAGGAACGCCTTTGAGCTTTGCGAAGTACAAATTCTTAAGGGCCTCTTTTCTTTTCTCAGCCGCTATATGTTTTCTTGCTCCCATTATTATCTTTTGTTTTAAATGGTTTTAACCCGCTTACTTTCTGTTTCCGGCGTGTCCACCGAATCTACGTGTGGGAGAGAACTCTCCGAGTTTATGACCCACCATATTCTCAGTAATGTAAACAGGGATAAATTTATTTCCGTTATGAACTGCAACAGTGTGTCCCACGAAATCTGGGGATATCATTGATGCTCTGGCCCATGTCTTTACAACAGTCTTTTTGCCACTTTCATTCATGGCAAGGATTTTCTTCTCCAGAGAGACGTTGATGTATGGACCTTTTTTTAATGAACGACTCATAATTTACTCTTGTTAACTAAAATTATTTACTAGCTCTTTCGATGATATACTTGTTAGAAAGTTTCTTCGGTGCACGTGTCTTGAGACCCTTAGCATACAAGCCCTTACGTGAACGTGGGTGTCCTCCAGACTGACGTCCTTCACCACCACCCATCGGGTGATCAACAGGGTTCATAACTACACCACGGTTGTGAGGACGACGACCGAGCCAGCGAGAACGTCCAGCCTTACCAGACTGTTCCAGAGCGTGGTCTGAGTTACCTACACTACCTACAGTTGCTTTACAAGCACTCAGAATCTGGCGTGTTTCACCAGAAGGGAGCTTAACTACACAATAACTGCCTTCACGAGAAGTCAATTGAGCAAAATTACCAGCCGAACGAACGAGCAACGCACCCTGTCCCGGACGCAATTCGATATTGTGAATCACAGTACCGACAGGAATGTTTGCCAGAGGAAGAGCATTACCTACTTCAGGAGCGGCTTCCGCACCAGACATCAGCTTTGCACCTACCTGCAGTCCATTAGGAGCAATAATGTAACGTTTTTCACCATCAGCGTAAAACAACAAAGCAATACGAGCCGAACGGTTCGGATCGTATTCTATTGTTTTAACTACAGCTGGAACACCATCTTTCTCACGTTTAAAGTCGATCAGACGATACTTTCTCTTATGACCGCCGCCTTTGTAGCGAACAGTCATTTTTCCGGTGTTGTTTCGACCACCGGTAGAGCGTTTACCGAAAACGAGAGACTTCTCTGGCACGGATGCAGTAATATCCTCGAACGTGCCAATAACTTTGTGTCTTTGTCCCGGAGTAACCGGTTTTAATTTACGTACTGCCATTTTTTATTTAAATATTGCTGTAAAAATCAATTGAATCGCCCTCCTTAAGAGTAACGATAGCTTTTTTATACGCGTTCTTCTGTCCTTTGATAAGACCAGCGCGTGTATAACGGCTCTGACGCTTACCAGAGTAACGCATTGTGTTCACGTCAATAACTGTAACGTTGTACAGACTCTCGACTTCAGCCTTAATCTGATACTTATTTGCGTCCGGGCTAACGATAAAGCCGTATTTTGTCTCAGCCTTTTTCGTTCTGGTCTCACCCTTTACCTTATAAGATTTCTCAACAGAAGACTTGTCTGTCATTTTGGTCATCTTCTCAGTGACCAATGGTTTTATGATAATTGCCATATTGCTATTGTCTCCCTATTATTTTGTTAAGATTCCGTCAATCATCTTCAGAGCGTCCTCTGTCACAACCAGTACATCAGCGTTCAAAACTTTGTATGTATTGAGTGCAGATGCGGTCATAACTTCAGTGCCCTGCAAGTTACGAGCTGACAAATATACATTTTTATTTACACCCGGCAAAAGGAGAAGAATCTTGCGGCCTTCAACTTTAAGATTTTTAGTAATATTTACGAAATCTTTAGTCTTTGGAGCATCCATAGTGAAATCTTCCACTACAACGATGCCATTCTCCTGAGCCTTGTAAGAGAGTGCAGACTTACGAGCGAGAGCCTTAACTTTCTTGTTGAGTTTGAAGCCGTAGTCACGTGGTTTCGGACCGAAAACACGTCCACCACCTACGAGTACCGGAGAGTTGATATCACCACGACGTGCACCGCCTCCGCCTTTCTGACGACCGAGCTTGCGGGTAGAACCGCTTACTTCACTTCTTTCCTTTGCTTTAGCCGTACCCTGACGCTGGTTAGCGAGGTATTGCTTAACGTCAAGATACAAAACGTGATCGTTAGGCTCAATTCCGAAGATAGATTCGTTCAACGTAACCTTTCTTCCGGTCTCCTGACCATTGATATTTAATACGCTAACTTCCATTATTTATTAATTAATACGGTTGAACCATTGCATCCTGCTACAGAACCTTTAACAAGAATAAGGTTGTGCTCTGGGATAACTTTTAACACTTTAAGATTCTGGGTTGTAACTCTGTCGCCACCCATCTGGCCGCCCATTCGCATACCCTTGAACACCTTTGCAGGGTAAGAGCAGGCACCGATAGATCCCGGTTTACGTGCGCGGTCGTCCTGTCCGTGAGTACTCTGTCCGACACCACCGAATCCGTGACGCTTCATAACACCCTGGAAACCTTTTCCCTTTGAGGTACCAACAACGTCAACGTACTTTGCGTCGTTGAAGATTTCAACAGTAAGCGTATCACCGAGGTTGTATTCCTCGTCAAACTTGAACTCGGCCAAGTGTCTCTTAGGTGTTGTACCTGCTTTCTTGAAGCAACCCATCATAGCCTTGGTGGTATTCTTTTCCTTTGCCTCACCAAAGCCAAGCTGAACAGCTTTGTAACCATCTTTCTCGACGGTTTTAACCTGCGTTACAACACAAGGACCAGCTTCGATAACAGTGCACGGTACATTCTTACCGTCGGCACTGAAAACGGATGTCATTCCGATTTTTCTTCCAATTAATCCTGGCATTTCAATTAAAAATTAAATATTAAATAAAATAATACTATACCTTTATTTCTACTTCTACACCGCTCGGCAACTCAAGTTTCATGAGAGCGTCAACAGTTTTTGCCGTAGAGCTGTAAATATCAATAAGACGCTTGTAATCGCTGAGCTGGAACTGCTCACGAGCTTTCTTATTAACGAATGTACTGCGGTTAACAGTATAGATGCGTTTGTGTGTCGGCAGTGGAATAGGACCGCTAACGATAGCGCCTGTAGCCTTGACAGCCTTCACAATCTTTTCTGCAGACTTATCAACCAACTTGTGGTCGTAACTCTTCAATTTGATTCTGATTTTCTGACTCATATTATTTTTTGTTGTTTATTATGTTTCAAAAAGGAGTCTGCCGCTTAAGAGTCATTCGCTAAGTCGGCAGTACTCCTGTTTTGCTTTATTTATTCTTTATACGAGATCTGCACGTCCCTTAACCTCTTCAAGCACAGCCTTTGCAATTGCGCTTGAAACCGGAGCGTGGTGATCGTACTCCATTGAGCTTGTTGCACGTCCAGAAGTGATGGTACGCAGAGCTGTCACATATCCGAACATTTCTGCCAGAGGAACCATAGCCTTAACAATTCTTGCACCGCTGCGGGCCTCGTCCATACCCTCAACCTGTCCACGACGCTTGTTGAGGTCACCGATAACATCACCCATGTTCTCTTCCGGAGTAACAACTTCTACCTTCATGATAGGCTCCATGAGCACAGGACCTGCCTTCGGACAAGCATTCTTGTATGCGTTTACGGCTGCGAGCTCGAATGACAACTGGTCAGAGTCAACCGGGTGGAAAGAACCATCGGTCAGAACGACCTTAAGTCCAGTCATCGGGTAACCACCGAGCACACCGTTCTTCATTGCGGTCTCAAAACCTTTCTGAACAGACGGGATGAATTCCTTCGGCACATTACCACCTTTGACCTCGTTTACGAACTGCAGATCGCCTTCCTTGTAATCCTCGTCCTTCGGGCCGACTGTTACGATGATGTCTGCGAACTTACCACGTCCACCACTCTGCTTCTTGTAAACCTCACGCAGTGTGACAGGCTTTGTGATGGCCTCTTTATAGTTAACCTGCGGCTTACCCTGGTTACATTCAACCTTGAACTCACGTTTCAGACGGTCAAGAATGATATCGAGGTGAAGCTCACCCATACCAGAGATGATTGTCTGACCGCTCTGCTCGTCTGTACGAACGGTGAATGTCGGGTCCTCTTCAGCCAGCTTAGCAAGACCGTTGTCCAGTTTTGCGATATCAGCCTGGCTCTTCGGCTCAACTGCGATAGAAATCACAGTATCAGGGAATGTCATTGACTCGAGTACGATCGGGTGCTCTTCGTCGCAAAGAGTATCACCGGTGCGGATATCCTTGAAACCAACACCTGCGCCTATATCGCCGGCGTCGATAGAATCCATAGGAATTTCCTTGTTTGAGTTCATCTGGAACAGACGGCTGATACGCTCTTTCTTGCCCGAACGTGGGTTGTAAACGTACGATCCGGCTGTAACCTTACCAGAATAAACGCGGAAGAATACCAGACGTCCCATGAACGGGTCAGTTGCGATCTTGAATGCAAGAGCAGCTGTCGGCTCGTTCTCAGACGGCTTGCGGCTTTCCTCTTCCTCTGTCTCAGGATTTGTTCCGATGATATCACCTGTATCGAGCGGTGATGGAAGGAATGCGCAAGTGTAGTCGAGCAGCGGCTGAACACCCTTGTTCTTATATGAAGAACCAAGAAGCATAGGAGTAAGTTCCATCGAGATTGTACCCTTACGGATAGCAGCGATGAGTTCCTCCTCGCCTATTTCCTGGCCATCGAGATATTTCTCCATCAAATTGTCGTCGAAGCTGGCAGCGCTCTCAAGAAGCTTGTCTCTCCACTCGTTAGCCTCGTCAACGAGGTCAGCCGGGATTTCTTCAACGTTATATTCAGCGCCCATTGTCTCATCATGCCAGAAGATAGCCTTCATCTTGATAAGATCGACAACGCCCTTGAAGTTCTCTTCAGCACCGATAGGAATCTGGATAGGACACGGATTAGCGCCGAGGATGTCCTTCATCTGCTGTACTGTCTCGAAGAAGTCAGCACCAGAACGGTCCATCTTGTTTACGTATCCGATACGTGGAACGCTGTACTTGTCAGCCTGACGCCATACGGTTTCCGACTGCGGCTGTACACCGTCTGCAGCAGAATATGTTGCAATGGCACCGTCGAGGACACGGAGTGAACGTTCAACCTCAGCAGTGAAGTCAACGTGTCCCGGAGTGTCTATCAAGTTGATTTTATAAGTATTGCCGTTCCACTTCCAGCTACATGTAGTAGCGGCAGATGTAATGGTAATACCACGCTCCTGTTCCTGAGCCATCCAGTCCATTGTAGCAGCGCCGTCGTGCACCTCACCGATCTTGTGTGTCTTACCGGTGTAGAAGAGGATACGCTCAGACGTTGTGGTCTTACCGGCATCGATGTGAGCCATGATACCGATGTTACGTGTCAAATGTAAATCGCGATTTGCCATTTTCTTTTTACCTTATTTAGTCGATTAGAATCTGAAGTGAGCAAATGCACGGTTAGCCTCAGCCATGCGGTGCATATCTTCCTTACGTTTGAATGCGCCACCCTGGTTGTTGTATGCATCCATGATCTCGGCTGCGAGTTTTTCTGCCATGCTCTTACCGCCGCGCTTACGTGCGAACTGGATAAGATTCTTCATGGATATGCTCTCCTTACGTTCCGGACGTATCTCGGTTGGAACCTGGAATGTAGCACCACCGATACGGCGGCTCTTCACCTCAACCTGCGGAGTGACGTTGTCAAGCGCTTGTTTCCATATTTCCAGAGAAGACTTTTCTTCCTTGGCCATTTTTTCCTTCACAACATCAAGTGCTTTGTAGAAAATCTCGTATGAAGCATTCTTTTTGCCGTCATACATCAGATGATTAACGAATTTTGAAACCTTCTGGTCGTTGAAGACGGGATCCGGAAGAATCACGCGCTTCTTTGGTTTTGCTTTTCTCATTTTGTTTTGAAAATTTAATTCTGCTTGGGGCTGTTTATTAGTGTTCTTCAACGTCCGCACCCGGACATTTACTCAACCTGTTTCTTTAACAATTCTCCAGCAAAACGTTTACTAAAATTTTTTATAGTCCGATTAACAACCTATTGTTATTATTTCTTTGCCTTCGGACGTTTTGCACCATACTTAGAACGGCGCTGTGTGCGGTTTGCAACACCTGCGGTATCAAGAGTACCACGAACGATGTGATAACGTACACCAGGGAGGTCCTTAACACGACCACCACGAACAAGCACGATGCTGTGCTCCTGCAGGTTGTGTCCTTCACCCGGGATGTAGGAGTTCACTTCCTTCTGGTTTGTCAAACGTACACGGGCAACCTTACGCATTGCCGAATTAGGCTTCTTAGGAGTTGTCGTATAGACACGAACGCAAACGCCACGACGCTGAGGACATGCGTCCAGAGCCGGCGACTTGCTCTTGTCTTCGAGCACCTTTCTGCCTTTTCTTACCAATTGTGAAATTGTAGGCATAATTTTACTTTTTAAAATTTATATATTTATTTTGTTGTTATCAAACCGTTACAAAAGGGCTACAATGAGCCTTTCGGGCTGCAAAGGTACGAACTTTTATTTGATTTGCCTAATGAAACCTTCAAAGAAAGAAACAAAGAATAGACGAATTAACATTATATAACACACGTTAGACTAAATTACCAGTATTATCGTCCAACATTTACTCTATCAATGACAATCACAGTATGTTCTGAGCCGCTTCCGGACATCAACTAACGACATTTACACACATGCAGAACCACCACCAACAACACATCTGCATCCGACTTTCCCGCATCATTTTCAGTCCGTTTTGCCTCCTTGATTCTTTAATAATGCAGACAAACCGACTGCTCAAAAGTTTCATGAATCCACGTTTTGCAGGGAGCGTCGCTTATAGACCGTCAGCGGCAACAACAGACTGCCACAACTTTCAAATCACAGATAACGCGACCGTCTGCAAACATACATACAAAGCGGCACCAGGCTTAAACAGTGTCAGCCACAAAACAACCTTCTGCATGACGGCAAGGCAAGGCTATCGGATAAGCAATCTTCCTGTAAGCCCACTCCATAACATAAGTGAGGCCTACAGGAAGACTATGCTACATATCTGTGCTCCGCCACTCTTGCAACGGCAAGAAGTCTAAGCGAACATCAGACGTATATTCAGAACAATTCACGTGCATGCAGATCATGCCTCACCGGTACCACCGTTGAACGGAGCGATGGTGCGGCCCTGCTGGTTCGGTATCTGTATTTTACCGAACGTCTGCTCATATTTATATATATTTTCCTGCAAAGCCTGCAGCAGACGCTTTGCGTGTTCCGGAGCAAGAACCACTCTACTGCGCACCTGAGGTTTGGACATACCGGGAAGCATGCGTGCGAAGTCGAGCACGAAGTCGGAACTTGAATGACTGATCAATGCAAGGTTGGCATATTGGCCGAGGGCTGTCTCCGGATTAAGCTCGATGGGAAAGCCCTGTTTCTGATTGTTGTTTTCGTCCATGATAATTTTTTAGTTTTAGATATTACAAAATAAAAAGCGCCGTATCCGCCAGCCGAGGCTGCAGGGTGCACAGCGCATCACATATATACTGCAAAGATAACATATCCGTAGAACATTCCCAAAAATATGCGTCGAAAAATAATTACCTCACGTAATAATAAATTAATGCCGACACGACCGAAAAATCATCAGCGCTATGACTGCACCGACTTTTCGTGCCTTCCATCGGCTTCAATGTCGGCATTTTTAAAGAAAACCCGGACGACGAACTTATAGATTTTCTTGACTTTATTTTGACAAAATAAAATCACGAAAGAAATGTAAAGGAATGTTAAATCGCATATAATTAAGACTCTTTCGTCCCGTACCGTCTTTTCATATACCCAGCAATGCGGTCCGGAATGGTTCATCTTGCGTTCTGATTTTGCCTGTTTCAGGGTCCGATTACGCCCATATCAGGGTGTGACATGGTGCATTTCAGCCCCTGATATGGGCCATATCGCGTGCCCAAACGGTGCTTTTTGCACGACGGGAAAGCAACCGCCGTACATAAGCCGTTGATGTTCAGTATTTTGTACAAACTTCTTATTTCTCGCATATTTGCCTCCGAAGCAAAGTCTGTCCGCAAATTCTCATTTATTTTTTGGGGTAGAACAGAAAACTCGGACAAAAAAATCACAGGATGCTGAAAATCTGTAAATAGCCCATATTGTGTTCATTCCGGCAGAGTGGAATAATGCCTGTATAGGCTTGAAGCACCGGTCTCTTTGATTGAAGAATCAAGAATAAATCTCCACTGCACACTTCCGGTCATACAAAACGGCCTTTCCGAGCTTGCAGAAAGACTCTGTCAAGACAACGAGAAAGCCCGTTCTGCAAGTCCGGAAAGGCCGCTTCATAAATCAATATCAGTCTGCCCGACATGCGGACAATAAAACATGTCTTAACCCAACCGTCAAGAAGGCGATGACGGGAAACATCTACCGTTCGTCTGTACCGACACTTATCACCTCGCGCACAAGATAAACACCGTCATATTGTTCGGCGAAGCCATCGTTCCACTTGCCGTTATACTCCACCTTGAGCACAGCCTTCACAGAGCGTCCGTTCTTCTGTCCGCCCGTCACTCTGTCATACATATCAAGCAAGACACCGGTCTTGTCTACAAACCAGTATTCCTTGTCACTGCCCGCCGGTACGAACGAACGCACCTCGTGTGCCACACGTAGTTCGCCCTCAAGTGTATAAAGTATGTCCTTTGAGATGCCTCCGGCCTTTGTGTCGGTGAGTTCGATAGTAGTCTCATCAAAGATAGGTGCGTCCTGTCCTATTTCCACAAAGACCGCCTTCGACGGGTTGCTGTCGTATATCTCGAAATAGCGCATACCGCTGTTGCCCACTCCCCATCCGCTGCATGTGACGGGCACAGGCTCATGACCGGAGATGGCGTCTATTTTCTTGGCATACTCTCCGTCCGGCACAAGTATATATCTGTGCACACCCTTCCTGCCTGAGTCCGTCTCCTTGAAACGGCAGGTCTGGCTTTCTATCCATCCTTTGGAGGCACGGAGAGTATCGAGCAGTCCTTTTGTGCCACGGTTGCCTGTATTGAATATCTGTATCAGTCTGTGAGGACGCACATCGTTGTCTCTCACAAGCACCATGCCCGGCAGCGACGGATCGGCCATGACTCGCATATGTTCGTTCTGTTGTGCGAGCATACGGAGTCCTGCCCCACTCACTTCCTTCCATACAAATCCCTCATAAGGCGGACGCGACGCCTTCAGGCTGTCCGGGCCTACGGTGCCTGCTGTCTTCATGTCGCCACGTACAAAGCGCATGGTGTGTCCGTCTCTGAAAGGTTTCAGTACAAGAGTGTCGCCCTGCAGGCTTACTATGTCGAACGTATCTGCCACAAGACCGTCATGTGCGGTTCCGCTCTCAGCACCGCTCAATATCAGAATTCCGTCACCAGCTTTCCATCTGTTGTATGCTGACAGATGCGTTCCCACTGGTACGAACTCACCGTTTTCCTTCAATTCCATACCTGCTACAAGAGAAGCTGCTCCGTCTGTCATCTCGTTCCATTGGCCGACAAGGCGTGATGCATCGTCTGAGGCACATGCACACAACCCGAATGACAATAAGAAATACAATTTTTTCATAATTCTTAGCTGTTGAAAATAGGAATAATCTGATTTGAAACATAACTACTGATGCATGCCGCACGAGACCGCTGTACGCATGAGAGACCGATAGCGGAAGTCGCAGTCACAACTGACACATGCATGCCGGAATGCCTCCAAAAATATGAATATTAATTCACCGGACAATTTTTATTGTCATAAAAAAACAAAAAACGCAAATGATGTGCCAATGAAACACAATTCGCATACGGTGAATATAAGAATTATGGTGTAAAAGAAACGGAGACATGCACCTGCGCACATGTCTTCGTTTGTAATTATCATTTCCAATGCCAACAATCAGGCATCAGTACATTCAATATCATTCAGCCGAACCGTTCTCACCGGCAAAGTCGAGCACAGTCTTGCGGTTTGCCTGGATGCGGTCGTACTCTTCCTTCGAGCCAACGATGAGTTTCTCCCACTGGCGGAGTCCTGTACCGGCCGGGATGAGGTGACCAGTGATCACGTTCTCCTTCATACCTTCCAGACGGTCTACCTTACCACGTATTGCAGCTTCGTTGAGCACCTTGGTTGTCTCCTGGAACGATGCAGCCGAGATGAAGCTCTTGGTCTGCAATGCTGCACGTGTGATACCCTGCAGAATCTGTGTAGAGGTTGCGGGGATAGTATCGCGCACCTGAACAAGACGAAGGTCGCGGCGCTTCAGGCTGGAATTCTCGTCGCGCAGCTTGCGGGCAGAGATTATCTGGCCTACCTTCAGAGTTTCTGAGTCGCCGGCGTCGGTTACGTACTTCTTGCCCCAGATGCGGTCGTTTTCCTCTGCGAAGTCGAGCTTGTCCACCATTTCCTGCTCGAGGAATGTTGTATCGCCCGGTTCGTCGATCTGTACCTTGCGCATCATCTGGCGTACGATGATCTCGAAGTGCTTGTCGTTGATCTTCACACCCTGCAGACGGTATACGTCCTGAACCTCGTTGACAATATATTCCTGAACGGCGGTCGGACCCTTGATGGCGAGGATGTCGCCCGGAGTGATGATACCGTCAGAAAGCGGAGTTCCGGCACGTACAGCGTCGTGCTCCTGAACAAGGATCTGCTTCGACAGGCTGACGAGATACTTCTTCTGGTCGCCGGTCTTACTGGTGACGATAATCTCACGGTTACCACGTTTAACCTTACCCATTGTAACCTCACCATCGATTTCTGATACGACGGCAGGGTTGCTCGGGTTGCGGGCCTCGAAGAGCTCGGTTACTCGAGGAAGACCTCCGGTGATATCTCCCGCCTTACCTACGGCACGCGGAATCTTGACAAGTGTGGCACCGGTCTTAACGGTCTGTCCGTCCTCGACAACAACGTGACCACCCACAGGGAAGTTGTATGTTCCGACAACCTCTCCGTCCGGTCCTATGATATCGCAGGTAGGAACTTTCGACTTATCCTTGGAGTCGGTGATGATCTTTTCGGTAAGTCCGGTTGCCTCATCGGTCTCAGCACGATATGTGATACCTTCTATCACGTCGTTGAATTTCAGCGTACCGGCATACTCGGTAACGATGACTGCATTGAACGGGTCCCATTTGGCAATGAGGTCACCCTTCTTAACCACGTCACCATTCTTATAATAGAGTGACGAACCGTAAGGAACGTTGAGGGTTGAAAGAACGATGTCTGTGTGCGGATCGATGAAACGAACCTCTGACAGACGGCTTACAACCATGTCGCAGTTGATGTCTTTCTCGCCATCGTTCTCAACGAACGGAACGACACGGAGCTCATCGAACTCGATGCGTGAATCGTTCTTCGCAACGATCGAGGCGTTGGCAGCTGCGTTGGCAGCCACACCACCGGCGTGGAACGTACGAAGAGTAAGCTGTGTACCCGGCTCACCGATGGCCTGTGCGGCAATCACACCGACAGCCTCGCCGAGCTGTACCATACGGCTTGTGGCAAGGTTACGTCCGTAACACTTCATGCAGACACCGTGCTTGCTCTCGCAAGTGAGCACCGAACGAATCTCGACGCTCTCGATAGGAGAATCCTCTATTGCCTTTGCGATAGGTTCGGTGATTTCCTCACCGGCTGCGACAATGAGTTCGCCTGTTGTAGGATGGATTATATCGTGAACCGATACACGGCCGAGGATACGCTCATAAAGAGTAGAGATGACTTCGTCGCCGTTCTTGAGGGCTGTGCAGACAAGTCCGCGCAGTGTACCGCAGTCTTCCTCGGTGATGATGACATCGTGAGAGACATCGACAAGACGACGTGTAAGGTATCCGGCATCGGCTGTCTTCATAGCGGTATCGGCAAGACCCTTACGGGCACCGTGAGATGCGATGAAGTACTCGAGCACTGACATACCCTCCTTGAAGTTTGAAAGAATAGGGTTCTCAATAATCTGCGCGCCCTCTGCTCCGGCTTTCTGAGGTTTGGCCATAAGTCCACGCATACCTGACAGCTGCTTGATCTGATCCTTAGAACCACGGGCTCCAGAGTCGAGCATCATGAACACAGCGTTGAATCCCTGGTCGGCCTCAGTCATTTCCTTCATGAGGACGTTGGCAAGGTCGTTGTTCACGTGAGTCCATGTATCGATGACCTGATTGTAACGCTCGTTGTCGGTGATGAATCCCATGTTGTAGTTCTCAGTGATCTGACGAACTTCCTCATTACCTTTAGCAACGATAGCTTCCTTCTCCTTCGGGATGATGATATCGTCGAGGTTGAACGACAGACCGGCAACGTATGACATACGATAACCGAGGTTCTTGATACCGTCGAGGAACTCGCATGCACGGGCCATACCAACGGTCTTGATTACATCGGCGATGATACCACGCAGTGTCTTCTTTGATATGATGTCGTTGAAGTAACCTACCTCGTCCGGAATAATCTGGTTGACAATCACACGTCCTACAGAAGTATCGACCATGTGTCTTGTCTTCACGCCGTCAACGACATCGTCAACAACAACCTTTACAGGAGCGTGCAGGTCGCACTTGCCTTCGTTGTGTGCGATGAGTGCCTCTTCCGGACCATAGAATATAAGTCCCTCGCCCTTTGCACCCGGACGAATCTTAGTAATATAGTAGAGTCCGAGAACCATATCCTGTGACGGCACCGTGATAGGAGCACCATTGGCAGGGTTAAGGATGTTGTGGCTCTGGAGCATCAGAATCTGTGCCTCGAGGATAGCCTCGTTGCTCAACGGGAGGTGAACAGCCATCTGGTCACCATCGAAGTCGGCGTTGAACGCTGTACATGCAAGCGGGTGAAGCTGGATGGCCTTACCCTCGATAAGTTTCGGCTGGAACGCCTGAATACCGAGACGGTGAAGTGTTGGCGCACGGTTGAGAAGTACCGGATGTCCCTTCATCACGTTCTCAAGGATATCCCAGATGACCGGTTCGCGACGATCCACAATCTTCTTGGCGCTCTTAACTGTCTTCACGATACCACGCTCGATAAGCTTACGGATGATGAACGGCTTGTAAAGCTCGGCTGCCATGAGTTTCGGCAGACCACATTCGCCCATCTTCAGCTCAGGACCTACGACGATAACCGAACGTGCTGAATAATCGACACGCTTACCGAGAAGGTTCTGACGGAAACGTCCCTGCTTACCTTTAAGTGAATCAGACAGAGACTTCAGCGGACGGTTGCTGTCGCTCTTAACGGCTGAACTCTTGCGTGAGTTGTCGAAGAGACTATCGACAGCTTCCTGAAGCATACGTTTCTCGTTTCGGAGGATGACCTCAGGAGCCTTGATCTCAACGAGTCGTTTCAGACGGTTGTTACGTATGATGACACGACGATAGAGGTCGTTGAGGTCGGATGTTGCAAAACGTCCACCATCGAGCGGAACAAGCGGACGAAGCTCTGGCGGAATGACAGGGATAATCTTCATGATCATCCACTCAGGACGGTTCACGCCACGGCTCGAACGGAATGCCTCGACAACCTGCAGACGCTTGAGCGCCTCGGTCTTACGCTGCTGAGAAGAGTCGTTGTTGGCACGGTCGCGCAGTTCGTAGGAAAGTACGTCGAGGTCAATATTTGCCAGAAGGTCATAAATGGCTTCGGCACCCATCTTGGCAATGAACTTGTTGGGATCAGAATCGTCGAGATACTCGTTCTTCGGATCGAGCTTGTTCTCAATGATGTCGATGTACTCTTCCTCTGACAGGAAATCCATCTTGTGAGAACCGTTTATCTCAACGCCCTCTGAGTCTGTTCTGCCCTCGAGAGCTCCCGGCTGTATGACAACATACTTCTCATAATAGATCACAGAGTCGAGACGCTTGGTAGGCATACCGAGCAGATAACCTATCTTGTTAGGCAAAGAACGGAAATACCATATATGTGCTACAGGAACCACCAGCTCGATGTGTCCGCTGCGCTCACGACGTACCTTCTTCTCTGTCACCTCAACACCGCATCGGTCGCAGACAATGCCTTTATAACGTATGCGCTTGTACTTTCCGCACGCACACTCATAGTCACGTGTCGGACCAAAAATGCGCTCGCAGAAGAGTCCGTCACGCTCTGGCTTGTATGTTCGATAATTGATTGTTTCCGGTTTGGTCACCTCGCCATACGAGTTCTCCAGAATCTCTTCAGGCGAAGCAAGAGCTACGGTAATCTTCGTGAAATTATTCTTTATTTTTGTATCTTTCTTGAAAGCCATATTGTTTTATAATTTAGGGTGTACGGGATTAATCTAGTTTGATACTTAAACCAAGGCCGCGAAGCTCGTGCAGAAGCACATTGAGCGACTCAGGTATTCCCGGCGTAGGCATCGGGTCGCCTTTGACAATTGCCTCGTATGCCTTTGAACGGCCGACAGTATCATCAGACTTGATTGTCAGAATCTCCTGAAGTACATGGCTGGCACCGAATGCCTCGAGTGCCCAAACCTCCATCTCTCCGAAACGCTGACCTCCGAACTGAGCCTTACCTCCAAGAGGCTGCTGTGTGATGAGTGAGTACGGACCGATGGAACGTGCGTGCATCTTGTCCTCAACCATGTGACCGAGTTTCAAGAAGTAGGTTATACCTACGGTTGCCGGCTGGTCGAAGCGCTCGCCTGTCTCACCATCATAGAGGTGTGTAGAGCACAAGTGCGGCAGTCCTGCCTTGTCTGTCCATTCTGAAAGGTCATCAAGTTTAGCGCCATCGAAAATAGGTGTAGCGAACTTAACACCGAGTTTCTTACCTGCGGCACCGAGAATGGCCTCGAATATCTGTCCGAGGTTCATACGTGAAGGCACACCCAGAGGGTTCAATACGATATCTACAGGACGGCCATCCTCAAGGAACGGCATATCCTCCATGCGTACGATACGCGATACGATACCCTTGTTACCGTGACGTCCGGCAAGTTTGTCACCGACACTGATCTTACGTTTCTTCGCAATATAAACTTTTGCCATCTGCAGAATGCCTGAAGGCAGCTCGTCGCCGATTGTTATGGCGAACTTTCTACGCTTGAGCTCTGCGTCAAGGAGTTTATACTTACGTATGTAGTTCATTATGAGTTTCTGAATGAGCTCGTTGGTGTGAGCGTCATCGGTCCACCCGTTAGACTGTATGCCGTCATACTCAAGGTTCTTGAGAACCGGGGCGGTGAACTTGCTGCCCTTTGTGATGATCTCGGCACCAGAATAATCCTTGACACCCTGCGAAACTTTGTCCTCTGTAAGAGTAAGCAGCTTCTCAACCAGAATATCCTTCAGGTCGTTGTTCTTTGCCTCGTACTCTTCGTCGATCTTTGCGAGCAGCACCTTGTCCTGCTTCTTCGACTCGCGGGTCTTGATGGCGCGTGAGAACATCTTCTTGTCTATTACGACACCGCTGAGTGACGGATTGGCCTTCAAAGAAGAATCCTTAACATCTCCGGCCTTGTCACCGAAGATAGCGCGGAGAAGTTTCTCCTCTGGTGAAGGATCGCTCTCACCCTTAGGCGAAATCTTTCCGATAAGGATGTCACCCGGTTCTACGCGTGCACCGATACGGATAACTCCGTTGTCGTCAAGGTCCTTTGTGGCTTCCTCGCTGACATTAGGAATATCGCTGGTGAACTCTTCCATACCACGCTTTGTCTCACGTACGTCGAGAGAGTATTCGTCTACATGAACAGATGTGAGGACATCGTCACGAACCATACGCTCGCTAAGAACGATGGCATCCTCATAGTTGTAACCCTTCCAAGGCATGTATGCGACAAGAAGGTTGCGACCAAGAGCAAGCTCGCCATTTTCGGTAGCGTAACCCTCAGTAAGGATATCGCCGGCCTTTACTCTCTGACCCTTATTACAGATAGGACGCAGGTCAATGGTCATGTTCTGGTTTGTACGACGGAACTTCGGTATGCGGTATTCCTTTGATGCCGGCTCGAAGCTTACGAACTCCTCTTCTTCTGTGCGGTCGTACAAAATACGTATGGTTGTAGCATCTACATATTCAATAACACCGTCACCCTCGGCTGTAATCATTGTACGTGAATCCTCACATACCTGTTTCTCCAGACCGGTTCCAACGATAGGAGCATCATTGTGCAAAAGCGGAACGGCCTGGCGCATCATGTTACAACCCATCAACGCACGGTGACCATCATCATGCTCGAGGAAAGGAATAAGTCCGGCAGATACTGATGCGATCTGCTGCGGCGAGACGTCCATAAGATCGACCTGATCAGGTGCTACGACAGGGAAATCCGCATCCTGACGGCACTTCACATAGTCGCGGATGAATGATCCGTCTTCGCGAAGCGGAGCGTTTCCCTGACCTATGATGTGATCCTGCTCTTCCTCTGCGGTAAGATATACCACATCATCATTATTAAGATCAACCTTTCCGTCAACAACCTTACGATATGGAGTCTCGATGAATCCAAGTTCATTGATTGTTGCATACACACACAATGAAGATATAAGTCCGATGTTAGGACCTTCAGGACTCTCAATAGGACAAAGACGTCCGTAATGCGTATAGTGAACGTCACGTACCTCGAATCCTGCACGCTCACGCGAAAGACCGCCAGGACCAAGTGCAGACAAACGACGTTTGTGTGTGACCTCAGCAAGAGGGTTAGTCTGGTCCATGAACTGTGACAGCGGGTTAGTTCCGAAGAACGAGTTGATCACGCTGGATATAGTCTTGGCGTTGATAAGATCTGTAGGCTGGAACACTTCGTTGTCACGAACGTTCATACGCTCGCGTATTGTACGGCTCATACGTGCAAGTCCGATTGAGAACTGATTGCTCAACTGCTCGCCTACAGTGCGTACACGACGGTTAGACAAGTGGTCGATATCATCTACATTAGCATTTGAGTTGATAAGCTGTATCAGATATTTTATAATCTCGATGATATCATCCTTTGTCAGTACACGTACATCAGAATCTGTGTTAAGGCCGAGTTTCTTGTTGATACGATAACGACCTACCTCACCCAAATCATAACGCTTGTCTGAGAAGAACAGATTCTGGAACACCTCACGTGCACTTGCGTCATCAGCAGGATCTGCATTACGGAGCTGACGGTAGATGTAAAGCACAGCCTCTTTCTCAGAGTTGCTCGGATCCTTTGCAAGTGTATTGAAGATGATTGAATATTTGTTGGCAGCCTCGGCGTCCTTATGCAGGAGGACAGACTGAGCACCGCTATCTATTATTTCTGCTATATTGTCTTCGGTGAGTTCGGTCTCACGTTCCATTATGACCTCATTACGCTCAATGGAAACAACCTCACCGGTATCCTCGTCAACAAAATCTTCATTCCAGCTCTTGAGAACACGTGCAGCCAACTTACGTCCTATTGCTGCCTTCATGTTCTTCTTGTTCACCTTAACCTCCTCGGCAAGGTCGAATATCTGAAGAATATCCTTATCCTGCTCATATCCTATCGCACGGAGAAGAGTTGTTACTGGCAACTTCTTCTTACGGTCGATATAAGCATACATCACATTGTTGATATCTGTTGCGAATTCTATCCATGAACCCTTGAACGGAATGATACGTGCAGAATACAGCACAGTTCCGTTGGCATGCACACCCTGGCCGAAGAATACACCTGGAGAACGATGAAGCTGTGAAACCACGACGCGCTCGGCACCATTTATAATAAACGTACCCTTGCTTGTCATATAAGGGATTGTACCCAAGAATACGTCCTGAATGAATGTACCGAAATCCTCGTGGTCCGGGTCTGTACAATATAATTTCATCTTAGCCTTCAGAGGCACACTATATGTAAGGCCACGCTCGAGACATTCCTCTATTGTATAGCGCGGCGGATCGATATAGTAGTCGAGGAACTCAAGAACGAAATTATTACGCGTGTCTGTAATTGGGAAATTTTCAGAGAATACCTTATACAGACCGTCGTTCTTGCGTTCTTCGGGGGGAGTGTCCATCTGAAGGAAATCTTTAAACGACTTTAGCTGCACATCGAGAAAATCCGGATATGGCATCGGATTGTGGATGCTGGCAAAATTCACTCTGTTATCAACAATTTTTGAAGCCATCAGAAGATATTAATATTAACAATAAAATTTAAAAGACACAAAAAGGTTAGAACCAACCTACCTGGAAGATTCTAACCATATTTTAAAAAGATTCAAATGATGAGAGAACACCCATGCTCTCTCATCACGAATTTATAAGTTATTACTTAAGTTCAATCTTAGCACCAGCTGCCTCGATGGTCTTCTTCAGGTTTTCAGCCTCTTCCTTAGAAAGACCTTCCTTGATTGTTGCAGGAGCACCGTCTACGAGATCCTTAGCCTCTTTCAGACCAAGACCGCAAGCTTCCTTAACTGCCTTTACAACCTGGAGCTTAGCGCCACCAACTTCAGCAAGAACAACATCGAAAGATGTCTTCTCTTCTGCCTCAGCAGCTGCGCCACCGGCTGCAGGACCAGCAGCTACAGCTACAGCTGCAGCAGCGGGCTCGATACCATACTCATCCTTCAGGACTGTTGCCAACTCATTTACTTCTTTTACTGTAAGATTTACTAACTCTTCAGCAATAGCTTTTATATCTGCCATTTTATTTAAATTTTTAATTGTTTTTTATTATTAATAATTGATTTTTATTATTCAGGGCGTTCACCCAAAGTCTTAAGAACACCATGAATTGTGTTTGCACCTGACTGAAGTGCAGAAACGACATTCTTAGCAGGCGACTGCAGCAATGTAACGATTTCGGCGATAACCTCGCTCTTGCTCTTCAGTGCGGCGAGCTCTGCAAGCTTATCAGCACCTACGTATATGCATTCCTCAGCATAAGCGCCCTTCAAAGCAGGGACACCTTCCTTGCTATAGTCTTTGAGCAGCTTGGCCGGAACATTAGCAGTGTTTGTGAACATAACTGCTGTTGTACCTTTCAGAGTGCCATACAGAGGTTCGAAATCAATTTCAGAAGCCTCAAGAGCCTTGTGAAGAAGAGTATTCTTCACAACAACCATCTTTATCTCGCTTTTGAAACATTTGCGACGCAGATTGCTTGTTGCCTCTGCATTCAAACCTGTTACATCAACCAGATAGAAATGAGGATATTCCTTCAGTTTCTGGCCGAGATCATTTATAATAGTATCTTTTACTTCTTTTCTCATTTTACAAAACTTTTAGAGTTACTCAACTGATTTAGGATCAACTTTGATACCCTTACTCATAGTGCTTGAAATAAAGATACTCTTAATATATGTACCTTTAGCAGCAGAAGGTTTCAGCTTAATAACAGTAGCGATAAACTCCTTGGCATTCTGCATGATCTGCTCAGCGGTAAAACTTACTTTACCTATAGAGGTGTGAATAATACCAGCCTTATCAACCTTAAAGTCTATCTTACCTTGCTTAACCTCTTTTACTGCCTTGGCAACATCCATTGTCACAGTGCCGCTCTTTGGGTTTGGCATAAGTCCACGAGGACCGAGTACACGTCCCAAAGGTCCAATCTTACCCATGCACGACGGCATTGTTATAATAACGTCTACATCAGTCCATCCACCTTTAATCTTCTCGATATATTCGTCAAGACCGACATAGTCAGCACCTGCTTCTTTTGCAGCAGCCTCAGCATCAGGTGTACACAAGCAGAGCACGCGGGTAACCTTACCAGTACCGTTCGGGAGTGAAACAACGCCACGAACCATCTGGTTTGCCTTACGCGGGTCAACGCCTAAGCGTACATCTATATCAACTGAAGCATCAAACTTAGTTGTAGTGATTTCCTTAACCAACTCTGATGCCTCCATCAAAGAGTATGCTTTCCCTGCTTCAACCTTATCAGCTACTGATTTTTGATTTTTTGTCAGTTTACTCATTTTCTTAATTGAAGTTATAAATTATTTACCAGGGAAGTCCCCTTTTACAGTTATACCCATACTTCTTGCTGTTCCGGCAACAAGCTTCATAGCTGATTCTACAGTGAAGCAATTAAGGTCCTTCATCTTGTCCTCTGCAATAGCTCTAACCTGATCCCAAGTCACGCTTGCAACTTTCTGACGATTAGGCTGTGCTGAGCCGCTCTTCACCTTGGCAGCCTCTTTAAGCTGTACTGCTGCAGGCGGAGTCTTAAGCTCGAAGCTGAACGACTTGTCAGTGTAGTATGTGATAACAACAGGAATGATCTTTCCTGCCTTATCCTGGGTTCTGGCGTTGAACTCTTTGCAGAATCCCATAATGTTAATACCCTTTGAACCCAAAGCCGGTCCTACGGGAGGAGAGGGATTCGCTGCGCCACCTTTAATCTGTAATTTGATTAATCCAGCAACTTCTTTAGCCATTTTTGTTTATAATTAAATGATTAGTATAAAAGAGATGAGATACACCCGTAACAATGCATCAGCCCTCTTTTTCAACTTGCATAAAACCTAATTCCAATGGAGTCTTTCTTCCGAAGATCTTGACCATTACCTTCAGCTTACGCTTTTCAGTGTTGACTTCTTCAATCACGCCACTGAATCCGCTGAAAGGACCGTCAATCACCTTAACGGTTTCATCGACAACATACGGAATGTTCACATCGTCCACAAGCTCAGTTTCTTCTGCGGTTCCAAGCATACGGTTAATGTCTGCCTGAGGAACCGGAGAAGGGTTGTCCAGTCCACCTAAGAAACCAAGGACGTTAGGCATGAAGCGCAGTGTATGTGCGACATCACCCACGAGCGAGGCTTCCACGAAAACATAGCCTGGAAGAGAGATCTTTTCTTTGATTACCCTCTTTCCATTACGCAAAGAAGCATGCTTCTCCATCGGTATCATAACCTGAGAAACATGTGTAGATAGCAACGTGTTGTGTTTCATTTCAGCCTCGATATATTCTTTTACCTTAGCCTCTTTACCACTGACAGCACGTAAAACATACCAGTTCTTTCCTGTTTCAGCCATTTTCCAATAAATTAACCTGGATAAACCATACTCATGATCCACTCAAAGAGTTGATCCATTGCGAATACGATACATGCTATGACAAGGGAAGCAGATAATACAACCATAGCACTATGCGTAAGTTCGGCACCTGTAGGCCACGTAGTCTTATGCGCAAGTTCGTTGTAACAAACCTTGCAATAATTAACGAATTTCTTGAACATATTATCTCTATTTTGCACGGGATGAGAGACTCGAACTCCCGACACCTGGTTTTGGAGACCAGTGCTCTACCAACTGAGCTAATCCCGTAAAAAATTCCCGCATGCCGCTCATGCGGGAACGTTTATTCTTTTTTCATGATTAAGGAAGCATAAGTTTCCTTCTCACGAGATATTAGTCTTCGTAAACTTCTGTGATCTGACCAGAACCTACTGTACGTCCACCCTCACGGATAGCGAAACGCAGACCCTTGTTCAAAGCAACAGCATAGATAAGCTCTACAGTGATCTCTACGTTATCACCAGGCATTACCATTTCTACGCCTTCCGGAAGAGTGATCTCACCGGTGCAGTCCATTGTACGGAGATAGAACTGAGGACGATACTTGTTTCCGAATGGAGTGTGACGTCCACCTTCTTCTTTCTTCAATACGTAGATAGAAGCCTTGAACTTCTTGAATGGTTTGATCTGACCCGGATGGCAAAGTACCATACCACGTTTGATCTCATTCTTGTCGATACCACGGAGGAGCAGACCTACGTTATCACCAGCTTCACCTTCCTCAAGAATCTTGCGGAACATTTCAACACCAGTTACAACGCTCTTCTTATCCTCACCGAGACCGAGGAGCTCAACTTCGTCACCGACCTTTACACGACCAGTCTCGATACGACCGGTAGCAACTGTACCACGACCAGTGATTGAGAATACGTCCTCAACAGGCATCAAGAACGGTTTGTCGAGATCGCGTGGCGGCTCCTGAATCCATTCATCAACGGCGTTCATCAGCTCCATTACTTTCTCTTCCCATTTTGCTACACCGTTAAGTGCGCCAAGTGCAGAACCACGGATGATAGGAGTCTCATCTTCATATCCGTACTGCTCGAGGATTTCTCTAACCTCCATTTCAACAAGTTCGAGCATTTCCTCATCGTCAACCATATCACACTTGTTCAGGAATACGACCATACGCGGAACGTTTACCTGACGTGCGAGAAGCACGTGCTCACGTGTCTGAGGCATCGGACCGTCTGTAGCAGCTACAACGAGGATTGCACCATCCATCTGAGCGGCACCAGTTACCATGTTCTTTACATAGTCAGCGTGTCCCGGGCAGTCAACGTGTGCATAGTGACGTTTTGCTGTTTCATATTCCACATGGGCAGTATTGATAGTGATACCACGCTCTTTCTCCTCAGGTGCGTTATCAATCTGGTCGAAAGACTTAACCTCAGAAAGACCCTGCTTAGCCAAAACTGTTGTGATGGCAGCGGTCAAAGTGGTCTTACCGTGGTCAACGTGACCAATCGTACCAATGTTTACGTGCGGTTTCGTGCGCACAAAAGTCTCTTTAGCCATAGCTTTTCTTTTTTATTTATATAAATTGAATTATCTGTTTTTCTTCTGACTTTAAACAAATAAAGAACAGAAGTAGAGCTGTAACTGAGAGTTGAACTCAGGACCTCTTCCTTACCAAGGAAGTGCTCTACCACTGAGCTATTACAGCAAGTTAGAGCGGAAAACGGGACTCAAACCCGCGACCCCCAGCTTGGAAGGCTAGTGCTCTATCAACTGAGCTATTTCCGCAAAACTTCAACTGAAGTGGGTGGTGATGGATTCGAACCACCGAAGGCATCGCCAGCAGATTTACAGTCTGCCCCATTTGGCCACTCTGGTAACCACCCGTCTTGTTGTCCAATAAATTCACTGAGTAAGAACTCCGTCTTTCGACCAGTCTCTTCTTCTCTTCTTTTTCTTGAGCCTCTTGTCGGATTCGAACCAACGACCCCGAGATTACAAATCACGTGCTCTGGCCAACTGAGCTAAAGAGGCAAATCCTTGCAGCCGTTTTGTTTGGCTTTTAATTTAGGACCTGTTGTAAAACGGCTGCAAAGATAGGCATTATTTTTTAATCTCCAAAACTTTTGGGAGTTTTTTTTATCTTTCGCGTTGTTTTTCTTTAAATTTCGCCAATTGCACCCTCATTGCATCGATGCAAAGGTCAACTCCCTCCTCAAAAGTATCACACGTTTTTTCGACGAATAAAGTAGATCCTGGAACCGATACAGTCATGCTTGTTTCTTTATTTAATGCAGTGGCAGGCTTAACTACTTTCAGTTGCACCTCTACTTTCTTAATATCCTCGAATGATTTCTCAAGTTTGGCGGTTTTCTTTTGGATAAACGCCTGCAGTTTTTCGGTAGCGTCGAAATGAATCGACTGAATTTTTACTTCCATACGTACCTCCTGTTTTAAATTTAGGGTTAAGCCCTCGGATGGGCATTTGAATAAATACGCTTCAACTGCTCAAACGTCGTGTGAGTATATATCTCCGTCGTTGCCAGGCTTTCGTGCCCGAGCAGTCTCCGCACGCTCTCTATTTCAGCATCATGATTGAGCATGGCTGTGGCGAACGTATGCCGCAACACGTGCGGCGAGCGCTTCTTGAGCGAACAGACAGACGCAAGCTCCGTCTTTACCTTCCGTCTCACGACATCATCTTTAAACATCTCCCCCTTTTCGTTCAGGAAAAAAGCGTCCGACAATTTATGCACCTCAGCATCGCGCTTATTCTTATATATATATAATGCGAGCCTCAGCTCTTCGCCGAAAGGTATTATACGCTGCTTGTTACGCTTGCCCGTAACCTTCAGCTCGCAGTTTGTCAGATCCACCGACACATCATCCAGGCCAGTAAGCTCGGAAAGTCTGACGCCCGTCTCATAAAACACCATCAATATCGTACGCAGGCACACGTCGTCATAATCCTCGGTCCATCTTTCCGGATCGAGAAGCGAGTTCATGTCCTCCTCCCTAAGGAACTGCGGAAGCGGCGCCTCCTTTTTAGGGCCGCTTACACCATACGTAGGATCATGTTCAACAAGATTTCGGGATAATGCAAAACGATAAAGGGAACGCACCGCACTCAATCTTCTATTGATTGAAGATGCTGTGTTTCCTTTATCCATCATACTCTCCATCCAGTCACGGATGATATCGGAGTCAACCGACTCCCAAGAGAGATGATCATCCAAATTTTTGAAGTACGACTCGAATGCCGAGACATCCTCGCCGTAACTTTTCACTGTCAGCGCAGAACGGTTGCGTTCATACTGCAGATAGTTCAAAAATTCTTTTATTATCATCAATCCGTTGCTCAAATCATAATATATTTCGGCAACGAATATACAAAATAAAATTCAAACTACCAAATTTTTGAGGTACTTTTTAGTCCTCAGCTGCGCGCAATTTCTGTACGTAAACGGCGTGTTCCATCTTGAGTCTCTTCAGCACAGACGGTTTGTTATACTGCTGACGCTTGCGCAGTTCCTTCATTACGCCTGTCTTTTCAAATTTTCTCTTAAACTTCTTGAGAGCTCTCTCGATGTTCTCACCATCTTTAACTGGTACAATTATCATGCTGTTTTTTATTTTAAATTATTTATATTATACTTATTTTTCTGGCTACTGCCACAAAATGCGGTGCAAAATTACACTTTATTTTTCATACGACAAACTTTTCATACGTTTTTTTTATGTTTAAGCCAAAACTTTTATAATCAACCCCTTTCATTTCTCAATATCGGGCCTTTCTTAATATTTTTCCACAAACATATCCACAAAACGTAATAGCAGTACGCCCACCATTCCGGAGATGATTTCATACATTCATACGATTACTGGAATGCCATGCTTTTTCCGATCATTTTTTGCTGTCATACATGCCGAATGACTATCCCAAGTACCACAGGCAATACCCACCATCATTGTTCATGGCATTCACCGATAATCATATAAGTCTGACGGATAAAATAACGAAATCATATACGATGACAGATATCGTATATAATAAAATGTATGCGCGCACATACACTCGACAACCGCCGACCGTATGCACGCGCCATTGATGTGTAGCCGTCAAAGTTCTGCGTCGTCCATCGGATAATGCACACCCCACTCCTTGCGCAGCGAGTCGAGCATACCCATCACGCGCAGCGTCTCGGCATGCGGCATATCCTCACACTCGAGCTTGCCGTGCTCCAACGCGTCGATGCATGCCTGCACCTCATACTCGTAACCGGTAATCTGCGGTGGACAGCACACCGTGCGCACACGACGATGATCAGCCGAATAAACATCGGCACGCTGCGGATTGTTTATGTTATCCACGATGAAGTAGCCCTTATCACCGCTCACAATGCCCAGGCGGTCACCGGCACAGAACACGTTGCACTGCAGAGCAGCCATCTTGCCGTCGGCATATTTTAATGTTATGCTGTCCTGGAAATCGACACCCTCTTCCGACTTTATCGTCGTAGAACATATATCGCTTATATCCGTGCCGAACGCCATGAGCGCGAAGTTCAGGTTATACACACCTATATCGAGCAACGCGCCGCCGGCAAGTTCCGGTTTGCGTATGCGTTCCTTGTCGGCTATGGCATAACTAAGATGAGCCGTAAGAGCCATCGGCCGCCCTATCGTACCGTCATTCACCATCGCATTTATTATCTTCGTGAACGGCATATAGCGTGTCCATATAGCCTCAGTGATGAACACGTTTTTCTCATGCGCAAACTTCAGCAGAGCCTCCGCCTGGCGCAGGTTGGCGGTGAAAGCCTTCTCACACAACACCGGTTTGCCGTGCTCTATGCACATGTGAGCGTGGAGATAATGATGCGAATGTGGAGTGGCCACATACACCAGATCCACCTCCGGATCGTCCAGCATCTCCTCATACGACCCATACGCACGGGCAATGTTATGCTGTCCGGCAAAGCCGCAGGCCTTGTCATACGACCTCGACGCCACAGCATAAGGCTCGGCGCCCTCCATTCTCTCGAGCGTCGTGGCCATGGCATGTGCTATGGAGCCCGCGCCCAGTATTCCTACTTTGTATGTCTTCATATATCGCTTTTCTTTAACTCTTTAAGCACAAAGTTAATCATTATGTCGCTTTCAAGCAAGCATTAACTTTAAAAAAGAATGTTACTCATAAATATACGCCACAATATTCTTTCTGACAGTTTACCGTATTAACATGATTTATTTATACTACGAACATAGAGTTCGTGGATTATTATTAATTTTGTCTAAAAATTTCAACATTAAAGGATTATGGCAAAGTTATCAGTGCATCCACATAAAGGATTTTTAAATACAAAGTTTATCATTCGGTCACATTCTGAAGATTATAACGTAGTTTCAATCTATTCTAAAGTCAAGGATAAAGTAGATAAAGATAATCCTATATCCTTATTATATAAGGAATCTTTGCACGACGGTTATGTTTTTAAAAATCCAGGCCAGTATGTTGTTATGCTTGACAACAATGAAGATAGCGCTGTTGAAGTATATGTGGAAGATGCAATCAAGTTTGGCGGCAGCACGTATAAAAACAGCTATGTCTTTGAAGAAACACCATGGTGTTTTGTTGTCATGAAAGACCGAACTTATTTTTACAACCGTGACACAGATGAACAGTATGTTGAAAGTTTATCTCCTGATGAAATTTCATGCGTAAACAAAGATGTTGTCTTGCTCAGTAACAAGTGTGATGAAAGAACTCTGTATTCCCTTACTGAGCAACGTCCATTAATAACTTATAGCAATGAAATACTGCTAAATAAAGATACCCTTATATTTCACAATGCGGCTGACGGTAAAACCAAGTTAAATGTTGTCCGTTTTAATGATGTATTATTAGACAAGAAAGAATATCTATGTGATTGCTTTTCTTTATGTGACGATGCCGGTGTATTATATTTTTATGAAGATAAAACGATTTATACCTTATCATTAGAAACACTGGAAATTATAAAATCACTCAAAAGAAACTATAGATCTTTTGAAGTTATTAAATTTATCAAATTTACAAACGAACATTATTTTGTTGAAATTGAATATTTTAGATCTAATGCAAAAATATTAGTCTACGATATGCTGTTAAATGATTCGTGGTACGTTTGGAATTTAAAAAATCCTTTATTTGCATGTGAAGACGTAGATGTAATCGATACTGATGCTGAAAAAGATAAGATTAAAAAGATTATCCATTTAGCGCATGAATTTGATTTATTTAATAAGGAGAAGCCACAATTACTCGGAGGTATTAATATTTCGTATAAATACATAGAGATAAAGAAATTTTATGTCTTATCAAGACAGCTGTATTATTTGATTGAAGAAAATTCATTCACCTTAGAACGTACCGGATTAAAAAATGAGATACGCACGCTATATCTGAGAACGTCGGATAATAATTTTGAAATGGAAATAAGTAATTTAAATAACGTTACGCATGAAGGTGATTACTTATTCATTGAAACATATAGTAAAGGAGAAAAATTAATTGTATTGAACGGCGACGGAGTAGTTTTACGTGGTGATTTTGCCAAATACAGCTTTGCCGGAAGAATATTTCTTTCAGAAAAGGACAAAGATGGCGATGAGAGTATTTATAAATTTCATAACGGTAAGATTACTTACTTTATGAAAGGTAATTTCAAATGGAACTATTTTGAAAAGTATGGAATATTAGAGCAAAGAAAAGATAAAGGGCAATATGTAATATATGCCTTTTCTCCAAAAGACAGTTCAGAATACTCTAAGTTCGAGTTTGATAATAATACAGATTATGGCTTTTGTGAATATACAGAACAAAAATACTTGAAATATGGCAATAAGGAACTGTATTGTTGTGGAGTGATGTTGTGGAATACAAAAGTTGATTTGCCTGAGGATTTAAAGGCTTTATCTGAAGAACTGAATTATGCCATTTCAGTCAAAGGCACGTATGTGTTTTTAGGCAGGATGTCAAAAGCTCAAGGCGGATTCATAAATGTGCCAATATTAGAGTCTTTATTTGATACTTCAACCTATGGCAATGTATTAATGTCAGATGACGGCGAGAACATCGTTTATCAGAAAGGCGATGATTTAATTTTGATGAATACCGACACACAAGAAGAACAATATTTTCCTAATACGAGTTTTATATCTCAGATCAATGGATATCGTCCTTTGTTTAAAGTAGATGGCAGCCATCGTCGTCCGAGAGTCATAGACCCTATGACAAGGCAATACATAAATCAGGACTATATAACCAATTATAGATTTGTCAGTCCTGACGGTAAGTTGTATGCCGACAGTGCATTAAGCAAATATATAAAACATCAAGATAGAATAAATAAAGTCTTTATATCAAAAGAAAAGTTTCGTAATCTGATTGAGAAATATGATTATCAAATTGGCATCAGTAATGAAGAAAAAGATAAAAAGAAAGAAGCACGTAAGGAACTTATAAATATGCATAAAGACTATTTTAAAAACTTGGATATTGAAAATTTGCTAAATTCGACAACATGTTTTACTGATATAATAACAGAAGACTATGGATATGCCACAATACGAAAAGTTGAAACAGATGAAGTATATTGTGAAATAGCATTGGGACACACATTGCGTTACTTAAATTATGTCGCGTTTTCATACGATTCACGTTATGTAGCAATCGTCGGCCGCTATCCTGATCTTTGTTCTTATAAAGGACTGTTGCTGGTCTATGATATGGAAAAACAAAAAGAGATAGAAAAAAATACTACACATTATGCCGTATGGACAGTAGCTTTTACACAAAAAGGCTTTTATGCAGCCTACGACAGTTTGCCAACATTATTATATGGAAATGTTAATGATCATTCAGGAATAAATGAAATCATAGATAGGAATTTTCTAACATTCAGTCCTGACGGTAAATATATGGCTTTGTCAAACCAAGGTTATGTGACTTATAAAGATGAAAATCATAAATGGGGACATCAGCCTTCAACAATGGTTTACATACATTCGGTTGAAAATCCAAACGAACAGATTGTACCGACAATTAGCGATTTGTCTGATGCGGGAGTTGCTGATACTAATAACAGTAAATCAGTGGCTTCATGCTCATTCTCGCTCGACAACAAGAAACTAATGATGGTCGGTAGAGACGGAACTGTTGTGATAAGGAATCTTCATATTGAATAAAAAGAAACAATTATGCCAAAGAATAAAAACGCGTTGACACGCTATAAAATACTTGATGAACTTTTGTCGAACAGGTATCACTGTTATTCACTTGACGACTTGACCGAGGAGGTTTGCAACCGCTTGTCAGAAATAGAACCTGATACCGATGGAGTAAGTCGCAGAACTATAGAGAAGGATATTGAATATCTTGAATATAAAGGTCCGTTTACAGACGTAGATATCGAACGCTATTATATTGGCAACGAGAAAAACGGGCGTAAAAAGATGTGCCTGCGCTACGCAAATCCTAACTTCTCGATATTCAGCAAACCTCTCACCACCGACGAAGAATATCTGCTAAAGGAAGTTATGTCGCTGTTGGGACAATTTGACGGACTGCCAAATCTTGACGGACTTGAAGGTCTTAGGCTTGGACTTGGAGTTAAACATAACGACAGACATATAATATCTTTCACGAAGAATCCGCTTGAAAAATCAAACCTTTTTGGAAGGCTGTTCACTACTATCTCAGAAAAACAAGTAGTTGAACTGCACTATCATAAGTTCAGTGAGCCTGACAATGAGAAGAAAGTAATCATATATCCATATTTGCTAAAAGAATATAACCGCCGGTGGTATTTGTTCGGCTCGGCTGAAAGCGATCTGAAACTTTTGGTCTTTGCTCTTGACCGTATTGATGACATAGTGCCTTTGCCCTCGCATAAATATGTCGACTATGATGGTGATATCAATGAACGCTTTGAAGACATTGTCGGAATAACTCTCTTCGACAATAGTCCGTTATATAAAATAATATTCTGGGCTAACGATGCTGCAAAAGATTATGTCGCAACAAAGCCCCTCCATGAGTCTCAGTGCACACTTAATAACAGCACAACATCTGAACTTAAATCGAAATATCCTGAGCTTCATGGCGGAACATTTTTCCGTATTGACTGCAAGGAAAACTATGAACTGATTAGACTTTTGACCTCTTTCGGAAAAGACCTTATCGTACTTGAACCGACAGAAATTCAAGATAAGATTTGGGAAAGAATAACAGGCATGGAGAAAGAATATATCAAGGTACGAACAAAGAGGACGTAGACCGGTGCAACCTTTGCACCTGAAAAATAAATAAAGGCTTATGGAGAATATTATAGAGAATACTTATGGCGATATAAGAGTTGTTGAGCGTTATGATTATAAATGGGGCGTGATTGATAGTAAAGGAAATATTGTTGTTCCATTCGGTAAATACGACTGGATTGACGGATTTGACTCTGGGCTGTGTAGAGTTAAAATCGGAAATAAGCCATCAACTCTTACCAACAACGGCAACAAATGGGGCATAATAAATGAACAGGGAGAAGAAGTACTGCCTTGTGAATATGATGAGGTCTGGAACTTTTATGGCAAGAACCGTTGTTCAACGAGGGTTGTTAAGGATGGAATTGCCTGTGATGTATATTTTCACAATCTTAATCCTGAATTACCCGTAAAGGAACAGAATGCCAAATTAAATAAACCTAATCACCGCAGGCCTTACTACGCAATACGTGAAACTTATAATGATTACAACGGCACATATGCTCAGGATGTAATGGGATGGAGCGATCAAGACATCGATGATGTACTTGACGGAGAGGCAGACGCATACTGGAATATTGACTGATCGATATAAAAAACAGCAAATGCAAAATTATTCATTATTACGAAAATAGATTTCGCAACAATGATGTAACTTTACAGTCGAAATAAAAAAATAACGCGGTCTTTGACAAGTCTGTAACTGAAACTAAATTTTGAATCTCGTCCTGCGTGGTGCGAGCCTTGCTCTTTTTAGAGTAAATTCGCGGGATGTCTTCTTGCTCATTTTAGCTTGAAGATAACAAAGTCTACTCGTTAATGTAGTTACTTATTAGCTACCAAAATTTTGACTCTATCGAGAATCTTAAATAGATTTAAGATAAAATATTACATAAAGAAAACGACATTTCAGTTAGCAGAAAAGTCAAAGACCGCTTCTTAATTTAAATAGAATGGATAAAATAGAAATTGCAAAATTAGCACACTGCATGTCAAATAAAGACGACATCCTAGACCTTCTCAATCGTATCAAGCAGTATGATATGGCTGAAAATGGGCTTGCGGACAAGTTTTATCCATTTACAATGAAGAATATAAACTTTTACAGCAATCCAAACAATACACATCATCGTTACAGACAATTTAAGATAAAGAAAAAGACAGGCGGATTCAGACTGATTACCGCCCCGAGGAACAGGAGCTTTATGCTGATGCTGAAGTGTGTAAATGAGATCTTCAAAGCTATTTATTCGCCGTCTGATTATGCCATGGGATTCACGGAAGAACGTTCTGTCGTAACCAATGCAAATGTACATAAAGGGCAGAACTATATCCTGAATATAGACCTGAAAGATTTTTTCCCTAGTATTGAGCAGCCTCGTATATGGAAAAGGCTACAGCTAAAGCCGTTTAGTTTTGCAGTACCTGTTGCTAATGTGCTGGCAGGACTATGCTCTATGAAAGAAATGCGCACGATGGATGACGGTTCGAAAAAGGCTTTTTACATATTGCCGCAAGGAGCGCCTACGTCACCAATCATAACTAATATGATCTGTGACACTCTTGACCGTCGCCTTGCAGGACTTGCCAAACGTTTTGGCTTGCATTACTCACGTTATGCCGATGACATAACCTTTTCATCAATGCATAATGTTTATCAGAAAAACGGTGAATTTCGAAAAGAGCTTCTGCGCATAATACAAAGTCAGGGCTTCACTATTAATGAAAAGAAAACCCGTTTGCAGAAAATAGGCGGCAGACAGGAGGTTACTGGCATTATAGTCAGCAACAAACTAAATGTTACTCATGATTATGTGCGCAACATACGCAACATCCTTTATCTTTGGGACAGATACGGCTATGGAGTGGCTTACGCAAAGTTCTTCCCTAAATATCAGGAAGATAAAGGGCATGTAAAGAAAGGTGCTCCCGACTTGGTAAACGTCATTGATGGTAAATTGATGTATATGAAAATGGTAAAAGGAGATGAAGACAGCACTTACAGACGCTTGCACGATAAGTTTGAAAAGCTTGTGGATGATATGCGTGACCCTGTAAAAACGACAGTTCACTCAATAACATAACGTGAGTTCGATGAATTCAAAACAAAGCGAGTTGTGTGTCAAGAGTTCTCG
>USHV01000003.1 GCA_900554695.1 uncultured Prevotella sp. | reverse complement strand
GCCGTGACGACTGTCGACCCTGAACTGCTCCGCACACCTACAGCCAGCCTTTCAAACTCATTCGCCGGCGTTGTTCCGGGTGTGTTCGCAAGACAGACCACAGGTAACCCCGGTGACAACGTATCAGAGTTCTGGATCCGCGGTGTCTCCACGTTCGGTGCAGGTGCAAGCGCACTCGTGCTCGTCGATGGTTTCGAACGCGACCTCAACGACATCAACCCTGAAGACATCGAGACATTCACCGTCCTGAAGGACGCATCTACAACAGCTATCTACGGTTCACGCGGTGCGAACGGTGTTTTGCTCATCACGACAAAACGCGGACGCGACGGTAAGACACGCATCAACGGTAAGGTGGAATACAGCTACAGCACACGTACGAAGACTCCTGAGTTCGTTGATGGAAGCACCTACGCACGCATGATGAACGAGGCTCTCGAGAGCCGCAACATGACTCCGGCCTACAGCGACGACGACCTTTACCTGCTGGACAACCAGCTCGACCCTGAGATTTTCCCGAATGTGAACTGGATGGACCTTCTGCTTAAAGACGGTGCCCCGACATTCCGCGCCAACGTCGATGTGAACGGTGGTGGTGCGAACGCACGCTACTTCGCTTCTGTAAGTTACGTTGAGGAAGGCGGTATGTACAACAGCGACTCCGCACTGAAAGACTATAAGACCAACGCCAACTATCACCGTTGGAACTATCGTATGAACTTCGACCTCAACATCACAAAGACCACACTCTTGAAAATCGGTGTTGCAGGAGCTCTCGAGAAGCAGAACCAGCCGGGTTCCATATACGATGAGGTATGGACATCGCTCATGGGATACAATGCCATCGCTACTCCTGTTAAGTATAAGAACGGAAGATGGGGATCACAGGGTAGTGGAAACCGTAACAACCCTTGGGTGCTCGTGACACAGTATGGTTATAACGAAATCTGGAAGAACACCATCAACACAACCGCAGAGCTGACACAGGACTTCGGATTCATCACTCCGGGACTCTCTGCAATAGTACGCTACGGATACGATATCTACACCGACAACGGTAACAAACACTGGAAGGCTCCGGAAGGATGGCAGGCAGAGCGTCTGCGCGACAGCAACGGTGAACTCGTGTTCACAAAGAAAGTGGACGAGCAGCTCATGATTTCCAACCCGTACTCAAACGGTCAGAAGAAGGAATTCTTCGAGGCTGAGATCCACTACGCACGCAACTTCGGTCTCCATCAGGTAGGCGCAATCCTGAAATATACACAGGACGGAACGACGAACAACTCGCAGAACGACTACGTGAACCAGTCCAGCGATGATCCTATCGAACAGATGAACATCGACTTCCAGCGCACAATCCAGGGCATCGACCGCCGTCATCAGGGACTCGCAGGACGTTTCACCTACGGCTATGCAAACCGTTACTTCGTTGACTTCAACTTCGGTTACAACGGTTCTGAGAACTTTGCAAAGCACAACCGCTTCGGTTTCTTCCCCGCATACTCTGCAGCATGGAACCTCGGTGAGGAGCCATGGATAAGAAAAGCAGCTCCATGGATCGACATGTTCAAGATACGTTATTCTTACGGTAAGGTCGGTAACGACTACCTCAGCACACGTTTCCCGTTCCAGGGACGTTTCATGACCGACGACAACGACCGCTACATATTCGGCGACTTCGGTACATCAAACTACACATACAACGGTATCTCTTACCTCATGCTTGCCAACAAGGACATCACATGGGAGGTTGCGAGAAAGCACGATATAGGTATTGACTTCTATCTGTTCGGCAACAAGTTCAGCGGTACGATCGATTACTTCCGCGAGACCCGTGACGGTATCTTCATGACCCGTAACTATCTGCCGCAGATCATCGGTGTATCCAACTCACAGCAGCCGTCTGCTAACATCGGTAAAGTACGTTCTACAGGTGTTGACGGTAACATCGCTTACACAGAAAAGATTGGCCAGGTGAACCTCACCGTACGTGGAAACTTCACCTACAGCAAGAGTAAGATTCTCGAATATGATGAGCAGTACAGCCACTATGCTTACAGCCGCAACTCCGGTTTCCGTGTAGATCAGGCAAGAGGTCTTATAGCATTGGGACTCTTCAAAGACTATGACGACATCCGTTACAGCCCCGATCAGTCAGCACTCAAAGGCGACTTCGAAATCGCTCCCGGTGACATCAAGTATAAGGATGTAAACGGTGACGGTAAGATCAACGACAACGATATCGTGCCTATCGGCTCAACAACAAAGCCTAACCTTATCTACGGTTTCGGTATATCTGCACAGTGGAAAGGCTTCGACTTCAATGTCCTGTTCCAGGGCGTGGGCGAATCGTCATTCTTCATAAACGGATTCACTGTATATCCATTCAGCGAAGGCTCATGGGGTAACATACTTACAGACGTTGTAGGCAACTACTGGTCGCTCGGAAAGAACGAGGATATACACGCTAAATATCCGCGTCTGACCTACGGCAACAACTCCAACAACAACCGTGCATCTACATACTGGCTGCGCGACGGATCATACTTACGCCTGAAGAACCTCGAAATCGGTTACACACTGCCGAAGGCATTCGTTTCGAAAATGCACATTCAGAACGTACGCTTCTACTTTATGGCTACCAACCTGCTCACTTTCTCAGAATTCGACCTTTGGGATCCGGAACTCGGAAGCAGCAACGGACAGCAGTATCCATTGTCAAGAACCTTCACACTCGGTATGACAATTAATCTGTAATGCCATAATATCAACGCACTAAAGTAATAATCTAAAGGTAACAGATATGAAAAAATATAAATATATGATAGCCGGAGTTGCTGCAATGTGTGCCACGGCATTCCTCACATCTTGTTCCGACTATCTCGACACGGACAAATATTTCAAAGACCAGCAGTCGCTCGAACATATCTTCAACAACAAGAACAACACGCTGGAATGGCTCGCCCTGAGCTACAGCCGCCTGCAGGGTGATAACATAGAGATTGGTCATAGCGACCAGAACCCTACCAACTTCTGCGACGACATGACCTTCAACGAGGGAAACAACGGTGAACGCTACCGCAAGTTCAAACTCGGAGAGTATGGCGACGGATACAGCTACGACACCTATTATAAGAACTCATGGCCTTGGTCATACGTAGGAATACGCCAGGCATCTGTATTCATACACAACGCTCATGCCAACGACGAACTCACACAAGACGAGATTGACGTCCTCATAGGTGAGGCTCACTTCCTGCGCGGATACTTCTATTGGCTGCTCATACGCAAGTATGGTCCTGTGCCAATCATGCCGGACGAAGGAGCAGACTTCAGCGAAAGCTACGACAATCTGTCTTATCCGCGCAATACATTCGACGAATGTGTTGACTTCATCTGCAAAGATATGATCGAGGCTGCTAAACGTCTGCCTGACAGACGAGACAACCTCAACAGCGCACGTCCTACCAAAGGTGCCGCACTCGCAATGCGTGCAAAAGTGCTGACCTATGCTGCCAGCCCTCTGTACAACGGCAACACCGAGATGGCCGACTTCACCGACAAGACAGGACGCCAGCTCATCTCACAGCAGTATGACGAAAGAAAATGGGCTGTGGCTGCCGCTGCAGGAAAAGACTTCCTTGACTATAACGACCAGGCCGGCGTGTACAAAATACACACCGTAGGTATAAGAAAGACCGCGGAAGATACTTCTTACCCGACAACAATCATTCCGCCGAAGTGCGAACCGTACTCAAGCCAGAACTTCCCTGACGGTTGGGCAGACATCGATCCGTTCGAGTCTTACCGCTCCGTATTCAATGGTGAGCTCTCCATGGCAGAGAACGAGGAAATAATCTTCACACGTGGTCAGAACGACCGTGGCAACAACCTTACTCCTTCAGGACAAGACGGTGCAGAGGAAGACAAAGGTGTGAAACAGCTTGTTAAACACCAGCTGCCTAACTCTCTCGGAGGATGGAACATCCACGGAGTGACACAGAAACAGTGCGATGCCTACGATATGGCAGACGGTACACCGTATGACCGTGAGAAAGTGATGGCAAAATATGGTCCGGGCAACGAATTCACAACCATCAACAACAAAGCCCTGCACCCATACGACCACCTGCCTGACAACGGAATATACATGGGTTACGCTAACCGCGAGCCGCGTTTCTACGCTTCGGTAGCCTACAGCGGAACTATCTGGCCGGGCGCAAGCACAACAGAAGACAGATATCACAACCAGCAGATATTCTACTATCGTGGCGAACAGGACGGACGTGTGAACAGTAACGAACGTTGGGTGAACACCGGTATCGGCGTAATGAAGTATGTACATCCTTACGACATCAACGTAGGAAACGATGCATCTATCAGAGATAAAGCCGATCCTGCACTGCGCTATGCAGACTTGCTGCTGCTCTATGCCGAGGCTCTCAACAACCTGACTACAAGTTATGAGATAGCATCTTGGGACGGAACACAGACTTATACCATAAGCCGTGATGTCAACGAGATGCACCGCGGAGTTAAGCCAGTCAGAATGCGTGCCGGCGTTCCGGACTATACTGATGATGTTTATGCCGACCGTGACAAGTTCTTCAACGCTATCGTACACGAGCGTCAGATTGAATTCTTCGCAGAGAACCAGCGTTATTTCGACCTGCGCCGTTGGAAAATTGCCGAGGAACACGAGGCTGAGCAGATATATGGATGCAACACTCTCATGGACAGAAGAAACGCTCTTCAGTTCTACAACCCTGTCAGAGTGCCGAAGTTGCAGACATCTTTCTCACGCAGACAATACTTCTGGCCGGTTTCTTGGGACGAACTGAGACGTAACAAGAACCTTACCCAGGCTCCTGGATGGAAAGATTACGAATAAAAGTCACACAACCATAAACAAGAAAACAATGAAAAAAGTTTTTTATATAATAGCAGCATTCGCCCTCATGTGCGGAACGCTCACATCTTGCAACGAGGAATGGGAAGACGAACTCTACGAAGAGCTCGTATCGTTCAAGGCACCTGTGGGCAGCAATGGAGTTTACGATATATACATGCGCTATAATGATGACGGAACAGGTCAGTACAAAGTGCCGGTCATAGTCAGCGGATCGCGCAGCAACAGCAAGGACTATATCGTAAAGATAAGCGTTGACAATGATACTCTTGCTATCCTCAACAGCGAGAGATTCGCTTCGGGTCGTCAGGACCTTTGGTTCAGACAGCTTCCTGAGCAGTACTATTCGTTCCCGAAACAGACCTGCGAAGTGAAGGCCGGTCAGATAACCAACACCTTCACCATCGACTTCAATCTGAAAGGTCTCGACACTCAGGAGAACTGGGTACTCCCGCTTACCATCGATCCGGATCCTTCATACAAGCTCAATATCCGCAGCGGATGGGATAAGGCTCTGCTCAACATCAAACTGTACAACGATTTCTCAGGCAACTATGCTTCATCAAATATGTACGTTTATATGGACGGAAGCGAGTCTGATGGTGCCGTTGAGGACTACCGCGAGTGCCGCGTTGTTGACGACAGAACAGTCTTCTTCCTTGCCGGAACAACATGGAGTGAGGATATAAACCGCGCCCTCTACAAAGTCTTAGCAAAGTTTGAGGAAGGTGTAACTGACGATAAAGGTGTCATCACCGGTAATGTTACACTCAGTGCAGGAGATCCAAACAATGGCATCAATTTTGAAGTAAGCGGACCATGTACATATCGTTACGAAGTCATTCCTGATCCGACAAAGAAATATCTTGAGCGTCGCATCACCACAATGTACCTCGACTATAAATACACCGATATCACTTCTGATCCTAAGAACCCGATGCGTTTCCACGTAATGGGTAACATGACAATGGAACGTAAGTACAACACACAGATTCCAGACGAGGATCAGGCCATCCTGTGGTAATAACCATTCGCATACTATGCGAATAACTGCATAACACAAAACGGGGCACACCATAACGGTGCGCTCCGTTTTCTTATATATCCGCACGGAATAAGCATGTTACAATCCGCCCTATACGTCTGCATATTCTCACTGTAAATTTCCCGCTTATCACGCACAACCCGTACCGGTCGGGCATCAAACGACACACCGGAACAGGCTTTACCACAGAAGAACGTAATTTATATTTACGTGAAACAAGCAAACAACCGCCACATCATCATATCCGGATTTCGTGCCAGCCTCATGTTTATTACGAAGAAAAAGAATGTATTTTCAGCCTCATTCCACAAGTTATGTCATCATTGTCTTACGTGAATGAGCACTTAATTTCCTGTTAAGCCCGAATTCACGGCCTTACAGCAGCCTTGCGATATCGCATGGGATAATTGTCCGCGATCATGCCTTTCGCCCGTCATACGAAGCAAAACAGCCCAGTTTATACACGTCGTAGAGCCTCAGACAGGCCTTTCCGCCCGTGAGCAGTCTGCGCTCCATGCGGCCGAAGAGCCGGTGCCACATCCTCACTGCCCACAATATGTGCCGGCGGCGCAGCACATCAGCCATGTCAATCATGCGCGAATAGCCCCGCATCTCCGCCTCAAAATCGCGCAGTGTACGCATGTCTTTCTCCGTCTTCGTCACGAAACAGTCGTTGCTCTCGAAGTCTTCCATCACCACAGCGTTGTCTATGTGGGCCACCGTCACGCCACTTTCCTCCAACAGGCGGCCGAACCTCACGTCCTCATAACGCCTCATCCGCTCGTCGAAACGGCAGCACTCCATCACGCCACGCTCCGCCATGAAGTTCACCGAACGGAACGCCTGATACGGTCGTTTGTTCCTTTCCTCCGCCGTGTGTTGCCTCTCCGCCCTGCGCTCGTAGGCACAACGCAGATTGCGGCGCACGTCGTCTGCCGTGCCACCCGTGCGTATTCCACCAATCACCACACCCGCCTCAGGCGCCTCCAGATAGCGTATGATGAACCGGTCGTCGGGCAAGGCCATGTCGCAATCGAGGAACAACAGCCACGCGTAACAGCTTATGTCTGCGAGGAAATTGCGTGTCGCGGCTGCGCCCCTGTTCTCCGCACGCACCACATATCTGCAGCCCGCCATACGGTCTATGCTCCGATTGAAAGCCACGGCGTCCTTATCCGTCGAACCGTCGTCGGCAGCTATTATCTCATATTGCAGTCCGTCCACGTCATCGCACAGTTCCTTGAGACGCTCCACCATAGTGAGGCACCTCGTGTTGTAAACCGGCAGAAGTATCGAAAGCTCGTTTCTAATCATTGTTCTTATCTTCATTCTAACGGTAAAAGGCCATATTCAGAAAACGTATAAGCCATTCCTTCAACCTGTACATATATCAGTTGAGCCGAATTCTATATTTTGCAAAGATAGTGAAAGGCGAGTGCAACGACAAAACGGAGAAACTCTGTTTTTCCGATTTTGGCACTGCCGAGCCGAATCCTATCTTCTACAAAGATAGTGAAAGGCGAGTGCAGAGGCAAGAGAAAAGCACCATTGCTTTTCTATATTGACTTTGCCGAGCCGAATCCTATCTTCTACAAAGATAGCGAAAGGCGAGTGCAACGACAAAACGGAGAAACTCTGTTTTTCCGATTTTGGCACTGCCGAGCCGCATCCTATATTATGCAAATATATGAATAAAAACCGAAAGCCATCCGTCCCCACACTCTTTAACCTGAAAAAACGCGCGCAAACATTAAAAAACACCGCCATATCATAACACTATATGAATTATTTTAATATATTTGCCGCCGTATATACCAATCCGACAGACGTCATTACAAAGTAGCGGCAGCACCCTCCGGCACATTATGACAGTCTCCGGAAATAACGTCCCAAGTAAGACCGGGCATCCGACAATCCGTAAACCGCAAATCCAAAAACTTACAGATTATGACCTGTACTTCACGAACGACATCCATCCTTCCGTCATTCCGCGGTCTCCTTACCCGCTCCGTGTTCATAGCTCTCTGCGCCATGACGGCCACCACAGCCTATTCGCAGCCGGCCGGACAGCGCACCGTGCGCCAGTGTCTCCAACCGAACAGTCCCATAGGAATTGCGCGCGGAATATGGCCGGGACGCGTCGTGTGGAGCCATGCGCCCGGCGCGGCGACATGGGAGGATAAATCCCGCAACGATAAGACAACCGGAACGCCCGATGCCGACGACATGTGGTTCGCCGACCGATACAACTCCGACAAGGCGTGCGAGTGGCTTGTGCAGAACACTGTGCTCTCGCTCACCAAGCAGAAGAAGCTGTCAAAGGCATGGAACGACATATTCGTGTATTTCAACAAGACCCACGACCGCGGATCGAAAGGCTACCGCAAGGGTGAGAAGATTGCCATAAAGGTGAACAACAACAATATTTTCTCCCACAGCGACAACCCGAGCATCAACGCCTCGCCGCAGCTTGTGCTCGCCCTTCTGAAGACTCTCATCGAGGATGCCGGCGTGCCCGAGGAGGCCATCACCGTGGCCGAGCCGAGCCGTTTCATCACCGACTGCCTCTACGACAAATGCCATGAGGCCTATCCCGGCGTGCGATTCGTAGACAACGCGGGCGGCGACGGACGCGTGAAGTCCGAATACGTGGCCGACGCCATGCACTACTCGCGCAACAACGGCCGACTGGCGCGCGGCATATCCACCGCCTTCACCGAGGCCGACTACGTCATAAATATGGCCCTGCTCAAGGGTCACGTGGGGCAGGGCGTGACGCTCTGCGGCAAGAACTGGTACGGCACGATGAGTATACACGCCGACTGGCGCAAGAACTTCCACGACAATTTCAATCAGAACAAGAACGGTAGGCCGAAATACATCACCTTCGTCGATTTCATGGGACACAAGGACCTGGGCGGCAAAACGCTCATCTGGTTCATCGACGCGCTCTATGCCGCCAAGTTCGTGGATACCAAGCCCGGTCCGAAATGGACCATACCGCCCTTCAACAACGAATGGCCCTGCTCGCTGTTCGGCAGTCTCGACCCCGTGGCCATCGACATGGTGGGCGTCGATTTCCTCACCAGCCAGTTCCCCAACATGCCCGACGCCGACTGCTCCGACATGTATCTCGTCGAGGCTGCGTCGGCCGACAACCCTCCTTCGGGCACGACCTACGACCCGGAGGGCGACGGAACGCCGCTCAAAAGCCTCGGAACTGCCGAGCACTGGAACAACGTGAACGACAAGCAATACTCGCGCAACATAGGCCGCGACGAAGGCATCGAGCTGGTTTACAGCAAAAAGCAGTTCTAATATAAAAAACACACAACTATGAAAAAAACATCATTCATCCTTGCCGCGGCGCTCTGCGCTTTGTCCATACCTGCCGACGCCGCGCCGTCTCCCGGCACCATCTGCGCACCGGTGAAGACACAGCAACAGACTTTCAGTCAGTTCTGCGAGGGTTTCAAACCGCTCAATGCCGGCACGTTCGGCGTAGAAGCGTTCGGCACGACCGACGCTTCCAAGGTTTCCGCCGACGCACACATCAGTCCGTCGTCGCCTTTCCTGCCCACCGACCTTACGTGCGACTGTCAGGAACAGAGCGACATATACTGGAACAAAGGCAGCATAATGAAACTCGGCGACAACACCACCGTGGTGTTCATGAACCGTCTGTGCGACGACTCCCACAACAACGCGCTCTACCGCTACGACCACATCGTGGCGACATACGACGCCGACGGCCGTCTGACCGACAGCTACATCATAGGCCGTTCGGGCCGTGCGTGGAGCGTTGAGGTGAAAGGCACCGCCGACGCGAAGGGTGGCATCACCATGAACGTCACGCGCCGCGACCTCGCCATACCCGCGATGATTGAGGAATACGCAGACCTCACGTTCACCGTCACGGCCTCGCGCTATACCATCGACAGCGACGGCTACATCTCGCGCACATCACTCGGCGTGCCGCGCAGCGAGACAGTGAAGGCCGACGTCATACCTGCCACAAAGGAGGAGTTCGACAAACTGCTGGCAATGTTCACACCGCTAAGCGACGGAAAGATAACCGTCGGCTCGTTCACAAGCGACGAACAGACCGGAAAGGAGATAGACCGTAAATACGTGCGCGCCTTCATCAACCCTGCGCCCGACTGCGACTGCGCTCCGATGCGCACGCTCTGGACCGCAGGCAGCGTGATAGAGACCGCCGACCGCTACATACTTCTCATGACCAAGAGCTGCGATGTGCCGCGCGACGGCTATCCCTTCAACGAGTACATCGTTGCCACCTTCACCAAGGACGGCCGCGCCATAGACGTCTGTCCCGTGGCACGCAAAGGCGACTTCTGGGACGCCGAGATAACAGGCAGCAGCTCGCCGTTCTCGCTCACCGTCAGACAGGCCGTCACGTCAATGGACGAAGAACAGCCGGGCACAGGCAACACCGACAACGTGCACACGCAGACGTGCACCATAGAGGCCGACGGATGCATCACGCTGAGAACGTCGGGCCGCACCTTCGCCGCGCCGTCAGACAGCGAGGGATGGACTGAGCAGAAATAGAAGACACGTACGCGGACCGATGCCGTCGTACACAGTACATTATGATATATCACATTGAATATCAATATATTGCGTATAATGTATGATTATATTATGTACAAAATATTATGATATTGCGTATAAGATATGATGATATTGTGCATAAGATATGATGATACTCTGCACATGCAATTATGACATTGCGCTGAAGTATTGACAACACTATATGCGGGGCTGAAACGGCAGCTCCGCATTTTAACACTTTTAAGTTAAATTTTCCGCCCGAAAAACTTCCGCTCCGCCACTCAAAATAGAAAATCGGATGCTCCCGAAATTACCATTTTCATACCGAAAAAGGAAATTCCGGAAATTCGCCTTGTGCGTCTCTACCCCCAACATTTCGGAGTGCGTCGTGCGAAAAAGGCCATTTCGCACTCTGAAAGAGCCCGTTTCGGAGCACGATTAAGCCCATTTCATGGGCCGAAAGAGCCCATTTCGCATCCTGAAAGAGCCCATTTCGCAAGACAGTATGCAGCAGACCGTATCATAGTTTTGGCGCAAACGCCTTATTATCAGCACCTTATCCAAAACCCTTCAAAACTCGCGTATTTGCCGACAAACACCGTGTCGCCCGCAAATTCGTCGAAAATGGAGCACCTTTTTTTAACATTTCACCGACTTCTATGTCGCTCACGACAACTACGCAGACCGCTGTCCACACATCCATACCCACCACCTCGCGCAGCCGGAAGCAACAGCCCGACTACCACCGGTTTCACCACCACGGAACGCCTGCGACGAAACCGAAATGCAAAAAAAATAAAAATTTGGAAACAATAATGCAAATTTTGATTTAATCTATTAGCATAATTCATTATCTTTGTGACGTATTGGTAACCGAAAATACCTGACGGCAACAATGCGACACGACGAGTCAGGCGGACGACATTAAGAACTTTCTTTTTCAGATAAGGACAAAAGGAGTCGGAATAAGGCGCCACCTATGAAAAGAAAGCACTCCGTGTACGTGCACGGAAACACCGTCCGACACGGAGGAACAGTCAAAAACCTAAACCGGAACAATTACGGCAAGACAATGAACGCAGACCCTAACAGTATGATACACAGCCGCAAAGCCATCCGCACGACAGCAGTATGTGCGGCAGCATCGGTATGCAATCATCCTTACCGCCGCATAAGCCATTCGCACGGCGTACCGTCACATCTCATGGCTTGCCGTGATGAGTATCCGCCCGGCGGCTCAGCAACGACGACGAAACATATAAAGAGACCGTCTTTTTAGGTGCATTGCATGACACGGGAGGCTTATCCCGCAACGGACAATCAGACAGAAGAAACAACAACAATAACTAAATCACATAAACCTAATACGGTAATGACTACACGAAGAGACTTTCTCAAACAGATGGGAGTGGCAGCAGCAGGCTTAGGACTGGCGCCACTCAGTTCGCTGGCTGCACGGCCGGCAGGTGCAAACAACGCCAAGGACTCCAAGGGCGACAAGGTGAAGATAGCCTTCATCGGCATCGGCAACCGCGGTGAACAGAACGTGACCGAGTTTGAGCGCACGGGCATGATAGAGGTGACAGCGCTCTGCGACGTCGATCTGAAGGGCAAACAGACACAGAAGGTGCTCGGCAAATACCCCAAGGCAAAGCTGTTCACAGACTACCGCGAGATGTTCGAGAAGTACAGCCAGAACTTCGACGCAGTGGTGGCTTCTACTCCTGACCACAGCCATTTCCCCATTGCCATGCTGGCACTCGAATATGGCAAGCACATATATCTGGAGAAACCGATGACCCGCACGTTCATCGAGGCGGAACTGCTCATACAGAAAGCACGCTCATGTCCGAACGTAGTGACCCAGGTGGGCAACCAGGGCCACTCCGAAGCCAACTACTTCCAGTTCAAGGCATGGATGGACGCGGGCATCATAAAGGACGTGACGGCCATAACGGCTCACATGAACAATCCGCGACGCTGGCACAGCTTCGACGCCAACATGTACCGCATGCCTTCAGGCGATCCGCTGCCCGACGGAATGAACTGGGACGTATGGCTCGGCGCTTGTCCGTGGCACGACTACTCGGCTAAGTTCCATCAGGGTGACTGGCGCTGCTGGTACGACTTCGGCATGGGCGCGCTGGGCGACTGGGGAGCACACATTCTCGACACGGCTCACGAGTTCCTAAACCTCGGACTGCCCTATGAGGTGTCGCTCACTTACGAGAAGGGCCACAACGATTTCTTCTTCCCCTATTCCTCAACCATCCTGTTCCGCTTCGGCGCGAGAGGCAACATGCCGCCGTGCGACGTGACATGGTATGACGGCATAGACAACCTGCCGCCGCTGCCCAAAGGCTACGGCAAGTCAGAATACAATCCGGACATACCGTCGAGCAACCAGGGCGACACGCCGGTATCCGAACTCAACCCGGGAAAGATAATCTACAGCCGCGACCTTATATTCAAGGGCGGAAGCCACGGCAGCACACTCTCAATCATCGGCGACAAGGCCGAGGAGATGAAGAGCCGCCTGCCTGAAGTGCCGAAGAGCCCGTCAAACCACTACGTGAACTTCCTCCGTGCCTGCCAGGGAACAGAGAAGACACGCTCGCCGTTCGAGATTAACGGTGTGCTCAGCCAGGTATTCTGCCTCGGTGTGATAGCACAGCGTCTGAACACGCAGCTATTCTTCGACCCGCGCACAAAGCAGTTCACCAACAACGTCTTCGCCAACGCACTGCTCTCGGGCATGCCTCCGCGCAAGGGATGGGAGTTCCTCTATAAGGCGTAAGGCTAAAAACGTCTGAACAAAACAATCAATCTACACATAAAAATCTGATCTCCGAGTATGAACAAAGGCACAAGGCTCATCATGGCGGCGGCAATAATGGCCGCGACGGTGTGCTCGTGCGGCGTGACACGCGGCACGGTGTCGGACGGATGGACACTGGTGTGGGAGGACAACTTCGACCAGAAACATTCGTTCGACACTGCCACGTGGAGCAGGATAGACCGCGGAACGTCCGACTGGAACCGCCACATGTCGCATCACGACGCATGCTACGCCATGCGCAAGGGCAACCTCGTGCTGCGCGGAATAATAAACGACGTGGCGCCGAACGACACAGCCCCGTTCATCACCGGAGGCGTATGCTCCATGGGTAAGCGCACGTTCAGCGACGGACGGCTCGAGATACGCGCACGGCTCAATGCCGCACAGGGCGCATGGCCGGCCATATGGCTTCTGCCGGAGAACGGAAGCTGGCCGCGCGACGGCGAGATTGACATCATGGAACGGCTCAACGGCGACAGCATTGCCTATCAGACCGTGCACTCGCACTATACCTACAACCTCGGCATAAAGGACAATCCGCCCTCGCATGCCACCGGACCTATAGATCCGGATGCGTACAATGTGTATGCCGTGGAGATGTATCGGGACAGTCTGGCGTTTTTCATCAACGACCGCCACACGTTCACCTACCGCCGCATAGAGACCGACAAGGATGGTCAGTTTCCCTTCGACCGCCCGTTCTATCTGCTCATCGACATGCAGCTTGGCGGCAGTTGGGTAGGCGCGGTGAGGCGTAGCGACCTGCCGGTGGAGATGCTCATCGACTACGTCAGATTCTATAAGCGGCGGCAGTGAGCCTTGGGCCACGGCCACATTCACACAAAGACACAACACAGAAAAGGCTCTGCCGCACAACGGCGGAGAACAACCCTAAAACCAATAACACAAATGAGAAAACTTATAATCACAGCCATCGCCGCACTGTTCATCCTGCCGGCGACGGCGCAGGAATGGAAATCGCTCTTCAACGGCAAGAACCTGAGCGGATGGACACAGAAAAACGGTAAGGCCGAATATAAGGTGGAGGACGGCGCAATAGTGGGTTACACCAAGATGAACACGGAAAACTCATTCCTCTGCACAAAGAAGAAATACGGCAACTTCATACTCGAGTTCCAGTTCAAGATAACAGACGGGCTCAACTCCGGCGTGCAGCTACGCAGCGAAAGCCTCAAGTCATATCAGAACGGACGCGTGCACGGCTATCAGTTTGAGATAGACCCGTCGCAGAGAGCATGGACAGGCGGCATCTACGACGAGGCCCGCCGCGGATGGCTCTACCCGCTGACAAAGAACCCGAGAGCCAAAAAGGCATTCAAGAACGGACAATGGAACAAGGCGCGCATCGAGGCTTACGGCAACAGCATACGCACTTGGGTGAACGACATTCCGTGTGCCAACCTCTGGGACGACAAGACTCTGAGCGGTCTCATCGCCCTTCAGGTGCACGCCATACAGAACAAAGCCGACGAGGGAAAGACAGTGGCATGGCGCGACATACGCATCTGCACCGAGGATGTGGAGAAATATCTCACGCCCGAAGACCGCACTCCGCAGGTGAACTGCATAGACAACACTCTGTCGCCGCAGGAAGAGAAGATGGGCTGGAAGCTGCTGTGGGACGGCAAGACCACCAACGGATGGCGTGGAGCAAAGCTCGACTCGTTCCCGACCAAAGGCTGGAAGATTGAGGACGGAGTGCTCAAGGTACTGGCAGCAGACGGCGGCGAATCGTCGAACGGCGGCGACATCGTGACCACCGATACCTACGACAACTTCATACTGACCGTCGACTTCAAGATAACGAAGGGCGCCAACAGCGGTATAAAATACTTCGTCGATCCGGAAGCCAACAAGGGTGAGGGTTCGGCAATAGGCTGCGAGTTCCAGATTCTGGACGACCTGCGCCATCCGGACGCCAAGCTCGGCGTGAAGGGCAACCGCAAACTGGGTTCGCTCTACGACCTCATACCGGCACCGGAGAAGAAGCCTTTCGACATAAACAACTTCAACACAGCAATGATAATCGTGCGCGGCAAACACGTGGAGCACTGGCTCAACGGCGTGAAACTGCTGGAGTATGAACGCGACAACCAGATGTGGAACGCGCTGGTGGCATACAGCAAGTACAAGAACTGGAAGAACTTCGGCAATCACAAGCGCGGCAACATCCTGCTGCAAGACCACGGCAACGAGGTGTGGTTCAAGAACGTGAAGATTAAACCTCTGAAGCTCAAGAACGGCAACAACCGTCGCCGCCGTTGAACATAAACCAAAGACAACATGAAAAGAAACATCGCATGGATTCTGATAGCCACATGCTGCGCCACGGCACAGGCACAGGTAAAGCTCTCTCCGCTCTTCACCGACAACATGGTGATGCAACAGAAGGCCGACGCGCCGCTGTGGGGCACATGCGAGGCCGGACGGACGGTGAGCGTCACCACATCGTGGGACAAACACAAGTACGAGGCAGTGGCCGGCAATGACGGCAAATGGCTGGTGAGGGTGGCAACGCCCAAGGCCGGCGGACCGTATGAGATAACCATCAGCGACGGCACGCCCGTGACGCTGCACAACGTAATGATAGGCGAGGTGTGGCTGTGCTCGGGACAGTCTAACATGGACATGCCGATCAACGGATGGGGACAGGTGAACAACTACGAGGCTGAGGTGAAGGCCGCCGACCACAGCAACATACGTCTGCTGCGTGTGGATAACATCATGGCCATGCGTCCGCAAGACAGCTTCACGGCGATGAAAGGCGGATGGCAGGTGTGCTCGCCCTCTACGATAGCGCCTTTCTCGGCCGTGGCCTACTTCTTCGGCCGCGACATAGAGAAGTATCGCGACGTGCCCGTGGGGCTCATACAGTCGAGCTGGGGAGGCACTCCCGCCGAGGCATGGACCAGCGGTGAGTCGCTCACAGAGCTGCCCGAGTTCCGCGGCGAGGTGGAACGCATAGCCTCGATGCCCGAGAACAAGGACGAGCGCGCGGCTAAATATAAGGAAGAACTCACCAGGTGGTTCACCTCATTCAACAGCAACGACCCTGAATACCGGGACGGCCGCTTCAGCTATTTTGCGACATCATACGACGACTCCGGATGGGACGACACGCCGGTGCCGGGATATATAAGCAACAGCAAGTACGACGCGTTCGACGGAATGATAATCTACCGCAGGGTGATAGACATTCCCGAGAGCATGGCCGGACAGAAGCTGACCCTACGTCTTGGTAAGGTGGACGATGACGACATGACCTACTTCAACGACATCATGGTCGGCAGCACCACCGGACCGGGCGAGATAAGAGAGTATGTCATACCTGCCGACGCGGTGAAAGCCGGCAAGGCGGTCATCACGGTGAGGAGTATCGACACTGGAGGACTGGCCGGCATAACGGGATACGACGGTCAGGAATGTCGCCTCACGGCCGAGGACGGCACCACGATAAGCCTCAACGGCACGTGGAAGAGCAAGATGTCGTCGCCGCTCAGCTCGCTCGCCGCAAAACCGCGCGACCCGGTGAACGACGCGAAGAACGCATGCGTGCTCTACAACGCCATGATAAATCCGCTCGTGGGATATGCCATCAAGGGCGCGATATGGTATCAGGGAGAGGACAACTCAAACCGCGCGTGGCAGTATCGCGACCTCATGCCGCTCATGATTGAGGACTGGCGGCAGAAGTGGGGCTACGACTTCCCGTTCTTCATGGTGCAGCTTGCCAACTTCATGCAGCGCCACGACCAGCCCACCGAATCGCGATGGGCAGAGCTGCGCGAGGCACAGCAGATGACGGCCGAGACGCTGTCGGGATGCGGTATGGCATGCATAATAGACATAGGCGACGCCAACGACATACATCCGCGCAACAAACAGGACGTGGGCCACAGGCTCGCGCTTCAGGCACGACAGAAGGTTTATGGCGAGAAAGTGGAGGCTTCGGGCCCCGTTTACCGCAACTACCGCGTGGAGAACGGCCGCATAAGACTCTTCTTCGACCACACGGCGAAAGGCCTCGCCACAAGCGACGGACAACAGCTCAAGGGTTTTGCCATTGCCGGACCCGACCACCGGTTCCACTGGGCAGACGCCGTGATAGACGGCAACACGGTGGTTGTGTCGTCGCCCGAGGTGAAACATCCTGTCGCAGTGCGCTATGCCTGGGCAGACAATCCTGAGTGCAACCTCACCAACAGCGCCAATCTGCCGGCCGTACCGTTCCGCACCGACGACTGGAAGGGACTCACCTACGGCAACACATCATACTGACGCACACACGCCGGCGACATGCAAACGCTGCCGACCGGCATCATGATAACCATAAATCAGAATGTAAGACAACACACCGTTGCGCTTACATTCTGATTTTTCTTATGTCGTCATAGCTGCCCTCCGCGCGGACGACAGACCCACAGGGCGCAAATATCGGAGTATTGCGCGTGCAACCGCAACGCGCACGTCATAATACCACTGCACCGGAAGCGCCTTCACAAGTCCCCACAATCACCATACGGGAAGCATGAAAGACAAAAAAGCCGACTTCACAGCCGGCTTTCTGTAGATTATACAATAACATTATGTATCTTTAACTATAAGCTGTCATTAACTCCTGTTATACAGACGACACCTTTATGTGGAATACGATTGCAAAGTTAGTCAAACAAGCGACAATCCGCAATACCTAAAAATGACGAAAAACAGCACTTCCACAGAAGCATCACATGACACATAACCGACAATCATTACCTCATTATTGCTATTCGCAGCCCTTTCAGCCACATCCCCGCACCCTGTATTCCACATTCAGACAAGCATCCGCGACAACGGTCAAAAAGAAGGCATCACTTCACACAGAACCACAGACCGTAAGACCTGTAAATCCGAATCATCCGTCAGACCGCAAATATTTATTTTATGCCATAATTATTCCGGCCCTGCATAATACGTTCTCCAGCCGTCATTACGCACTACAGTCTGACTCCAATCAGTCAGACAATCCTCCGACATATACGTCCGTCAGACAGCCCTGAAACAGAACGCTATCCGCAGAACTCATAACAGAGAATCAGGAACAAAAGACAAGACAGCGCCGGTTCACTATGTCATACAGGCATACATGCCCGCATCTTCGCAGCATAACCGGCACAGACAAGGGTCCTGAACATAAACTTACGCCGTCACAGCCTACGTGAGCCTGCGCACAAGACAGGCACGGCCCGTCGTTCTTTTTCACATTTTTAATCATTATGTAAACTGCGAATGGCATTTATTAGGAAAAACTGCTGTATATTTGCAACTGTACATAACAGAAACATGAACAAAGTAAAAAAAATAAACCTTAACGACACCGAGGTAAAAAAAGAGACCTTATACAATGACGGCGACATAGCCTTCGGCAACAATCTGGGCGACACCATCAGCCCGCAGACATTCACATTCGACTTCTATGCGGTGATGCTGTGTCTCAACGGAGAGGTGTCGTTCCGAATAAACGGACAAAGCCACACCATGCACAAAAACGACATACTCATCTGTCCGCCCAACGTGATAATAAGCGACGCGCGTCACAGCGACGATCTGCAGTGCTACAGCATCGCCATCTCGCCCAACTACTTCAAGCGCATACTACCCATAATCGACATAGGATGGAACGTGAGAATGGCTTTCGAGACTCACCCCATACTGCCGCTCGACGAAAAGGATGCAGAAATATTCTGCCAGTATCACGACCTTTTGCAGAAAAAGGTGAAATCGTACATAGGAAAGTATCAGGCTGAAGTGATCGACTCGCTCATGCTCGCGTTCATCTACGAGTTCGGCGACGCCATCAGCAAATTCTTCGAGAAAGACGAACATCCTTTCTCATCGGCAAAATACATATTCCAGAACTTCATCGAGACGCTCACAAACATGTATCCCAAGCGCCGCAACGTGGCTTACTACGCCGACGTGCTCAACATAACGCCTAAATATCTCACGGCCATATGCAGCAGTATGAGCGGACAGCCGGCGTCGAAAATAATAGACACTTATGTGATAAAGGACATAAGCGACAAGCTAAGATATACTCACAAATCGGTGAAGGAGATCTCAAACGAGCTCGGGTTTCCCAACCTTTCGTTCTTCGGAAAATACGTTAAGAAACACCTCGGCGTGTCGCCTAAGAGCTACAGAGAGCGTCTTGTGAACGGCAACAACGCCATAAAGACACAGAACGGGGACGAGACCGGAAAATGACGTCCGCCGCGCCACACTGCCGACGGCACAAGACGTGAAGGCGACGACGGCTCCGGCGCGACAAGCGGTTACACATGAACAGGCGTCCGGCGGTGCACACCGGACATGCTTGACGGCAAGAGGAAAGGACGAATCAGAATGTAAGCCAGAACGTAATTATGCTTACATTCTGACTTTTCGTATGTCTTCATAGCTGCCCTCCGGACGGACAACAAGTCTTGCGGCCGCAAATATTGAAGCTATGAGCGTGCAACCGCAACACGCAGTGTGACAAATGGTTACGCGGAAAATTCCGATTCTGTGCAACGTTTCGGCTCCGTCATGTACCGCGATAAAGCCCTTTTTGGCACAAAACGGCATGTTCCGGAGGTCGGAAAAAACTGCTTCACCCTGCAAAAAGCACCATTTCGCAATGCAAAAAGCACCATTTCACGACCCGATATGCACCATATTGCATTACGAAATGGTGCTTATCGGATGATGAAAGAGTGCTTTTCGCAAAATATTTAAATTCTCAACGTCTTTCCGTCTCTCCAGAATGTCCTCCGCCCACGACTTTTCTCAAGTGTCATTATGTCGTCGCGCGGGCATCTGCGGCGACACTCTGACATCTGCGGCGTCACAAGTCCGCAGCGCCGAAGTCGTCATACACGCTCATCCTTGCGCCTCCGTCCATGATGCAAGCCACGCGGTCTGACAGCAGGAAAGATTTACTACGCTGTACGCCGCGCCCCATACCGCGGCGGCAGAAGCGGCGCGTCACGACAGTAGGACATAAATTTGCGGAGGCGAAACACTTTTTATCATCATGCTGTTTCTCACTCGCACATAAATGATTAATTTTGCCGGACGATGAAAAGTTGTATTCACTTCATTGCGGCAGCCATATTGCTGCTGTGCTCATGTGGCAGGCCACAGCCCGCGCCACAGACTGAAGACAGGGCGTTCGCCGACGACGTGCGGCTGCGCACCACGCCGGTGAAGAACCAGGGACGCAGCCAGCTGTGCTGGATATACGCCATGCTCGCAACCATCGAGACCGACCGCATCATGGCGGGCGACTCGGTCAATCTGTCGCCCGACTATCCGGCGCGCATGTGGATGACCGAGAGGGCGCGGCGGTGTTTCCTCTCCGGGGGCACGGCAGAGGTTGACATGCGCGGCGTGGCGCCAATGTTGCTCGGTCTGGCGGACGAATACGGACTGATGCCCTACGACTCGTACCACTGCGACGGCGGGGCCAACTACAACGTGATGGCACGCCGCGCCACAGCCATTGCGCGCCGGTCGCGCAACCTTTCCGACTTCGACAGACAGTTCAACGATATGTTCGACCGGGAGGTTGACTATCTCCCGACCCACATCTGGATGTTCGGAGCCGAATACTCCACGGGCGAATTCGCACGCAGCATGTTCATGCCGGGCGACTACACCGCCCTGACCAGCTTCACACATCATCCCATGGGCGAGGCCGTGGCGCTCGAACTGCCCGACAACAAGACTGACTGCCGCTTCATCAACGTGCCGATAGACTCGCTCATGGCGCGTGTCACGGCGGCGCTGAAGGCCGGACACGCCGTGTGCTGGGAGGGCGACATCACCGAGCCGGGCTTCTCCTTCGAACGCGGAACGGCTGTGCTGACCGACAGGGCACCGCTCACCCAGCAACAGCGGCAGAAGGAGTTTGAGACGCGACGCACCACCGACGACCACTGCATGGCGCTCATCGGTCTGGCGCACGACCGCGACGGACGGCGCTACTTCATTGCCAAGAACTCGTGGGGCACGGGAAATCCGTATGGCGGTATGATGTATCTGTCGGAAGACTATGTGCGGATGAAGACCATAGCCGTGGTGATGCACAACTGACAATAACTCTCAAAACAACGCAAGAACCACTATGATAAAAACCGTAATTCTCGATTTTGACGGCACACTGGCCGACACCAAAAGCATAATACTTAAGACTCTGCACCAGACAATAGACGAGTATGGCATGCCGCAACCGGGCGACGACGAGTGCGCCGCAACAATAGGACTGCCGCTCGACGAGTCGTTCGTGCGCCTGCTCGGCATCAGCCGCGACGAGGGATTGCGCTGCGCATCCATCTATCACCGTCTGTTCGAGGTGAACAACAATGCGGGAGCCGTAAGGATGTTCCCCAACGTGGCCGACACCATAAGGCGAATGCACGACGAAGGACTGACGCTCGCCATAGCCAGCAGCCGCGGACATCACTCGCTCACCGACTTCGTGAACCGATTCGGACTTGCCGACTGCTTCAGCGCAATAGTTGGAGCGGACGACGTGAAGAAAGCCAAGCCCGACCCGGAACCCGTGAACATCATACTGAACAAGCTCCGCACCGACGCCGACAGCGCCATTGTGGTGGGCGACACCGCGTTCGACATCACCATGGGACGACGCGCAGGAGCGCATACCTGCGGCGTGACCTACGGCAACGGAACGCGCGGCGAGCTTGAGCAGAGCGGCGCGGGGAGCGTGATAGACGACTTCGCTACACTGCCCGACGTCATCGCCCGGACGGCATAAGCCGGCAGTGCATCAGACGACATTCCACGTACCTGATTGCGGAATTGTCTTTCCGTGGCTGCGGAACAGTCTATTTCATTCCCCGAAAAAGCCTTTTCCATCACCCGAAACGGGCTTTTACGCAGTATGATATACCCTTTTCCGCGGCACGATAAAGTCTTTTCCGCGATGCGATAAAGTCCGTACCGCAACATCAAGAAGGGCTTTCCGCCGTGCAGGAATAACGCATTGTATCTCAATATCTTACAATTCTTTGCGGTCATCCGCGGCAAAGAGCGCATGCCGACACGCCGTGCAATATGTCTTAAATAAGCGCTGCGCAAGGCTCAAGTAGCGTGCAAATGTTTGTCATTTGATACAAAATTTGTATCTTTGCATGGTTCATATACCATCATATAAAAGGAAAAAACAAAACAATACATACCACAATGGAATATAATTTCAGGGAAATAGAGAAGAAATGGCAACGCCGGTGGGAGGAACAGAACACCTATAAGGTTGTCGAGGACAAGAAGAAAAAGAAGTTCTATGTACTCAACATGTTCCCCTATCCGTCGGGAGCAGGTCTGCACGTGGGCCATCCGCTCGGCTATATTGCCAGCGACATATACGCACGCTACAAGCGTCTGAAGGGCTACAACGTGCTCAACCCGATGGGCTACGATGCCTACGGACTGCCGGCCGAGCAGTATGCCATACAGACCGGACAGCATCCGGCAAAGACAACCGACGACAACATACGCCGCTACAAGCAGCAGCTTGACAACATAGGATTCTCGTTCGACTGGAGCAGAGAAATCCGCACGTGCGACCCTAAGTACTACAAGTGGACCCAGTGGGCCTTCCGCAAGATGTTCAACTCGTTCTACTGCAACTCCTGTCAGAAGGCGCAGCCCATCGAAAAGCTCATAGAGCACTTCAGCCAGAAGGGTACCGAGGGCCTCGACGTGGCCTGCACAGAGGAGATGAGCTTCACAGCCGACGAGTGGAACGCCATGGACGAGAAGCAGCAACAGCAGACGCTGATGAACTATCGCATAGCTTACATGGGCGAGACGATGGTGAACTGGTGCGCCGGACTGGGCACAGTGCTTGCCAACGACGAGGTGGTTGACGGCGTATCGGTGCGCGGCGGCTATCCCGTTGTGCAGAAGAAGATGAAGCAGTGGTGTCTGCGTGTATCGGCATATGCACAGCGTCTGCTCGACGGACTCGACACAATAGACTGGACCGACTCGCTCAAAGAGACACAGCGCAACTGGATAGGCCGTTCGGAAGGAACGGAGATGGAGTTCAGCGTTAAGGACAGCGATAAGAAATTCACCATATTCACAACCCGCGCCGACACTATTTTCGGTGTCACTTTCATGGTACTTGCACCAGAAAGCGAACTCGTGGCCGAACTGACCACCGACGAACAGCGCGACGCTGTGGCCGAATACATAGAATATGTAAAGAAACGTACCGAGCGCGAACGCATCAGCGACCGCAAGGTTACGGGCGTTTTCTCGGGCTCGTATGCCGTAAACCCGTTCACGGGCGACAGCATTCCGGTGTGGATAAGCGAGTATGTACTCGCCGGATATGGCACGGGAGCCATCATGGCCGTGCCTGCACACGACTCTCGCGACTATGCTTTCGCAAAGCACTTCGGACTGCCCATCGTGCCACTCATCGAGGGTGCGGATGTCAGCGAAGAGAGTTTCGACGCAAAGGAAGGCATTGTATGCAACTCCCCGGCAGCCGGACGTGAGGCTCTCGACGGCTTCTCGCTCAACGGACTGACCGTGAAGGAAGCCATCGCACACACCAAGGAGTTTGTCACATCTCACAATCTGGGACGTGTGAAGGTGAACTATCGTCTGCGCGATGCCATCTTCTCACGCCAGCGTTACTGGGGCGAGCCGTTCCCGGTTTATTACAAGGACGGAATGCCTTACATGATTCCGGAGGAGTGTCTGCCGCTTCTGCTGCCTGACGTTGACCAATACAAGCCTACCGAAAGCGGCGAACCGCCATTGGGACACGCACGCCGCTGGGCATGGGACACTGCAAACAACTGTGTGACAGACAAGAGCGCGATTGACAACAAGACTGTTTTCCCGCTCGATCTTAACACCATGCCGGGCTTCGCAGGCTCGTCTGCATACTATCTTCGCTACATGGATCCGCACGACGACGATGCTCTCGTGAGCCGCGAGGCCGACGACTACTGGCAGTTTGTCGACCTTTACGTGGGCGGAACAGAGCATGCCACCGGTCACCTCATCTACTCACGCTTCTGGAACAAGTTCCTCCACGACTACGGATATTCATGCTGCGAGGAGCCGTTCCACAAACTCGTGAACCAGGGAATGATACAGGGACGCTCCAACTTCGTATATCGTGCCAACAAGCTGGGCACAAAGGAGAAGCCTGTATTCGTATCGTTCGGACTGAAAGACAATTACGACGATGTCACTCCTATACACGTTGACGTGAACATCGTGAGCGCCGACGTGCTCGACACCGAGGCCTTCCGTGCCTGGAGACCGGAATACAAGGACGCCGAATTCATACTTGAGAATGGTAAATACATCTGCGGATGGGCCATAGAAAAGATGTCGAAGTCGATGTTCAACGTCGTTAATCCTGACATGATTGTCGAGAAATACGGTGCCGACACGCTTCGTCTGTACGAGATGTTCCTCGGTCCGGTGGAGCAAAGCAAGCCTTGGGACACCAACGGAATAGACGGATGCCACCGCTTCCTCAAGAAACTGTGGGCTCTCTATTACGACCGCGACGGACAGTTCCTGCCTGACGACAGCCAGGCTACGCCCGAACAGCTCAAGAGTGTGCACAAACTCATAAAGAAAGTATCGCAGGACATCGAGCAGTTCTCATACAACACGAGCATCTCGGCGTTCATGATCTGCGTTGGCGAACTGCAACAGCTCAAGTGCCGCAACCGTGAACTGCTCACCGATCTCGTAGTACTCATCGCGCCGTTCGCTCCGCACATAGCCGAGGAACTGTGGCACGCGCTGGGCAACGAAAGCGCCGTGTGCGACGCACAATGGCCTGCATACGACGAGAAATATCTTGTTGAGACAACCGTGCAGATGGGTATCGCCTTCAACGGCAAGCGCCGCTTCGAGATGCAATTCGCAGCCGACGCCGACAACGCAGCCATAGAGAAAGCTGTGATGGCCGAGGAACGCACCGCACACTACATCGCCGGCAAACAGGTGATAAAGGTCATCATCGTGCCGAAGCGTATGGTGAACGTCGTTATAAAATAATATTTATCTTATAATATAAAGGCAAAGCCCATCCTGCCCGCACAAAATCATGTGGGAGGATGGGTCTGTCTTTCTTTCTAAACCAGCATATATGTATAAACAAGCCATCCTGCGCGAAGCGAGAGACTACGTCAACATCACACTTGGACTGATGCTCTACACTTTCGCATTCACCGTCTTCCTGCTGCCTTATCAGATTGTCACGGGCGGTATTGCCGGTGTAGGAGCCATACTTTTCTATGCCACGGGCTTTCCGGTGCAATATACCTTCTTCCTCATCAACGCCGTACTGATTGTCGCCGCGCTCAAGATATTGGGCTGGCGTTTCCTGATGAAGACCATATACGCCACCTTCGCGCTCACGTTTCTGCTCGAGATGGCGCAGGAAGTTGTGATAAAACCCGACGGCACATTCTACAAACTGCTTGGCGAGGGCAACGACTTCATGTCGCTCGTCATAGGATGTATGCTCACAGGAACGGCCCTTGCGATAGTATTTCTTAACAACGGCAGCACGGGAGGAACAGATATCGTGGCGGCAGCGGTGAACAAATATCACAACATTTCGCTGGGAAAAGTACTCATACTCGTAGATTTGTGCATCATCGGAAGTTGTCTTTTCGTAGATTCATTCGGTGCCATCGACGTGAGATGCAAGAAGGTTGTGTTCGGTCTTTGCACAATGTTCATAGAGTGCTCAATGCTCGACTACGTGATGAACTGGCAGAGACAATCGGTGCAGTTCCTCATTTTCTCAAAGCACTATAAAGAGATAGCCAAGGCCATCACCGACAAGACCGACCACAGCCTTACCATTCTCGACGGACACGGATGGTACACCGGCCGCGAGATGAAAGTCATCTGTCTGCTTGCAAAGAAGAACGAGAGCGTAACAATATTCCGACTTATAAAAATGATCGACCCCAACGCGTTCGTCAGCCAGAGCTCCGTAATCGGTGTGTATGGCGAAGGATTCGACCAGATAAAAGTAAAAGTAAAGAAAAATGAAGATAGTATTCGCGACAAACAACAGTCATAAACTTGAAGAAATAAGGCAGATTCTGGGCAAGAGCATCGAAGTGCTGTCGCTCGCAGACATAAACTGCCACGAAGACATACCCGAGACAGCGCCCACGATAGAGGGCAACGCCATGATGAAGGCGCGCTATGTGTACGACAAGTACGGCACACCGTGCTTCGCCGACGACACAGGTCTGGAAGTGGAAGCGCTGGACGGAGCGCCCGGAGTGTATAGCGCGAGATATGCAGGAGGCGAAGGACATGACTCTGAAGCCAACATGCGCAAACTTCTGCACGAGCTGGAAGGCAAGGAGAACCGCCGCGCTCAGTTCCGCACCGTAATAGCACTGATAGAGCAGAAAGACGGAAAGCCGGTGGCACACACATTCGAAGGAAAGATAGAAGGCCACATATCTGACGAGAAGAGAGGCACTTCGGGCTTCGGATACGACCCGATATTCGTGCCGGAAGGCTACGAACAGTCGTTCGCCGAGCTGGGAAACGAGATAAAAAACAAGATCTCACACCGTGCACGCGCCGTGGCCCGGCTGGCCGAATATCTGCTTGGCACAGGCAAATAATGACACCGTCAGAAGGCCACACACGGCAAACGACACGCCGATGCCATATTTTTCATTCATCACAACGCATTTACATCAACATGAAAAAGCTATTTTCTATAGTCGCACTCCTGCTCTGTCTCATCGTGACAGACGCAACAGCGGCACCTGTCGGCACATGGAATGCCTATCCGGCATACACAGACATAAAAAGAATAGAGGACACGGGAAGCATCGTTTTCGTGCTTGCCTCAGGCGGACTCTATTCATACTACCCCACCGACCAGAGCATACAGACCTACGACAAGGTGAATGCGCTGAGCGACTGCAGCATAAGTGACATAGCATGGTGCAGGCAGGCGGGACGCTTAGTCGTGGTGTATGAGAACTACAACATCGACCTTGTGTCGGCCGACGGCAAGGTGACAAACATGTCGGAATACTATAACAAGTCGCTCACCGAGGACAAAACGATAAACAATATTACCATAAACGGCACCGACGCCTATCTCTCCACCGGATTCGGAATAGTAAGAATAGACGTACGCAACGCCGCGATAAGCGACACATACAACCTCGGCGTGAAGGTGAACGCCACAGCACTGAGCGGAAACAACATCTTCGCCGCAACGGCAGACGGAATGTACCGTGCATCAATGAGTGACAACCTGGCCGACAAATCGAAATGGACAAGATACAGTGCAAAGACATTCACGCATCTGCTCCTGCTCAACGGCGAGCTCATAGGACTGAACAACGGCGAGGCTAGTGTCATGGACAAGACGGCAGACAAGTTCAGAACGTTCTACACTCCATGGTTCAGCAGAGTGAAAACAAGCGGCGAAAGAATAATATGTTACGGCGGAAACCACACTTACATCATCACATCCACCGACAAGAAACAGGACCTGGCGTTCAAGTCAGGTGGCATAGAATACTCTCAGGCCGATGATTCCTACTGGCTGACAGACAATGACGGGAAACTGGCAAAGGGTGTTATAAGCAGCGACAACAACGTGCAGATGTCGCTCACGGGCATCGCTCCCGAAGGACCGGAGTACAACTTCTTCGGCTTCATGAGTTTCATCAACGGCAAACTCTACACCAGCGGCGGACTGGGTAACCCGGAACGCGACGCCTGCATACAGGTTTACGACAAATCGAAAGGCTGGACCATATATCCCGATGACTTCGCAACGACGCTCGGCTACAGATACAGAGGCGCCATGAGCGTTGACGTCGACCCGAAGGATCCAACCCATGTGTTCATGGGTTCGCAGGCCGGAATGTACGAATTCCGCAACGAAGAACTCGTAAACTCCTTCACCATAGACAACAGTCCGCTGCAAGGAGCCAAGACAGTGGGCGACACCGACAAGAAGAACTACACCATCGTGTCGAGCGTCAAGTTCGACAAAGAAGGGCGACTGTGGTGTCTCAACAGCGTGGCTCCGTCGGCTTCACTGTTCGACTACACCGACGGTGAATGGACTTCACACCATAAGAGCGAACTCATGAACAACGAAGGATACTCCATGGCAAACATGGTGGGCATCATTTTCGACAGTCGCGACCTGATGTGGTTCGGCAGCAACGACTGGCGCAAGCCCGCACTGATATGCTACCAGCCCTCAACCGACGGACTGAAGGTGTATTCACGCTTTGTGAATCAGGACGGAACGTCGCTCATAGCGGAGAAGGTGTCATGCGTGCAGGAAGATCTTGAAGGCAACATATGGTTAGGAACGGCCGCCGGTCCGCTCATGCTCACAGCAGCAGACATAGCCAACGGCAACGAGACATTCACGCAGGTGAAAGTGCCGCGCAACGACGGAACAAACTATGCCGACTATCTTCTCGACGGCATAAGCATCAGCTCGATAGCCATAGACGGCGGAGGACGCAAATGGTTCGGCACAGACGACAGCGGAGTATTCCTCATAAGCGCCGACAACATGACCCAGCTGCAACACTTCACAGCCGAGAACAGCGGTCTGCTGTCAGACGTCATCGAGTCGGTAGCAATAGACGGAACCACCGGCGAGGTGTTCTTCGGCACAGACAAGGGACTGTGCTCGTATATGAGCGACACCTCGCAGACATCAGAGAAGATGGACAAGGACAACGTATATGCCTATCCCAACCCGGTGAGACCCGACTACACGGGACTCATAACCGTCACCGGACTGACGCTGAACGCCGACGTAAAGATTGTGACCGTCAACGGAACGCTCGTGGCCGAGGGCCGCAGCAACGGCGGAATGTTCACATGGGACGGATGCGACAAGAGCGGACGGCGCGTGGCGAGCGGCGTATACATGGTGCAGACGGCCACTTCCGACGGCAAGAAGGGCACCGTGTGCAAGATTGCAATTGTGAACTGACATACACAGACCCATGCAGAACAGAAACAGACTGATATCCTTCATGCAGACGTTCGGCATCATACTCGTGGTGCTCGGACACTCCACCTACCAGCTCGGACATGCCGGCCACGTGCCTGCCGTATGCCAATGGCTCTATTCGTTCCACATGCCGCTGTTTTTCTTCATATCGGGCTACCTGCTCAGATACAGCAACGACCGCAACGGCAGACAGCTCGCCGACATGCCTGCATTCGGCGACAAAGGATTCATCACCAGAAAAGTGAAACGCCTGCTCGTGCCTTATGTCATCATATCGAGCGTCGTCTTCTTTCCCAAAGCCATGATGTCGGCCATTGCGCTCCGGCCTGTCGACATATCAGCATGGAGCTATCTCAGCATGCTGCTTTATCCTCAGACCAACGTCATAGGATTTTTCTGGTTTCTGCCGTCACTCTTCCTCATATTCTGCTTCGCCATGCTTGCCGCTAAAACAAAGGTGAAGGTGAACGACATTCTGCTTTTCACGTCTCTTATAATAGTAAATCTAGCCACCCCAGACATAGCACTGCTAGGACTGAACTGCGCCATCTACAACATCATATTCTTTGCAGCAGGTTACATGTTCTGCAAACACAGGCTTGAACTCATCGTAGGCCGCCACGCCGCGTCCACTGCAACAGTCACATTCGCCATATCCGTAGCCCTGATGTATGCACCCGACACGAGCATACGCTTTCTGTTGTCGGCACTCAACGGCACACTGATGAGCATGGCTCTGGCACATCTCTACACAGCCCACGGACTGCATTTTCTCGACCATCTCGAAGGAGCGTCATACACAATATACCTGCTCTCATGGTTTCCGCAGGTTGCCTCACAGCAGATTCTCATATCTATGGTACCCGGCATCACGTGGCACGTCACCACCGCTCTGGCCTTCTTCTCCGGCCTCTACTTGCCTCTGCTGGCATACAGATGGGTGAAAGCCCACAGCGACAGAACGTCGTGCAGGTGGATGACCGTAGCGCTCGGAATGTAATACATGCCAGACAGTAAAACATCACACATAAAACAACATACATAAAACACAATAATGAAGATAGACAAGAAATCGCCCCTGACATACATTCTCATCAGTCTGCCGTTCGTCCTCTGGGCCGTCGTCGGCATATATCCGTCGTACGACGACTGGAGTACGCTGTCGTCGCCCAACTTTGATGCCGACTGGGCCAAGTTCTTTCTGCCCTACGGCAGTGTGTGGCGACCGTTCGACGCCTTGATGGGCTATGTTGTAGGCGCCGCTCCGCAGCTCTTTCCGGCACTCAACCATGTGTGCATCGTCTTCGGCCATCTGCTCGGTGCCATACTGGTGATGAAGCTATCGCAACTTCTGGGCTTCGGTCGTGCGGCACAGTTTGTGGCCACCATATTCTTCTGGATATCGCCGTGCATGCTCGGAACGGTGTTAAGCTGCGACTCACTCAACCAGACCTACTCCCAGATGTGGGGCATGGCAGCAGTGTGGTTCTATCTGTCGGTGAAGGGCAGGGGACGATATGCCGCATGGGCTGCGTGCGTTATGCTCGCCGCACTGTCCAAGGACAACGGCATTGCATGGGCCGTAGTGCCACCCGTACTGGCCTTCGCGTTCGACAGGGAGAGCATGCGCAGTGCGTCGCGCCACCTGCTTTTCGGCGTGGCTATAGCCGTGGCATACGGCTGCATAAGGATAGCGCTGCCAAGCACCGAATATTATAACCCCGACTACCACACATTCCTTCTGGCCAAAAAGATAAAGGAGATAGCCATATTCGTCGGCTACACGTGGGTGGCAGCCGACTATGTGAGCATTGTCCACGCCGCATCGCGCTGTCTGCCTCTGGCCGCCCTTACGCTCGTTCTGTCGCTGCCGTTCGTCTATATGATGTTCGTGCGCAGTCCGCGTCTGTGGCTCACGCGCCGCTTTACAGGCCTGGCGGTGTGCATCATCATCGTCATGTCGCCCCATCTGCTCATCAGTCTGAGCGTGATGAACACCTATGCCGGCCTCGGCATGTCGGCCTTGCTCGTGGCATTCGTGACAGACCACACCAAGCGCCACCACCCGTCACTGCTCCGCACGGCCTTCGCCATGTATGTGGCAGCGGCTCTCATAACCGACATTCACCATTGGTACAAGGCATATACCACAGCGGCTGTGGGACGCGATATGGCGCGCGAAGCCATACGTCTGGCCGGAAAACCAGTGAGAAATGCCTACTGTGTCATAACAGACGACGACCAGAAGAAGTTCTCATCGTTCTGTGTGCTGCCACAGGATGCCTTCGGAGCGCAGGCAGCAGCCGTGGCTCACGAGACGCAATACAAATGGCCGCTGCATGCCGAAGACACCATCATACCGCGCGACCACGCCCATGAGGCACGCACCATAGCACGCCGCGTGCTGGATACGGGCAAATTTGACTGTGTGTGGCTGATAGACAAGAGCAGCGTAAGCATAATGAGAAAGGAGAACAGATGAAGAAAGTCTCGATAATAATACCCTGCTTCAACGAGCAGGACAACATAGCCAGACTCGACGAAGCACTGCGCACGCTATTCGCGCAGAACGCTCAGTATGAGTGGGAGGTCATCATGATAGACGACGGAAGCTGCGATGGCACGCTCAGCGAGATAAAACGCATAAACCGCACCGACAGACGCATGAAATACATAAGCCTATCCCGCAACTTCGGAAAGGAGAGTGCCATGCTCGCAGGGTTCGATCGCGCCGGCGGAGACTGTGCCATCATCATGGACGCCGACCTGCAACACCCGCCATCGCTCATCCCCGAGATGCTCCGTCACTGGGAAGAAGGCTTCGACGATGTGTACGCCGAACGCCGCGACCGTGGACGGGAGAGCTGGCTGCGGCGCCGACTGTCGCTGCTCTACTACCGCATGCTGCAACGCATGGCCAAGATAGAGATACTGCCAAACGTGGGAGATTTCCGGCTGCTCGACCGCAAATGCATAGACTCTATGAAACGTCTGCGCGAAACACAACGCTACACCAAGGGTCTGTACTGCTGGATAGGGTTCAGAAAAAAGAAGATAATGTTCGACCAGGGCGACCGTACCAAAGGCCGTTCCTCGTTCAACTACATGCGCCTTTTCGACCTCGCCGTGGAAGGCATAACATCATACACCACCGCACCGCTGCGCATTTCGACATGGGTGGGCATACTCGTTTCGTTCGTGGCATTCATCTACATGTGCTACGTCCTCGTGAAAACCATCGCCGTGGGCGACCCCGTGCAGGGCTATCCCACGCTCATCATAGTCATTCTTTTCCTCGGAGGCATGCAGCTGCTCTCGCTCGGCATCATAGGCGAATACCTCGGACGTGTGTTCAACGAGACCAAACGCCGTCCGCCATACATCATCAGAGAGGCCGACAGCGACAAGCCTGCGGACGGCAACAAGGCATAGGCCGCCTGACGCAGGAGCCGTCAGAGCGTGCCACGGAACATGAAAACAGCTGTCTGAAGGATGGCTGCCATTGCATACGAGAATGCGTTATGAAGCACAAGAATGATTCTGTATATTTATGCAGAATCTGAATCTTGGAAATGAATAAATATACAGCGTAACCCGAAAATACGGCGATTTTTTCGAGCAACCGCCTCCTCGGACGCAAATACGCGATTCTCAGAGACTTTACGCAAGACGTTGACACACAGCCGTTTGCGCAAAACCGCGGAGCAATACGCCCACCGACGGCCTGCGAAACGGCCCATTTGAGCATGCGATTAAGCCCATATCAGGGCGTGATATGGTTCATTTCATGCCCTAATAATGCGCGTTTCATGGGCCTGAAAAGGCTCTTCCGCAAGGCGATACTTCATATACCCCTCTGTAACGAAGAAAAAGCAGAGTTGTTCTTCATACCGTCTTACATCAAAACATAGTTTTTTGCGCCTCGCCGTTTTCTATTTTGAAAAAAATTTTTGTCAAGATTTTTTACTGTCAAAAATGAATATTTATGCAGTTACGGACCGTTTACGGCTTTTCGGTCATCCGCCCGTCATAATGCGGAATAGCCGTAAACAGCAGCATAAATAAATGATGAGAACAACGCGATGCAGCAAGACCGACACCCGCGCAACACCATGCGTCATATCAATCCCAGCTGGCGCGCCATGCGACACGCCTCAATCGAGTTTCTCACCTGCAGCTTGCGGAGTATGTCCTGACGGTGGCGGCTCACCGTGTTGATGCTTATCGACATGGCCGCGGCTATGTCCTTGCTCATCATTCCGCTGTCTATCAGGCGCAGCGTCTGCTTCTCGCGCTCGCTCAGAATGTTGCGGTCGTCGTCGTTGTTCAGCTCAGTCACACTGCCGTCCATCGTGTTCACTATCGTCGTGCGCCATTGCATGCCCTCTGGCAGCGGTCCGTACAGACACATGGCAAGCCACAGTCCGTCCGACGACGAGGCCGACACGTAGAACATACGGTGCACCGCCCTGATGTAGCTTCCTCCTGCCGACTTCATGCGCAGCGTCGTTATGAGATGATAGTCGCCCCTGCGGCTTTGCGGACGACGCTTTATGAAGCGGAAGAAGCGCAGTTCCTGCAGATACTTGTCGGCGAGATCGTCGGGATGTATGCGCTTGAGTATCTCCTCCTCCCAGATGGAACACACCTCGTCGTGCGCACCTTTACGGTCGAGTCCGAGCACCCGCGCATATCCACCGTAGTATATGTAGCTAGTGTTGGTGCGCATATCGCTCAGCACCGCCACCGCATTCTCAGCCATGGCATAGCACAGCGCCGCGGCCTTATAACGCTCCAGCTCGTCGCGATGGAACGCCTGACCGTCGAAATCCTGCCCTGCGAGCACACGGCTCAGTTTGTCTTTAAGTTTCATTTCCTGCCGTAAAATGGTTATTAATGAGCATTGCAGGTGTTGCGGAGCATACATATCTTTGCATCGGAAATATGTAATGAAAAAGGTATGGGCATAGCCTGACGCTATCATCCGCGACCCGTTGCATTTACAAAGATAGTGAAAGGTGAGAGCAATGACAAATAAAAAACCATCGTTTTTTGAATTTCGGCTGTGCAGAACCCAATCCTATCTTATCCATACCATAAACACGATGACACCACTAATCTGAAAACAAACAACAAGCGTATAATAATAAAACAATTAAAAAACAATGAGAACAATAAAACAACTTGCAATCGCAATGCTTATGAGCCTCGCAGCACACAACGCAACAGCACAGACACTGGAGAAAATGCAGTGGTTCAACGAACCGGAACAGTGGAAAATAGAGAACAACGCGCTCACCATGTCAGTCACACCTAAGAGCGACTACTGGCGCATCTCGCACTACGGATTCACCGTTGACGACGCTCCTTTCTATTACACTACATACGGAGGAGAGTTCGAGGTGAAGGTCAAGATAACCGGAAAATACAAACAGCGCTTCGACCAGGCCGGCATAATGCTGCGCATAGACCACGAGAACTACATCAAGGCCGGCATAGAATACGTTGACGGAAAATACAACCTCAGCGCCGTTGTGACACACCACACATCCGACTGGAGCGTCATAGAGCTCGACAAAGCCATACCGTATGTATGGATTAAGGCCGTAAGACGCCTCGACGCAGTAGAGGTGTTCTATTCGTTCGACGACGTTCACTACACTCTCATGCGCAACGCATGGCTCAAGGACAACACTCCCGTGATGGTGGGACTCATGGCTGCATGCCCCGACGGCGACGGTTTCGACGTGACGTTCGAGAACTTCAAGGTGAAGCATCTGCCCGACATGCGCCGTCTGGAATGGCTGAAGAAAAACGCGGAATAAGGTGCGGAGGAGCTTACCCCACGTCTGTGTAAGCACACTTCACATTCCGCGGAATACGTTGTTTCATGTTACAATAAATGGCTGTGCCGTAGTTTACGACACAGCCATTTGCTTATTCTCCGCTCTTTGGCGTCCGTTAATATCATAAAATCATGGAAGCCCTGAACCGTCCAGCATTCCGATGGCACACGGTCAGCGCCACGTCAGTTTTATGAACTTGTTCTCCCACGGACTGAACACAGGCTTCTGACTGCCCTGCAGAGGCTCTCCCGTTACGTCGCAGACGGTTGTTCCGGTGATGTCTATCACGTCCGACTTAATGCTGAAAGTCGTTTCCTTGCCACCTATTTCCCTGAGCTGCATGATGACAGCCTTCTCGTTGTCCACCGGTTTCATGTTCACGAGCAGCAGATTCGAAGGCATGCCGCTCATCACCTGCACGCTCTTCTCCGTCGTGTCAGACGCACCTGCATCGGCCTGAAGCACCCGCGTGAGGAACGGGATGCGGTTCTGCCATGCGAAACGAGTGGCGTATTCGGTTGAAGTGTCGGCTGTGGAAGTGATGAAATAGCTCCACTGAATCTCTCCCATCTGATCGGCGTTGAAGTTGGTCACCCAATAATTGTTCATCGGCCACGAATACATCTGCGTGCTCTGCGGCGTCGCGCCGGCCTGATAGCGGCCTGTGTTGATTGCGCCGAACTGCATGAGCGGTATCTCCTGACTGCCCATCACGATCTGCATGCTGTCGTTGCGCGCAGCGGCGAAGTTCTGTACGGTGTACCAGTCGTTCGAAGAACCTTTTATCTGATCCACTCCCGCCTCGATGGTTCCGCCCGGAACGTCAAGGAAAATCTTTCCGTCGGGCACCTGATACGGAAAAGCCACATAGACGGCTTCAGGATCAGTGACTGCCTTCTTGCGCAGACGATAGACCACTTCTATCTTTTTCTCCACATTGTATATGCGGTATTCCACCATCAGATTGTCGGCGTCACGTCCCGCAACGGTCTCGCCACGGAAGCGATAGGTGTCCCATACCGGGCCTTTCTCGTAACATTCGAACGTCATCTTCTCCGGTCGCCGGCGCGTGAACTGCGGCGCACGATACTGCTCCATGGGGTGACGGCTGTCGGCTGTCTCATATATGAACTCGCCCATCTGCCACTCAGCGTCCGGTGTGAGCAGCGTGCGGCCGGTCTCCTTGTCGGTCATGGCGGATATGGTTCCCCTCTCCGGGTTGAATCCTATGCTGTACCAGCGGTTCTCCACATGCGTGCTGTACAGTCGTTTCACGGGTGCAGAGACCTTCGCCGGAGCGTTCTTCACCCTTATGTAATAGCGGCTGTAGCCCATGGCAGGCACGTCCCTGACATACAGATACCAGTATGTGCCGTCCGAGCGGCTCTCTCCCGCCTGTGCGGCGATGGGCGTTCCGTCGGCCGCGGTTATCTCGAAGTCCTTGTCGCGCGGCAGTATCTGATGGTCTATATACACCTTCGCCAGGCCGCTGTAGGTCCATCCGAGCGTGTTGAACACCGCTACCGACGGCACAGCGGCCTTCTCCAGACGACTCTGCAAAAGTCCCATAGTGGTCTCGCCCAGCAGTCCTGCGTGACGGTAAGCCTCCCATGCATACGACTGTTTGAGCGAACGCTGCTCCCATGTCTCCAGTCCGTAGGGGTTGCGCACGCTTTCGCTGTGGCCGAATGTGTGCTCGTCGTAGAAGAGCAGGGCCTCATTCACGTCGGCAATATCGGTGTTCACGCCGTCCGGCAGTGCCACACCCATCACCTTGGCCATAGCCAGTCCGCCCTGCGCGGCAATGATGTTGGAGTGGGTAATGCGCGATATCGCCGCCTCGCGAGCTCCGGATGCGAATCCGTCGGTCCACCAGTCGGGCCATGCACCGCGCACCGTGGTTATCTTGTCAGGATAGCGCTGCTCCACGGTTTTTATGAACTCGGTGGCCACAGCCGTGCGCAGCTTGGGCCATTCATACTTCTCGTTCCATCGTCTCACCATCTCGCAGCTCTTTGTTGAAGGCGGCGCGTTGTCTGTGAAATAGCCCGAATGCTGTGCGGCGCAGATGTCGTAAGGATATCCCTTCGCCTCAAGCTGGCCGAGATATTCGAGCACCCGCGTCTCGAAACCCTCGAAATCGTCGGTGTTGTGTATGCCGAAGAAGTTGCCCTGATTGTAATGTTCGGCTCTATAGGCCAGCACCTTCTTGCCCGATGGCGACTGCCACCAGAACACGGTGGGCATGTCGAAGCAGATGAGGGCGCGGTGGCCGTGAGTTCCCATGTTCACATATTTTATGCCAGCGTCGCTGAAGAACTCCGTGAAACACCATCCCATACCGTTCACATCGTCCTGCATGGCCAGCTCGGCACGCATTCCGTTGTCGCGGAACTGCTTCACGGGAGCGAGCGAGGCAGCGAGAGTCTGCTCGTCGGGAAGCTCGTCGAAGTTGAGGAACATCGTCGCAAGCTCTATCCGTCCTTCCTTCACGCGGCGCTTCAGACGTTCTACCTGTTCCGCCGGACGAGTCTTCAGATATTCGCTCACGGCCCACGACACCTCACAGGTCCATCTGAACTTCGCCGCGTCAGGATAGTTGTCGGTCGCGTCGCAATAGTCAAGCGCATAATCAATGTATCTCAGATGCTCGGCCAGAATCTCCATCTGCGAGCGTGTGTATCCTATATCGGTGTGCGTGTGCTGCACAAGATTCATCTGCCAATGGCGCGCAGGCCTCACCTCAACCTTGCTTTTTGCAACCACGCGGTCGCCGTTCTTCACCGTGAGCATGAGCTTCGTAGCCTTCTTCACCTCCGGGATGCAGATGCTGAAACGGTTGTCTCCATCGTTCAGATTTACCTTCTGATTAGTCTTACCCAGCGTGCACATCACCGTGGCCGCGCCTTTGCTCTTCATGTTTATCCACACACAACGCGCCTGTCCGGCCGCCTCCGTCTTGTAAACTGCCGGATATATAGTCGTACGCACGTCCGAAATCTCAGGCCCGGATGAAATCTGCGCCATGGCGGCAATATGTATGGCCATGACAAAACCGAGAAGAAAGAAAAACCGCATTCTCATAATATGATAATATGTAAAGTTAAAATATGAATAGATTCAGTTTTTGCAGATAAATAGAAAGACTGACCAGGCAAAGCCATCACACCAGACATGCCATACCGAACCGCCGCCTTTCTTTTGCAAAGATAGTGAAAGGTGAGTGCAATAGCAAACGGAAAAACGAAGTTTTTACGGATTTTGATATTGCCGAACCGCATCCTATCTTATTCAGAGATAGCGAAAGATGAGTGCAATAGCAAGCGTGAAAACGAAGTTTTTACGGAAATACAACAATGCAGGAATGTCCATTCCTCAATATATGAGAGCCTGTTCTGACGTCATACACTGAGCAGATATATGATTGTCAAAAGCCTGACTAAAGTGCCCGACACTCACATATACATAGCATAAGAACAGCACACACTGAAAGAAACGACAGCATGGAGATGTCGGCATCAATATTTAACCATTATCCAATACATCTTATCACACATTTACATGATGCAAGGCCAACACACATTCACTGGATATAATACAGTCCGCCGCCAAAGAAACAGCACCGACTCCGACTCTGTTCACGAATATTTTTCTGCGAAACATATCACAACGAAAGACCTTTCATACCAATTTCACAGCTCAAAACAGTTAAATATACATAAATATACACACATTAGACATTACGTTTCATATTTTATAGCCTTTCGGTTTTTTATATATAAAATTGTTTTTCATTTATCATACGACATCGCGTGCAGAGGCACATCGTCCTATCCCAATAACCTGAATATTAATATATAAACGTCATAATAAACATACACTCTGTTTGAAATGAAAAGAGGATTCTTGAAATCGTTGTTTGCAGGCGTATTCTTATGTATCGCCTGCCACACAGCCGTAGCCGGAGACACAACACCCGACTATGCTTCCATGGTTGACACCCGTATGGGAACGGTGGGTAAACCTGGCCCCAACGGACTGGCTTCGGGCTTCACCTTTCTTGGCGCCACCTATCCGTTCGGAATGATGCAGCTCACTCCGACTCACTTCGAACCGTAACGCGGCATCGTGGTGAACCAGATATCGGGAGGCGGATGCCCGGAGATGGGCAACTTCCCGCTCATAGCTTTGGCCGGACGTCTGGACAAATCGCCTGGCGACATGGGCTCATTCCCGTTCTACAAGGACATCCTTGCGTCGCAGTCAGGCTATCTGTCGCTCGAATACAAGGACGGCGTGAAGTGCGAGACAACGGTGTCGAAGCGCAGCGGAGTAGTGCGCATGACGTTCCCTTCATCGGCATCTGAGGGCACGGTGATAATAGGCAGCGGCGTATGCTCAACCAAACTCACCAACGCACTGGTGAAGATCACATCGCCCACAACACTCGAAGGATATGCCGAGGGCGGCGACTTCTGCGGCTATCAGACCGACTACCGCGTGTATTTCGTGGCCGAATTCAACACTCCTTCCAAGGTGCAGGGCACATGGATAAGAAACGACATGAAGGACGGACGCCTCACCATAGGCGGCAGCAACTCGGGCGCTTACTTCACGTTCGACACATCGGGCGGCCGTACAGTGGAGTACAAGGTGGCCATTTCGTATGTATCTATTGCCAACGCACACGAGAATCTGCAGAAGGACAACGCCGGACGAGATTTTGATCAGGTGCTTGCCGACACACGCACAGAGTGGAACAGACACCTGGGCAAGATTGAGGTGACGGGCGATGCCGACCGCATGAAGCAGTTCTACACGCACTTCTATCACACGCTCATCCATCCCAACGTGTTCAACGACGTCAATGGCGAATATCTGGGAGCCGACTGGAAAGTGCACAAGACGGAACCGGGACGCGACCATTACACCACATTCAGCGGATGGGATACCTACCGTACGCAGAGTCAGATACTGGCAGTGCTCTATCCTAAGGAGAGTTCGGACATGATGCAGTCGCTCGTCGACTTCGCAGAACAGAGCGGTGGATACGGCCGTTGGATTCTCGCCAACATCGAGACGGGCGTCATGCACGGCGACCCTACACCTGTCATAATATCCAATACCTACGCTTTCGGCGGCCGCGACTTCGACCTGAAGAAGGCATACGAGTACATGCGCAAAGGTGCTCTCGAACCTCGCACCTACTCACAGAACGTTGAGGTGCGCCCGGGATTGTCCAACTACATCGAGAAAGGCATTGAGAACGCATCGCTCTGCCTTGAATACACATCGGCCGACTACGCCATCGGACAGTTCGCGAAACAGGCGTTGGGCAACGACAAGGACGCCGTCTTCTTCATGAACCGCGCTTCCAACTGGAAGAATCTCTACGATCCTTCAACCCGTTGGCTACGCTCGCGCAACAACAACGACATGAGCTGGAAGAAGCCGGACGACGACTGGCGCGAGGCAACGAAGGAAAACTATTTCTGGATGGTGCCTTACGACCTTGAGACTCTCATCGACACAATAGGCGGAAAGGCTGCCGCCGAGAAACGGCTCGACTCGCTCTTCGTGCGCATTGACGCCGGTTACGACGACCACTTCTTCGCCGCGGGCAACGAACCTGACTTTCAGGTGCCGTGGATATACAACTATGTGGACCGCCCTTACAAGACTTCGGCCATCATCTCACGCATACTCCGCGAAGCTTACGACTCGTCACCGTCTGGCCTTCCCGGCAACGACGACTGCGGGGCTATGGGTTCCTGGTACATATACGCGTCGATAGGACTTTATCCTATGACACCTGGCGTGGCGCAGTTCTGCATCAACATGCCGCAGTTCTCCGACATAAAGATTCATCTGCCTGGCGGTCTGCTCCAGATAAAGGGCGGCCGTGACGGACAGTACATCAACTCCATGCGTCTCAACGGCAAAGCCTACAACTCGGCATGGATAGACTGGGACGTGCTGAAGGACGGCGGAACAATAACCTACAAGGCTTCGGCCAAGCCAAACAAGAAATGGGGACTGAAACGTGATTGAGGCTTTTCATTGTCCATCGGGGCGTGACATTAATTTATATAATGCCACGCCCTGACCGTCTCCATACGTTTATGATATCGTTTAATTATCGTGAAGAATCGGCGAATATGCGGTTCCCTCAGAATTTATCATTACTTTTGCCTTCAATATGTGATGTGTTTGTAAAAGACAAAAGAGTAATGTGGAAATATTATGCATTGCTGTCGGCATTCTTCGCTGCTCTGACAGCCATCTTCGCAAAGACCGGAGTGAAGGACATCAATTCTGATTTGGCAACAGCCATACGCACATCGGTCATCCTCGTCATCACATGGGGCATCGTGATTTTCGGCTCACATGTGGCCGAACTGAAGTCAATACCTCATCACTCCTGGATTTTTCTTGTGCTTTCCGGCGCGGCTACGGGCCTGTCGTGGCTGTTCTATTTCAAGGCATTACAGACGGGCGATGTGTCGCGTGTCGCGCCCATAGATAAACTGAGCGTGGTGATTACCATATTTCTTTCGTTCATTTTTCTGAAAGAACAGGTCAGTATGCGCGTGGTTCTCGGTGCGTTGCTCATAACGGGAGGCAGCGTCCTGATGCTTCTGAAATAATGCATCGGGCGACTGTTTTATTCATTTGATGTTCTGAAGCAGTTTTTTCGGTCTTATAAAAAACTCATTGTGTGCGTGTTGTCCTGCGACGCGCAATAATCAGGCTACGCATTGACGGATGGAATATTATTCGTAAAACGTAAGCGATTACAGGTATATAACAATGAAGATAAAAGCCTCACAACCACCGACATAATGCCTATGGAGAGCATTACACCGGCACAATGCATCGCCATAGAAAACAAAACGGCGGACCATTAACATCTTAATCCTTACAAATAACTGAACATAAGAAAGTCCATAAGCATTTTTCTGTTCATGCTCATTGCGTGTAACGCCACACTGAGCACACGGAAGGCCGAGCCAGTCAGCGGCAATGAATGCCGCCTGAAGGGATATACGACGTCGTGGATAGGCAATGAAGGCGGATACGGACAGACGCAGAATGACCACTCGCACCGCTCATTCCGCAGCACCGCCGGCACCACCGCCGTGCATCATGTAGTCACCGCGCCATCCCTTGTTCCACGTGTTGCGCAGCGGATGGGCCTCGGTGTTGAGCACATAGTCCTTGAAGCTGAACACCTTTTCGGGCGCGAAAAACAGATAGCAGTATTTCATTGTCTCGGCGAAGAAGAAGCTCTCCAGCGTGTCCCACTTCTCTTTTGTGCGCACATCGCTCAGCTGCACATATCCGTTTTCGGTCTGGCAGTATTTCTCTATCGACTCGAACATAGTCTTGCCCATCTCGTAATAACGTCTGTCGCCAGTGGTACGCCACACATAGTAGGTCGATTCTATGGCCTCGGGACGCACCATGTAGCCCGGACTGAGCACCTGCATGGTCTTGTAGTCGATGGCCTCGGGCTCTATGCCGTACATGGTCCACATCTTGAAAATCGACTCCTGAAGCATCTTGGCGCGCTCCGTCTCGCCGGCGAGCACGAGACATCCGTTCCAGAAACAGTCGAGAGCACCGAACACGGTGGCCGTGCGCTCTCCGGTATCCATGTCAGCTTCGCCTATCCAGTAGCCGTTGGCGGTACGGTCTTCCAGGTAGCGGTTCACTCCGTCGAGCGATGTCTGCCACATGCACAGCAAGTCCTCGTCGCCGAAGAGGATGTAGCCCTTGAGCAGATATTCGTAGAAGGCGTCGATGCCTCCACGTATGTGCGCCTTGTTGTCGGTCCATTCGCCCGTGTCGCAGTTTATTCCTCCAGCCACGAGTCCGGTCTTGCCACGGCGCTTGTAAACCTCCACTATGCCACGCTTGCACTTGTCATAATACTTCGGGTCGCCCGTGAGCTTGCTCAGCATACGGTATTCCAGCAGCATGGATCCCACCTCGCAGGGATTGGTCACGTTGCCGCTTATGGCTCCAGTGCGCAGGTTCACCATGCGGTAGGGTATTCCCGTAGGCGTGTCGAACACCGGCATGAGCCTGTCGCCCAGGTCTTTCGCCAGCTCGAGGAAACGTCTGTCGCCGTCGAGCTGGTAGGAAGAGATGAGTCCTCCCACCATGCGTATGGCTATCTCAAACTGCTGCACGTCCATGTCCTTGTCGAAATTGAGTCGGCTGAATATGAGTTCGCGCGCCTGCTTCTTCTGTTTCTTCAGATTCATGAGACACATGGTGCTGTAAGCATCGACGGGCGTCATGAGCAGCGATTCCGAATACCAGTTGTGACCTTTCTCCGAAATGGGATTCACGGCGTCCATGCCGTAGGCATAGTTCATGTATGAGTTCCACGCCTTTACGAATGCAGCCTTCACGCGCGAGGCGTATTCCTTGCGCTCGGCATTGCTCTGCGCCATGCAGCAGGCGCCCATTAGGATGTGAAATACGAGGAGTATTGAAATTCTTTTCATATTTACCTGTGTTTTGATTGTAGGTTTGCAACAGATTTGATTACTTTGCAAAAGTAATTATAATTATTGCTGGATGAAGTATGTTTCTTTGCTGTTTTTTGGATAAAATATGTGATATTCTGACACTACACGCAGACCGTAAGGGTTTCGTTTCGGATTTGACGCATGAAAAGGACATGAAAGAGCAGCCGTCCTGACACTGTCACCGGTTACGGATGCTCTGTTCCGTAAGGCAGGAATGACCCGCGGGACGATGACCACCAAAACAACACGCATTGAAAAAACAATGAAAGACAGTCGCACGCCGGTGCAGTCTGACAATATGGCGACAGACTGATTACGCGACGTGAAAAGCACACCGCATGATACGTGACACGGGCGTGAACCGCTGACATTATAACTTATGACACGCAGTCAGACCGTTGCCGACAAAATACCTAACAATGAGTATTGCGTCGGTATGGCGGCACAAGTAACTTTGCAGCCGTTAAAAACAAATAGGAAAAAGTTATAATGAAACGAAGCAGACTGTATTTATTTTTTTTATTTGCTTTTGCATTCTCTCTCTTTGGTATCAATGCGCACGCGCAAAACGGCTGTGTCGTCAAGGGAAAAGTGATGGACGACCGGACACTCGAGCCTCTGAGCCATGCCACCATAGAAGTGCGCGCGGCGGCAGACAGCTCGCTCGTAGGCGGAGGCATAAGCGATAACTGGGGAGAATTCAGCATAACGCTGAAACAGCATGCAGGAGAATGCCTCGTAACCGTCAACTATCTGGGATACGGAACGGAGCGGATGGCATTAAGACCGGACGGTGCGGAGCACCATCTTAAGGTGATGATGAAGGAGGACGCCCTCACTCTTAACGAGGTGGTGGTGAACTCTCTCACACAGGAAGAGAAGGTGCAGCGCCTGGCTTATAATGTGTCGATGATTGAAACGTCGAAGTTGAAGAACACTACTCTCGACCTTGCCAACGTCATCGATAGGATAAACGGAGTGAAGATACGCCAGAACGGCGGACTGGGATCTGAGACGAGCGTATTGCTGAACGGATTCTCAGGACGCCATGTCAAGATATTCATCGACGGAGTACCGATGGAAGGCATGAGCTCGGCGTTCGGACTGAACAACATACCTGCCGGACTGGCACGGCGGGTGGAGGTGTATAAGGGCGTGGTGCCCGTGGAATTGGGAGGCGACGCGCTGGGAGGAGCCATCAACATAGTGACGGACAACAGACGCCGTACACGCGTGAACGCGTCCTACTCGTTCGGTTCGTTCAATACGCACAAGAGCAATGTGTATGCCGAATGGACCTCGAACAAAGGCTTCCACATATCGCTCAACGCCTATCAGAACTATTCGGACAACGACTACAAGGTGAACATCGACCACTACACGCAGTTCGGAGAGAACGGCAACAAGGTGGTTTACGAAGACCTGAAGGTGCGACGCTTCCACGCTATGTATCACAACGAGGCCGCCATACTGAGGATAGGAGTAGTGGACAAGCCCTATGCCGACCGGCTGCTGTTGGGATTCACAGGCGGATACGAATACAAACAGACGCAGAACGCGTCGAACATGAACTGGGTGTATGGCGCACGCTACACCACCGCCAACACGCTCATGCCGCAGCTGACATACGAGAAACGGTTCAAGGTGATGCAGGGACTGCACGTGGCCCTGAACGGAAACTACAACTTCGGACAGTCGTATGCCGCCGACACGGCCAGCTGCAACTACAACTGGCTGGGCGAACGCAGCAAGCCGAAGAGCGCGCCTGGCGAGCTGGCATACACCAAATACCGCTACCGCGACAACAACGGCGCTGCCAACCTGCGCGTGGCTCTGTTCCCGAAGGAGGGACATTCGCTCTCGCTAAGCTCCACATTCACGTCGTTCTCGCGCTCGGGCAAGGACGAGACCATGCAGAAACCGGAGTATGACCATCCGCAGCAGAGCCTTAAGGCCGTCACAGGACTGAGCTACAAATACGACCATAAAGGGCGGTGGAACACATCGGCGTTCGTGAAGAACTATCTGAACCATCTGGAAGCCTACCTCGACCCTGACGGCGGAAGCAACTACCGCGACCTCAGCAGCACGTCGGCATACTGGGGCGGAGGACTGGCGTCGACATACTTTCTTGGCAAGCACGTGCAGCTACGGTTGTCGTATGAGTATGCGCTCCGTCTGCCCACGAGCCGCGAGTTGTTCGGTTCGGGCGACGACATAGAGCGAGGCAACTCATCACTGAAGCCCGAATCGAGCAACAACCTGAACCTCAGCGTCACGGCAAGTACGATAGACCTGCCCCTGCACAGGCTGACAATAGACGCGGCCCTGCAATACCGCGAAATAGAAAACTACATACGCCGCACCACAAACAGCGACAACGGACGCGCCACATCGAAGAACGACGGAGGCGTGCGTAACCTGGGCGGCGACCTGGGAGTGCGCTACACGTTCCGCGACATGTTCTTCGCCGGATGCAACTTCAGCTACATCGACATGAGGAGCATGACCAAGTATGTGGCCGGAACGCAACGGGTGAGCAAGAACTACAAGAAACGCATACCTGCCATACCATACATGTATGGCAATGGCGAGGCGGGAGTCACGCTGCGCGACCTGTTCATTAAGGGTTCGGTGCTCGACATTCAGTACATGGTGGGATACATCCACAAGTTCAGCTACGAATGGAACACGTACAACAATCCGGAGCTTGAGGTGCCCACACAGCTGTCGCACGACCTGTTCGTGAGCTACAACTTCGGAAAGAAACAGGAATTCACGGTATCGGCCGAGTGTACGAACATGGCGGACGCCAGACTGTACGACAACTACAAAATGCAGAAGCCCGGACGCGCATTTGCCATAAAGGTGGGCTACACATTCAGCAAATAACCCAAAAAAGACATCAAAAATGAACAAGATATATATCAGAATAATGGGCATGGCAGCCCTGACCTGCTCACTGACAGCATGCAACGAAAACGACATGACGGGCGGAGGCGACGGCTCAGGAGGCAGCGTCAGCACGGCAACCGAACAATACGTGGTGATGAGCGGCTCGGGAGAGAACAACGGTGCCTACATGCAGCTCACGTCAGACCACACAAGCGGGAAGCTCGACCCCACCAACCCTAACGGACGGGTGTTCTTCAGCGGAAACAATCCCGACTTCGTCAGCTTCGGCGACAAGATGCTCATAGGCATGAACTATCCTTCGCAGGGCGGCTCGTCGTCCGACTACATCACCAAGGCATGGACGCTGAAGGACGGCAGACTGACGCAGTTCGGCAACGGAGTGGCGCTCGACGGCGACGTGAAGGCACGCGGAATATTCAGGAACTATCTCATAGGCATGTCCGACCAGACCGGAAACGGACACTACGAACGCGTGAAGTTCATCAATCTCGATACGTTCGAGGCGGCCGTGGTGGACGGAATAATACGCTGCGACGACCTCACCATGGAGCCGGCAAGCCTGATGGAAGGCGAGACATGGGGCGTGGGCGACATAGCGGAATACGGCGACTACGTGCTGCTGTCGTACACCACAAAGCATCTTGAGCCAGACCCTGTCAAGGCAAAAGCCACATACAGCACCGACCTGGCCGACAATCTGTATATCGGTGTATATGCGTTCGACCCCGACGACAGTGCGAAGGAGTATCTGAAGCACCGTAACACCATCATTCGCAAGAGCGCCGACCACCCTGGAAAGGAGGCCGGACAGATAAAAGGCAACCAGCGCTCGCGCACCGAGACGGGCATCGAGGTAGTGGGCGACGACATATACCTGTTCTGCCAGAGCACCGCCACAAACTACGGACAGAGCGTCCCGCAGGTGCCGTCGGCAGTGCTGCGCATAAGCGGCGGCAACATACAGGACGGCCGTCCGGTGGCGATAGACGACGATTATTACGTGAACCTTACCGAGATAACGGGCCACTACCTGTGGCGGTGTTTCCATCTGGGCGACAACAAATTCTGCCTCCAGATGTTCACCGAGCCCGGAACGGCCGGAGTGACGGAGGGCTCGCACAAGAAGTTCGGCATATTCGACGTTAAGACAATGACCTATACCGACGTAAAGGGCATGCCGGAGGCGGAACGGATAAACGACATAGCACTGTCGTGCGCGGTGAACAAAGACGAGCACACCATCACGTTTGAAGTTGAGCTCACCGACGGATCGCTGCCCGCACTTTACACCATATCGGCCGACGGACGCGCCGTGCGCGGAACAGAGATAGACACTGAAGCCATAAAAGGCGTAAGTTTCTTAAGACAACATTGACATCAAACAAACATAACTGCAACAAAAATGAACATGTTTATCCGTAGAATCCACCTGTGGCTGTCAGTTCCCCTCGGACTGATTGTCTGCATCATCTGTCTGAGCGGCGCCACAATGGTGTTTGATAGTGAAATCACCGAGAGTCTGAACCCTTCCATCTACAAGGTAGAGCGTCCCGAAGGAGCCGTACCGCTGCAGCCGTCGCAGATTGTGGAGAAGGTGCACAGACAGTTGTCGGACACTGTCGAGGTGTCGTCAATGGAGTTTTCGGCCGACCCCGAGAGGGCGTGCATGCTCAGCATAAAAGGCGCGGAGAAGAAAAGCCTGAGCGTGAACCAGTACACGGGAGAGGTGAACGGATGGACAGAGAGCCCGCAATTTTTCCAGACAATGCGCAAACTGCACCGCTGGCTCCTGGACCCACCGGCAAGCAAAGGCGCCACATCGGTGGGCAAGGTGATTGTGGGCATCACCACGCTGGTCATGGTAGCGCTTCTCATCACGGGATTGGTGATATGGTTCCCGCGCACACGCAAGATGCTGGGCAACAGGCTTAAAGTGGCGTTCGGCAAAGGTACGCGCCGCCTGATCTACGACTGTCACGTCACGCTCGGCTTCTACGCCACCATCTTCCTGCTGCTCATGGCACTCACCGGACTCACATGGTCGTTCGGATGGTACCGCTCACTGTTCTACGACGTGTTCGGAGCGTCGGCCTCGTCAGGCACCGCCACTGCCAGTGTGAGCCGTCCTTCAGGCGAGAAAAAAGAAAAGGACGGGCAGAAAGAATTCGACTACAGCGTATGGAACAGCGTGCTGGCGCAGCTCAAACAGGAATATTCAGAATATAAATCCATAAGCTTCGAGGCCGCACAGGCAAAGGTGAGCCTGCCCGGAAACATGCCGCGTACGGACACGGCAAAGTTCAATCCGGAGTCGGGCAAGATAACAGGATACAGTCTTTACAGCCAGACACCGAGGTCAGACAAGATGAAAGGCTGGATTTACTCGTTCCACACCGGAAGCTGGGGAGGCATCATCACAAAGATAATCCAATTCATCGCCGCCCTGATAGGATTCATCCTGCCACTGAGCGGATATTATATGTGGTGGAAGCGCACAAGCCGCAAGCGCAAGAAAGTGGCTCCGCGCACAGCCGGAAAATAAGCATTACGGATGTTGATGAGCAAGTCACCGCGGAAGGTTCTCCCTTCCGCGGTGACCCAATGCGTTTTTATCCTACCGTCAGGCGCATGGCGCAAGACGTCATTACGGTCAGATATGAATTCGGATAGGGTATAGGTTTAAATATAAACAATCGCTTCAATTCAGTATATGCATTGTCTTCCGCTGTTTATATGAAACTAAAACATGCCGTCTGACAGCAGATATTTATTTTATACCATACTCATTTCACGCACTGCATATCCCTTTCTCCCGCCGCCGGTCCGCCCGATACATCATCTCTCTATATCCCGCCACGCCTCAGATAAGGATATAAGGCAGACCGAAAGGCAACAGAAATAAAATCACATGACACATGACCACCGGTTTGGATTAAACCCGAATCGGTCATCAGACCGAATATGTTTTATATATTTTATGCGTTCATGCTTTCAGTCCGTATTCTAATGACCGATTCGGGTTATACCTATACGGGCAACTTTCAATTTATAACCTGATTTCGATTTTTCCCTCTCAGTTTCCAGTTATACCCCGAAAAATAAGCGCGTATTTGCGCATAGATTCTTCATCGGGCGCAAATACGCGGAAAATAAGAGGTTTTTATAATATACTGAATATCAATGATTTATGTTTAAATGGTATTTCTTCACATTGCAAAAAGCACCATTTCAGCTTGCAAAATGGCCTGTTTCGGAGGCTGAAAAGCACCATATCTCACCCTAAAATAGGCTATTTCGCACCACGAAATGGGCAATATCGGAAAGCAAAATGCATCTTTTCGGACTATGATATGGGGTATATCGAAAGGCGATACATAGCAAAACGGGCGTCATAATGCTGTATTTAACATTCATTTACATCTCTTTCGAGAAAATATTTTGTCAAAATTTTGTCAAGAAAAATTGTAAGTACACCCCTTGAGTTTCCTCTGAAAACACTGATATGCCGTATTCCGCATACCGCGTCATGGACTGCCCGAAATTATGAAACGTTCGGGCAGAGACTATGATACGCACCGTTCAAGGGCCTGAAACTTACCTTCTCCGCGCCCCGGACATACTCTCTCAATGCCGTTCGAGGCTTCATGATGAACAGCATCAAACCTCATCACCGTCATTTTATGCGTCCGAGCTCCTTCACCTTCTGCTCGAACTCGTCGCGGTCGCATGCGGCGGCGTTCCTCATGCGCGCCCTGTAATTATATATTGTGTTGAGCGAGTGGTGCAGATATTCACTTATCTTCTGGCTGTTGGTTATACCGAGCCGCACAAGTGCGTATATTCTCAGCGGAGTATTCAGCCGCGTCGGGCTCGACAGACGTATCTGTTCTTCCTTTCTGAGGAGCGAGTTGAACTGCTCCACGAAGTCGGGGAAGAGATACAGGAACACGCTGTCGAACGTGGCGAAGAAGTCGTTCAGGTCCTTCTCCTTCAGTTCGGTGGATTTAGACCAGTTGGCAAGCGCGGCGTAATCCTTGTTCTTCAGCATGCGCGTTATCTCGCGGCGCATGTCCTCGCGCTTGTCTATGTTCTGCGCGCTGATGCCGAAAAATTGTCCTATGTATTCCTCCTTCAGGTGGTTACTCTCGTCCAGCTTGTGGTTGATGTCGGTGAGTTCGATGTTTGCGTCCTTCAGTTTCTTTATGGTGACAGACAGTTTGTCGTTCACCGTCCGCAGCTCGTTGCGCGCCACGGCTATGCGTTTGCGCTGCCTCATGACATACAGCAGCGACAAGACGAGCATCACGGCGAGCAGGCTTACGACGGTGACGAGCAGCGTGAGCCGGCGGTTCTCTGCCACCGATATGTCCTGCACATTCTTGTCTATGTTGCTCAGCAGCGGCGATATCTGCCAGCTACGTATGCGCGTTCCGAACTTCTGCGCGGTGTCCCACGCCAGCGATATGTAGCGGTATGCCCTGTTCACGTCGCCGCTGTCGCTCAGTTCGCCCGCGAGTGTCCACAGCGACGCCTGGTCGCGCACGGCATTCTCTATGTCGCAGATGGCAGAAACCGTCAGCCAGTACATCATGCTGTCGCGCTGACCCATTTTCTTGTAGATGAGCTGACGGCAGTAGGCGGGCATGGCATACTCCTTTGTGTATTTCCTGAACAGACGCATCTGTCTGTCGCTCACGGCAAGCGCCTCCTTGTATTTTCCCGCATTGATGAGGTCGTTTATCTTTTTCTCATACCATATCTCGTCGTGTCCGGTGGTGTAGAGATAGAGCGAGTCTCTGTAAATGTCGCATTTGTCATAGTATATCAGCTTTGTCTTGGGGTTCAGACTGTATGAGCCCAGCTCGCCATATATGTGGTTGGCGGCGATATAGTAGTCGCGTATATACTTCTTTCCGAGCTTCCGCTTGTCTATTCTGAACAGCCGGGCGAGTCCCTCGGCATAGAATCCGGCCACGGAGAGCTGCTTCACTATAAGAGTGTTGCATCGCTCCGCCAGATCCTCACGCCCCATACGGCCGGCGTAGTCGGCCGCCTTTCCGAGATAAGCTATCGCGGAGTCGTTCTGGAAAGAGGAGTATTCGCCATACAGCGACATTGATATGTTATAGCATCTGGCGGGCATACGTGTGTCGGCCAGGCGCTCTTTCAGCAGGTTTATCCTTTCTTCGTGTATGTGTATGTACCGGTCGGAGTTCTCAACGGCTTTGTCAAGTCTTTTTATCAGAGAATCGGTAGCCGAAGGTCTTGCCTCCGCACACATATACAATACGCCGAAAAACATGATCATCAATATTTTTTTCATCGGTCAGACTATATATATTTCAGACACAAAAATAATATTTTAATGTTATAAAAACAATGCGGATACACCGTTTTTATATTGTAAAAAATGTTTTAAACATATTTTTAAGCTATATACATGCGTTCGGAAATCACCACCAAAATATAAGACATTTAAAAACACAACACGCTGATAATCAGATAATTAATATTTTCATATACCCGAAAACCACCACCAACTGACTTTATATACTTGTATTCAAATAATTTACTTTCTATATTTGTGCAGAAAAAGAAGCAACAACCTAAACTTTAAAACTTATGCAACATTCATCATTTCATCGTTACACACACAGATGTGCGCTCACGTTGATGCTATGCCTTATGGCTGCAATAAACGTAATGGCACAGAATGTGAAAATAACAGGAACGGTTGTGGATTCGAGCAACGAACCTATAATCGGAGCTACTGTAACCGTGTCTGACGACACAAATGTAAAAGCCGTAACAAATGTTGACGGACGTTTCACAATCAATGCCGCTCCGGGCTCAAGCCTTCGCATCACTTATATAGGTTATAAGACCGTGGATGTGAAAGCCGCAGACGGCATGAGGGTTGTGATGGAAGAAGAAAGCAACATGCTGAAGGAAGTCGTAGCCATCGGTTACGGTTCTGTACAGCGCAAGGATGTTACGACGGCAGTGTCGTCTGTTTCGACAAAAGACCTCGACACACGTCCTATCGTGTCGGCCGTACAGGGCATGCAGGGTAAGGCTGCGGGCGTTACCATCAGCCAGGCCAACGGTCAGCCGGGAGCAACACCTACCATACGTGTGCGTGGTACCACCTCTCTCAACGGAAGCAACGACCCTCTCTACGTAGTTGACGGTGTGCCGATGACAGACATCGACTATCTTTCGGCCGACGACATCGTGGGCATGCAGATACTCAAGGACGCGTCGTCTGCCGCCATCTACGGTTCGCGCGCTGCCAACGGTGTCGTAATCATCACCACAAAACAGGGCAAGGCAGGCGAGGCTCGCATATCGCTCAACGCACACTATGCGCTCAATGTGGTACGCGACAACCAGGATCCGCTGAACGCAGCCCAGTATAAGGAACTCATGGACGAGATTGGTCTCGTTAATCTTCCCGACGGACTGACAGACAAGACCGACTGGAAGGACGAGGTTTACAGAACAGGTAACGTGCAGGACTACCAGCTCTCGGTTACCAACGGAAACGACAAGCTGCGCTACTTCATATCGGGTGGATATACCGGTGAGAACGGTGTTATAAAGAAATCGAGCTACGAGCGCTACAACATCCGCGCCTCTGTAGAGAACGACATCAGAAAATGGTTGCGCGTGAACGCAAGTGTGGCTTACTCAGACTATTCTTATAAAGGTACGGGCATCATAAGCGGAACAGGCTCCAACCGCGGTGGTGTGGTAACATCCATCGTAAACACTCCTACCTACGCACCTGTATGGGATCCAGACAACCCCGGACAGTACTACAACAACTTCTATGGTGTGAACATAACCAGCCCTGCCGAGAACATCGCACGTACAGAGAACAACAAGTCTTCGTACAACAGACTCATCGCGACAGGTAAGGCTACGATAAAGTTCATGGAGGGACTCAACCTTACATCGTCACTCTCTTTCGACAGACTTCAGGGCATAGAGACACAATTTCTCGATCCAAAGCAGACTACAAACGGACGTGACAACTACGGAAAAGGACACGACGGACGCTCCATAAGCAGCGTATGGGTGTTTGATAATGTGCTCAACTGGAAAAAGGATTTCGGACTGCACGGACTGGACGTGATGGCAGGTTCGTCATGGACAGCAAGCAAATACAGCAACAACTACATCGACGGCTCCAACTATGCCGACGGTTTGTTCCAGACACTTAACGCAGCCAACAAGATTTCTTGGACCGGAACAGGAAGCTCTGCGTCTGAGTGGGCAATACTTTCATACTTCGCCCGTCTGCAATATAACTGGAACGACAGATATCTCTTCACAGCCAACATACGTGCCGATGGCAGCTCGAAGCTGGCACCGGGACACAGATGGGGATACTTCCCTTCATTCTCAGGCGCATGGCGTATATCAAGCGAACCGTTCATGAAAGACATCGAGTGGATCAACGACTTGAAACTCCGTGGCGGTTGGGGACAGACCGGTAACCAGAGCGGACTGGGCGACTACAGCTATCTCGCATCCTACAGCATCAACCGTGTGCAGTGGTTCGGAGAAGGATTCGATACCAACGCCGTGCCTACACGCACACAGAGCACCCTGAGCAACCCTGAGCTGACATGGGAAACAACATCTCAGACAGACATAGGTCTTGACCTCACGATGTTCAACAACCGACTGATGCTCTACATCGACTGGTACTACAAGAGGACAAGCGACATGCTTATGACCATCACCCTTCCTGCCGGAAGCGCTCCTGCACGTACACTCAACTATAACGGCGGAACGATGGTGAACAAAGGTTGGGAAATCACATTGAAGTCTGTCAATATGAAAGGCAAATTCTCATGGGATACCGACTTCAACATATCGTTCAACAAGAACAAACTGGAGAGTCTGCGACTCACACAGGTTTACTACAGCGCCATGACAACAGACTATGTAAACGACTATGTTGTTAGAAACGTTCCGGGACGTCCGCTCGGCAGCTTCTACGGATACGTAGCTGAAGGCGTCGATCCTGAGACAGGTGACATGATATATAAGGATGTGAACAAGGACGGTGTGATATCGGCATCTGACCGTACATATATAGGCGACCCGAACCCTGACTTCACTTTCGGTCTCACAAACAACTTCTCATGGAAAGGTTTCAACCTCAACATACTTCTGCAGGGAAGCGTAGGCAACGACATCTACAACGTTTCGAGAATGGAAACAGAAGGTATGTATGACGGAAAGAACCAGAGCACCAAAGTGCTCGACCGCTGGCGCGTACCGGGACAGATAACAAATGTGCCGAAAGCCGGATGGAACATCAAAAACTCAAGCTACTTTGTAGAGGACGGCAGCTACCTGCGCGTAAAGAGTGTATCACTCTCTTACGACGTACCTCGCAAAATAATATCAAAGCTGGGCATCAATCGCCTGCAGCCATATTTCACTGCTTCAAATCTTCTTACATGGACAAGCTATTCAGGCATGGATCCTGAAGTAAACCAGTATGGAAACAACGGCGCGGTACAGGGCATCGACTGGGGAACCTATCCGCTTAACCGCTCGTTCGTATTCGGACTGAAACTTGAATTCTAACAACATTAAAATCTATCCTTATGAAATCTTATAATAAAATATATAAATTCGTTATCTGCGGAGTAGCTGCCGCAATGGTGAGCGGATGTTCGCTTGACTACGATCCGTTATCCACTCCGTCTGAGATAACCGAAGGCGTACAGACCGACACAACAACGGCTGTGCTGAAGGATAAAGCCGCTGCGGAGAATCAGCTGAAAGCTCTTTACGAACTCTTCAGAAACCGTCAGGAACACTCTCATCTCGACATTCTGCTCGTGGGCGATGTTTACAGCGACAATGCCTACGCCGGCACTACTGGTGCTGAGGTGCAGCCTTTCGAGAACAACTCCATCGACGCAAGCAACACGGTACTTGCCCGCGACTGGTCGCGTTATCTTGAGGACATAGCCAAAGCCAACGTACTTATCGTAGGTGCAGAGCAGCTTTATGAAAACGGCGGACTGACCGAGAGCGAGTATCACAGCTATAAGGCGCAGGGCGAAATATTCCGTGCGCTTCAGATGTTCCCTATGGCACGCCTGTGGGGATCGTTCCCTGTCATAACAAACATATCGAAGACCATCACCTCTGAGAACATCGATGAGGTTTATCCTACATATTATCCGCCGCGCAGCACATCGGAGGAATGTTATCAGCAGATAATAAACGACCTTCTCGACGCCGAGAAATACGCTCCTGACTTCGATTCGTCTGACCGTACAATCATGTCGAAGACCGTGGCACAGGCACTGCTCGCAAAGGTATATGCCGAGAAACCCATGCAGGACTACTCTAAAGTAATAGAATATGCAGAGAAAGTAAGGGCCACCGCAGGACTGACTCTTGAGCCAGACTTCCACACTCTCTGGGGATGGGACGCCGCCGCACAGGACTGTGTGAAGCGCAACACATCTGAGGGAATACTCGAGGTTCACTGGACAACCGGTAACGGTAACTGGGAATCATGGATGTACGGACGCTGTCTTGAGAACTACGACTACTACTTCACATGGGCAAAATGGATCACACCGTCGCGCGACCTGATAAACGACTTCACCAACGAGGGCGACGACATACGTTTCAACGAGACCGTGGTTTACTACAGCTGCACATGGAGCAATTACTATCCGGCAAGCAACTATCCGTTCATGTATAAGCTGCGTTCAGGCTACAACAACGAATACAAGCTGCGTCTTGCCGACATCATTCTGCTCGAGGCAGAGGCTTACGCATGGCAGGGCGACACACAGAAAGCTGCCGCACTGGTGAACATGATACGCAAACGCGCCAAACTTCCTGACCTAACATCAGACAAGACCTCGTCTAAGGAGGCCATGATAGACGCCGTACTGCATGAGCGTCGTCTTGAGCTCGCACTCGAAGGAGAGCGTTGGTTCGACCTCGTACGCAACGGTAAGGTGGAAGAAGTGATGAACGGACTCGACAGCCGCGACTCAGGACGTCATCAGCAAGTGAAGATGTTTGACAGCAACTCATACCTGCTGCCTATACCGCAAACCGCACTCGACGAGAACTCCAACCTGGAGCAGAACCCCGGTTATTGATATACCGAATGTTTTAATGTAAAATATAAATCATAAAAAGAATAGTTCGTATGAAAACAAGAAATATATTCGTACTCATGGCGGAAGCATTCCTGTTCACGATGACAGCATGCAGCAACTCCACCATAGACATTGACAACACGCCGGACATCAACGCCATGCCAAACCCTCTGCCCGCAAAGGGCGAGGCACGGCTGTTCACCACAACCGCCGACGGTGTGAAGACGCTCAGCGAAACCACCGCTGAAGTGAAGAGCGGCACCAACATGGCTCCGACAACCCTGCAGATTGATCCTTCAAAACAGTATCAGTCGATTGACGGATTCGGATTCGCCATAACCTATTCCACATGCTACAATCTGCTGAAGATGACTCCTGAGGCACGCAAGGACTTCCTCACACGCACCTACTCACCGCAGAACGGTTACGGCGCAAGCTACGCCAGAATATCCATAGGATGCAACGACTTCTCGAGCACCGAGTATTCTCTCTGCGACGAACAGGGCCTCGAGCACTTCGCACTGCAGAAGGATGAGACCGAATATGTCATTCCTATACTCAAGGAAATACTTGAAATAAACCCCGATCTGAAAATAATCGCAGCACCGTGGACTTGTCCTAAATGGATGAAAGTGAGCGACATCAACACCCGCGAGCCTTACGACTCATGGACCGACGGTCACCTCAATCCCGACTATTACGACACATACGCACAGTATTTCGTAAAGTTCGTACAGGCAATGAAGGAACAAGGCATCAACATCTACGCCGTAAGCCCGCAGAACGAGCCTCTGAACAAGGGCAACTGCGCATCGCTCTACATGCCGTGGCAGGAGGAAGCCGAGTTCGTAAAGGCTCTCGCCGCACAATTCAAGAAGAACTCGCTGACAACTCAGATTTATGTTTACGACCACAACTACGACTACAGCAACATCGCCGACCAGGACGATTATCCTATCAAGATATACAATGCGCTGGGCGACAACTTCGAGGGTTCGGAGCTCGTTGTGGGCGCTGCATACCACGACTACGGAGGCAGCAACACCGAGCTTGACGACATCAACGCTCAGGCACCGGACAAATCGCTCATCTTCTCTGAGACATCAATAGGAACATGGAACAACGGACGCGACCTGAGCGAGCGTCTTATGAGCGACATGAGCAATGTGGTGCTCGGAACGGTAAACCGTCAGTGCAAAGCTGTCCTCGTGTGGAACCTCATGCTCGACAAGAACATGGGACCTAACCTCGACGGAGGATGCCAGACATGCTACGGCGCTGTGGACATTGATCCTAACGGATACAGCCGCCTGTCGTACAACTCACACTACTATGTCATCACTCACATGTCGTCTGTTGTCAAGCCGGGAGCAGTGCGCATAGGCACAAAGCGCGTGCCCGACAACAAGAACCTGACACACAGCGAGTTCATCAATCCTGACGGAACCTACGCCACCGTCATCATGAACACCGGCGACTCCGACGTCAGCCTGACCGTTGACGACGGCACAAACCACTTCTCATGCGACGTGCCTGCCAACGGAGTGGTGTCTTGCAGATGGAACAAATAACATCAGGACACAACACTATTCTAAGGTTTTTATTGTCTAACATTTAAAAAAACAGAACAGAAATGAAACACTTAACAAAATATATGATGCTGGCTCTCTTCTTTCTGCCGCTACTGTCTTCGTGCAGCGATGACGAGAAAGAGGGCGAGGGCAGCCCTGTAATAGTGGCCGAAAACCTCCAGCCCGCAATGTTCGGCGACAGCATAACCCTGAAAGTGAATTGCTCCGACGAGGCAGGCATACCGCTGTCAACACTGAAAGCGCAGCTGTGCTACGGCGACGAGGTGGTGGATAACGTCACACTGCGTACAAAGACCGAGGGCGAATACACCGTGAAGCTCTACGCTCCGTTCTACAAGAACGTGCCCGACGGCGAGGCAGAGGTACGCCTCACGCTTCAGAACATACGTCTGGCAATATCCACAAAGACGGTGACCGTTGACCTCAGCCGTCCTCACTACGAATACATAACACTCATGGCTTCTGACGGAAACCAGTACAGACTCACTCCGGACGCCTCAGACCCGTATCTCTTCAAAGGCACCGTCACTTCGTCATCGCGCAACGTGACGGGTTACATCCTTACTCCGTCAACAGGCACCGACAACGTGCCGCAGACCTTCGGACAGGGCACTGAAGGAGTGACACAGGGCGTAACGGACAATCTTACGTTCTCATCAACATCGGCAGGAACATTCGACGTGTGGTTCAACGTGCTCACCTATGAGTTCGGTCCGCAGTCAGACATACCTGTCATAACACTGACCGACGCCGACGGCGCCAACGTATATGTGGGCGAGTTCACCCAGAACGCCGTATATGAGATAACAGGCTCCGACAAGTTTGCCGAAGACAGCTGGTACTACGACCCCGACTTCTTCCAGAAGAATGCTGACGGTACGTTCACATTCCTCCCGATGTCAGGCATGTACACACTGAAAGCCGACTTCACGAACGGCGGATTCAGAGTATGGCAGATGGCCGACACCGAGAACACGGCTACTCTCTCTGCCGACGGAAGCGGCGCTCTTTGGGTAATAGGAAGCGACTGCATCTGCAAGCCTACCTATGCTCAGATAAGCGGTCAGGGATGGTGGACCGACACCGACCACGCGCTCTGTCTCGCACCGATAAAGGACAAGGTTTACCAGATAACGCTCACCATCGGCAAACAGTTGCAGGCAGACGGCAGCAACCTTAACTTCAAGTTCTTCGGACAGGCTGGATGGGGCATCGAGTTCAAGGGCTCTGGCGGCACATACTATCTGACCACCGACAGCAACATCTTTGCCGTGGGCGACGGAACGACAGAGTATCAGGGCGGCCACGACGACGGCAACATATATCTGCGTCCGGGCGTAACGCTGACCGACGGCGACACTTATGTATTCACCGTTGACCTGACAGAAGGAACCGATAAGGGTAAACTCATAGTCGAGAAGAAATGAAACGAGGCGGCAATGCCGCGACAATAACTGAAAGCGAAGCCCCGCATCCCACGAAACGGATGCGGGGCTTTGTCGTCAATGCGCTGTCTCTTGCCATGCGTCTCGCATCAGAACGCACCGCCTTCCTCGCCCGTCCACTCCTTAATCATCCACCCGAGCCGCGCCCGTTTATGCAAATTTCTATTGACGTCCATTAACTTTCTGACCTCCGCATTTAACATTCCGTTTTTCTCATTCCGGAGTTACGCACCCTCGTTTTTTACCTTTTTCATTCGCATTTCCACCAATCCGTCGGCCCGTTGCCGCAGCGTTATCATGCAATAAGCACCATTTCGCACTCTGATTAGCACCATATCGCCACCTGATAAAGCCCATATCATGCTCCGAAATGGGCTTTTTCGCAACCTGATTAAGCCCATTTCGCAAGTCGGACAAGAATCCGTCATTTCGCCATATTCAATAACCTTCTGTATATCAACAATTTATATATACAATCAAAAATCCGTGTTTTTCCGTCCATCTTCACATCCTGCGCGTCACGACGCGATTTTTCAGCATTTCCGACAGAAAATATTTAACACATCAGTCCCGTTTTTCCGTTTTTTTATACATCCGCCATATGTAGCTGCCTTTCCTCCGTCCACACTCCGCACACCACGATGCAACGCCGCGTGCAGCACCGACTTTCCACCCATCTGCACAGACATGACACCCTGAGAAATATGTATTTGCTGTGCCTGCATCATCATTTGTCAGAATATGAATCATTTTTCATTGCCTGTAAAGCGTGCTATGCGCACGGTTCACAGTACCGTCACGTCCAGCCATACGGCTGTCCGCCACATCGAGAATCACAACAGGCGCACACAACGACAGGCAGAAAGGCGGGCATACAGGTTGTCAGGCGTCATTCACAGACTTATGATATTGAGCGTAAATCCGAACGAAGTGCCGTTTGAGCTGCTTACCCACGGCGTGCAGGATATTCCTACCTTCTGCTTGGCAAGCTCACGACACGGGTTGCCGGCAAACAGACCTATCACCTCATTCACCGGATCTACCAGAAAAGCCACAATGTTGCCCAACACCTTCGAGTTGCACAGCGTGTAGCCGTTGTCCACAATATGTCTTTTCACACGATAGAACGCTTCGCCGAGTATCAGTCCCGACAGAGGCGTCACGATGAGGTCCTGTATCGAAGGAATCTCCATAAAGGCCTCTATGCCGTACTCCCAGAACAGGGTGGATATGCCTGCGCAATAGAGAAAAGAGCCAAGGACATTGAACCCGAGGCTGCGGGCACTCATGTAGTAGGCCGCACCGGCATAAGGATGGAGCACATAGTTGAATATGAATTTATCGCCGTCCCACACAGGTCCCTGCCTCACATGCATGCTCCATCGCTTGAAGAAAGGCACCTTGCGCAAATCCTCCTTGTTCCACGCCGTGGCATCTTCGGGCAACATCTCGAGCACTCCCAAAGCTGTCAGACCGCCGGCAAACAACACTCCGGTATTTGTCCACATGCGCTTGTAGTCAGGACAACTCGTGCGTGTGGAGTAGGGCAGTGCGTAGATGCACTGTTTTTCTTTCTTATGACGCTTCAGAGTGTCGTCAGCCAAATATATGTTCTCAGCACTATCCGGTTTTGACGTGTTGATTGAATCAGGAGTATGGGCCGAGACACTTTGCGTTCCGACAAACATACTCAGCAGAAATTTCATTATATATATTACCTTACTTCTCATAAATTAATATTTTCATACGTTGTGATCTTATGTTGCAAGGCCTGCATAAGCACTCCGTAATCACACTGAACAGGGCGTTGGAGGCCTCGGCTCACTACAAATTTATCCATAAGTAAGCTTGCTGTAAATGCCTGTCAGACTAAAAATAACGAAAAAAACAAAAAGAATACGAAAACTCAATCATCTTGTTAAGTTTTGTAAAAAACAACTGTTCCATACTTCCTTATGTATATATGAAAAGGTATTTGCAGCAAAACTCGCCTCCTGGCTGCCTGCGCACTTTTTGTCCTTTTACGACATTCTATGTCCGGATGTGTACGTATTCGTCAAGCCATGACTCCATCTTCATAATTCATCTGCCACACTGAGAAAACAGCTTTTAATGATATTGATTTACACCTCCTGGCAATACTGAAAGCGGTCGGGCGATTATGAATCGCTAAAAAAATATTAGTTGCACGAGAGACTATGAAACGATGGGTTGCCGTCATTTGCAACTTTCACTGCATTTCCTCAGTCCACACTCCTCACACCACAACGCAACGTTGTATGCAGCACCGACTTTCCACCCATCTGCACAGACATGACACTCTGAGAAATATATATTTGTGGTATAATGACCTATTAAGTTAATAGTAAGAACATACGATTAATATTACTTTCTGAAAATAAAAAAGCGACAGAGACGGAAAAAGAAACCGTTCGAGTCGCTTATGTCATTTATATCCAATTTGACTTATGGCCTACAATACAACACTGTCACCATCCTCAGGTATTAGCAAACGTCGCATATCTACACCGGTATGCAAAGCCTCGTTACGCAGAATGGCACGTGTAGTCTGTCCGTGGTCGGTGGCATCCATGTGTACCGCTATCAGTCTGATGTGCGACGGTATCTCATCCAACATCGTCATCACCTCCTTCTCATCAGGTATAATGGCACCGTCAGTTATGGAATATTCCGGAAATACAGCACCGCCACTATTTACGACAATATAGTCTGGATTAAAAGTATCCACCACACACCGTGTGCAAGCTTCCCATCTACAATCACCCATTATGTAAACGACAGGACAATCTTCTGCCGTCAATACATAACCGGATACAGAACCCATCATCTTTCCTATCTGCCCGAAACCATGATGTCCCGGAGTTCGGTGAATGGTGATACCGTCAATGGTCTTGCTTTCTTCAATAGCTTCCACATTGATAAATCCATCACTTACCACTATTTCCTTATCCTGTGGCTGTGTAAGAAAAAGAATGTCCTTAGGCAAGTGTCGTATAACAGTTGGATCGTAATGATCGATATGATTGTGCGTCAGCATGACCATATCCAGACCATCAGTGATTTCGTGCATAGGCATTGTGAGATGCACTCTCGGAGTCTTGTACACGCCAAGAGCCGACTGCAGCGTACCTTTATCAGCCAACATAGGATCTACCAGAATATTCTTACCCGCATAACTGATTCTTAACGTGGCATTGCGGATAAGGCGAATGTTTGCTTTCTTTTCCATTTTCATTTTTCTTTAATTATTAACCGTCGCAAAGTTCGGAAAAAACACCAGAACGTCTTATGCCTGAAAGAATGTAAATTATGCCATTTTGATAAAATCAATATTTCACCATTTAATATATGAATGAGTCAATGTACAATAGTAAAAATTCAAAAAAACGAATCTATTCATTTGCCGTTGCGCACGTCTTTTCGTATCTTTGTCTGCAATAAAATGCGGTTCGGATGTGCAAAATATGAAAAAATTCTGCTTTCACGCTTTGTCTTTACAATCTACTTTCACTATGTTAATATAAGAATATAACACTTATGGCAGATATAAATAATCCGGAAAGACTTTTCAGCGTACCATTCTGCAAAACACGGTGCGGTGTCGATTTCTACATCAATACCGGCAGCAGCAAAGACGTACGAGGCGTACTGACAGAACACAGAAGATTCAGAACTGATTTCTTCAGCTTTTATTTCATAAAAAAGGCAAACGGTTTTCTGCTGCTTAATTTCCGGAAAATAGTTTTACGCGACAATATGTTGCTGCTGCTTTCGCCACATCAGCGACAGGAATGGCATATAAACGAGGATGATTTTGAATATACTTTTCTCATTTTCCGCGAAGACTTCATGCGTACGTTCATTGCAGACAAGTTTTTTGTTTACAGACTGTTGTATTATTACCAAACCGACACACCGCCCTGTATCAACATCACCAACGAAGATCTTGCGGAATACAAACACTTGCTTGGCAAGATAAAACACGAACTGCTACACCCAATGGCAGATACATACAATCTCATAGTATCTGTTCTATACTATATGCTTGTTATTATCAATCGTGCTTACGCGGCCGCATATGGTCTGCCTACCGATATTCCAAAGAACAATTACGCATTCCGATTCAAGGAACTGATAGAACAATACATAAGGACAAAACAAAGAGTGAAAGAGTATTCTGATATGATGCACATAAGCCGGATAACATTGAACAACTCAACAATGACACAATTCGGGGTATCGGCAACACATATGCTGAAACAACGACTGTTGGAAGAAGTGAAGAACGAACTGCTGTTCGCAGACCTGACAGTTAACGAACTGGCAGCTGAATTCAACTTCTCTGATTCCAGCCATCTGATGAGATTCTTTAAACAGCAGACAGGAAAAACCCTGACGCAATATCTGAAAGACTACAGAAACGGTATATACGAATAAAATTTAACTACGCGCATACGAGTATATTTTTGTTAATTAGAGAAAGAACAACAGAAAGAGTTGATTTCCTTTTAGGGAATTTATTATATAAGAATTAATATAAGGGAGGATATTGTTCATCTGTAACAATTACCGAAAAATTCGTTTCATCACCTTGTCATTGTGCTTACCTTTCCGTATCTTTGCATAAGATAGGATTCGGTTCGGCAAAGCCAAGCAGATAAGACACCGTTTTTCCTGTCTTGTCTGTGCTCTCACCTTTCGCTATCTTTGCATTGGTTTCTAAACGCAACTGCGTGCAAGAGAGGCATACAACCTAATTCTTATTATTGACTGACATCTGTCCGGACTCATACTAATACCGGCAAAAAATATGAAAAAGACTACTTACTGTTTATGACTCGCTTAATTATTACACTTATCATGTCTGTGGTGTTCGGCGCGGTTTACGGTCAGGACGGTGTTCCGGCCGTGAAGGGACGTGTGGTGGACGCCGCTACTGGAAAGGCCATTGAGTATGCCCATGTGGCTGTTACCGACGAAAAGAACAACACCGTGGCCTCGGCCGTGGTGGAAAACGGATATTTCGAGATACGCAAAATGCGTGACGGACTATTCACGCTCACCATCATGCTTATGGGATACCGCACATACAAGAGCGACCCACTGGAGGTCAGACAGGGCCACACAGTGGATCTTGGCACAATAAGCATGGAGATGGAGGAGAGCAGTCTGGAGGAAGTTGTGGTGACGCGCGACAGAAACAAGGTGGTATATAAGCTCGACCGGCGCAAGATAAACGCCTCGTCGATGCTATCGGCATCGGGCGGTACGGCCGTAGATGTGCTCAAATCGACACCGTCGGTGCGCATCGATGCCGACGGCAACCTGTCGTTCCGCGGCAGCACAGGCTTTCTTGTCTATGTGAACGGCAAGCCTTCGATGCTTGAGGGCACGCAGGCACTGGAGCAGATAGCGGCGGCCGACATCGACGAGATAGAGATAATGACAACGCCTTCGGCACGATATAAGACCGACGGCGACGTGGGCATAATAAACATAACGACCCGCCGGCAGACGGACGAAGGCGTGAGCGGAGCGGCACACGTATCGGGAAGCACCATAGGCACATGGAACACCGACGCCACAGTGGGCTGGCGCAGCGGAGCCAACCGCTGGTATGTGGGCGTGGCGGCGTCGGATATAAAGGGCAAGAGCGACTTCAGACAGAAGAAGACAACCATAGTGGACGACTACACCACAACGTCGGACGCCGACGGAACGCGCCACAGCAACAAGATATCTTACATCGGACGAGCCGGATGGGAGTATGACAAGGGCGCGCACCGGCTGCAACTGGAGGTGCAGAGCGGCATGACCGACAACAGGCGCGGCGGCGACATGAGCTACTACGAGCACCGCACGAAGGGCGACGAGGTGATAAACTCTAACCTCTACGATAGCCACGACCGCTACTCCAACGAGAAAAGGCTCGCGCAGCTGGCTGCCGACTACGTGCTGAAGCTCAACGAACGGGGCGACCGCATAGCCGTGAACGGACGCCTGCGCTACGACTGGTATGCGCTGGAATACACCGAGAGCAACATGTTCGATACCTCAGGTGCACGCTACGAAGGCACATGCGGATATGAGAAGGAGCACCACTGGGACTTCGACGGCGAGGCTTCCTATCTGCTCAACTACCGCAAGACGGGACGCATGGAGCTGGGCTATCACTACACATCTTATAGCGAACACGGCGCATACAACATAAAATACTGGGACCGCGACCTCGCCGACTTCGTGTGGCAGGACGACCTGCACGCGCCGTTCTTCTATCGCCGGCAGATACACTCGCTCTATGCCATGCTCACAGACAAGGTGGGACGCATTGAGTTCGACGCCGGACTGCGCACCGACCACACCATAGACGAGCTGACAATATCGGTCGCCGGCGCCGACCGATACATCAAACGTCTGGAGCTGTTCCCCTCGGCCCACGTGTCATACGACGCCGGACGGGGCAACATCTTCTCCCTGGGCTACTCCTACCGCACCAACCGTCCGGGCATATGGCAGCTCGAACCGTACATCACATACGAGGACTACTACACGAAACAGATAGGCAATCCGGACATAAATCCAGAATACATACACACCCTTGAGCTTGACTACCGCAAGACGTTCGCCAATGAGAACAGCCTGTCGCTCACTGCCTTCTACCGCTCACGCCGCGGAGTGATGGACAAGGTGAGGGTACCTTACGAGCCGGGCGTGACGCTCGACTCGCTCATCAACGCCGGAAACGACTTCACCTTAGGACTCGAACTCAACACGCGCATGAAGATGCTGCGCTGGTGGGACATGACTCTCAACGGCAGCATATTCCGCTATGAGTTCACCAGTCACTACGAGGGCTGCACCGACGCCGCCAACACGAGCTACTCGTTCTCCATGATAAACAACTTCAACCTGGGCCGTGACACGCGCATGCAGTTCGATGCCAACTTCGTGGGACCTGCCATTCTCACCCAGGGACGCGAGAAAGCCTACTGCTACTTCGACCTTGCCGTGCGCCGCCAGCTGCTGCACGACCGTCTGGCACTGTCGCTTGTGGCTCACGACGTGTTCCGTACGGCGCGCTACGACAATCGCCGTTCCACCGCGACGCTCATGTCATCGACCTACGTTCGCCCCCGCTATCCCAACATAATGCTGTCCGTAAGCTACTTCTTCAACGCCACGGGAGGCAAGACGCAGAGCGGAAAGGTGTCGTCGGGAGCGATGTTCGAAGGCAAGGACTTCTGACGAATAAGCACACATAAAGTCAGGAACATAACAATAACCGCCGCCCGCCATGACACATAATCATGGCGGGCGTTTCGTTTGCATGCCTCACTGCGCACACAACCGCGCCACGGCAGACGGTATATTCATGCAATATGAAAAGCGAAAAACAGCTCAGTAGAGATTCCGTGTGCGCCGGTTGAGACAGGAGACAGTGGCATCCATCACATACCGGCGCCGTTGCTTTCAACCGAAAGCAGGGCAAAAGAGCGCAGTTACAGATTTTCACCATCCTGCGGTTTTCCCGCTTGAGTTTTCTGTTCTACCCCAAAAAACAAGCGCGTATTTGCGGACGGACTCTTCATCGGGCGCAAATACGCGAAATATGAGAGATTTTTACAATTTATTGAATATCAATGATTTATGTTCAAAGAGCATTTCCCTGCAATGCAATATGCACCATTTCGGCTTGCGAAATGGCCTATTTCGGAGGCTGAAAAGCACCATATCGCACCCTGAAATGGGCTATTTCGAATCACGAAATGGGCAATATCAGAACGCAGAATGTATCTTTTCGGACTATGATATGGGGTATATCAAAAGGCGATACAGCCAGAAATAGGTCTCACAATGCCGTATTTAACATTCCTTTACATCTCTTTCGGGAAAATATTTTGTCAAAATTTAATCAAGAAAATCAGTAAGTACGCCGTCTGAGTTTTCTTCTGAAAAGCCGATATTATACGTGAGCAAAGACGCAGAACATTGCGTCCATACCGAGACAAGCGCAACGCTGTGAACACTACATATACAGAAAATGCCGCCTGTTTTTACGCAGACGGCATTATAAATATATCATTATTATCAGAAGAAACAGAGGTAATCACTTCATCGTAACGACAAATGTCGTGAGCGACATGGCAGGACTCTCGTAGTCAAAAACATTGTCTTCCGGTGCGGCTACATCCGTAGGCACGCAGTCTTCCGTGGCACCGGTGCGCCACGCCTTCATCTTCTTTATTTTCCTTTTCACTCCTTCAACATTCACACTGAATCTGCGGCTGCCGTCGCTTGTGTTGAGCATGGCAATGACGAGCTGACGGCCGTCGGGCGACAGTGCGGCGAGCGCCTGGTCGCAGTCGGTGCGCACGAAGGTACAGCCCTGTCTGAAGAAGCGTGTTATCTGCATGCGCACGTAGAAGTTCTTTATGATGTTGTACTCCTGCGTCTTGAAGTTGCCGCGCAGCACACACCATTCGTTGTTCCATTCTTCCATAATCTGCCAGTCGAGCCATGCCTGCGGACGCATGTATCGCATGTCGTCGAAGAGCTTCTGAGTGAGCAACAGGTTACTCTCCAAGCCGCTTCCGCCGCTCGGTCCTGTCTCCGACTGCCAGAAGGGTTTGCCTGACCGGCTCACGAGCTCGCGCACTTCCCGGCGCTGCTCGTTGGTGCCCGAATAGGTGTGTGTGTTGAGTTGTCCCAGCTTGTCCCATATATCGCCGGCGTCTCTGTACTTCTTCTGTGTTATGAGGAAGTGCTCGAGGCTGGTCTCATCAGACGCCGATATGACGGTTTTAAGGCCAGACGCCTTCAGCTTGGGATAGAGCATGCGGATTATTGTCATCTGAGTCTCCGCATCGAAGTGGCATCCCTCCTGACTGCCGAGCGCGTTCCAATAGGCTGAGAGAGGCTCGTTGAACGGTTCGAGGGTCTTGAAACTGATGCCGTACTTGTCCTTGTAGTGCTTGCAGACATCGAGCAGATAGTCGCAGAATGCCTCGTAATATTCCGGCTTCAGGTTATCCTTGCGCGGGTCTTCGTTGCCGGCGGCGCATCCGCTGTAGGTCATCCAGTAGGGCGCCGAGTTTGAGAACGCCTCGAACACGGCGTCGGGTCTTTTCTCCTTTATCTTCAGCAGCAGCGTGCGCTGGCCCTTGTCGGCGTTCCAGTTGTAGGGAGCTGAGGGCGAAGCCTTGAATCCTTCCATCTCCGCGCGCTTTCCCTTACCCTTGAGCATGTGGCCGTCCAGGTGCGAAGGATCGTCGCCTCCGCCTATGTTATAGCGGAAAATGTTCATGTTTAGCTTATCGGGCGAGGTGAGAAGATCCACTATCTCGTCAACCTTCTTCTCGTCCCAGTTGCCCACCTGAGCCGCCCACCAGCACAGAGAACTGCCCCAACCCTCGAGTGTCTGGTAGAGTGTGGAGGCATCAATGGTGACGGTCTGTGCACCGGACGCGGATTTATGATTGTCGTTACCCGCCTGAACGGACATCGGTGAACCTGCGGCGAGCAGTGAAAACAGCACTAAATTTCGGATAATCATATTAAAACTAACTCTTTATTTTTGCGTATATGCTTAACATCAGAATGTCTGACTGTGGGCTACAACATAATACAATATTCCGCGTATGAGCACCGTCGGCGGCCATTCATACGCGGAATATATTTATTTACGTTTAGTAGCCTCAATCACCGAGGTGTTTATCTCGCGCACTTTGTCGAGGTTCATCTTCTCCACCTGGCGGTCGTAGGTCACCAGTCCGTTTATCTCGTGCTCCACATCGGTGGTCTGTGTGTATATGGCGGTGCTCAGTCCGAAGTAGTTCACCATCTGTTCCAGCTCGGTGACCATCATTACATAGGTGTCGGTGAGCACGTCGCGGTTTATCATCATCTCGTAGGCGTCGTTGCGGACAGGCCACATGTGACCGCGGACGAACAGACCCTTGCCGCCGAATTCTCCAAGCGACGCGGCACGTTTGTCGTCGGGTTTGGCTATTGCGTTGGGCTCAATGTTGCCGTAATGGTGCATGTCCACAAAGTCGCCGTTGCCCGGATCGCCGTAAGCCTTGCGGTAGCCGGGAGCGTAGTTGTAGCCGGACATACCGTTTACGAGGCGGTGAGTGTCGTAGCGTTTCACCCAGTCGGTGATGTCGGTTGCCTCAAATGCGCCCCAGTTCTCGTTGAAAGGCACCCACATGACGATGGACGGCGAATTGACGTGCTGGTCGATCATTGTCTTCAGTTCGGCGCGGAACTGCTTGCGCACGGCCACTGAGTCGGCACCGTCGGGCTCCCAGAGGTTGGGCATGTCCTGCCATACCATGAGGCCGAGGCGGTCGCAATGATAATACCAGCGCTGTGGTTCAACCTTTATGTGCTTGCGTATGACGTTGAATCCGGCGCGCTTCGCCAGCTCGATGTCGTAGCGCAGGGCCTCGTCTGTAGGTGCGGTGAATATGCCGTCGGGCCAATATCCCTGATCGAGCAGACCGAGATGGAACACAAACTCGCCGTTGAGCGTCGGGCGCATCACGCCGTCTATCTTCTTCATACCTACGGTGCGCATGCCGAAGTAAGAGCCTATCTCATCGACAACCTTGCCGCGTTTGTTCTTCAACTGCAGCTTGAGGTCATAAAGGAACGGATCGTCCGGACTCCAAAGATGCGGATTAGGCACTGAGAGATAGAACGTCTTGCCGGCCGTTCCTGTGGCTTCAGACACCTTCTGTCCACCGGTGCTTGCCACGGCTACTACCTTCAGGGCCTCACCGCCGGCGTATGCCGTCACCTCAAGGCGCTTGTTCTGCACGTCGGGTATTATCTTTATGTGCGATATATACTGCTTATCAACGGGTTCAATCCACACCGTCTGCCATATTCCTGAAGTGAAAGTGTAGTCGCCGCGCGGACCGTTTTTGCCCGATGCGGCGCGTCCGTCGTTGGGGTCGAAAGCGCCAACTACAAGCACGTTGTCGCCCGACTTGAGCAGGTCGGTGATGTCGAAGCTGAAAGCATCGTAGCCACCTGTGTGCGTGCCTGCCTTCTTACCGTTGACAAAAACGGTGGAAAGACGGTCCACAGCTCCGAAATTGAGCATCACGCGCTTGCCTTTCCATTCCTTGGGAACGGTGAAAGTGCGGCGGTACCACAGGCAGGAGTCGCCCTTGTGGGCAATGCCCGACAGCTCTGACTCGGGCGGAAACGGTACACGTATCTTACGCACACCCTTAGTAAACGACGGCGGAACGGAAGCTTTGACGGGCGACACTCCACCGGGATCAGTCATATAGTCCCACTCGCCGTTTAGGTTGAGCCACTGCGCACGCACCAGTTGCGGACGCGGATATTCGGGCAGAGGCGTCTCGGCATTCATGGCTTCCTCGGTCCACGGGGTGGGGAGGGTGAAACGCTTCTTCGCGTCCTGCGCATTCACACCAACTGTCGTGACTCCCGAAAACAGGAAAAGAGCCAGACAGGCAATAAGTTTTCTTTTCATATAAAGGTAATTTATAAATTATTTCTCACTTCATCCGACTTGACGGCAATCATGATAAATCTTTGTTCAAAACAGTAAGGTTATAAAACAAAAGCTACGTATTTATATGGTTTAAAGTTACAGCCACCGCCAATGAGAGTTTAAAATTACACATTATTTGCCTAAACCCAAACAATTTACACCAATTATCTCAAATATTTTCAGGATAATATGCCGTGGCATCATACATTGCTCCGTAAAAAGGATTTATCTGTTTTTTCGGAGGTACTACCTTAATATCTGTGCCATATAAAGTCCTTTCCGCCTTTCCAAAGAGTATGTTCCACTTTCTCAAAGAGTCTGTTCCCGTTCATAGAAGAGTACGTTTTTAGCACTCAAACATCTTATATTACGATATGATACTGCCTTTTCCATCAAGCTAAAAGACATATATCGCAGCCGAATAAAGCCTTTATCGCAATCTAAGAATTATGTAAAATACTTATAAAAACTGCGCATAATACAATTATTATCAGTATCTTTAACCTTCGGTGAAAGCGTTATGATCGTTATATATATCTGATTTCAACACACTATATATCAGACATACGTAATTCAAGTATAGATGAAAACATTATAATTATGACACAAAAGATATTATTCCTCCACGGCTTTTTCGCATCGGGTTCGTGCGTTCCGGCACAGGCTCTCAGACATTATCTTGAGGGAAGGGCGCAGGTACTTTCTCCAGACCTGCCGTTACATCCCGACGAAGCACTCGACTTCATACGCCACATTTGCCACGAAGAACATCCTACTGTGATTGTTGGCAACAGCAACGGAGCGTTTCTTGCGCAGATGGTGGCATCTGAATACGGTATGCCGGCACTGCTTGGCAATCCTCATCTGGAGATGACAGAGTTTCTGAACTGCCGCCGTGGCACGCATCAATATAAGTCGCCACGGGCCGACGGACGGCAAGAGCTGGTGATAGACCAGGCATTGATAAACGAGTTTGCCGTATTGCAACAGCATCAGTGGGACAGATGCAGTGAACAGAACCGCGACCGCGTATGGGGACTTTTCGGCGAGAAAGACACCCTGGCGCACTATGAGCCGCTCTTTCTTGAGCATTACACCCGTTCGTTTCACTTCCCCGGAGCGCACACACCTACGGCGGAAGAAACGGAACAATATTATGCTCCGCTGGCAATGAAGCTGGCGGATGAGTTTGGCGGAGAATGAAGCGGCGCGTGACGATGCGTAGATGCTTCATTTCCCCGTATCACATTCCCCGCTGTTTCTATTCCCCCAGCAGCTCCTTATAAATTCTCTCATCCTCCTTCAGGAAGCAGCAGAATATCACGTCGCCCGTATATGCTCCGTCTGCGATGGCCTCCTTCACGGTTTTCAGAGCTATCCTTGCCGCATCTTCCTGCGGATAACCGTAAACGCCGGTGCTGATACACGGAAAGGCAACAGTGTGCATACCGCTGTCCTCAGCCAGTTTCAGTGCCGTGGAATAGCACGAAGCGAGCAACTCGGGCTCACCATGTCTGCCACCATGCCACACAGGTCCCACGGTATGTATTATCTTCCGGCACGGCAGACGGTAGGCATCCGTCATCTTGCTCTCGCCCGTCCGGCATCCTCCGAGCGTGCGACACTCCGCCATAAGCTCCCTGCCCGCAGCCCTGTGTATGGCTCCATCTACTCCGCCACCGCCAAGAAGCGAATTGTTTGCGGCGTTCACTATGGCGTCAACATCCAGTCGTGTGATGTCACCCGACACCACTCTTATTCTTTTTCCGTAGTTTTCCATAATATTCTCAAATGCTTATATCTTATACAAAAAAAATGTCTTTATCTATTACAAAAATAATAAATGGTAAATGAAAATGCAAAGAGAGGAAACACTATTTTCCGGATCTGCCAGTCAATAGACCGTATTCCAATTATTACCTTTCACACAATAGAGCGGGAATTTTCGTTTAAAAATCTTTGCATAACACATCTTTTACACACATATTAACAAATGTTTATATAAAACAAATAAAATGATTCCGTCCTCCTTTACCACGTCATAGTATTTGTCTAATTTTGTTTCATCATAAAATCACAATAATATGAAAAGACATAAATCATTAAGGTTATTTTTTGTTTTCACGGCATTAATGTTCCTGTCCTTATCTGTCAACGCGCAGACCGGGAACGGAAAACAAAAACTATTGATAATAGAAGGACACTTCTTCAATGAAATACCGGTGTCAAAAGATCTTATATCCAAAATAAATATAGTGAGCACATCGTCAGGAACTAAAGCAATGGGCCTTACACTGTCAAAACCACTGCCAGAGGAAGCACTTAAATACGAGATTCCGAAAGACAAGGTGAAAGACGCTGACGAACTGCTGCAAAGACTCAAAGAGACGAAAGATAACTCCATGACAATATCCATCAATGCCTCCAAAACGCCGTTGCTGAAAGAGGGCGACGCTTTTCCTGAGTTCACCGCCACAGACATAAACGGAAAGACATGGACCAACGCCGACGTCAAAGGTAAGGTGATGGTGCTCAATCTGTGGTTCACCGGCTGCGCTCCGTGCCGCGCCGAGATGCCTATACTTTCGACATGGAAGGACGAGATGCCCGACGTGATGTTCTTCTCATCAACATACGAGAACGCCGAAAAAGCCAAACCGGTACTCGAACAGCAGAAATTCAACTGGATTCCGCTGATAAACGACAAGCAGTTCAAAAAATACATAGGCACCAAAGGCTATCCTTTGACCGTGGTGGTAGGTAAGGACGGGAAAATAGCCAAGGTGGAATACGGCACATCTCCCGTGCAGCGCGAAGAAGTGAAAAAGAAGATTGAGGAACTGAGAAAATAAATCTTTCACTGCATAAATACCGAGATATAACTGATATTCACATCACCCGAAAGCCCGTCTGCCGCATTACAGCCACGCAGAATATTTCCATGTAAAGAATGAGTATCAGTTATATTTCATCTTATACAACAGCTCTCGTCATCCGTTTATTTACTTCCTGTCGCCGTTCTTTGAATATCCTGAGCAACCAGAAACGATTAAACCCAAATCATTCATCATACCGCCAATACCTGTTTTATATTATAATTTTTTATATCCATACGTATTCCGTCCTATTGTACCTGCGCCAGGTATCTAAAAATAACTACTCGCAAACCAGAATATAAGCCATCTCCGGCCCACGCTTCATTATATCAAAAAATACATACGTCCCCCTTCCACACCTGTTTCCGCACGCCTCAAACACATTCAAAAGCCACATATCCATAATGGGAAACCGTTACAAACAACACCGAAAACACACGATATTTTTATAATCAGAAGCGGAAAATGTACTAATTTTATAAAAATTAATAACAAAACAGCATTGTAACATATATTTATCTTTTAATTTTTATGAAATATAGTAAATATTATTTACTTTTGTACTTGAAAAGAGAAGACTCAAAGTCATTTCGCGCATAATATTAAAACACATAAGCGTAATGCCTGACATGCGGCGTTGGATGCAGGCAGATCATAATGTTTCGGAAACCGGCGGCAGAGAAGTGCCGTGTAAACAACGGTAAACAAGTGCCGGTGTCGTGCAGAATGTATTTTTTCCGATGTTATTTTCAACAGACTATGGATGGCATTTCGGTTCCACGCTTTGTAATAGTTTAATTATAAGAATTACTTTTGTCAGTCTTTCCCGGAATCAGAAAAGACCATTTAAAAATTTATCTATGAAGAAAAACGGTTTAATTTCAAGTACAGGAAAAATGCTCTTTTGGTGCCTGTGCCTGTCGTTCCTTATCGTCAATATGTCCTCATGCACCGAAGACGGCGAAGGAGAAGAGAGCAAATTGTTTGAGTATCTGCAAGGCAAATGGGTCACAACTCACATCATGGAGAAAGAATATTTCGTTCCTTCTTACGGAGGTGAGCCCTACAGCGATTACGTTGACCGCGACATCACCTCGAAAAACGACGAGGACTATGGTGTGATAGGGTTCGACCGCAAAAGAATGTGCACCATGTACGAGTCCGGTTCCACAGACGGAAGCATGCCCGAGCTGCCTATATCAGCACTATTCAGACTGTCCGGCGACAAGCTGTCATGTCCGATGTTCTATGGCGACTTCACCACCTATGTCACTGTAACCATGGTGTCTGACGACAAGATGACACTAACGCTCATCGACAACGGAACAGACGAGGAAGGGAAAACGGAATTCACGCAGGTGATAACATTCGAGAGATACGAGCTCGCCAGCACAGAAGACGATGACGATACAGGAGAAGTAAGCTCTGTCTATACCTATCTGCAAGGCCAATGGGAGACGACCCACATCACCGCTGAGGCTGACTACATTCCGCTCGACGGAAGCGATCCGTACAAGGACACCATAGACAAGGACATAACATCGGACACCGACGATAATTACATGAAGATAGGATTCGACGGATCCACCACTTTTACAATATACGAGTCACCGGAACTTGGATCGGTGTTTGACCTCCCGTACTCAGAACAATTCTCCATGGACGGCAACAAAATGCTGTGCACCATGTTCGGAGACATGATAGACACGATAACGATGAACACCATCTCGATGAACGAGATGGAATTAAAGCTGGAGGGTCATGGCGTGTTGGAAGGTAATTCGGAATACACCATCACCGTGACTTACAGATTCCAGAAAGTAAATGAATAAGAAAAACATGACAGAAAGTTTGATTAAACAAAACCAATGAGACATATGAGAAAGCTATTATTAATGGTATGCGCCATGGCGTTATGCGGACAAATGAGCGCACAGTCGAACGACAGCATACAGCATCGCATCGACTCACTGGAGAACGTAGTAAAGGAACTTACAGAGAATGCGAAGAGCGAGAAAAAGGAAAGCTCAACATGGGGACGCAAGAAGTTCTTGACGATAGGATATGTGAAACAGACCCTGGCGCCTACCTACGGCGATAAGATGAAGAGCAACATAGGTTTCTTCCTGGAAAGCGGACGCACGATATTCCTGCACAAGAAACCGCTGTGGGGAAAACTTAAATTCGGAATAGACCTCGGTGCTGACGTGAACTACATAAAATTCGAGGACTACGAAGATCCGGAAAGCGACTACGGCGACTATTTCGAAGGCGAAGCATTAATATCAGGAATGCACCAGTGCGACGTCGGCGCGCTGATAGGAGCGCTCGCATCGGTCAATCCCGTGGGCGACATGAGAGTGTCGGCTTACTTCCGTTTCATACCTTCATACTCAATGCTCGTGCTCGACGGTGACGTGAACGGCAGCTATGTATCGTTCTTCACCTACGGAGGCGAAATATCATGGAAGGCCATAGGTATAGGCATCGAAGGACGTTTCGGCAACGGTAAGTATTCGAGCATCATGGCAGGAAGCGAAGACATGGAGGACATAAAGGAGAAATACACCACCTCTTCGCTCAGAGCATACATCACATTCAAATTCTGAACTCAGAGATTAAGATAATAAATTACAGTGTTTTTAAAACATACATAATCAGGACGGCCCAAGAACGCGAGTTTGTCAAACCGTCGGAAGAAAACCGAAGCAATAGCTTCATTAAATCACCTAAAGCTGTATTCTGTGCACTCCGGTGCAAGAATACGGCTTTTTTCGTGCACGTATGTTTTCTGACCTGGCAAAGAAAGCGCGATGCTGGGCTCAGAAGAGGTTAAACGAGAAATGGTGTTTTAACGTGAGCTCGATGAATTGTAAGTCCTTGAAAATTCGTCGAACTCACGTTATATTATGTTATCTTATCGTACCATTTTCTCATTAAACAAACATATTCTATTATAAAAATTCTATACCTTTGAACTGTGATGCAAACCACGAATATATGAAAAGCATAACACAAATCAGTTATACTTAATCAATAATACAAAGAAATGGGAAAAAACGAAGAAAAAGAAAGAAAATACAAGAGTTTCATCAAAGAGATGTACGAATCAATAGAAAACGAAAACAGAATGTGGGCCGTCCTGTTTGTATTCTATTGCCTCTTCCATCAATTTTTTGAAAGGAAGTTATCCGAATATATTGTAGGGCCTTTTCTTTCAACATTTCAGGACACCACCGTCAGCCGTCTGCTCATAATCTTTATCATACTGTTTATATCATTACGTCTGCATGCAGAATGGAAACGACACGAACACATTTCCGCAGGAAAAATATTTATGATGATTCTTGTCATAATGATATGGGCATACTACAGATTTGTCAATCAAACATGGATTTTTACAGAAATGTTCGCTTCCGACTTTCTGTGCTACATAGATGTCGTTCCGTTCTATTGCGTCGGCGTTACGGTTCTGAGAATTATTCCTCACAAACCTGTATATACGCCAAATCCCAACAACGCTTTTATCATAGACAATCCAATCGACAACAAAAAATATGATTGTTTTGGACATGCACAGTTTGCGGAAAGCATGGCAAACAAACTTCTTGACACAAACATATCCTCAGGCGCATTCACATTGGGCATTGTTGCTCCATGGGGCTTTGGAAAAACATCATTCATAAACATGATGAAAAAACAGATGGAAAACAAAGCTATAATCATTGATTTCTCACCGTGGATATACGGAACAGACACAAATCTGACACAGGCTTTCTTTACAGAACTTAACAAAAGTCTGAGAATATACAATACATCTTTGTCCGAAGACCTCATGGCTTACGCTGAACTGCTCGACGGTTCGGAGATGGAAACACTGAACATTCTGTCGCGCATTCTGAAAAAATGGCATAAACAAACACTGGAATTCCGCAGAAAGAAACTTGAAGAAACTTTATTGAATATAAAACAACCTATCGTCATATTCATCGACGATCTGGACAGACTCGAATCAAAAGAAATAATGGAAGTTCTGAAGATAATACGCAACAGTGCCAATTTTCCTAACTTACGATTCGTTGCGGCATACGATCATAATTATCTGGTACAAGCCATTAAAAATCTCAGTATTTATTCTCCCGGAATATTTCTCGAGAAAATATTCCAAGTGGAATACATCCTGCCTAACTTTGACAAGGAAAAACTCTATGAGCAACTCTACGAACTGTGTTCAACATTCGTAGAAGAAAAAGAGGAACTTAAAAAAATACTCACACCACAATATCGTATCACAGGATTTTTCGCAGATGAACTAACCAACATACGTGACGTGAAACACTTCACTAACATGTTTCGTTCCACATACAAATATCTGCATGGAAACATAGACCTCACAGATCTTATGAACCTGCTTATTTTAAAAATGAAATACCAGCCTGTTTATAATTTTCTGGCAAAAAATCACAAAAGAATACTTGCAGATAGAGGAGAAAAATTGATTCTTTATTCACAAGATAAAGACAATAATAAAGACAGTATGTATAATGACAAAATAGATCTTAACGCTGTATGGAAATATCAGTTCAATTATGATGAGAATCAGAAAAGAAACATAATGAAAATTGTGAAACGACTTTTCCCTGAATATGATTATACAAAAAATACAAAATCAATAAACAACGTATTTGCAATAGAGAGATATTTCTATGATACACTTATGGAAGAAGACTATCCGGCAGAAGAATTCAACTCGTTGTGGAATATGGATTACAACGAAATTATTAGAAAAATCAATCCTGTATTAGATTCAAAAGCCAAATCACTGACAAGACAACTTGAGTATTATGAACCTAAAAATCAGATTGAGTACAGAAAACTCATACGCCTTATGTTTTATATGGGAAACTTCGTTCCTGAGAATTTCATAAACGAATATAATTTGATTTCTAAAATCAATGATAAAAAATTTTTCGACAACATAATAACATTTAGAATTTTTATTAAAGATACAATGATGGAAAACAGTCCGTCAAGATTTGTTTCATCTTTCTTATATTCATACGAAAATAAAAATAAAAACTATTTTTTGAAGAAAAGAGAACTAAGAGATATAAGATTTAAACATTACAAAAAAGCAATAGCCGAAGACGTGAAACTCCATGATATTTATAAATATTATTGGGAAGCACTGAATATAAAAGACTATTCTGAATTGGAAAACGAAGGATACCTGATATCCAACAGCAATACAAAAGAAAGAGTTCAGGAAATAAACTATTTATTCCTTAAATATGTAGACAGACATAAAACAGAACTTATTATTGACCTTATATCTTTCGACCGTCCAAATGATGAAAAGATGTATGGCATATCCGAATTTGCCAGATACGTCTGGGGGAGCTGGGACAATTATGAAACCTTTGTAAAAAGCATACAACCACAAACCGAAGCTATAAAGGAGTATATACAGTTTATGGACAAACTGAAGGAAAGTCAATACGAAAGAAGAATACATTTCACATTCAGACACATTCAGTTAAACGACAGTGAATAACTTTAATTGTATTCGAAGTTTAAAACACTGCCGAAGTATTTATTTCATTTTGTTTAACCACAGCGGGAAGCAAAAGGAATGGACACACATACGACTTCTACGAAAGAAAACAATAAAAATATGCCACGCCCGTATAGTTTTTACCACACATGGTGGTCTAATGTGTAAAAAGTAAATGATGAACACAAAAGAAGAACAGTTTACTGCTATCATTCAAAAGCACGAACGCACGATATACACGGTCTGCTATATGTTCTCGAACAACACGGACGAGGTGGACGATCTTTATCAGGAAATACTGTTGCGTCTGTGGAAAGGCTTCGATGGTTTTGAAGGGAAAAGCGACATAAGAACATGGATTTACCGTGTAAGTCTGAACTATTGCATAAACTTCAGCAACCGCAAGAAGCGTGAACACGAACGGCTGGACTTGGGCATCAGTACGGACACGGACCACAAAATGGAAAAGAACCTGCAGGTGAAACAACTCTATAAGCGAATCAATGCGTTGGGACTGGTGGACAGAAGCGTCATCCTGCTGTGGCTTGAAGGCCTGAGCTACAACGAGATTGGCGCCATACTGGGAATATCGGTCAAGAATGTGTCGTTCAAACTGGTACGCATTAAGGAGCTGCTAAAGAAAATGTCTAACAAGTAAAAAAAATCGTATGGAAAAGAATATTGAAAAAGAACTTCAGGCACTGAGAAAAGACTATGAGGTCTTTAAGGAAGAAATGGAAGTGCAGCATAAGCTGAACGAAAAGGTTTTCAGGGCGATGCGCAAGCAGCCGGCAGGGGCCGTAAACCGTGAAATAGGATACAGAATGATACTCGACATCACGACAGTTCCGGTGGTTATGATGATTTGCATTATCATAGACTGGCCCATACTGTTCGGCATACTGGTGTCGTTGTGGGCTGCGGCCGACCTGTTTGCCACCGTATGGATGAACCGCAAGCTGGGCATGGACAATCTGCTGAACGACGATGTGCGGACGGTCACGGAAAAGATTGCAGGCTACCGCAGATTCTACAACCGGATGTTGCTGGCAGCTCTTCTTCCGTCGGTTGTAATGATTGCCTACATCTTCACACGGATGTATGCCCGAGCGGACAATCCGGACACAGCACAGTTCATCGTAGTGTCAGGCATGACATTCACCGCCTTAGCGTGCGTCATTGCGTGGCTGCGGTACATAAAACACGTGAAGAACTGCCGCGAACTGGTGGAACAGTTCAATGAAAAGTAAAATATATTATTAAATTTCTCTTGAATAGTTGCAGACAATTCTAATAAGAATGTCTGCAACTACTATTTTTCAAAATGAATTCAATATAAAAAAATGATGATATATTTATATTTTAACTCACTTTATTTAATATAATTGGTATTGGATTGTAATTGAAGCAAGGCCTACATCATCACTGAGACTGTAGCCTTTTATGAAAATACGCATATATTTAACTTCGTTGTTTTCCGTTGTGAAATATGTAGTATAGCCATGATTGGGTTGTACAATAGAAAAATTATACCACCTAGGATCTCCTGCAAACACATAACTCTTTGTATAATCGTTGACTCTTTCTTTTGAATTTATATTAGACAAAGAACCAACTTTACCTATATCTTTTATTCCATGATATTTATCTTTATCCCCAAATGAAAATGTAGTTGAAAAATATCCTGAGTTTCTTACATAATGAGTAAAACAAATATTTCCACCAGATAAGGCTAATGTATATAAATTATTAAAATCCTCATAAATTTTTTTTTCATCTTCACTCTTATTTCCTATATAACCATGTTGGCATGCTAGAGTTATAGTTTTTACCGATGTTGTTGCAGTATAATCGCCTTTTATTTCCGTATTATCTCCATTTGAATTTCCGTTATTTAAATCGTCATCGTCATCATCTCCACAAGAAACAAGACATAATGACATTACTAACATTGGAACGAGAAACAATAAATTTTTAATTTTCATGATTTTGATGTTTTTGTGCATAACCGGTTTCAAGCCATGCGGTTAATAAATGATGAATCTTTTAGTTATGACAGACAAAAACGTAAAAATGGCGTGAAACCAAACTTTACGCACCCGAGGTTCTGGAATACCCACATTACAATAAAGTCAGTTCACGCCAAACGGCATGAACGGTAACCTTATTATTTGCAATGTTATGAAATTTTCCAGATTTCGGGTTGCAATGAATAAAGCTAACGCTCTTTTACTATATGTCTTTTTTCATTTGAAACTATTTCATAGGCAAAATGATTTTAATTTGTATTTATATTTTTATTATTAAAAATAACTTTACATGTCATTAATACAGAATACTATTTCTATTATAATATATTTCATTACAGCATCTGCAATCTTTACAGGTACAAATATAATAGATTTTTTCTGCTTTTATTATTCATCTGAAAAAAATTGTAATTTAAGTGTGATATTTATTCATTGTACAATCACTTTTCATCATTTATCCGCTGTCGAAACAGAATAAGGTCTATCCGATATGTCCGTACCTCTTGATGTATTAGGTTTGTCGGACATCTTGAGACGGAACACTCCGCCGTCCACAATCTCCTTATACGTCAGATAGTTTCTTGTATGAGGCTTTCCGTTCAGCGCAGCTTCCTGTATATATACGGCATCCTTGCTGTTACCTTCTGCCTCTATGACGAATTTCCGACCGTCTTCCATCGTCACTGTCACCTTCTTGAAAAGAGGACTTCCCAGAACATACTGGTCGGTTCCGGGACATACGCTGTAGAATCCGAGCGCGCTCAGCACATACCACGACGAAGTCTGTCCCTGGTCTTCATCGCCCGGATAGCCATTTTCTGTAGAATTGTAAAGGCGTGTCATCACCTCTCTGGCCTTCTGCTGCGACTTCCATGGAGCGCCTGCGTAGTTGTAAAGATACACCATGTGTTGTATTGGCTGGTTGCCGTGGGCATACTGTCCCATGTTTGCCACCTTCATCTCTGTCATCTCGTGTATGGCAAAACCGTATGTACCGACCTTAAACTCGTTGGAAACGGTGAATACGGAGTCCATCTTGGCAACGAAGGCCTTGTCGCCTCCGAGGAGCGATACCAGACCTGCCGGATCGTGGAACACCGACCACAGGTAATGCCATGCGCAACCCTCGGTGAACGGACCGCCCCATTCGGCCGGATCGAAATTCTCAACCCATGTGCCGTCCTTATGGCGTCCTCTCATGAATCCGGTGGAAGCATCGAACACGTTTTTATAATTGTATATCTGTTTTTTGAATATCTCCTCGTAATAACTGTTTCCAGTAACTCTTGCCAGTTCGTATGCGCACCAGTCGTCATAGGTGTATTCCAGAGTCTTTGCCGTGGCTTCTCTCACATCTGGATAAGGAATATAGCCCAACGTGAAATATTCTTTCCAGCCCTTTCTGCCGTTGGCCGGATTACCCGGCCCGTCGTTTGTCACTTCGTGGAGATAGGCTTTCAGAACATCCTCCGGCTTGAACGTGCGCAGACCTTTGGCCCATGCATCGGCAAAGAGTGATATGGCGTGGTTGCCTATCATTCCTCCCTGTTCGAAAGGGAATGACCATGAGGGCAGCCACCCGAACTGTTTCTGACAGTCGAGCATGGCGTTCATGTAGCGTCCCTGCATGGTAGGATGGAGTATGCAGGTCAAAGGGAACTGCGCCCTGAACGTGTCCCAGAAGCCCGTGTCCGTGTAATAGTAGCCCGAATATATCTTGTTGTCGTTAGGACTTCTATAATAAGGTTTGCCTTCGGCATCGAGCTCATAATACTTTCTTGAGAATATGCTTGCCCTAAAGAAGCACGAATAGAATGTGGCTTTGTTTTCCTCGTTGTCGTCCTCCACCAGAATGCGCGACAGATGTTTGTTCCATATTCTCCATGCCGCCTGCTTTGTCTGGTCGAACGACTTGAATCCTGAAAGCTCTCTTGTGAGATTCAGGTCGGCCTGTGCCGGACTTATATACGACGATGCAGTCTTTATCTGCACCCTTGTGCCTTTCGCAAATTCTATATAAGCGCCCTTACCCTTGCCTTCGTCAGACAGTCTTCCGGAGAAAATCTCTCCCGTAGTGTTGTCCCATGTGCCGAAAGAGACAAACGGTTTGTCGAACTCTATCACGAAATAATTGCGTGAGCCGGGGTGGAGCAGGCGGCCGTTTCTCACGTATCCGGTTATTCTGCGCGCCTTGGGATCGATATTCACTGAAGACATGCCCGTATAACCGTCGAGCACCACAAAAGCCTTCTCACCCTTGGGGAATGAGAAACGCAGATGGGCGCCTCTTTCCACAGGAGATATTTCGGCCTTTGTTCCATTGTCGAAAAGTACACTGTAATAATGAGGTTTCGCCGTCTCGTTCTTGTGACTGAACCTTGCAGCCCTCTCATACTGGTCAACCTTCAGCCTGCCCGACACCGGCATAAGACTGTAAACAAAATAATCGTTGGTCCAGGAGCTGCACTGATGGGCCTGCTGGAACGCGCGTATGGAATCTCTGTCATACTGATACTTCCATCCGTCGCCGTTAACTCCGGTCTGTGCCGACCATGAGTGCATACCAAAGGGAAGCGTCACGGAAGGATATGTATTGCCGTGGGTTATGGTGAAATTGGAATTTGTTCCTTGGAGAGTATTCACATATCTCACTAGGTCTGTTTTTTCATCCGCCATGGCTACCACAGCACATGAAACCGTAAGAAACATACAAAGTATAAATTTTCTCATGATCGTGAATTATTTTGATGATGGATAATCCTTTGAAACAATACAGTCATCTATATAAGTAAAACACCTTCTGATGTTACTTTTATGAGAAATCAGGTAGTTTATTAACAGATTCAGGAAGCAATCAGCCATACTCTCACAAGTATGACATCATCCGTATATTTTGCAAAGATAGTGAAAGGTGAGCGCAGAGACCAAGAGGAAAAACATTTGTTTTCCGGATTTGACTTTGCCGAACCGAATCCTATCTTATGCAAAGATAGTGAAAGGTGAGCGCAGAGACCAAGAGGAAAAACATTTGTTTTCCGGATTTGGCTTTGCCGAACCGAATCCTATCTTATGCAAAGATAGCGAAAGGTGAGTGCAAAAGCAATAAGGAAAACCAAGTTTTTAAATATTTTCCACATCATCCACATTTATTATATACAAACAAAAAACAGACGGAAAGCCATCCTGCAACTTTCCGTCCGTTCTTCAATCATACTTCTGCGGTCAGCGGCTTTACCGCCACTGTTTCATAATACGCGCATCAATTCTTTCTGTAGCCACACTTCGGGCAAACACCTTCTTCGTTGAGGGCAACGCCACAGAGAGGACAGCGGTCGATGTTGTTCTTCGTATCGAACTCGGCCGAACCTGCATTTACTCCGCTCGTGAATGTTATCTTGGCTATGTTCAGCTTGTCTTTGAGCAGATCGTAGACAATCTTTATCATGCCCTCGACGGTCATAGTCTCCTTAGTAACCACCAGACGTGCATCCGGATAAGCCGTAGCCAACTCTGTCTTGAAGGCCTCGCCCTTCATCTTGTTCTGCGGATGACCGTTGCGTATGCCCTGCTTCTCGTACACGTCGAGCACTGCCGGCAACAGCGGATCGTCCTCGCGGAGTATCAGCGAATGGTCGAAATTCTTCAGCACGTCCCATGCCACCTTCTGTATCTCGTTGCACGGATAAACCATGTTGACACCTTTCTCCACTGTGTCCTCCACTTCGATGGTCAGAGTTCCTGTATGACCGTGAAGATACTGCGCTTCGCCCTGGAAGCCATAAAATCTATGTGCGTACTGCAAATCAAATGTTGTGATACTTCTCATTTCTTTTAAATTTTAGGGGTTAGATTTTGATTCATTCATTATTATCTGCACCTGTACCTTTTCGATATCTTCTGGTGCGAAATTTTTTTCTTTCAGATACTGTCTTATAAGAGCCGTCAGTCCGTCGTCCATATAGTCCATTATCTTCTGGCCCTTGAACACATGGTGGTGTTCCTTCACCGTGATGTCATAATAGCTCTTGCCTATGTCAGGATTGAATACGAGCGACAGCAGGTTGGCCGCACAGAAAGAGTCGAGTATACGATATATTGTCGAAACCGTCATCTCGCTGTCCATCGATTGCACTTTCTTTATTATCTCGTCTATGCCCGCATGACGCAGCTCCATCATCGCTTCATAAACAGTCTTGCGCTGCGGTGTCATTCTCAGTCCTGCCTGCTTTATATTTTCTATTGTTTCCATCACTTATTTGTTTTCATTCGCAAATTTAATGCGAAAATTTCGCATCTGCAAATTATTCGCAACTAAATATTGTTAAATGACCGAATTTTTTTGAATATCCTACTTCCGCCAGTCCCCATTTCTGCTTTTTTGCCGTCAAAAACTCCCGACAACAGTTTCCGAACGCTGTAAATTCTCTTTCAATCCGCCTTTTCTTGACATACAGCTTGCAAAAAATACCATTTCATCTTACAGAACGGGCTTTATTAGCTTGCGAAATAGACTATTTCACCACCCAAAACAGGCTATTTTAGCACTCAAAATAGCCTTTATTACAACACAAAAAAAGCTTCCCCGTAAAATCGAAGAAGCATTGATGACATATTAAATGTATTATTCTATACTTTAAATTTGTTATTCCATATTGTTTTCAATTATTTCTTCTTATGACAATTCTTACAACTACTGTTTTTTGCAAAAACAATAAATAAGAACTGACGCAATGAATACAGACAGAGAAAGCAACACTATAAGCAATATGGATTCACAATAATACGCTATTCCTATTATCACGATGCCTGTCAGTATCATCAGAAGCAAGAGAAACGGATCTTTAGTAAACGGTTTCAAAAAATCTTTTGTCATGTTATTCAATAATAAATACACGGCCAAGACCGATGGTGAATTTTTACCTGCAAAACACCTATTCCGCACAGAATTGAAGATAATACCATTTTGCTTGAAAAAGCGTTTCAATAAATGCAGCTTACTTGAAGTGCTCTTAAATGGTATAAGAATATTATATTCAAAAGGTTATAAAATCGTACGTATAATTTATCCACCATAAAATAACTATATATAAATGGAAAAACCATACGTACGACCATATTTATTTTCAGCTCAACTCCAGCATGCGCTCTATCGGCTTAACGGCCTCGCGCGCTATGTCGGCATCTACATTCACCTCCGGCCACTCATATTTCAGAGTGTTGTATATCTTGCGCAGGGTGTTCAGCTTCATGAACTCGCACTCGTTGCACGAGCATCCCACGGAGCCCTCGCTCACTTCCGGCGGAACGGGATAGAACTTCTTGTCAGGACAGCTGCGCTGCAACTCGTGCAGTATGCCTGCCTCCGTGGCTACTATGTACTCCTTGTCGTCGTGCTCCATTGCGTATTTCAGCATCACGGCCGTTGAGCCCTTCACGTCGGCTATGGCCAGTACAGGACCCTTGCACTCCAGGTGCGCCATCACGACAGCGCCCGGATGCTCCTTCTTGAGCTTCACTATCTCGGCCACCGAGAACTTCTCGTGCACGTGGCATCCGCCGTTCCAGAGCAGCATGTCGCGTCCGGTGACAGAGTTGATGTACGATCCGAGATTGTAGTCGGGACCGAATATGAGTTTCTCATCCTTCGGAAACGAGTCCACAACCTTCTTTGCGTTGCCGCTCGTCACCACCACATCGGTCAGCGCTTTCACGGCAGCGGTGGTGTTGACATAGCTCACCACCTTGTAGCCCGGGTGCTCCTCCTTGAACTTCTTCAGGTCTTCGGCCTTGCAAGAGTCGGCCAGCGAGCATCCGGCATTAAGGTCGGGCGTGAGCACTTTCTTCTCCGGACTGAGCAGTTTGCAGGTCTCAGCCATGAAGTGCACGCCGCACATTACTATTATGTCGGCGTCGGTCTTGGCAGCCTGACGTGCCAGTGCGAGCGAGTCGCCTATGAAGTCGGCACACTCCTGCACCTCGCCCGGAGTGTAATAATGGGCGAGCAGCACGGCGTTCTTCTCCTTGCACAGTCGTCTTATTTCTTTTTTCAGGTCAATGCCTTCCTCCACCGGTTCGTCGGCATAGCCTTTTTCAATCCATTCGTTTTTCACCATAAATATTTAGTTTTACCTATTTACATTGTTACCTTTGCTTCAGCACGTTATCCTTCCGGCTCATGTTATCCCTCATTCTCCACAATCATATATCATTATATATTTATTTCTTATTTTAAAAATAAAAAATATGATTATGATGATATGCCGTTTATATGTTCAGAACTTTTCAGTGTTTTACTTGCATATTTTGATATCAACATTAGAGCCACGCATTATCAACGGCTTTTCTTAATAAGTATTTGCTGACTTTCAGCCATATATGGCGTTTATCAACAAAGTGTGTTACATTGTGCAAAGTTAATAAGTTTATAAAATTTTCTGCTAAATAATTATGGAAAACTTGCGGAAAAAATTTTAATAACTATGTGAATATCCACAAATAAAAGTGGCTGTGGTTTTGGCTGTTGATATCCCCGGAGTTATTAGTATGGTTTTCCACGTGGTTATCAACACTTTTCAACGGGTTTTATACAGTTATTGTTTAAGTATGGGTGGAAAGGTGTCGTTTAGGGTTTTTCGACGGTTTTTAACATGGTTGAAGGGGTGTTTTGTGGAGAATCGGAGGATTATCGTTATGGGGTTCTGCGGTCATCGGAATGTGTTATTTATGGGTTGGGAATGTGCTTGTCGTGCTTTTTATATATGTTGCGCTTGCTTTTCATATATGTGGATTATGCTTTCCGGGTGCATTATATGTGCTTTTAAAGGCGTATTTAGGGCGTTTTCAGGCCATTTATGGATTATATGGGGATGAAGTACGGCGGTTTACTGTCGGAAAGGCTGGGGAAAAGGATACGGCAGACCGTGGAAAAGGGATAAAATATGGCGTTTTCTCATAATGGGAAAAGTGTTGATAACCTATTTGGAATAAATGAAAACGTTTTTATTTTATATGTTTATAAAAGGTTTGGAATACTTGTATAATATGTTGTAAATCAAGAATATATATGGTGCGGGAAAACATTGTTACGGCAAGATACTGGTATGTTTAACTTTTATTCTTCAGGTGTTGATAAAGTTGTTAGTATGTGTATGGGGATCGGCGGGCTGTATGATAAGAACGGATAGTTATTGTTACGGGGAATAATGTTGTATTGTATGGCTGGCAGTATGCCGCATTATCAGAGTGTGGGGCGGCTGTTACGTTATGGATAGGTGCGGAATGAGAAATCGGTATCAGACAGACTGAACTGCCGTTACGTTTGGATTATTGCGTGGATGGGACGGAAATCATCATGTGATCTGGTTTTAAGGATGAAGGGTAATGAAGCTTCATATATGGCGTGAAAGCGTTATGCGGAAGCGTGAGGGCGTCATAACTAAAAAATAAAGGGATGTGGCTGTTGGGCCAATCCCTTTTTTCTGTTTTTCCACAATTATTAAACAGTGAGCGTGGAAATGTTTTTTCGGTCTTTATTCTTGTTATGTTAACGCAAGCATCAGGGCTGCGGTTCGTTTGCGTTGTCGTCAGACGGTGTCTTCACGTTGCTGTTGTTTTCAGTTTTCGGCGCTGATTCATTGTCGCCGTTATCCTCATATTGCAGGTTCTCCTCGTTGAAGTAGTAAAGGCTCTTTCCGTCAACCGACATGCATTTATACACGTGTTCGCCCTCCTTCTCCATGACAATCACTTTCAGGTTTTTGGGCTTGTATGTCGCCAGTCTGTATCTTGTGGATGCTGATGCCGCGTTTGTCCGGCCGTGTTTTGAGAATCTCATTAACAGGAAATTCTTCAGTTCGGCCACATCGTCGGTCATTTTCCATATCTTGAAAAACAGGATTATCTGCATCACGATAACGGCAATGAAGACAAAAATTATTATGAATTCTATGAAAATAAATGTTCCTAACATTTTTGTTTATGAATTTGTGGATAAGTGTGCCGATAAATGCCGCACGTGCGTGTCTTAGGTGCGCAATCAGAAGTGGAATCTTACGCCGGCACCTATGTTGAGCGTTGACATTCCCGTGCGTTTGTTGTGCTCGGTGGCTTCTCTCTGTTCGGGCAGCGAACCTTCGATGTATCCTATCGACGCGCCGATGCCCACATGTTCGGCCACCAGATATTCGATACCCAAATGCAGATTGTATCCCAGGCCCGACATCGAGCCCGACACACCTGTTGCCGATTCTTTATAATTGAAATATCCTACTCCTGCCTTTGCCTCGAAAGCCCATGTGTCGTAGTATTTTTTATAGACAATCTGCGGCGCGATGTACGTCAGGTTCACGTTGCATTTAATGTCGTACATGTAGAACGACGACTTGAAACCGTTATACATGAGTCCTGCTCCGATTCCTGCCTTGGCCGTCCATTCGTAACCCAGCTGCCATGAAAATCCGTTCTTGGGATTGCCCGAGGCACCTTCGACCATGTAAACCGTGCTTATGATGCGTCCGTAGTTTAGGTTTGCATAAATGGTGTGGTGCTGATATTCGGGCTCAGCAGATATCATGTTCTCACCGTAAAGCTGCGGCGAGGGCGACAGTCCGGGCTGAGTGTAGCGGTTTAAGGTGTAAGCGGCGGCGTTTTCTGCCACTCCTGGTGTGGTGGCGGGTATGGATTGTCCGCATAACTCCGTGCCTTCTTCTGTGCCACGTGGCATCGCCGACGTTCCGGTCTGAGTCTCAGCATGAACGGCTGTTCCGGCCATTAATAAATAAAGAATAAGTGCTGGGGTATATTTTCCGGTACTTTTTTTCATAATAAAAGTCTGTTGTGTTCTATGTTTTTTCTATGATACGATGTGCGTATGCTTTTTTTAATTGTATATATGATGCAAAAGTATGTATAAATATCAGAATAAAAGATAATAAGTATAAAAATTTTAAAATTATATTTATGCTCTCCGCTGTCCATGAACATGTGTGCCTTGGGCAAAAGAAAAAAGCTGCGGACTGCGTTTTTGCGTGGGGTGGGTATATGGTTATTAAACGTAAGACGTTTATTATTGTGGTTAAATGGCGGTTTGAAAAGTGGAGATTTATATCAGATAAGTTTTATTCTGCGGACGAGAAGGCACCGCAATCTATCAGTTAAACATAGAATAAGCGGGACACTGTCTTTAGACAATATCCCGCTTAAACATATCCGGTAGGACAATTATTGTGATTTAATTATTTTATTTCACAACGATCTTCTTAGATTGTCCGTTTGTAACTTTCACGTATATGCCTGGAGTGAGGTTGCTTTCGTTCACTCTCATACCGTTGATGCTGTAGTATGTGCTCTTGGCTGCGCTTTCGTCGCTGTCTATGTTACTTATGCCGGTGCTTACAGATACTGTCACGGCGTTGCTCACAGGAGCCGGACCGTAGTTGTAAACCGGTACGACGGTGTATGTGAATTCCTGTCCGTCGGTTGCGTTGCTTCCTGCCAGAGGAGTGTCGCTGTAGGTTGTCTCGATGACAGGTTCGCCGGTCAGTTGCACGCCGTCGCGGAATACGTGGTAGCCTACGAGTGCTATGTCTTCAGGAACATCGGGCGCGCTTTCGAATGTTACGTCATCTATCAGCAGCGCGAGTGTGTCGTATGTTCTGTGACGTATAGCGAAATGCTTTGCGCCTTCGGGTAGAGCGACCTTATATTCGGTCCATGTTTCAGGTATGATTCCGTCTGCCGGGAAGTTCTCAACATCGACAGTCTGTGTGAAGTCTTCAGGGTTGTTGCCTGTGGTAGAGTAAAGCACTTCGAATGTCTCACCCCATGATATCATGCAGCTCTTTGCCCAGAACGACACTGTCTGTGCGTTGCCGGAGAGTTCAGGAGAGATGAGCCAGTTGTCGTTGTAATCGTATGAGCAGCTCGGAGCCATCATAAATGTCTCTCCGCTGTGCGGTTGAGCGTCGGCCCAGTATATGTCAGGTACTCCGGCTACGGTGCGGTTGAACAGCTGGAATGCCATAGGCTGTGTCTGATACGGGTTGTTTGTCTCGCGGAAAATGTTGTATGTGTCAAGTTTGTCTCCGTCGTAAACGGTCCATTTGCCTGCTCCCGTGATAGACATAGGTGTGTAGTCGGGGGTCTCGAAGTCCTCGTTCACGGTCTTTGCGTCGGTGAGTCCATCGAGCGATGGTGCCGACCATGAGAGGTTTACGGTAGAACCTGATTCAGACAGAGCGTATGTGAGGTCGGTCACTGTAGGATAGTCGTTCAGCTTCACGCTGACTGTCTTTTCCGCTGCGTTGTTGGTTTCGCATCCGTCGCCTTCGAGTACGGTTGCGGCTTTCACCTGTAGCGACTCCGAAGAGTTTATAGGTACGTCATACTCAAATTCTACGTCGGCAAAAGCGTTGGTATTCATAGCCGGTATTTCGGATGTTCCCACCTTCTTGCCGTTCACAGTCCATTCCACTGTTCCTGCCGTTATGTCGTTGCCTATGTTCTCTATGCGTGCCTTCAGAGTCATCTTCTCGCCTACTTTCACGCTTTCAGGAGCATCCATTGAAACGAGGCGCAGATCTTTGTCAACAACGTCGCGTATGCGTATGTTGTCTATTGGCACGCTCCATGTGTTGTTGTCGTCGTTGTGGATGGCGCGCAGACGCAGCTCAAACTGAATGGCCTTGGAGTCCTTGTAAGCGTTGAGCGGCACAGAAGCCAGAGTCCATCCGTCTGTGGTAGGCGTCTCTTTCAGGTCGATGGTCTTCACAACCTCAAGAGGATCGTTGTCTTTTGACACAAGCACGTCGATGGCGCTGCCCTGTCCCTGATACCAGAACTCGAGTGCAGGGTTGGCTGTGGCTGATATATCGACGCGTGTTGATATCATTCCGTACATCACATCTTTCTCGTAAGGCAGCCAGTAGAAGAATCCGTTGTCGCCGTCCTGCGATGTGAGCGGAGCGGGTGCTTCAGGGTCGGTGGGGTCGATGAGCGACGCGAAATAATCATCGTCAACAGTTCCCATCATCTGGTTGCTGTAGTCAGACTGAGGATCTACGAGCCATACATTGTCGTATATGCCGTTAGCGAACGATTCGCCGTAAGGCGCTTTGTCGGGTTCGCCAATTGTGACAATCGAAGAGTTGGTATAGTCGGAGTAGTTGTCTTCATATCCGGCAGTCACCTGATAAGCCACGAAGTCCTGACCCTTGAGGTCCGGATAGTCTATTTTGATGGATGTCTCGGTGGTGGTTGCTATGGCAGGATCGTAGTATGAGCCGAAGGCATCGAATATGTAGTATGTCACTTGTGTCGGATCCACATATCCGCCGTTCATACCTGTCTCGCCGACAGGATCCCATGAGAGCACAGCTGACTTGAAATCGTCGCTCACCACGAGCTTCACGTTCTGCGGAGCAAGCGGCGCGTCCGGTCCGCAGTATATGTCGGTGTATTCCAGTTCCTCGCCGGCTGTCTCTCCGACGTATGCCACTGCGGTGAAGCGGTTGTTGTATCCGGCATACATTTCCACGTCTTTTATCTCAATCACCTCACCCGGTTTCACGTTCTCATAGGTGAATTTGTCAACGCCCCAGCGCGATGTTATCTCCACCTTGGTTATCTCCGTGAGGTCGGCTCCCGATTTTGTCTTTGTAGGAGCGGTATAGGTAAGGTCGGCCTTCAGCTCACCTTTTGGAGCGAGCACCCATGTCAGTTCGCCTGCTGCGGGCGGATCCACCGGAATGACAGGCTCAACGCTGCCGCTTCTCACGCTCAGATTGAAGAGCTTCACGGTGCCGTTCATTTCTTTTGTGGTGAGATTGTGCACACCTATATAATAATATCCTTCTTCCGTTATATTGCAGTTGTATTCATAAGTTGTCTGGTCTTTTGTAGTGAAAAAAGTAGGAGCTACGATTTCCTTGGTCATTCCTTCCACTGTCGGAGCCGTTCCCAGCTTCACTTCCACATTCACGCCGGTCGCTCCGCTGCCCATGTATCCGAGGTCGAAAGCCACGACATAGTCGCCCGGAGTCATGTGCACAGGCACAGATATCATCCAGTCGTCGCTTGCCTCCACGCCTTCAGCCTTTGGTGGCATGCACGCGCTGTAGTTATTTACTTTTGCTATCTGCCAGCTTCTTTCGTCATTGTTGGCATCTATGAAAGTGTATTGTTTCACAATGTCAACCGCATCGCTGTTTTTCCCCAGGTCGTGTGAGAACGGCACCTCGATGGCATTGTCGGGCACTTCGCCCGCATACTTGGCGCCGGCACGGCTTTTTTCTGACTTCTTGCTCTTCGCAAAGTGTTGTTCACGGTTCAGTTGTCTCAGGTTCTTTGTCTGCGTACCGGTGGCGCGTTGGTAGGGCACTTGCGCCTCGAGCGTGACAAAACATCCTATGAGAGCAATGAGAATGAATAATAATTTTTTCATACGAGGTGTTTTAAATGTTTATAATTGTGAGGTAAAAATATATCAATTAGTTATTATTTTATGGTATTTGTCTTTCAAATCGGAATACAAATATATGAAATAAAAGAATAGGTTTATGAAAGTGAAAGTTAATAAATATTAATTAAAAATTTACTTTTATTGTATTTTCTACCTTTTCTTATGTCATAAAAAGACTGTCACACCGTATGTTTATGATTGTGGAAACGGTCTGATATTATAGTCGTAAAGCTTTGGATTGTATTGTACTGCCGGTGTTGCAGGCTTTTATAGGAAAATGTCGGGAATGTAGTATTATAGCGTTTTCGTGTTATGTTCAGAATAAATAATAATACGACAGAATTTGAATTTTAAATTGCAAACTGATTTTCTATATCTTCTCATAGCCGCGATATTTTCAATCTAAGGTTTGGTTGGTTGCAAATATAGCTGTATTCGGAGCGAAGTGGTAATATTGTGACACAATCAGATTAAATGGAATTGTAGAAATAGTGCTTGTTTTAATAATTTGAAATAGAAAATATTGGAATCAAGTGTTTAAAATAATGTATGTATATTGTTGACATGATGTTATATAATCGCTATATTTGCAAAATATAGGATGCGGGCCTATAGTATTATATGGAATGTGCCTGTGATAAAATAGTGTTTGGCTATATGATGTTGTGGTTTGATTGAAGTCTGGAGAGATTAATAAAAACGGAAGATGTCCAGAACCATGACATGGATCTTAAGGAAAAACAGATATATTTTCTGAAAACTGACTTTTGACAAACTGTCTATAGTGACAGTGTTATTAAATTAAGCGTGTGTAATTTATTGGAAAACAATCATTAAATTTAGTAATTATGAAAGCAAAACACAGATTATTGGTAATATTTTTATGTGTCGCAGCATATAGTTTTGTGACGGTCGAAGCGACTGCTCAGCCTATAAAAAGAATAAAAAATATTGCGAAAGTTTTATCCAAAAACCCAAAATTACCTAATGTTCCGCCAAAAGTGCCAATTGTTCCTATAAATCCTTTACGGCCTAAGATACCTTTGAGGGTAGGAGGAGTCGTACTACCTCTTTATGATTCTGTGTATATTAAAACGAAAAATAAAGAAACGGAAGCAAAAAAGAATAATCTTCCATCGAATATTCCGAAACGAGCACTGCCCACTCTTAATATTGATAAAATAATAGAAAACAACAGAAAAATACTGAATGTCCTGACAGAAAAAGCTAAAAACCGTTTCATTAATTATGCAAAGATAAGCAGCCAGAGTGTTGATACGGCCGATATGAATGCTTTTCCGATGACAGAGGGACAGATAAATATGGCCGAGTATCTGGAAAACGAACTGCGTGGAATATGCAAGGGAAGCAATGCTGTGATAACGCGCAGCGCTGACCAGTATGTATATGTGAAGATTCCTTCAAACATGAAAGGCAAGAGTGTGCCTTCTTTGATGTTCATGGCTCATCTTGACGTGACGCCGGAGGCTCCGGGACAGAACATCAAGCCTATAGTGCATGAGAATTATGACGGCGGTGAAATAAAGCTTCCGGCTGGAATAGTGCTGAGTCCGGAGACTCCGCAGGGCGCGTATCTGAAGAACTGCAAGGGAAGGACGATAATAACATCGGATGGTTCGACGCTTCTCGGGGCAGACGACAAGGCCGGTGTAACGATTCTGGTGGGACTGGCGGAGCAGTTGGTGAATAACAAGAAGATAAAGCATGGTGATGTTTATATGGTGTTCTCACAGAACGAGGACATAGGTCGTGCCGCCGACCGTTTTGAAGCGAAGTATGTGGACGGCAGTCCGGACATTGTGATAGACGTGGATGGCAATATGCCAGACCGTTTCTCGGTGGAGAATTTCACGGCATCGATGATCACTTATCGTTTCCGCGGCCATGATGCCCATCCCGGTGAAGGATTCGTGAACAAATATGGCGATGCTCTGACCGCCGCTTCTTATTTCATAGGACAAATAGACCCGGCCAAGCATCCTTCGGCAAGCAAGGACAAGCAGGGATACATACACTGTTACTCAATGGTTCATCCGACGGATGAAGCAGGTAAGGAAGTATCCGAGGATTATCTTGTGAAGGTGCGCCTGCGCTATTTCGACAAGAACGAGGGCGACACTCTGCGTCAGATGCTGCGCGATGCCGAAAGGCTTGCGGCGGAGGCTTATCCGTTTGTAAAAGTTGAAGTCGGACCGGAGACTGTGCAGTATGAGAACATTGCTTATACTATGTATCCAGGCACGGCCGACCTGATAATGAATAGTGCTGCCCGTGTCGGTATGAAAATGAGTCCGAGCAGTGAGCGTGGCGGCACTACATCGGCTATGATGGCTGCAAAGGGTTTGCGTGGCGGACCGTGCATATATAGTGCCCAACAGGCCGCTCACAGTGTGTATGAGTGGGTGTGTGTTGAAGACATGGTGAAGATGATATTTGTAACTACAAACATTGTGAATAATGTGGCCGGGATTAAGAAACCGTAATTTGGATTATGGTATGATAAAACTACGACTGATATAGACTGCTTGCATTTATAAGATATATAATAATACATGTTGGTGACGGATATACATAATAGTGTCCCGTCACCAAGGATTTGCCAACAATATTATTGTGTATTGATAGATATAGATAAATCATACCTTTTACGTAGTATGTAGCCAGAGAACTATATTTGTATTACCAGTAATATATGTTTATTAGCCGAAGGCATAATTGCTGCTTTGTGAGTGATAAGTTTCATTTATTAACCCGATAACAAAAACATATCTGATGGAAAAGATCTTTTTAACTTTAATGTTTATGATTGCATCTGTTGTGGTAAGAGCGCAATATGCCGAATACCAGACATTCATATACACAAGCGATGATCTGGCGAAAGAGATAGCCAAGGAGTGTGAGAATAGGAGTAAAAGGTCCGGATATCTGGGCGAACTGTTCGATGCTGGCAAGGAATCTGTGAAAGGTATTGCCTCTGGTTATGTAACAAGTGTCATTGACTTAGGAGTCAATGCAATAGCTTCTTTAATAACAAGAAACGCCAGACAGAAGAAGGAATGGGAGGAAATGGTGAAGGCCGAGAATGTCTACAAGACAAAAATAAGTACCGTTTCCGAATTGAACGATTTTTACAAGAAAATGTCTTTTGAAGGCGCACTGGATCCTGAAGGTATGCAGTTTGACGGAATAGGATGTCTGCGTAAGGAAGGTAATGACACAGTATTTTATATTTCGTGTCATATAGACCGCTCTAAAATCAACAGGATAATCAATCATTCCAAGTTCGAACTGGTACTCGACACTTTGATAATAAGTCCTTTACATTCAAATCTTCCTAATACGTCGCTAGACTTGCCGTACAGTTTTAAAGAACGACAGAACTTTTGTCTGTCGATGAACATCAGTGTGATATCCTCATGGATGAATTATATCACACAGTTACAGAAAGACCAGGAGCTTGGTAGTTTCAAGATAAATATACCGGTTGATGAAAAGTCGTTGGATGCAAAAGGTTTTTTGCGTTATGTGCGCAAAGAAGGTGAGACGGCCGCGTATGAAATAATAGGTGAGAGTTTTATCGTTCCGCGTTCTTTCATAGGTTATCGTGATGGACACGGCGAATATAGAGATTCTTGGGGTACAGGACAATACGAATTATCTATAGAACTTAAGGAAACATGTAACGTTACGGATGAGTATCGTGAAAATTGGAAGAAAGACCGTAAACGCCGGAAAAAGATGAAACCAAAGGAAAACTTCATAGACACAACATGGCAGATGATATCAAAACAGCAATGGGATGAAATTACGCAATCATGGGTGATAACCACTCTGCAGGCACCGGCAAAGATCATAACCGAGGATGTAATAGATAAACTTGGATTGGAGCAGGATGAATAATATTGTTCGGCTGTATGGCTTTTTTATGATATTGATGCTGTGTAGATATTGCAATATAAAAAATATGTAAATATTTTCCTGAACATTTATGAGAAATATTTTTATTTACATATGCATGTTAGTCCCTATGGTTTTGTTTTCTCAAAGCAGACAGGAACTGTCGAAATCGGATTCATTGTTCGCTTTGGGAGTGAAATTATACGGGCAGAAACAGTATGATAAGGCGATACCTCTTTTTGAGGAAAGTGACAGAATAGACAAGTCTGTTTTAGATTCAACAGACAAGAGGCGCGATTATTCAGCCATGTGGCTCGCGTCGTGTTATTATAATATAGGCGATACAGCCACAGCGGCAAGTATAGATATGTTTTACCGTTTTCCGCCTGTTGACAGACGGTTTACTGTTGAGTCTGATTCATTGTTGCAGTCAGGCAATGGATATTATGGCTTAAAAAATTATGAAAAAGCACTTGAATGTTATCTCAGGGCATCGGATATAGAGCGGTCTTTCTTGGGAGACTATCATATTTTCTGTGCCAATACCATATATTTCATAGCCGATTGCTATATGATGATGAATGATAAAAGAGCATTAGAGTATGCCGGAACTTTCGTCGAGATAATGAAAAGATGTTATGGAGAAAAATCTGAATATTATGCTTATTCGCTTAGTAAGTTAGCTTTTTACAATAGTTACTGGGGAAAAAATAAGGAAGCAATAAATTTGGAAATCAATGTGCTGTCTATTCTAATAAATACGAAAGGTATGGAACATCCTTCTTTTGCAATAGCATTGAGAGATATTGCGTATTATAATTATTTACAGGGAAATTATTCAAAAGCAATAAGTCTGGGAAAAGAGTCACTGAATATTTTTAAGAAAATTTTCAATAAAAGACACCCTGAATATGCCAAGTCTTTGAGAAATAAGATATATTCTAGTCTATCTAGTTCATTACAGAAGAAAACATTTAAAGCAGCAATGTTTGCTCTTTCAACAACGTATTTTTATGGATATGTTCCAGATGATAACTATTATGATTATGTGATAGCATTGAGAAATCAGGCTTTATATAATTATGTTTTTAGTGATTATGGGACAGCAACAATACAAGGAATGTTTGTGTTAAATATGACAAAAAAAATTGTAGGTAAGGAAAGTTCAGATTATGCCATTGCATTACGAAATATGTCATTATTCAATTATTCTAAAGGAAATTATGTTGAGGCAATGAAAGAAGGAACAGAGGCGTTATCTCTTTTTGAGAAATTATTTGGCAAAGAACATCCTGATTATGCCATAGCATTACGAAATATGGCATTATACAGTTATTCTCTTGGAAATTATACAGAAGCAATTAATCAAGGAACGGAGGCGTTGTCTATTTTTGAGGAATTATTTGGTAAAGAATGTTCCGATTATGCAATTGCATTGAGTAATTTGGCATTATATAATTTTGCTGTTAAAAATTATAGTGAAGCAATAAGGCAAGGAAACAAAGCAATAAATATTTTAGGAAGAATTTTTGGTAAAGCTCATTTTAGCTATGCAATGGCATTAAACAGGCTGGCGGGTTGCTATTCTTCGTGTGGAAATCATACTGAGGCGATAAATTTGGGTACTGAAGCTGCAAATATTTTTGAGAGGACACTGAAAAAAATATATAATGAAACTGCTATTACATTATCAATATATAACACCTTTCATGATAACTTTTTGGAGAATTTGATGCTAACGGTTTATAATATGGCTTCTTATGATAAATATAAAAACAATATCAATTTGAATTATGCAAAAATATTAAGTGATCTTGCAGGATACTATTTTTTACAAGAAAACTATATAGAAGCAATAAGACTTGAAACAGAGGCAATGAATATTAGAGGAAAGTTTTATGCAAAAGAACATCCTGATTATGTTTTATCATTGTTTTATTTATCGAAATATTATAGAACGATAAAATCTAAGGAAGCTATAAGATATTCTATTGATGCCACAAAATTAGTATCAGATATAATAAAAGAAACTTTTATAGACTTGACTGCAAATGAGAGAAATATGTTTTGGGAAAAATATAAAATATGGTTCGAAACATATATACACAACATAGCCTATGGATTCCGTACTGACTCTGTTTTCGAAAATGGATATAATGGTATTTTGTTGAGCAAAGGATTGCTGTTGAACAGTGAGATAGAGTTCAGCAAATTGCTTGAGGAAAGCGGTGATAGTGAGGTAATGGATATGTACAATGATCTGACTGCTTTACGGCGTCATATAAATGGACTGTCGGCATCTGAAATGATTTTGAATGTAGATTCTCTTGAACGTGTGGCGCAAGGACTTGAGCGAGAACTGGTGCAGCGCTCAAAGATTTACGGTGATTTTACAAAGAATATAGCCATTGATTGGAGACAGGTGCAGCAGAAACTGGGAGATAAGGATGTGGCGGTGGAATTTGTTTCTTTTCAAACAGGAGAGGATTCTTTGATATATGCCGCATATTGTTTGCGTAAAGGAATGACAGCTCCAAGAATGTATCCGTTGTTTGAAGAAAGACAACTCGTAAATATTGACAGACAAGAGCTTTACCGGACAAAAGATATTGCCGAACTGGTATGGAAGCCATTGGAAAAAGAACTTCAGGGCATGAAGAATATTTATTTTTCTCCGGCCGGCGAGCTGTATAACATTGCCATAGAGTCCGTGCCTTGTTGGGTAGGAGATACGTTGATGTCAGACAAATGGAATCTTTACCGTTTGTCGTCAACGCGCGAGCTTGCTCTGATAAAGGAACATAAATTCACTGATAAAGCCGCGTTGTACGGTGGTCTGGAATATGATATGAGTCCAGATATTATGTTGCATGACAGTCGTAAATATACATACAATAAAAGGACAATGGATTTCATGCTTTATAATCTTTCTGATTATCTTGATATGCGTGAGGGTGTATTGCCTCTGCCGGCGACAAAGGTTGAGGTGGAGGATATAAACGACTATATGCAGATGGCAAAGATACATTCGTCGCTTTTTACCGATACAATAGGAACGGAAACTTCTTTCAAGGCTTTGTCTGGACAACATACGAGGATTATACATGTTGCCACGCATGGATTTTACTGGCCGGATAAGAATTTGCCAAGTAAAGAGAATTTGCTGTTGCAAGGTTTTGGAAACTACAGACGATATATAGAAGATAAAGCCATGACACGTTCGGGACTCCTTTTTGCCGGAGCCAATAATGTTCTTAGTGGAATGAGGTTGCCTGAAAATGTTGAAGACGGAGTGCTTACGGCAAAGGAAATATCAATGATTGACTTACGTGGTCTTGATCTTGTGGTGCTTTCGGCGTGTCAGACTGGTCTTGGTGAGATAACAGGTGACGGAGTTATGGGCTTGCAGCGTGGTTTTAAGAAAGCAGGAGCTAATACTTTGCTTATGAGTCTTTGGAATGTGGATGATGAGGCTACGCGGTTGCTTATGACAAAGTTTTACGCCAATCTCATGGCTGGCAAGAATAAGTTTGAATCTTTGCGTGAGGCCCAAAGATATGTAAGAGATTACGAAATAGAACGTGAAGTGACGGACAATGGCGGAATGATTATTCTCATGCCAAATGAAAAAAGAAATAAACAGAAGAAAAACAAAGAGGTTAAGAAAATAAAACCTTATCAGAATCCGAGTTATTGGGCGGCATTTATCCTTCTTGACGCAATATGATATAAGATATTAATACATACAAAAAGAGGATGCACAAGAAATAATAATTCCGATGCATCCTCTTTTGTTTTAGGATAATTACTTTATCATTCTATTTCAGAACACCGTCACTTTCACAGCCTTTCCGTTTACAGTAACCACATACAGGCCCTTGGATGCAGGGATTGTGACGTTGGTGCCGTGGCCGGCATAGACCTGTGCGCCGTTTACTGAGAACACCTTGATGTCGCTTGCGGTGTCTGCGCTGACTGATATCTCGCCGTGACCGCCGTAAACGCTAACTCCGTCGGGCAGTACGCTGCTGATGCAGTTGGTGATGCTCTCGTCGATGGAGATGTTGTCTATCAGTATGTCGTGCGTGATACCTGAGATGCCTCTGAAGCTCAGTCTGACGTTCTTCTCGCCCTTGAACTTGTCGAGAGATACGGTGTATTCGGTCCATCCGGTTGTCTCGTTGCCAGAAGCGTATATCGTAGCCGATACGGCTTCGAACTCTCCGTTGTCCTTGGAAGCCTCCACTACTATTGCGTCGGCGGTCTGTTCGCCCTCAGTCTGATATACATAGAATGTGAGTTCAGGCTTTGTGAGCGGGCTGAGATCAATCTTCTCGCTGGTGAATCTCACTTCGTCGCCCTCGGCGATGCTTGTTGAGAGGAATGCTGCGAATCCTCCGTCGCCGTCCTGTGCTTCAACAGAAGGATAAGAAGGACAGCTTGAGCCTGTTCCCCATGCCGGGTCGTATCCTTTTATCTTCTCGTTCATCCACTGATGTGTGGGCTCGCCACCTGCGAACGATTCCTTGAACGGTACCGGTGTAGGCTCACCTACGAACAGAAGGTCGGATGATGTGAGGTTGCCGTAGCCTATTTCGTTGTACGGCTGAACGAAGTAGTAAACATACTCCTGACCGTTGCTTGTGTCGATGGTGTTGTCGGTGAATGATGTTCCGTTGAAGTCGTCGTCGAGTATTTCAGAACCGTTTCTTGTCAGAACATACTTCACATCGCCGTATTCAGGCTTAGCCTCGTCCCATGTCAGAGTTACTGAGTGGTCGTCGTTCTCAACAACGCTGAGTCCTTCTACAGGTGCCGGAACAGAGTAGCCCACCTTTACTGTAACTACGGCGGCGTCGCTCTTCAGTCCGTCGAGGTAAGCATATACGCGGTATGTATATTCGCCCTTCTCAGGAACGGTCTTATCTACAAACTGTGCTGCCAGTGTAGCGCCTGTGGCCGGTGACGTGTAGAGCGGTTCGTCAACGCCGTCGCGGTAGAGTTCCATCTTGTCGGCGTGAGAGATGAAGTCGCCTCCGATGTTGGTGTTAGGTGTGTACCATATCAGTTTCACCTCGAGCGAGCCGTCGCGTGCCGGAGTTGCCGTGAAGTTGTATGGAGCCACAGGTGATGCTGTCGGGCGTCCGTTCTTCACCTCCAGGTCGTCTATTGTGACAACAGAGCCGGCCTGATTGTTGTCGAAGCAGATGCCGATGACATAAGCGTCGGTCTTCTCCGGAACGATGAAGCCCTCAATGTCCTGATATTCAGTGCCTGTGATGTCTCTTATCTCGCCTATTGTGCCGAGCGGAGTGTGTGTCTCGTCGTTGCTGCACAGAATCATCTGCACCTTGCCGGGCTTTGCGGCGTCTGCCACCTTAGCCTTGAACGACACCTCAACCTCGTTGTCTGTGGTGAAGCGCAGAGCGGGCAGATAAACTATCTCCGGAGTATTCGGGTCGCTGTTCAGAGCCGATGTGCATGTCAGCGCTCCGTTCTCCAGCTTCCATCCTGCGCCTTCCTCTCCGGTGCCGCTTGTGGTGAATCCGTCAAACGCGCCCTCTTCGTCGAAGTTGTTGCTGTAAGGCAGCTCCAGAGCATCGTTTGATCCGTAGAAATACTCATACGACAGAACCGACTGAACCTCGTAGTCGCCCTTATAGTCGCGCCATGCATAGGTAGTCTTCTTTGTGATGTTGCCTTTGTCGTCGTATTCGTATTCATATTTATAACGGTACATGAGCGACCAGCTGTCTTCCTCGTCTGTGGTTTCAGAGCTTTCAGAGTCGCTGCCGTCCTCGGTGTCGTCGCCCCACGGGTCGTAGTCGTCGCCGCTCGAGTACATGTATGTTTCCTCCAGGGTCACGTTTCCTTTGTCGTCATATTCATACACCAGCTTTTCGGTAGGAGTCTTCTCATACTCATACGTTGCGAAGCTGAACGTGTAGTTGTTGCGCACCTTCTCCAGCACGTTCATGTTGTCGTCGTAGGTGTAGTCGTTTATCTCGTACGGATCGGCCTGCTCCTTTCCGTTCAGTTTCTTGTATCTGTTCTCGGTCGCCGTATTGCCGTCGTATGTGTAAACACATCTGTTGGCATAATCGGTCTCCCAGTCGTTTGTTCCCCATTTGTAGAACAGCTGTTCGGACACACGTCCCGTCTGTTCGTCGAATGTGGTGGTTGTCTTCGCTCCTTCTATGGGACGTCCGATGAAAGTCATCGACGACGTGTTCCATACATAGTTCTCCACGAGGTTGCAACGCTTCTGGTCGTCGTATCCGTAAATGACTTTCTCCGAGTTTGTCATCGCAGAAGGGTCAGAAGTACTTGGCTTGGTTACCAGCTTTTCAACAAGCAGACCGTTAGTGTCGTACGTGTAGTCTATACGCGAATTCAAATTTGTTCCGTCGTATTCCAACACGTGAGTCAACACGTTGTCAGCGTTAATACTACAGAAACAGCCCAAAACTGTAGCACCAACAAAAAGTAATCTTTTATTCATAATTACGGTAATTTGTTAGTTAATTAAGTTAATTTCATTACAAAAGTATAATTTTTTGATGAAAATCAAGAATTTTAATGGTTTTATTAAAAAATATTTATTATGAATTTTTGATATAAATACGTATCATATTGGTGAATATTTCTTGTATATTATTGATATTCAATGACATAAATATGCATTAAAAGTTTGTTTCAAGACTCGTCTTGTTGATGTAAAAAAGTGTTCTTTATTTCCTCATAAAGCGGTTACGGGGCGACAATCCGAAATTATTCATCTGTTCATAAAAATGGTTCCGGAATATGTAAAAGGCATCGCCGGTGAGGATTGCCGCATCTGTTAAGTTTCAAACGGGTACTGGTTTCAATAACGGCTGCGTTTCCATCGCTGCATGAGCGTCGTTTTCTGCCGTTGAATGTGGAATGACACAGGGCGGTTTCAGATTGTAACCGGATTCTGATTTTTACGCCCGGGTTTCCCTATAGACCCCGAAAAATAAGCGCGTATTTGCGGACCGACTCTCCTTCGGCCGCAAATACGCGAAAAATAAGATGTTGTCATAACATATTGGATATCAATGATTTACGCTTAAAGGGTATTTCTTCACTTTGTAAAAAGCACCATTTCGGCTTGCGAAATAGGCCATTTTGGGGGCCGAAAAGCATCATATCGCACGCTGATATGGACTATTTCGCACCACGAAATAGGCAATATCGGAAAGCAAAATGTATTTTTCCGGACTATGTTATGGGGTATATTAAAGGATGATGAAGAACAAAACAGGCCTCATAATGCCGTATTTAACATTCCTTTACACCTCTTTCGAGAAAATATTTTGTCAAAATTTAGTCAAGAAAAATCGTAAGTTGATACTTATGTTTTCCTTTGAAAATGCTGATATGTGGTGCTATAAAAGGTATTAAAATGGTGCACGGCGCGTGTTTCGGTTATTATTTGATAGTGGCAATGTGAGGTTATTGTTGCTTGAAAAGAGAATATCTCTTTTGTGCGTGAGGTTATTTGGTAATGATGATGTGGATTTATTATTAAGGCAATATGGGGTTATCGTCATAACAACGTATATGTATTATTGCATAAGCCCCGTTCCGTCACTGTTCATAACATCCCCGGTCGTCAGAAGTTTTCCGTTCATCACATTATTATTCATTGATAAAACCAATCTCCATCGAATATCCGTTTATCCTTACTTGTCGGCGGAATTTACGGTGAGAAACGCTCGCGCAGGGCGGAGGCAGAAAGAGTATGCTCCGCGACGATGTCATGGCTGGTGAAAGAGACATGTACACGGAGCATACGGCCGGCATTTGTGTGATGTGTGGAGTAGTGTAAATGCCGGGTGTGACGGGTCGTTTATGCCGGATGTGTGGTTATGTTATGTGTTTTGGCTGTGAGCATCCGGCGGCGCAGACCGGTCTTAGACGGCTCACTTCACATAGCTGTCGTTTCTTATGTCGAACCATCGCCCGTAGGTGAGCATGCGCCATATCCACTCCAGCGGACCGAAACGGAAGAAGCGCAGCCACACGCGGCTGAAGGCCATCTGGAACAGATAGACACCGGCGACTACCAGTTCGGTGTGCACGAGTCCGAAACTTGCGCCCAGACCAAGGCCGATGCCGTAGAACAGCAGCGCGCCGATGACCGACTGGCCTATGTAGTTGGTGAGCGCCATGCGGCCGGGATAGGCGAGCCGGCGCCATACGGCGAGGTCATTGTGTCTGAGATATATGAGGCACATGCCGCACATATAGGCAAGGCCGAGAGGATATACGCTGACGGTGTATATGGCTGTGTGGACGGCGTTGCCCAGCGGATGACCGTTCATGCAGCTCCAGGCGTAGAGCAGCGACAGGGGCAGTCCGGCGGCCAGACCTATGGTAGTGACGCGGCGCAGCAGAGGTTTCCGGGCCGCAAGGTCGGCGTACATGCGGTTGCGCCCTATGTAGAACCCGAGCACGAAGAGTCCGAACACCTTGAAATAGCGGTTGCCGTCGACAAACTCCTGCACCCTTACCCATGCGCCCTGAATCAGGAATTTGAACATGTCGCCGTAGCTTATGGCGTCGCGTAGCCAGTAGCCGAAGTTCTCCTCGGTTATGCCGTAGCGGTCGCAATAGCGCCACTGTTCGCGCACGGCAGGCGCCGAGAGACTCACGCCGAGCACCTGCGTCACGGCATCCACGGCTATGGGCAGAAGCAGGAAGAAGGCCGCCGTGCGCAGCAGTCCTCTGTCCGACACGTTGCGCAGCAGCGGCAGACACATGCCAAGCAGCGCATAGAGCATGAGTATGTCGCCGCTCCAGATGAACATCAGGTGCAGAAAACCGATGAGTGTGAGCAGAGCCATGCGGCGGTAGAATATGCGGAAGCCGTTCGCTCCCTTGCGTGCGGCGTTTGATATGATGATGGAGAAGCCTATGCCGAAGAGCAGTGAGAATAGCGTGTAGAACTTTCCGTCCACCAGAAAATAGAGCATGAAGCGCAGCACGCGGTCTATGCCGGCCGTGGGCATGGCGTCGGTTATCTCCTTGCTCTGGAAGGTGTAGAGCGAGAATTCGGGATAGTTGGCGGCGCAGATGCCCAGTATGGCGAATCCGCGCAGGGCGTCGAGTATGACGTAACGCTCCGATGTCTTTACCGGAGCCATTCTTTCGTTGTTCATTTATTGTTGTTGTGTTTGGTTATCGACATTACGCTGAGCAGTATGACGGCCAGTCCGCACAGCTGGAAAAGGGTGATGTCCTCGCCGCACAGGCCGCCTATTATCACCGCTACCACCGGATTGACATAGGCGTGTGTGCCCACTTCGGCGGCCGGTCGGTGTTTAAGCAGCCACACGTATGCGGGATATGCCATGAGCGAACCGAAGACAATGAGATAGGCCAGGGCCGCCCACGCCCTTACGGGTATGCTCTCCATGCGCACGGAGGCGAAGTCGCCGGTGGCCCACGACGCCAGGACGAACATCAGTGCGGCCGTGAGCATCTGCCACGCCGAGCCGGCAAAGTCGTCGCGTCGTTCTGCCTTGCCCGAACGGTATTTGGCATAGAGCGAGCCCACAGCCCACGACACGCAGCCCGCAAGCAGTATGAGTATGCCGTACTCGCTGTGATGCAGCACGTGGTTTTCCGAGAAAAACTGTTCCAGATAGAGCAGTGCCACGCCCGCAAAGCCTGCCAGCAGACCCGCGACGGTGGACGCGCGGCTGAAGTTGCGGCGCCACATCGGTACGTCGAGCAGCATTATCCAGATGGCTGTCGACGACGCGACAATGGCCACCAGACTGCTGCTCACATAGCGTTGGGCAAGCATTATTACTGCCATATCGACGAAGAGCAGCACCGTGCCGCTCACCGCCGAGCTGAGAATGAGCCGCCGGCCGAACACTTTCTCGCCGCGCATGAGGCATGCCATGAGCAGTATGGCCCCCGCGATGCCGAACCTTGCGGCGCCCAGCACGAACGTGGGGAAGCCCTCGAGAGCCACACCTATGAAGTAATAGGTGGAGCCCCATACGACGTAAATCAGGAAATAGGCGAATATGATGGCATATTTCTCGGCTGTTCTGTCCATATGTTATATTGTGGTGTGTAGGGTGGCTTTGTGCTGAAAGCACGTGGTGCGGACGGCGCGCGGACGGGTCAGCAGCTCGTGCGGCACTGGTCGGTGGTCATGCCTGTGGTGTGGCTGAAGAAAAGACGGAAACAACGCGCCGACCGGTAATGGAGCATCGACGCTATCTCGTCGTCAGACTTGTGAGAGTGCATGAGCAGGTCGCGCGCCATGTCGAGGCGTCTCATCTCGGCATACTGGCCCATGCTCAGTCCGGTTTCCTCCTTCACGAGGTCTTCAAGATAGGCATCCGACGTGTCGGCGCGCGCCGCAATGTATTGTGTATGAGGCATGTCGTCGCGCTGACGGCCGCATTGCGCGAAGAAGTCGTGTATTATGTGGTTGGCGTGTCTCAGTATCTTTCTGTTGCTGTCGGCACGCATTATGAACTGCCTGTTGTAGAACCGCCGGCAGTAGTCGAGCAGCAGACAGATGCGTCGGCCTATTATGCCGCAGCTGTATTCGTCGATGCACGCGCCAAGCTCGCCTCCTATGTCGTCGAAAAGCCGGTCGAGCGTCCGTTCCTCACACTCCGACACGTGCAGCGCCTCGTCGGTCCTGTATCCGAAGAATCGGTATCCGCCAATGTCCTGTCCTATCTCGCTGCCGGCAACCAGCTCTTTTCTGAACGCCACTATGCTTGCGCTCTCGGCCCGGGTGTCGCAGTTGAGGCAGATGCGGTCGCCCGGACGGAAAAACAACACCGACGCATAAGAGAAGTCGCATCCCGTGTGTCCGTAGCACGACGTGTGGCCACAGCGGCGGTTTCTTATCATCATCACCGTGTAGAGATCTGTTGTCAGTCCGTTGAGCTTGTCCAGTCCGTCGGGCGACAGCCTCGCTGTTCCGGCGAGCGGATGCTGCATCCTCACGCCCGGCAGACTGTCGCGCTTCATGCAGCATGCCGGTTCGGGATATTGACTCTTTGTGTACATCGGTTATGTTGTCGTGTGATTGTCAGACGTTTGTTTTTCTGTATTCGCTCGGTGTCAGTCCCGTAGCCTTCTTGAATATGCGGTTGAAGTGCTGCGGATACTGGAATCCCAGTTCGTATGATATCTGGTTCACCGTCTTGTCCGTGCCCAGTATCAGTTCCTTGGCGTGGCCTATCAGCTTCGACTTGATGTATTCTTGCGCCGTTATGCCCGTTTCCTTCTTTACCATGTCGCCGAAGTAGTTGGGCGAAAGGAACACCTTGTCGGCAAAGTATTTCACCGTCGGCAGGCCGTCTGTTATGGTGCGCTGCTCGTGGAAGTAGTCGTCGAGCAGGTTCTCGAACTTCACTATCACGTTCTTGTTGCTCTGCGAACGCGTGATGAACTGCCTTTCGTAGAAGCGCATGCAGTAGTCGAGCAGCAGTTCTATGTTGCGCGAGATGAGGCGTCGGCTGTGCTTGTCCACCGGCCGGCTTATCTCCATCTTTATTTTCTTCAGGCAGTCGGTGAATATCTCCTTCTCTTCGTCAGACAGATGCAGTGCTTCGTTGGACGAATAAGAGAAAAACGAGTAGCGCCTGATGTTCTGTCCGAGCGACGTTCCCTTTATGAGGTCGGGATGGAACAGCAGTCCGAGCGCGTCGAACTTCATGCCCTCCGCAAACGTTGTCTCCACAACCTGACCCGGCGCGAAGCTCGTCACCGTGCCCTCCTGGTAGTCGTAAGGCTGCCGGCCGTAGAGTATCTCGCCGCACTTCAGGTTTTTCAGGAACAGGGCATAAACCCCGTAGTTGAACATCATGTGTCCCACGGGTTGCTTCTCTGCCTCTGCCAGGCTCACCACACTTACGAGCGGATGCAGCGTTTCCAGTCCGAAGAGCTCGTTGTATCTCTCCACGCAGTCTATCTTTACGAAATCTTTCATAATTGCTTATGTTTTTGTGTTCAGACGGTTGTCTCCGTTCACAAATTTAATAATATTATTCTTTGGCTGTGAAAGGATTTACGCAAAAACCGTAAATAAGGTAACAAGCAGAGTAAAATGTGCACAGAGGGGAGGGGGAGGAGGTGGGTTGGGACTTATGTAATGATTATAAAAAGGTGAAATTTTTAATAATATAATAGTGTGTTTTGCAATAAAAATACTACTCTTTTATTTTTCTGTTCTCGCCTTTTTATATCTTTTTATTAAGATAGGATTCGCTTCGGCAATATCAAAAGCCAAGAAACAATGTCTTTTTCTTTTGCTATTGCACTCACCTTTCACTATCTTTGTATAAGATAGGATGTGGTTCGGCATTGCCAAATTCGAAAAAAACGATGTCTTTTCTTTTTGTCATTGCGCTCACCTTTCACTATCTTTGTCAGTAATTTAGATTCGGTAGACGTTATGATATGATGTTTTTATTAGTGAATAAAGAGTAATAATATCTGTCGTGATAAGGTAGGCCGTATATTGTAAACAACATAACAAAACTTCATATATGGAACAGAAGAACGATTTTGAGGAAAGGATAGGCGAGGACCTGCGCCGATATCTGCTGGCTCAGGGGCTTATAGACGAACACATGCCCGAATGTCCCGACGTGGAAGACAAGTGGCGCGAGGTGGGCGAAGCATATCTGCCGGACGGCATAAGAGAGTTCGGGGCGTGGCCAACGGTGTCACTCGGATGGATGATGTTCGTGGGAATGGCGCTCGCTAAGCTGTGGGATACCGACTGGGAGAGCTACGGCAGCCGCACGGATTTGTATGTATTCTTGCGCGATGCACGCGGTTATGATTGCATGGACGACCATATTATGGAAGACGTGCTGGCTCTCGACGAGGACAGTCGCAAGAAGACGAGTGCACTCGTTGCCGAGTGTGCCGGACGCACCAACAGTATGTTGCGCCACGAAAACATAGAACCGGGCACTCCGGAGGCTTTTCGTGCCTATGTGGATTGCCTGCATCAGCTCTATATCATGGGTATGGCCGTGGAGCTGAAGGCGCTGGGCTATCGCATGACAAAGGCGTGAACATCCGGCGGCGGACGTCATTACGGCGGGGCGAACGGCCGCTTTTTATTTATGTTTCGTGCCGGAAAAAATCATTAGCGCTCGCGTTTTCCGTTGATAATGGTAGAAAATCGCGTAATGCGCGTATGGTTGTCATCCGGATGAATCAGTAATTTTGCAGTGTCATAAACTAAATAAAGAATAACAGAATAGAGGAGGACATAATATGAAAGGTTTTCTTTTAATAATGGCAAGCGTCCTGATGGCGCTCATGCCTGTGTCGTCGTGCAAGGGCAACAGCCGTGGAGAAGACGATAATTCTAAGGTTCTCGTGGCTTATTTCTCGGTGACAGGCAACACCAAAGCCGTGGCAGAACACATTGCTTACGTCACCGGTGGCGACGTGTGGCGCATAGAACCGGCGCTGCCTTACAGTCAGAGCGACCTTGACTACACCACAGCCGAATCGCGCAGCAACCGCGAGCAGCACGACTCCAAGGCCCGTCCGCAGATGTTCCGCGACACTCCGAAGCTCGACCATTACTCGGTTATCTTCGTGGGCTATCCCATCTGGTGGGGCATAGCGCCGCGTATTATCGAGTCGTTTCTCGAAGGCGGCAAGTTCAAGTGCAAGACAGTGATACCTTTCTGCACATCGGCTTCGAGTCCGTTGGGCGAGAGTGGCGAGCTGCTGCACAAGAGTGCGCCCGACGCCGATTGGAAGCCCGGACACAGGTTCGCACCCGGTGCCGGTCGCGAAGAGGTGGCAGAATGGGTGAACGAGGTGCTCGGACGCAAATAATATCAGTACTTCGGGACAGGATAATACATCTTATGACATCATAAAAACATATATAAACCATAAGGACAAAGCTATGAAGAATATTCTGATAATAAAAACCAGCCCCCGCAAGGGCGGCAATTCGGACATGCTTGCCGACGAGTTTGCGGGAGGTGCCATCGAGGCCGGCAACACGGTGGAGACGGTGAGCCTCGCCGGACTCAACATTTCTTTCTGCCGCGGATGCTTCGCCTGTCACAAGACTCTGCGCTGCGTGATCAACGATGACGCGCCGGCGATAGTGGAAAAGATGTGCCGTGCCGACGTCATTGTGTGGGCAACGCCCGTTTATTACTATTCGTGCAGCGGACAGATGAAGACAATGATCGACCGCGCCAACCCGCTATACACTGCCGATTATCGCTTCACCGATGTCTATCTGCTGGCTTCTGCCGCCGAGGATGACCCTGCTACGGTGGATGGAACAGAGACTGTGGTGCGTGGATGGACCGATTGTTTTGAGCGTGCCACGCTGCGGGGAGTGGTCTTTGCAGGCGGAGTGACAGCCAAGGGCGACATAGTCGGTCACAAGGCTTTGGCCGAAGCGCGGGAGATGGGACGCAAGGCGTGAGGCTCATACGCCGATGAAGACAATACGTAAAAATATGGAGGAAGAAGAAATGACACTCGAACAATTCCAGCAATACATCGCCGACGGCCGGCCACTGCGCGGCGAGGAGATGATAAACTTCATGCGTGACAGCAGCGATGAGGTGCGCCGTCTGCTCATGGAGCTTAATTGTCATTATCACACCGACACTGAGATACGTGCCCTCTTCGCGCAGATAACGGGTAACGATGTGGACGACAGCTTCCGAATGTTTCCGCCGTTCTACACCGATTTCGGGCGAAACATACACGTGGGGCGCAATGTTTTCATAAACGCATGCTGCCAGTTTCAGGACCAGGGCGGCATATTCATAGGCGACGGATGCCTGATTGGTCACAGTGTGGTGATGGCTACGCTCAACCACGGCATGGATCCTGCCAACCGTCAGAACCTTTATCATGCGCCGATAGTCATAGGCCGTGGCGTGTGGATAGGTGCTCACGCCACCATACTCAGCGGTGTGCACATAGGCGACGACGCCGTTGTGGCTGCCGGAGCGGTGGTTACAAAGGACGTACCTGCCCGTATGATTGTGGGCGGAGTGCCTGCTAAGGTGATAAAAAGCATTGATGAGGCTGCGGCGAAAGCACGCGGTGAGGAGTGAGCTTATGCCGTACAGCCGGTGGTTATGCCGCCGTACGTTACACCATTTGCGGCTTTAGGAACTGTATGTTTATACATTCCGACATTAAAAAATCATTATAACTATATTTTGAAAAATAGAAAACGCACGACATTCAGAATGATGTCGTGCGATGATGAAACGGCTCTTTCGGAGCCGTTTTTTCTTTGTGTAAATTTCAATAAAACCTTATTCTGTTGCGGAACGCCCCGTTCCGTCGTGCGGAATGGGCGGCATCAGATTGGCGACGCGGCATTATTTCACTATTGACGTCACCGGATTGCGCAGTCCCTTGTATCCTACGAGGAACGCCTTTGCCGATCCGAACTTCAAGAACATGTCCAGACGGACAGGTATATGGTTGGCATCGTCGCTGACATAGAAGCGCACAATCTCTTTGTATTTGCCTTTCTCGAGCTCCATGTATGAGAGTTGCAGGCAGCGGTATTTCTTGCCGTTGTCCGCCTTTATCACGGTCTTTCCGCGATAGACAAGCCGTGCCGGTGTGGTCTTTCTGCCGTCGGCTATCGGGAAACTTATGACGTTACCGGTCTTCCATCCCTCCGGATTGAACGAACGCGCCCTGAGAAATATGTTCATCATGTCGTAGCTGCACTCGTCGGCCGACACGTTTTTCCATGTGTGTTTGCCGTCGTTCTTCTGCCGGTGCATCTTCATCTTCTGCTGACCTCCGGCATACGAGTAGAACACCTCGTCAACAGTGTATCGCGATCCTTCGCGCGCTCCCTTGCGGTAGTATAGCGGTTCCATGGCAAGACTGCTGTAGCAGAGCAGCGTGTCGCGCAGAACGAACATCTCATCCACGGTGTTGTTGCCTCGTGTGGTGAGCGAAGCCCTGTATGCCTTGCGGCCTTTGTAACGGCTTTCTACGGTTGACATGCTTGCCGTTCCGGCTTTCACCCATATGAATTTCCAGTTGTAATAAAGATTGTATGAAAGATATTCACCCGACTTGAACGCTGTGTTCTTGTAGGTGCACTGTGCCGATGCCGCCATTGATACGAGCAGCATCAGCGCGATTGCTAAGGAGTGTTTCTTAATGTTCATAGTCTTACGTTTTTCTGGTGATATGTCATCGGCGCGAGGTTATGTATGTTTCCCCTCACGTTTTAGCTTATTTTTCCTCACGTTTAAGTTTCTTCTTCATCTGCTGTTGCATCTCCGGCAGATACTCTATGCCGAGTTTCCGTGCACGTTCGATGTTGCGCTGCTTCACCTCTTTTGCCTTCTCGGCCTTCTGCTTGGTTATCTGCGTAGGCTTCTGGTGGGTCATATCCACGCTTCTCGGGCTCCACGACTTCCTTATATCCCATTTCTCGCGGCACTCTATTGCCTCAGGATAGTAGAACACCTCCTCCGCCTGGCGTCCCGACGCATAGTCGCCGGTGTCCCAGATGCCGTTGTTGTTGGAATCGACAAACAGTCGGACATAGTATTGTCCGGGCTTTATGTAGAAGAATTCGGCTGTAGATCCGCTTGTCTTCACCTCCTTTATGGGTTTGTCAGAGCTGTTGAGCAGCTGCACTACGAGCGGTTGTCCGTTCATGCCGTTGATGGAAAGAAGCAGTGTACTGTAGTCGCTGAGGGCGCTGACCTTGAAGCCCTGCTTCAGCTTTTTGGTGGCTTTGCCGTATATGTCGGTGAAAGCCGCCGAGTCTATTTCCAGACTGTATTCGGTGTCGGGCCTCCATTCGCCCATGAGAACATACTTGCGCAGATACAGTTCGGGCGTCGCGCTGTATGTGGAGTCGTTGGTGCTGAGCGTGTCCTTGCGGTCGGCAAGCAGCTCGAACGGCGCATTATACCACAGTGAGTCGCGCTTGGAGTACAGGTGTATCTTGCCTATGTCGATGTCGGCGATAGGCGTCTTAAACTCAAACCGTATGTTCTTGTCAGGATCGAGCTTCTGAGGCACGTTCACGTTGTAGTCGAGCGGCACGGGCGGCATTATGCTGTCGTAAGGCTCGCCGCGCTTCTTCTTGCGTTCCTGCTGCTTTTTCCATTCCTCGAACGACTTTTTCTGGTCCTTCAGACGCTTCTCGTAGGTCTTTTTTGATAGCATCTGCAGCGTGTCGGTCTGGAGTTGCAGCTGACCCAATGTGTCGGTGGCCATGTATCTGAGCTGCACGTTGAGCGTGTCGCGGTTCACCAGAGTGGTGTCCCTGAGCCAGTATGTCACCGTGTCGCGTTTCTCCGAATGTTCTATGATGAAGGCGTTGTCGGAGTCGAAGTCCAGTCCTTTTATCTCCGGCAGCCGGTCGCTTCCGTAGCTGAAATAATAAGTGAAGTGGTCGGCCTCCTGCCGTTCGCTCTTTATGAGATACCTGTCTGTGAGCGGTTCGGTGAATGCCTTGAGCACTATGTTGTCAGGCATGAACCGCGTGTATCCCACCCTTGATATGCTTTTTATGCGCAGAGAGTCGAGCCACACGGTGTCCTGTCGGGTGGCCTCAATGGTGGTCGGGACGATGGTGTCGGTGGTGAAGGCTATCTTCTCGCTCTTCTGACTGAACTTATAGTCGCCGTCCATGTCCTGCAAGGCATATATGCGGTAGCTTCCCGGCGCCACACCCTTGATGACAAACTGTCCGCGGCTGTCGGTGCGCGCTATTCTTATCATGGGCGAAGAGATGAATGCCGAGTCGCTCTTGTCGCTGTACAGTCCCACGAGTATGCCTTTTATAGGCTCCAGATTCTCCGACTCGAGCACGTGTCCCGATATCTGAAGAGTGTCGATGCGGTCGCCCGTAGAGAAAGTATAGGCATAGTTGCCGAGCGGGTTGCCCTCGTTGTTGTCCGATATGGCGTCGCTGAAGTCTATCGTGTATGTGGTGTTGGGCTTGAGCGAGTCTTTCAGTTCCACCTCAATCTTCTTTCCCGCGCTCTTTATTTCGGGCATTTCCTTCTGCGGAGGCGACACCACCACCTTCTCCGTGGCGTTGTCTATCTTCACAAACTCGTCGAAGAGTATGCTTATCTTGTGTGCCTTCACGTTTGTGGCTCCGTCGGCAGGCGACGCTCCTATCACGCTCGGCTGTGTCTCGTCATACCATCCTCCGTCGGGCTGACCCATTTTAGCGCACGACGCTATTGCCGCCGTTATCACTATGCACAGCGGAAACAGGGCTTTGCGCATGAGACGCGCCATGAGTGTACAGTTTGTCTTGTCGGGTCTGTTCATTCCTTATTGTTTTTAAGCAGACGGGTATGACGTCATGTATATGAATATAAGACGTTATATATACTTATATTATTTCTCTGTGGTGCTGCCGTTCATCTCGAGCAGGCTGTTTATGTTGTCGCGGTTGTTCGACAGTCGCGGCACCTTGTTCTGGCCTCCGAGCTTGTTGCGCGACTTCATCCAGTCGTTGAAAAGTCCCGGACGCGCCTTTATCACCTCGAGGTGTTGCATGGTTATGTCGTGGTAGCGTTTTGCCTCATAGTCGCTGTTCAGCTCCTGCAGACGCTTGTCGAGCACCGATGCGAAGTGCTCTATGCTGTCGGGATCTTTGGCGAACTCTATCACCCATTGGTGGCGACACTTCGCTTTCTGGTCCATGAACAGCGGTGCGGCAGTGTATTCGCTCACCTCCGCTCCCGTCTTCTCGCAGGCGTAAGCCAGTCCCTTCTCAGCGTTGTCCTGTATGAGTTCCTCGCCGAAAGCGTTGATGAAGTATTTTGTTCTTCCGGTGATGACAAACTTATAAGGATTGCGCGACGTGAACTTAACGGTGTCGCCTATCATGTAGCGCCACAGTCCGCACGATGTGGTGATGAGCATCGCGTAGTTGCGTCCCGTCTCGACGCCCCACAGCGGGACTATTGACGGATGGTCGCTTTCGAACTCGTCCATCGGCAGGAACTCGTAGAACACGTCGTAGTCGGACATGAGCAGCATCGACTTGTCCGTAGGATCGTCCTGTATGCCGAAGAATCCCTCGCTGGCGTTGTAGGTCTCCATGTATTTCATTCGCGGCGAAGTGATGATCTTCTCGTACTGGCTGCGGTACGGCGTGAATGCTATTCCTCCGTGGAAGAACACCTCAAGGTTGGGCCATACCTCGTCTATCGTCTTCTTGCCCGACATCTCCAGCACCTTCACCAGCACGCTGAGCATCCACGACGGCACTCCCGATATGTTGGTAACATTGGCGTGCATCGTCTCCGCGGCTATGCGTTCGCGCTTCACCTCGAAGTCGCTGAGCAGCGCAGTCTTCTTCTTCGGCACCCTCACGAGGTTCACAATAGGGTTGATGTTTTCTATAAGTATTGCGCTGAGGTCGCCCACGAGGCTGTTCTGCAGATTGTAGTTGGACGAGTGGCTGCCGCCGAGTATGAGGCTTTTGCCGTCGAACAGCCGGCTGTCGGGGTTGTTGCGCAGATAGAAAGCCACGACGTCCGCACCTCCCTGATAATGAATGTGATGAAGTCCTTCGGGCGATATTGGTATGAATTTGCTCTTGTCGTTGGTCGTACCTGATGATTTTGCAAACCACTTTACCGTTCCCGGCCACAGCACGTCAGGCTCACCGTGACGCATACGGTCGATGTCGGCTTTGAGTTCTTCGTACGTGTTCACGGGCACATTGCGCGTGAAGTCGTCATAATTCTTTATGCTGCTGAAGAGATGTTTGCGGCCGTATTCGGTGTATCTGCCTTTTTCTATAAGATGGTTGAGTACGTTGTGCTGCAACGTCTCCGCCCCATTTATGTGCTGTTCAAGTTTTTTCTGTCTTGCCAGAAAAAGCTTTCCTGCTATGCTTGTTAAGCTCATTTTTATTGAATATAAAAAGAATACTTTCTTAAAGTGACCATACGTGATGATCCGGAACAGAAACACTCTCTGTCGTCTGTCCTATTTTTTTATACTCTGCAAATATAGTTCAAACTTTTCTAAACAGTGAACAATTTGGTCATTTTTTTAATATGTGGCGGCCGAAGCCCGCAAAGTGCGGCGTGTTTATTCCACTTTGCGGCCCCTGTAATAAACATTGAAATTGTCGCGGGCGTAGCCGTCTTTCAGCACTTCGAAGCCCGACGCAAACACATCTTCAATCTTCCGCCCTCTGTAATATACGCGGAAATCGTCGGCGGCATAACCGTCTTTGAGTGTTTTGAAGCTCGATGCCGTAGCCCCTTCAATCTTTTCGCCCCTGTAATATATGCGGAAGTCGTCGGCGGCATAACCGTCGCCGAGCGTTTTGAAGCTCGATGCCGTTGCTCCTTCAAGCTTCTCGCCCCTGTAATATACGCGGAAGTCGTCGGCGGCATAACCGTCTTTGAGTGTTTTGAAGCTCGACGCCGTTGCTCCTTCAAGTTTCTCGCCCTCGTAATAAACGCGGAAATCGTCGGCCGCATAACCGTCGCCGAGTATCTTGAAACCCGATGCCG
>USHV01000002.1 GCA_900554695.1 uncultured Prevotella sp. | reverse complement strand
AAAGCCTTTTTTATGCAATAAATTCAACCTCAAAGTCTAAATCCGAAACTTGAGTTCATAATTGCAAATTAATATATGATGTTTTTTGAAATTATGCTGTCGTATTTTTGCATGCTATATGATGTAAATGTGCAGTATATCCCGGCTCATACGGTAAATAGTCGTGAAACAAAAAACTTATCCAAACCTCGCGGAAAATAGATTTTCATGGCCTTTGGTTATATTTATTCGGCTCGGAATGAATTCAATGTGGATTGTTTTTATTCATAACGCAAGGCATAATGCAGGAAAATAGACCAGACAATGCAGCTTGCGCAAACAGTGACATTGCGGGTATAACGAAATAATAGGCCCACATCGTCTTAATCAATCAGTTATCAACACACGTGCAACACGCTCTTTACATATAACAATAAACTCACCTCACCGCAACAATATATTCACATTGCCACAACCGATAGATTCACATTTCCGCAACGATAAATGCATACTGCTGCAACCTCATTGTTTTCATTACGCGTCGGACAAATACTTTCCTTGTTTTCCTAACACCTAATATCATCGTTTCTGAATAAAACTTATGGAACGTACTTACAATTTTTCTTGACTAAATTTTGACAAAATATTTTTGCAAAAGAGGTGTAAAGGAATGTTAAAACCTATATGATAAAGGCCATTTTGCCCCGAACCGTCTTTTGATGTACCCCGAACCGTAGTCCGAAAAGATTCATTTTGCTTTCCGAAAGAGCCCATTTCAGCTTGCGAAAAAGCCTATTTCATGGTGCGATATGGTGCTTTTCGGCCCCTGAAATGGGCCATTTCGCAAGCCGAAATGGTGCTTTTTGCAAAACGATAAAACACCCTTCAAACATAAGTCATTGATATCCAGCATATTGTAAAAGTTTCTCGTAATTCGCGTATTTGCGTCTGAAGGAGAGTCAGCTCGCAAATACACGCTTATTTTTCGGGGTATATCAGGAAACTGAGGCGGAAAAATCAAAATCCGGTTACAATTTGAAAGTGATACATATTGTGTTCATTTCATCATAATGAAACACCGATATTTAAGTGTCGAAACCTTAATCTCTATATCGGAATCAATCCTCGTTCAGTTTCTTCTGAGTCGATATGTCTGCTGCAATGTTCCGTTCTTTTATGATTGATATATGGCATGTATAAACAATCTATGCCGTATCGCCGTCTGCTTTTCAGTTCACGGGTTTTCAAATAAAAGATATTTCGTTACGAATATAGTGAAGATAAAGCTATGTTATAAGGTGTAGATGTTCGCGTGCTTATGTTGAAGAGGCATTGTATGCGTATGTCATTGCTGTGCTGAATGATGCGTTTGATTGTGCTTAAAAGTTTTGTCACCTCTCAGAACGGTTCGTTCTGACGTGCGATAATGCGCTTATCGCCCTGTGAAAAAGGATTTTACGTACGGCATACGGTGCGCGACAGATGGAAAATGCGGAATCCTTTGCTGCGGAAAAGCCTTTTCTGTGCGACTTGATTTTACGGAATAAGGAATAAGAAAATGTTAATTTTCTCCGGATTTTAACTTAATATTTGTTATCGGCATTGCGCGAAGTCGTGTGTTTGGCGTATCTTTGTGATGTGGCATGTCCTGTTGTCGGACATGCGAAGCAAGTGTACACTGACGCCGGACATGTGCGTCGTGTACGGCCCTAAGCTTAATGACAAACAAGGAAAACGGATGAAGATACTGGTCATAGAGGACGATGCCGACCTGCGCGAGATCATAGTCAGGTCGTTGGAAAAGGAACGTTATGTGGTGGAGACGGCTGCCGACTGTGCCACTGCGCGAATGAAGGTGTTTGTTTATGAATACGACTGCCTGCTGCTCGACATCATGTTGCCCGACGGCAGCGGTCTTGACATACTGCGCGATATGTCGGCGCGCGGCCGCAAGTGCAACGTAATAATACTCTCGGCGAAGGATTCGATAGAGGATAAGGTGACGGGTCTTGACCTCGGTGCCGACGACTATCTTGCCAAACCGTTCCATCTGGCAGAGCTTCACGCGCGTCTGAAAAGTGTGATAAGGCGCAGCCGCAACGACGGCGACAGCGTGATGAGGATGGCAAACGTGTGTGTGCACACCGACAGTTTCAGGGTGGAGGTGGACGGAAAGCCGCTTGAGCTCGGCCGTAAGGAATACGACATACTTACATACTTCATGAACCGTCCGGGCCGACTCATCGAGAAACAGATGCTTGCCGAGGCTGTGTGGGGCGACTATATAGACGTGGCTGACAACTTTGACTTTGTTTATGCTCAGATGAAAAACCTGCGCAAGCGTCTCAAAACGGCCGGCGCGGGCATTGAGATAAAGACTGTTTACGGATTCGGTTACAAACTCGTGGAGATATGAAACTCATTAACTACATATCGTTGCGTCTGTCGGCGATTGCAGCTGTGGTGCTGGCGTTCTGGTCGGTGTTCTTCTATTTTGCCATCATAGACGAGATAAACGACGAGGTGGACGACTCGCTGGAAGACTATGCCGAGCTTGTCATACGCCGTGCTTTGGCGGGTGAGCCCCTGCCTACTGCCTCGAGCGGTTCCAACAACCAGTATTATCTTCACGAGGTGTCGGCCGATTATGCCGCCACACACGACCATGTGCGCTATGAGGACCGTACGGTGTATATAAGGGAGAAGCGTGAGTTCGAACCAGCGCGCGTCATAAGTTATATATATACTACGGACGACGGCCGTTTTTTTGAGGTGGAGGTGTCGGTCCCGACCATCGACAAGGCCGACCTGAAGGAAGCCATCTTCTACTGGCTTCTGTTCCTTTACGTTGCCATCCTGCTTGGTTTCGTGTTGCTCAACCTCATTGCCGTGAAGCGCAGCATGCGTCCGCTGGCGGTGCTTCTGAAGTGGGTTGACGACTATCGCCTGGGACGTGAGAACCGCGAACTGGACAATCCGACATACGTGACAGAGTTCAGCAAGCTCAACGAAGCCGTGGTGCGTTCCATGAAACGTAACGAGGAGCAGTACGAACAGCAGAAAATGTTCATAGGCAATGCCTCGCACGAGATGCAGACACCGTTGGCAGTGTGCCAGAACCGCATAGAGATGTTGCTCGACGACGACAATCTTACCGAGCAGCAGATGGGCGAGTTGGTGAAGACTCTCGGTACGCTCGGCTCGCTGTCGAGGCTCAACAAGTCGCTGCTTTTGCTGTGTAAGATTGAGAACGGACAGTTCACCGATGTTGAAACGGTGGACGTTGACGTGATGACGAAGCGTCTGCTCGACGATCTGAAGAGTGTGCTTAAGAAGAGGAACATAGAGGTGTGCATAGGAAATTCGGAGCACTGGCACGTGAAGATGAATCCCATGCTGGCGTCAACGCTTGTCGGCAATCTGCTGAAAAACGCTTTTGTGCACAATGTTGACGGCGGACGTGTGGTGGTGAATATAGGCAGCCGTGGCATGAGCGTGGCAAACACGGGTGATGACGGACCGCTGGACAAGGCAAAGATATTCACCCGTTTCTATCACACGAGCGGCAAGAAAAGCTCCACGGGAATTGGTCTGTCGCTGGTGAGTGCCGTGTGCAACCTTTATTCTTTCAACATAGACTATCGCTATGAGAACGGTATGCACACCTTCGAGATAACCGAGGGTAAGGCATGAAAATTCCTCCGGATAACCCTTCAGACGGTAATGATGATGCGGTCTGAAGGGTTTTATTATTAATAAACGTTAATATTATAGATTCTGACGTTTTTTTCAGATTCATTTCAGAATTGCATCGCAACTTTGCAATACGAAAGTCAGAGAGGTGGCAGATAGAGAACGAGAATATCTGGGGCAACCAATCGGACAACGTAAGCAAAATACAATAGAAATAATAACCATAAAAAAGAAATGAATATGAAGAGATTTTTGAAAGCCAGCATCGCAGCATTGTTCTGCCTGTTCGTAGTGAATGTAAACGCAGTTGCTTCAAACGACAAGCCGATAGAAGTGTCGCAGCTTCCACAGACCGCACAGCAGGTTTTGAAAAAAGATTTCTCCAAGATGAAGGTTGCATTGGCAAAGATGGAGTCTGGACTCTTTGATACAAGTTATGACATCATCTTCACCAACGGCGACAAGGTGGAGTTCGACCGCAACGGCAACTGGACCGAACTGAAATGTAAGTATTCTCAGGTTCCTGCCCGTCTCATCCCGGCCGCCATCAGCAACTATGTGAAGAAGAACTATCCGTCGGCCAAGATACTCGAAATAGAAAGAGACCGCAGTGAGTACGACGTGAAACTGAGCAACGGAATAGAGATAACATTCAACAAGAAGTTCCAGGTTATAGACATAGACAACTGAAAGGAGGAAACTGAAGAATGAAGTGGAAAATGTATCTTATGGCTGTGCTTATGGTAGCATTCGTGACAGTAAGTTGCAGCGACGACGATGATAATTTCAGTGTGAATGATGTTCCGGCTAAGGTAATGGATGCGTTCAAGACCAAGTATCCTAACACAATGGCACATTGGGAAAAGGAACGCGGCAAGATAAAGGCGGAGTTCGTGGTCAACGGACAGGAAGCTGAGGCATGGTATGAGACCGACGGCACGTGGATAGGCACCGAAACGAATTTCAGAGGATCATTCCCTGAGCCGGTGCAGAACTATATCAACACCAACTATGCAGGCTATACAGTGGATGATGCAGACTGGATAGAGACTCCGACGCTGAACTATTTTGACATTGATCTTGAGATGTTGGCTAAGCCGGATGTGAGACTTCTCATAAAGGAAGACGGAACATTGGTAAGATAAATGTGAATTTCGATTGACATGACATAATTATAAAGAGGTTGCGACCGTGTTGGTTGCAACCTCATTTTTTATTTGTCCGGTGCCGTATCTTGTTCTTTCCGGATTGCGGCACGCGCTAAGTCAGTCTTGTTTCTTAAGATTATTTTCCTTTAGGATAGCCCACAGGATTGTTGAGAAGAGGCAGGGCTGTGTCGCCGAGTTTAAGTATTTTCTTCAGCTCGGTGCTGTTCATCGTAGCCCGCGGTACGGTTACGAGTCCGTTGCCGGCACAGAACAGACAGATGTTCTGCGATACATAGCCGGCGTCCATTGCGGCTGTCATGCGTGTACGTTCGTTCTTTGCGTCGCCGAGTTTAGACAGTTCGGAAACAAGAACGAGCGAAACCGGGAACTGATTGACGAAGTCCTGACCTGAAGCCACGGCGTCGCGGTGGTCGCCTTCTGTGATGAGTTGCAGTCGGTTCTCGGCTGCTATGTATTTGTATGCGCCCGTCTTGCTTATTACATACACGTCGATGTCTTGACGGTTGAGTGCCGATGGGGCAGTGCGTTTGTTGTCTCCGGGGCGGTTTATGCCGTTGGCGGCCCACAGAAGGTCGGACAAGTCGGCTGTGCTCAGCTCCTTATCGGCACATTCGCGGTGCGACTGTCTCTGTGCGAGCGACTTCATTATGCTTACGCCTTTGTCTTTGTTAGGTGCCAGTAACTGGATGTCTTTAGTGTTTTGTGCGGTTGCGCATGATGCCAATACGGCCATCATGGCGGCGAACATCATTTTCTTCATATTCGGATTGTTTTAGTGTTAACAAAAAACGGATGGTACAGCATGACGTGTTCATGCCGTGACCATCCGTTAAGATTTATGTGTTGTTGTTTACTTACAGCTTGGAGTCCACGGCTTCAGTTGTTTGAAGAAGTCGTTGCCTTTATCGTCAACAAGGATGAATGCCGGGAAGTTCTCAACCTGAATCTTCCAGATTGCTTCCATACCGAGTTCAGGATATTCAACACACTCGATGCTCTTGATGCTGTTCATAGACAGAACGGCAGCCGGACCACCGATGCTTCCCAGATAGAATCCGCCGTGCTTCTTGCATGCGTCGGTTACAACCTGAGTACGGTTACCCTTGGCAATCATTACCATTGAGCCTCCGTGATCCTGGAACTCGTCAACATACGGGTCCATACGGTTGGCTGTTGTCGGGCCCATTGAGCCGCAAGGCATTCCTTCCGGAGTCTTTGCAGGACCGGCGTAGAGTACAGGATGATCCTTGAAATACTGCGGAAGATCCTCGCCTGCGTCCAGACGTGCCTTCAGTTTGGCGTGTGCTATGTCGCGTGCAACGATGATAGTGCCGTTGAGGCTGAGGCGTGTTGAAACCGGATATTTGCTCAGTTCCTTGCATACTTCGCTCATTGGCTGGTTCAGGTCAATCTTTACGGCGTTGCCTTCGCCTGCCTTACGCAGCTCTTCAGGTATGAGTTCGCCGGGGTTGTCGTCGAGTTTCTCAATCCAGATACCGTCTTCGTTTATCTTAGCCTTGATGTTGCGGTCGGCCGAGCAGCTCACTCCCAGACCAATCGGGCATGATGCTCCGTGGCGCGGAAGGCGTATTACGCGGATGTCATGAGCGAAATACTTGCCGCCGAACTGTGCTCCCAGACCAATCTTGTGAGCCTCGTCGAGCAGCAGTTTCTCGAGCTCGATGTCGCGGAACGCACGTCCTGTCTCGTCGCCTGTGGTAGGCAGGTTGTCGTAGTAGTGGGTTGATGCGAGCTTGACTGTGAGAAGGTTCTTCTCGGCAGATGTACCGCCGATAACGAATGCGATGTGGTAAGGAGGACAAGCTGCTGTTCCGAGAGTCTTCATCTTCTCGACAAGGAACGGTACAAGAGTGCCCGGGTTCTGTATGCGGGCCTTTGTCTCCTGATAGAAATATGTCTTGTTGGCAGAGCCACCACCCTTAACTACGCACAGGAACTTGTATTCGCAGCCTTCGGTTGCCTCGATGTCGATCTGTGCCGGCAGGTTGCAGCGTGTGTTCACTTCCTCATACATTGAGAGCGGAGCGTTCTGTGAGTAGCGCAGGTTCTCCTCTGTGTATGTCTTGTAAACACCTTTCGACAGAGCCTCTTCGTCGCAGAAGCCTGTCCATACGTGCTGTCCTTTCTCTCCGTGGATGATTGCCGTACCGGTGTCCTGGCAGAAAGGCAGCTTTCCTTTGCATGCCACCTCGGCGTTGCGGAGGAATGTCAGTGCCACGTATTTGTCGTTGTCGCTGGCTTCCGGGTCGCTCAGTATCTTAGCAACCTGTTCGTTGTGTGAACGGCGCAACAGAAAATTGACGTCGCGGAATGCCTGGTTTGCAAGCATTGTCAGTGCTTCCGGACTTACCTTGAGGATTTTGTTGCCCTCAAATTCGCTGACACTTACACCTTCTTTAGAAAGAAGATAGTATTCGGTGTCGTCCTTGCCCAACTGGAACATGGGCGCGTACTTGAATTCTGGTGTTGTTGCCATAATGTATTTTTTATATAACCTATTTTGTCTTTTTGCCTTGTATGATGCGTGTCAAAAAACATTCGGCCAAGTCAGCGTATGCCTTTTGATGCGGTGTGTCCCGCTTACGTTTTCATACCTCAAGGCTGATTGCAAAGTTATACAATTTTTTTGAAACCTGATTCGTTATTTCTGCTTTATTAAGACGCCTTTTGGTTTTTTCTCACGACAGGCGGTCATGCGTTTTCGTGCCGGACCCGTGGCGTGGCTGAAGGGATAAAAACGACAGGTATCAGTGTCGCGGTGCGATGATGATACGGTTGTTCCGGATGGGCATCGGGATGTGTATTGTTCCGTACGCAGCAGGTCAATGATCTGACGTACAATCATTTTATAATGACAGGATGATTTTCTGAATAATCTGAAATATAAGCAAATAAATGTTTAGCGTACCGATACGCCGCATTATTAAATATGTAAGCCGTTATGTGTTGTGTATTAACGGGTTGCGGGAACAAAACTTTTTATGTAACTTTGCTGGCACGGATAACTTAGCCACGCATCCGTTCCGTTGTCGTATACGGCAGAAGGCGTGGCAGAAAACAGAAAAATCAATATGATAAAACATTATCAGGAAACAATCAACCATCGGCTTATAATGCCGTTGCAGCATTTCATCAATCAGGAGAAGTCGGGTGGAATAGTGCTTGGAGTGAGCATCATACTTGCGCTCGTGCTCGCCAACTCGCCTTTGAGCGACGCTTATTTTCATTTCTTTGAGCAGAAGTTCGGATTTCTGTTCAACGGTGTGGATTATTTCAATTACGACCTTCACCATTGGATAAACGACGGTCTGATGTCGATGTTTTTCTTTGTCGTCGGTCTGGAACTGAAGCGCGAGTTCATCGGAGGCGAGCTTGCCGATGTGCGTAATACGATACTTCCCATAGGTGCGGCGGTGTTCGGTATGATTGTTCCTGCCCTTATCTATTTCTCGTTCAATACTCAGGGCGACGTGTCGAGCGGCTGGGGAATACCCATGGCGACCGACATAGCCTTCTCGCTTGCCATACTTTATGTGCTGGGCGACCGTGTCCCGTTGTCCATAAAAGTATTTCTCACAACGCTTGCCATTGTCGATGACCTTGGTGCGGTGCTCGTGATAGCGTTCTTCTACACCTCAGAGATATCGTTGCTCAGCATAGGTGTGGGCGTGGCTTTCCTGCTTGTGATGTATGTTGCCAACCGGCTGGGAGTGAAGAACGTAGTGTTCTACGGCGTGATAGGCATCTGCGGCGTGTGGACCGCCTTCCTTATGTCGGGCATACACGCCACGATAGCTGCCGTGCTTGCCGCCTTCATGATACCTGCCGACGCCCGCATAAGCGAGCCGGTTTATATGGCGCGCGTGTCGAAACTCATCAGACGGTTTCGCAATGCCGAGCCAAACGACGTATCAACGCTCGAACCCGAGCAGGTGGAGATAATCGACCGGATGATCGGCGATTCGCGCGACGCCATCCCGCCGTTGCAGCGTCTGGAGCACTCCATGCACCAGTTGGTGTCGTTTGTCATCATGCCGATATTCGCGCTTGCCAATGCCGGCATATCGTTTGAGGGAATAAGCATGGATGCGGTGTTCTCAAACAATGTGGCAATAGGCGTGATGCTGGGTCTGCTTATAGGAAAACCTGTGGGCATTGTGGCCTCCGTGTTCCTGCTTACACGCCTTAAACTTGCGCGCATGTCTGCCTCGATGACCACCCGCAGACTCGTCGGCGTCGGCTTCCTTGCGTCCATCGGTTTCACCATGTCGATGTTCATATCCACTCTCGCATTCGTCGATGCCACCCATCTCATACAGGCGAAGCTCGGAATATTCGCCGCTTCGATACTTGGCGGAGTGCTGGGATACATCCTGCTTAAAGGAAAGAAACAATAGAAATATTATATTTAGAACATCCGGGCGTACTGCGCAGATATGCAGTGCGCCCGTTTCTTTTGTCAGATATTTATTTTTATAAGGTGAATAGTGTCTGTGTATTAATGGGGATGAAGAAATCATGTAGGGATATCGGCGTACTTTTTTCTGATGAAACGAAACCCGAATCGATCGTAAGACCGCAAATATTCATTTCGTATCATAATATTTCCCGTCCTGTTTCCTCCGCTTTATTGTCGTAATTCCGTTCGGCTCGTTGTTCCGCCATATTCCGTTACGCTTTTAAAAAAGATGTGATACAATCGGTCCGGTAGTAAAACAAAACTCACAGAACGTATGACGCCCGACATTGTTTAAACTGATATGTACTACTTTCAGATTGTAACCGGATTTTGATTTTCGCGTCCGAGTTTCCCGATATACCCCGAAAAATAAGCGCGTATTTGCGGGCAGACTCTCCTTTGGACGCAAATACGCGAATTATGAGATGTTTTTATAAGATATTGAATATCAACGATTTATATTTGAGGGGTGTTTTATCGTTTTGCAAAAAGCACCATTTCGTATTGCGAAATGGCCCATTTCATGGGCTGAAAAGTACCATATCGCACCCTAATATAGGCTCTTTCGCAAGCTGAAATGGGCTTTTTCGGAAAGCAAAATGAATCTTTTCGGACTACGTTACGGGGTATATCAAAAGACGGTTCGGGGCAAAATGGCCTATATTATGTATGTTTTAACATTCATTTACACCTCTTTTGCGAAAATATTTTGTCAAAATTCAGTCAAGAAAAATTGTAAGTATGTTTCATCAGTTTTCTTCTGAAACGCTGATTATAAGTGTGAATAAGGGCACGGGAAGTATTCATCCGCCGTGTTATGAACACAATGTGGTTGCGACGGTGTTAATTTATCGTTGTGTCAATGTGAATATATCGTTGCGGCAATGTGAATATATTGTTGTGACGGTGTGATTTTATTGTTGTATGAGAATGGTACGTAGTCAGTGTGTGGATAAATGATTGATTAAGGCAATGTGTATTTATTGTTTCGCGTGGTCAGTGTTGTCACTGCTCATACCGCCCGTGCAGTTAGTAAGTTTTCCTGCATCATATATCGCGTTGTTAATAAAACCATTCTGCACTGGGCTTCTGCGTATTTATCCGTAATGTTTATATGCCGCACCTGTCGTTTGATTATTGATGCTTTTTGTTCCCGTTGGCAGACAGATTAATTAATGATATGTTCAGGCAGTATATAAGAAAACACCGCCCGGGTAAGGTGTGTCCCGGGCGGTGTTGTGTGTTAATATCCGAATATTTCTTCGGTTGTGAGTCTCTTTATCGGACCTATCTTTTCAAGAGCTTTCATGTCGAGCTGTTTCTCATCGCCGAGAATCATGTAGCGGTAAGGCTTGTTGGCCATGTGTTCTTTCTCAAACTTAGCCACATCATCCATTGTCATAGAAGGCACAGCCTCATAAATCTTCTTGTTGATGTCGTAGTCTATGCCGAGGTTTTCAGCATTGAGGTATGCGTTGATAATGCTGAATTTGGTGGTACGCGATGACGCAAGACGTTTCATGAGGGCCTGCTTTGCCAGTTCAAATGCTTTATCCGATTTAGGCATCGTGTTCAGGATGCTGTTGAACGTGTTGATGCAGTCCATCATCTTGTCGTTCTGCGATATGATGTATGTATAGGCATACTCGGTGTCTTCCTTGTATCCGGGAGTTCCATACATCGCGAATGCGCTGTAAGCAAGTCCGCGTGCCTCGCGCAGTTCCTGGAACACAACGGTGTTCATGCCTCCTCCGTAGTACTCATTGAACAGTGCTGCGATGGGTTCCTGCTCTGCGTTCCATGTCTTGCCCTCGTTGTGATACTGAATCATATAGATGTTCTTTGCTTCGTATGGAGCGATGTAAACCTCGTTCTGAGTTGTCTGCTGCAGTCTGTACGGCTTGTTCTGCGGACCGTCAACAATTTTCTTGGCAGTCTTATGTTCTTTGTTGACTGTTGCAGTGAGTTCCTTCATGTCCATCGGACCATAGTACAGAACACTGTGCTTGTAGTTCTTCAGATCTTTTATCATATCTACAAGTTTCTGAGGATCCATCTCTTTCAGTTCTGCTGACGATGGGCAGTTGAGCGCGGAGCTGTATTTTCCATACATTCCATAATACTGCAGTCTGCTGAAGTTTACTCTCTGCTTGAGCTTGTTGTCGGCACGCGACTTCTCAACGATGCCTACATATTTGTCGTAAGCGTCTTTGTCAACCTTTGCGTTGGCGATGAAGTCTTCCATGAGTTTCATTGCCTCAGGCATGTTCTCTGCCAGACCGCTGATGCTGACAGACATGTCTCTTGACCCGACAGTGATGTAATACGAGCAAGCCAGCTCATAGAACTTCTGTTTCAGCTGCTCGGCAGTCATCTTGTCTGTGCCGAGATAGTTGAAATATTCAGCTGCATACGGCAGCCACTTGTTGCTTGTCTCACCGAATTTGTAGTAATAGTACAGTGTGAAGCGACCGTTCTCCGTGTTCTTGACGTAGAGTACAGGCAGGCCTTTCTTGGTCTCGCCCTTTGTGAGATCAGTGTTGAAGTCGACGAATTTTGGCTGTATGTCCTCAGTCTTAGAGTTGATGATGTCGGTTACGAACTGGCTCTGCAGGTCGCGGTTGGTCGGTATGGCAGTGATCTGCGGCTTGTCTATCTTCTTGACGGTATTGTCTTCGCCGATGCGTTTGTATACAGCTATGTAGTTGTCTTTGAAGTGACGGTTGACAAAATCGACGATCTGCTGTTTTGTTATCTTTGATATGCGGTCGAGTTTGCCTACGACGTCGCTCCAGTCCTGACGGTTTATGAATGCGTCGACAAACATATTGGCACGTCCCTCGTTGCTTTCGAGCGATGTGTAGAAATCAAGTTTCTGGTTGTTTATGACGGCCTTGATAAGGTCTTCACTGAACTCACCCTTCTTCAACTTCTCAATCTCACTGAGAAGCAGAGCCTTGACATCATCAAGCGACTGTCCTTCCTTTGGATATCCGGCTACGACAAGGCCTGAATATTCAGCCAGCGGATAAGTGAAAGCACCACCGCCGAGCCATTTCATCTGCTGGTCGAGGTCGAGATCCATCAGTCCGGCTTTGCCGTTAGACAGCAAGTCGCAGATAACATCGAGGGTATCGGTCTGCAGCGATGCTGCCTTGTCGAATTTCCATGCCATGTATATGCGCTCCGACTCTTGGCCCACTACCGTCGTGTCGGCAGGCGCAGTGCGGTCTGCTATCGGCGCGTATTCGGGCTGTGAGAGATTAGGATTGGGCTTCCATGTGCCGAAATACTTGTCTATTATGGCTATGACCTTGTCAGGATCGAAGTCGCCGGCCATACATATAGCCACGTTGTTGGGCACATAGTAACGCTTAAAGTAGTTCTTGATGTTTACAATAGACGGATTCTTCAGGTGCTCCTGTGTTCCGATGGTTGTCTGTGTGCCATACGGATGACCGGGGAAGAGCAGGGCATTCATGGCAGTAAACAGCTTCTGGTTGTCGTTGCCAAGGCCGATGTTGTACTCCTCATACACAGCCTCAAGCTCTGTATGGAAACCGCGGATGACCATGTTCTGGAAGCGGTCTGCCTCAATCTTTGCCCAGTTCTCGATTTCGTTTGCAGGAATATCCTCGACGTAGCATGTCACGTCGTTGCTTGTGTAGGCATTTGTTCCCTTGGCTCCGATAGACGACATCAGCTTGTCGTACTCGTTCGGAATGAAGTATTTGGCGGCAAGCTGCGACAGACTGTCTATTTCGTGATAATAGGCACGGCGCTGAAGTGAATCCTTCAAGGTGCGGTAAACCTCAAAGTGGTTCTGTATCGAGTCGAGCAATGGAGCCTCGGCTGCTGCGTCTGTCGTTCCGAAAAGGCGTGTACCTTTGAACATCAGGTGCTCAAGATAGTGTGCCAGACCTGTAGTCTCGGGCGGGTCGTTTCGGCTTCCGGTGCGCACTGCGATATACGTCTGGATGCGCGGCTTCTCATGATTTACCGACAGATACACCGTCAGACCGTTGTCCAGCGTGTATATGCGGGTCGCCATCGGGTCGCCTTTTACTGATTTGTAAGTAAATTCCTTTGCCTGTGTTACGCTGCATAGCGCAATAAGACATAACACAATAAAAGATTTCAGTCTCATCATAATTGTTTTTATAAAGTGTTTAAATCTCTCGTCTATTTGTCTATACCGGTGTGTCTGCGCGGCACGGTCCGGTCAGGTGTCACATATATAGTTTCTGATTCTCGAAATCAACCTCACGGTCGAGCTGGTCGTTGAAGTTCTGGAACACTTCGTCCTCTATGTCTCCGAGCGCGAACTCCTTGCGTGCGTCCTTCTTTATCTCTGCTATCCATGCGCGGCGCGCCGTCACATAGTCCTGTCTTATCTTCTCGGCGTCCTCTTCGGTCAGTGTCTCCAGACCATAGTAGTCGAGCATCATGCGGTATGTCCATGCCCAACGATATTCCGGATAGTTGGCGTTTATCTCTCTGAAGCGCTCGTCAACACCGTGTGTCGTGTCGATGGTTCCGTTTATTATGTCGTCGATGAGGCGCTGTTCCTCCGATTCGGGCAGCAGAAGTCCCGACAGGTCGTTCCAGTTTCCTGTGCCTGTCTCGCTCAGCGGTTTCTCCAGAATATGGCGTTTGAGCACGGCACCCATATATATTCGCAGTGCGATGTCGTAATATTTTATGCCCTTGCGCAGTGCGCTTGCCTTGATGACATACTCATGATAGTTGTATGTCGATACGTCGTCGCCCGATGCTTCGCGCAGACTCTCGAGAATACGTTTGCCTCGCAGTATCTCGCCTACGGAGAAAGGACTGAGCCAGTCGAAGTTAACGATGCTCTTGCGTCCGCCGTGTGCTCTCATGTCACGCTTGGGCCACTTGCGTATGTCGCGGTAAAGTCCGACGGTGGTGAGGTTTCGTCCCGGTACGAGATACATGGTGTCGTTGTACGCTATGAGGTAAGAGAAGGGCAGATTGCGCGTGTCCGGATGATACATCAGTTTGCCGAAGCACACCGAGAAAGTTCCGATGTTGGCAGGCATCAGTATGTATGCGCCGCTGGCAGTCTTGGTTCCGCGCTCCATCAGACCATAGTGCACAGGTCCCATCTTATATGCGTGGTTGCTGAAGTTGGTTGCCGAACCGGCATTGTAGAACGAGAACATGCCGCCGATGAGCAGCGAACTCTTGTGATGGCTGGCAGTGAACGGACCGCAGAAAGCCGCGCATGCCTCGCCGTTTGACATATAACTGTTGGCGAAAAACACACTGCTCGACGCTGTGAATCCGTTGCTTATCTGGCATGCTTCGCCAACGAAGCAGTCCTGCATCTTCACACTGTTGATTATAGACGAACCGTCGGAGATGATGGAGTTCTCGCATATCACGCCCGTACCGATGAATACGTTGGCGTTGGCCGAGCTCATGATGGTGCAGTCGCTCAGTCTCGATGCTCCGCTTATCTCGCAGTCGTCGTATATCACGGTGTTTGTTATCTCCTTGGTGTTGACAATCTTCACATTGTTTCCTATTGTTCCGCACTCGTGTGAGTTGCGTTCTATCTCCTCGTTTATGAGTCGGCGTATTGCGTCCTTGAGCGGACGGTTGCCCGCATGCTTCACCATGAACGCGGCAAACTGGCTGTTCAGTCCGTGATAGAGTATCACGTTGCCGTTGCCAACCTCGTTGAGCACCGATATGAGATTGCCCTCGCCATAGGTCGCACCTTCGGTAGTCTCCATGGTGCATACGTTTGATATGTAGCAGTCGTCGCCTATTGCGTAGTTGTTTATGTAGTTGCCGATGTTCTCTATGAGGCAGTTGTCGCCGATGGTTACGTTGCGCAGGGTGGCGTTGTTTATGCCCGAGTGCTTCACAAAACCCTTGCTCACCTCCACGCTTTTCTCAAACGTGCCGAGCTTTATGGTGCCGTAGAACATCACGCGGTGGAAATAGTTGGCCTTGAAGTCCTCTGCAACGCTTATGGCCGACCAGTCTTCGGCCCAGCAGCTGTTGTCCTCGAGCAGCCTTATTTCCTGTTCGGTAAGTTGTCTGTAGTTCATAAAGTGTTATTAATGATTATTCGTCGTAGGTGTCTTCTATATTGTACAGGAAATCGTTGTATGGATATTTCTGCACGTGGAGCTCGCGAACCTTCTTGTAGAGTACGTCGCGGAACTCTTCGATGTTCTGTTTCTGGCGTGCCGATATGAACAGACAGTTCTCGTTGAGGCGCGCCATCCACGTATGCTTCAGTTCGTCCAGTGTCACGTTTTCCTTTGTCGGTGGGGTGAGGTCGTCCTCTTCCTTTTCCACCCATTTGTAGTTGTCTATCTTGTTGAACACTATCATGCTGGGTTTGTCGGCGCATCCCAGATCCTTCAGAGTGTTCTCAACGACGTTTATCTGTTCCTCGAAGTCTGGGTGCGATATATCTACTACGTGCAGCAGCAGGTCGGCCTCGCGCACCTCGTCGAGTGTCGACTTGAAAGAGTCTACAAGGTCGGTGGGCAGCTTGCGTATGAATCCCACGGTGTCGGCCAGCAGGAACGGTAGGTTCTCTATCACCACTTTACGCACCGTTGTGTCGAGTGTGGCGAATAGTTTGTTCTCGGCGAACACCTCGCTCTTGGCCATGAGGTTCATTATCGTGGATTTGCCGACGTTGGTGTAGCCTACGAGCGCCACGCGTATCATGCGTCCGCGGTTTTTGCGCTGTGTTGTCTTCTGCCTGTCTATCTCGGCCAGACGCTGTTTGAGCAGTGTGATGCGTTGCAGGATTATACGGCGGTCCATCTCCAACTGAGTCTCACCAGGTCCGCGCAGTCCCACGCTTCCCTTGCCTCCACCCGAGCCAGAGCCACCGCCCTGACGCTCGAGGTGAGTCCACAGACGTTGCAGGCGGGGCAGCATGTAGCGGTATTGCGCCAGCTCCACCTGTGTCTTTGCGGCTGCCGTCTGCGCTCTCATTGCGAATATGTCGAGAATGAGCGATGTGCGGTCGAGAATCTTCACTCCCAGTTCTTTTTCGATGTTGCGTATCTGTTTGGCCGTCAGTTCGTCGTCGAATATTGCCATTCCGACAGGCCTCTCGGCTTCTTCCTCATCCTTGATGTACTGTTTTATTTCCTCCAGCTTTCCGCTTCCCACGTAGGTCACGGAACTCGGACCGTTCACTCTCTGGGTGAAACGCTTCACGGTGACGGCTCCCGCCGTGTCGGCGAGGAACTCCAGTTCGTCGAGATATTCTTTTGTCTTGGCCTCGTCCTGGTCTTTGGTTATGAGTCCCACAAGCACTGCGGTCTCGGTCTTTACTTCAGATAATACAAATTCTTTCATTCGGAATATTCGTTTTAGGGATTGGTGCGGGCCGCACCGGGATGTGTCGCGACATTCCTGCGGCTGCAATGTGCGATAAATCGTACAAAGATAATATAATTTGGGGTAAGTGCAAAGGTTTTGCGGCTAATTTGTGACAGTGTGGCATTTACGGCGGAAACGGGGCGATGGATTGTAGTTTGAAGAATGGACAGAGGTCGGGAAATGTTAAAATACGGCTTGCGTAAACGGCCTGAAAATCTTCCGGTTTTCTGATTTCTGTTTTTCTGTATCTGTGTGCGTATTTTGACGATATGCGGCAATGTGCTGACAGTCAGAGTGTTCCGGCTTGTTGTCGTGACGGGCAGTGCATTTCCGTTTTGCCGTATGAGCCGTTTCGCACTGCCGAATGGCCTGTTCTGTGATATGAGAGAGGCTTTGCGGTGTCTCGGGATGGCCTCTTCCGCATCTTCTGGATGAAGGTTGCGGTGGCGAAACGGCCTTTTCCGTGACGCGGACATGCCATTGCGGCGGTGTCATCACCGCCTTTCACCGTACAGAACGTGTGGTGAGCGTGTGTTAAAAAAGTGCGGAGTTTTCGTTAATAAAAGTTTATCCGGCAAGGTTATGCGTTTTTTTGCATGGTGGATGAGTGCGCTTCCCAGACGTATGGCGTACATATAAGCAATGAGAGCTGTCCCGTGCCGGGACAGCTCTCATTTGTGGCGGTGTGCCGCGTAAAGGCCATGTGCTTATCTGACAATGACTTTTGTCACTGCTCCGGCGGCTTTTACGATATAGAGTCCGCATGGCAGACTTATTTCGTTCGAGCCGGCTTTGCCGTCTGTCCCGGCTACTGCCGTGCCTGCCGTATTGTAGACGCTTATTTCCGCCGCGTTGTCCAGCGTCACGACGATGCGTCCTTCACCTCCGCTCACGCTCACTTTACCACTGCCGGCCACGGCGTCTATGCCGTTGGTTGTGCGGTCTACGAATATCTCGTTGGACAGGTTTGAGTCAATGTTGCTTTCCGGACCGTTGGTTGTTGCCTGCACAAGGTATGAATACTCATCATTGCCACGGTCAGGTGTGGGCACGAAGAATGATGTGCCGGAGAACACTACATCGCACGAGTGCATTCGGCTGAAAATGTCGCCTGCGCTCATCTCCTGACTGATGTTTATGCCGTCTATCCATACGGTGCCCTGTCCGGTGTAGCCGGTGTTGTTCTCATCGCTGTATGCTATGGCTATGTAGTAGTTTTTATAAGCGTCGAATGTGAATGTGTATTCCTGCATGATGTCCGTGACCTGGCTTTGCTGCCATTCAACGTTGGTATCTTGATTGTCGGCATCGACGCAAGCCACGCCTATCAGAGTCGCCTCAGAGCAATCGGCGTCACGCATTGCTGTGATTCTCACGGTTACTTTTCCGGGAGCCGATTCCGATTGAGTCATGTATATGGGTGAGTAAAGCATTGAGTATACACCCAGTGGAGCATAGTAGTTGCGCAGTCCTATCATGCCGTCGGCTCTCATCGTTGTGACACCCTGCCAGTCGGGATAGACAGTGCAGTCGTTCAGTGTCTGTGAGAGGTTGTTGTAAAGCGGATTGTCGGTGGTGCCGTCCGTGATCTTGCCGAATGTCTCGTTCTCCACTTCGAGGATGCCGTTTTGTGTGACAGGGTGGTAGGAGTATGTGTAGAGGGTGTACCATGCTGCGTTCTCGGCCTCGCTCCAGTTGGCTCTGAAACCTTCATCGGTCACTTCTGATGCCTCCATGGCCGTCGGTGTACCGACGCTTTCCGAAGGTTCTTTTACGATGCACTGTTGTGACTCTTTTGATATGAGTGTGCCGTCTGTAGCCTGCACAGAGAAGAAGTAAATGTGCCCGGGCTCAAGTCCGCTCACATCGTATTCTGTGCTTTCCACGGCTTTGTCGGTGAATACATAGGTCTTTGTGTTGTCCTGTCCGTAGCTGAACACATCAAGCAGATAGCCTGTCGCTCCTATCACGGCACCCCAGTTGGCGGTGAATCCGGTTGCCGACATGTTTGTGGCACTGACGTTTTCTGGTGCGTTTATGGTGACTGGCTTTTCTTCCTCCTCGGTCTGAGTCACGATGATGTCGTCGATGTAGACTGGAGCCGTGCCGTAGAACTGTATCATGGATTGTGGCATTCCGTCGGTAAGCGGTATTTCCACGTATTCCCATTCGGTTGTTGCATCGACATAGCCGCCTCCGATAATCGTTGAGCTGTTGCCTGCCGCGATATAGAACCGGCATGGTTCTGTCTCGGCGCGGAACGTCACGGTTACGGTGAAGTCGCCCCCATTGTCAGAGAGGTCAAGCACGGGGGTTGCGAGAAGGGAAGTCTGCCCGTCGGCCAGATAGCAGCTGCCTCCTGCCTGGAAAATGTTGATTCCGGCCCAACCGTAGGTCTGCACATAGTCCTGATAGATAACTCCGTCGCTGCCGACAATGTTGGTGTTGAGGTCGGGAGCGCCGTCCGCTCCCGATGTCATCTTGTTGAAGTTTTCGCTTATTACGGTCACGATGTTGGCTTTTGCGACTCTGGCCTCAGAGCGTGCGGCCTGCGGCTGCGTGTTGATGCGCCCCAAGGCGTGGGCTCCGGTAAGACGTTTCAGAGGAGTGCCGTCTGTGGCAGCGGGTATGGCTTTGCGCGCTGTGTTGCGCTTTGTCCACACTCCGTTGTCGGCTGATGCTGTGAGTGCCCATGCGCACAGTGCGAGGGCAAGAGTATTTCTTGTTAAACTGTTCATGTATGTTTCTTATTTTATGATTATTTTGTCTGTTGATGTTTTCTCGGAAGTTTCTGTCTTCACAATGTAGAGCCCTGCTGATTTCACGGTGAAGGATGCCTCTGTTCCTGCCTTTACGTATGCAGGAGTTGTGATGGCCTCTCCCGATGCGCTATAGACAGATACCACGCAGTCTGAGGATGACTTGACGATAATGGAGTGGCCGTTTGCGCATACCGTTGCGGCTTCACTGCCGGCGGGTCCGTTTATCGCTGTTGTTGTGGTGGTTACGGTGGTCTCGCTTATACGCGACTCGTTGTTTCCTTCATAAAGGCATGCAATGCCGTAAGTATGACTTCCTGCGCTTACTCCATGGTCTATGAAAATACCTGAAGAAGTGAAACCTATCAGTTCGTTGTCGCGGTAGACATTGAAACCAAGCGGGTATGTGACGTCTGAGATTGGATCGAATGTCGGATTGAACACAGGCTCTTCTCCTGGAAGGAAGTCTCCTGTATCATATGTGCGTGGTTGGAGCTCACAGCGCAGGAATATGTTGGAGTCGAGCATGTCGCTGTGCCATGTACCGTCAATGCGTACCAGATTGCCAAGGCCCGGATCGGATGTTGTGGCGTCGCATACCACAGCCACGCTTCCGATGCGGCTTTCGGCGGCAAAGCCTATGTAGTAGTCGTAACCCGGTTCTATTGTTACGGGAGTACGCAGTTTGAGGGTACGCCATGTTCCGGATCCATATTCAGACGCGTCGCGCTCGCTTATCACTTCGGGCTCTCCGCTTTCAACGGCTCTGTAGACGCGCAGTTTGTAGCTCACTTCGCTCTGTGCGGTGAACGGGAAGAAGGAGATTTCATTTATTGTATAACCGGTGTATGCTCTCAAATCGCTGGCTCTGAATTGTTGGGCTACTTCGAGTTCGCTGCCGTTGAGTACGGTAATGGCTGCGTTTTCGGAAGCTGAGGCAAGATCTGGATTCATGCGTGTAAGCATGGTGTTGAGTTTCCATGTAAGTGTAACGTCTTGCCCGTCTGTAAGTGAGGATATTGATGCGATCTTGTTTTCAGGTACTCTCACCATACTAGTGGCAAATGGTGAATACAGACCATTGTTGTAGCGTACATCCACTTTGTATGTGGCAACTGTGGATGTGAGTCCGCGGTCTACATACTCCATGTCTTTTGTCTCGGCGATGAGCTCTTCGTCTCTGAATATACGATAGGTGTCGACATCTCCGCTTTCCGGAGCGTCCCAGCGGAGCGAGACGATACCGCGTTGTGCCGTGACGGTGAGGTTTCTCACCGTTGCAGGAGCTTCGCCCTTAACGAATTCGAACGATGCAGTGGTTCCGTCAGATCGGATGTCGTTCAATGAAAAGTATGAATATTTGCCGTCGTTGGAATGGGTGGAAGGTAATGTCGCATCAGAAAACTCCGTGATACCTGCCTCTCCGGGGAACGTAGCTCCGGCGCTGTTTATGTCGCCATAGGATGCGGGCGTTGTCCCCGGTTCTGTTCCGGCGGATGCGCATACGGTGTAGACGCTTTGCTTGCTGTCAACGTTAATGGAGTTAATGTTGACGTTAGAGCGCAGTCTTTGTTCATCGACATGATATACCACAAGACCGTGTCCTGGAAGTGCACGGTCGAAGCCTTCCTGAGTCCTGTTTTCAAGCACGAAATAATCACCTTCGCGCGATGTCTGTGCGATGTAACCCACAGGGGATGACGATGCGGAAGGAATATCTGTTACAGTCTGACTTTCAGTCAGGTATTGTGGGGTGACCCATCCGAACTGCATTTTCTGCCACATGTTGATGTGGGATGGTGAGTCACCTGGCTGCAACGATTCGTTCCAGATTCCTCCGGCCATAAGGTCCCATACACCAGTGCCTTCAAATTCGCCGCCACTCTGTTCGTAATCGGAGTCGTAAAAGTCCGGTGCTCCCAGATTGTGGCCGAACTCGTGACAGAACACTCCTACTGTCATTTTCTGCGTCGGTGACGAAATGCCTAGTAGTTCCGGCTGTATGGTGTATGTGTTGACACGTATTCCTCCTGCATAGATCTCAGAGAGGAGTCCCCCGCTATGTGACCAGATGTCACTTGAACTTCCTGTGACTTCGGCTCCGGTGCCTTGATGTATGATGGACAGACCGTCTAGCACTCCGTCACCGTTGTTGTCGAATTGTGTGAAGTCTATGTCGTCACCTATGGCATTAAGGGCATCGGATATAAGACGCGTCATGTCTTCAGTGCTGTACATGTATTTATTGGATGGGAGCTGAATCCACCCGACTACGGTGGTCTCTATGTCAAGCTGTCCGTATGAATTTTGGAGGAAGAAATCACGGAAACTGCCCGTTCCTTCGTAATTCTCTGCATTCATCATCTGCTCGAATTCCGATGCCGGTATGACGGGTTCTGTGTCGGCAAAGTTTACAAGAAGCATGAGCAACTTGCGTTTTCCGGTTGTGGGAAATGTGCTGCCGGTGGATAGTGTCGGATCGCCTACTGTCAATTCAGCGGTGCCTAAGTCGTTGTGACGGAGCAAGCGCATCTTACTTTTTGCCGCAGTATCGTTGCCATGGTAAGGAAGTGAGGAGGCTTTGATGCTTTTACCGTCCTGTTCTGCATACATGATAAATCCGTTGTCAGCGCGTTTCAGCAAATAGCCCTCTGGAGTTTCCATCCAGTGTCTGTGTTCATCGCCTTTAAGTCTGTATTTAACTATTGTGCCATCAGGCTGCTTATAAGAAATTTCTCCCGGATATGCCGGTACTGAATGTACCGGCATCCAGAAGAAATTAAGCAGGCAGATGACTAGCGATAATCTTATTAGCCTGTTCATCTGATGCTTGTTGAAATATTATTATTTTATTGCTTTTTCTATTGCAGTGTTTATTTTGTCACTTTTATTGACTGATCGTCGGCGGATATGACATAAATACCTTTGGTCCATGCGCCGGCAGGAATGATCATCTCGCTGTCCCCGGCTTTCTTCTCGAATACTGCAGAGCCATTTGAAGAGTAAACGCGTACGTTGCTTCCTGGTTTTAGACCGGATACCTTGAAGTTATCACCGTCTATTGTTGCGTAAACCTTTACATTCTGGTTATCATTCTCGGTGCCGTTGATACCGTCAGTGCTCATCTCACCATATACAACCCAAGGCATGACACCGAAACTATAGCCTGTAAGTTCTTTTGAGAACTCGTCGGCACGGCAATATTCTTTGAGATTACCGTTTTTCTCGAAATCACTTCCTGGTATCGCTTTTTCCGGTTTAACCCATAGTGTGGTCTGACCGTTGTCGTGTATACGGGTGTCAGCTCCAAAGTATGAGCGTGAGAGATATCCTGGATCGTAAGGAACTATTGTGAGGGAGTCGAACTCAAGTGCGATGTAGAACGGGCCATTTACAACTACTGGTTCTGAAGCATCATCAAATTTTATACTCTGGCGCACTGAGTGATAATCATCTTTAATCATGTTGCTTATCAAGTCAGTCTTGCTGTATACAGGATTTGCAATATCAGGTTTGCCGTCTTTCTCGGGATAGATTACAACAGTGAGTTGCTTTTCTTTGTCGAAGTTGCCTACTCCTAAGGTCTGATCGAACAGATAATAATTATGTGTGAAGAAATTTATGGAAGTAAGCTCCATACCGCAGTTTTGCGGAACATCGAATCGTTCTGCAAATGCCCGGTAGTATGGATTCACACCCACTACATAATCCATAAATGTCTCATAGGTATATACGTCTTCTACAGTACCGTCTTCGCGGAATGCAGGAGCATTGTCTTGTTGGTAAATTTTGTCCGTATACTCATTAGTCGTCTGTACACAATCTGTTTCTCCAGGAACGGCAAATTCAGGATTGAACTTTCTTGATACTTCTTTTGTTCCACCTTCATTCTTCGCTTCCAATGTAACTGTGTAGCTTGCAGCCTCCTTGAATGTAATGGTCGGGTTGACAGCAGTTGCGTCAGATATTGTAGCATCTCCGCCTGTAACAGTCCATAAGAAACTGTCTGCATCATCCGTTGCGTTTATCATCTGTATCGTCTGTCCTTGGAACAGTTTAGGCCCGCCTGTGAACTGAGAGTAAAGAGCGTTGCCGAACTTGAAGTCAGTTTCCGGAGCGAATATTTCATCCGTTTTGCTCAGTCTGAAATTGTCTACACAAATAAGACCGTCACCGGTTTCTTTGGATTGAGCCCAGAATGCGAAACAGTATTCGCCTGTTGTTTCCGGTGTGAATTTACATTCGTAGCGTGTCCATTCGTTTATTGTGCCTGTGTATTCAAGCAGAACAGTTTCCTGCATGTCGTAAGCCTGATCCTGACCGACTGTAAACTTGAATGATGGCTCAGAAGTGTTTCCGGGCATGCAAAGATAGAATGACACGGTGTATTCCTGTCCAGCTTCCATTTCGAGCAGCGGTGTGTATGCAATGTCACGGCGGTTGTTTATTGATGAACTTGTGGTCACCATATAATATTCACCTGATATTGCAGGCAGGTTTGGTGAGTTTGCTGTTAAGAATGGGTTTTCACCGCTTGAAAACCAGCCGTTAGGCAAGAAGTCAACTCCATTGTAATGTGTTTCGTCATCAAAGTTTTCAGCGTAAGGGATTGATGCGGTCCATTCTACAACCGGAGGCTCCGGGGTTTCTTCTGCCGTTATAGAGAAGTCATCAACCAATATAATTCCAGAGCCTGTTATCGGAGCCGTTGCATGTAGTGCTATGCTGTATTCTCCGTCTGTTTCAGGAGTGAAAGTTGCTTCCACAAGAGTCCAGTCTGTGAATGTTATATATTGGGTTTCTGAAATTATGGTAGTCTGTGCATCGGCTGTCTGTGCCGTTCCTGCCGTAATTTCAAATGAAGGCTGGCGTCCTGTGTTGTAGCTGGTCGCATACATATAAAATGAAACAGTGTATTCCTTTCCTCCCTGCATTGCCATCAGAGGAGTGTAAAGGAAGTCATTTCTGTGATTTATTGTGTTTGCTTCACTTGACACATAGTAGTCTCCAGAGTACGGTTTCAGTCCGTTGTCATAGAATTCGGTCTTTACGAAGCCTTTCTCTCCTTCATTTCCAGAGCATCCGAGCCATCCGTCAGGCAGATCTCCGCCGAGTGTGTAATGTGTCTCATCGTCGAAAGTCTCAGTGAACGGGATTGTTGCCTGATAACCTTGAGCCATTGAATACAATGCCCCTCCCCATAACGATATTGCCGCTACGGCAATCTTTGTGAGTAGTAAGTATTTTCTCATAATTAAATGTTAAATAATATAAAATGTATAGTGATTATAATTAATTTTGTCGTTGATATATATATAGTCTGACTTTATGCGTTTGTATGTAGCAATGTCAGGAATCTGAGTACAAAAATAATAAAATGTTATAAAATATGCAAATTTATATCTCAAAATACCAATATTTCCATATGTGATCTTCATAATGATGTTTTGAGGTTTATAATAATTGTTATATATAATCTGTGATTGTATTTTCTAAGTGATTGGAAACTTAGTGTAAAAGTCTATTTGAATTGATATAGTTTTAACATACATTCTTTGCGATACACATTATTTATATTGTATAATGAGGGACGGTCACAGTATTTGAAGAAATATTTTCTTTTGTTTGACAGCAAAAGATATTTTTTCTATCTTTGTGTTTGTTTCATCATTGCTATGCCGGATATGTACATATTGTGTCACCTTTAATAATACAGAACATGTGACGGTTTGTGATGATGTGAGATTCAGAATGACTGAAAACTAAATACATTATGAGAAGACTTTTTTTTGTTTTATTAGTATGTACCGTTCTTCCATGTATGGCGGCATCGGTTACGACGGCAGATTATAATGTCGTACCGCTTCCGAACAGCGTGACAATGACCGGTAACGAACCGTTTGAACTGACCCAGTCAGCAACTATTAGCTATCCTGAAGGAAATGTTGACATGGAACGTAATGCACGTTTTCTCGCAAAGTATGTGGCTGATGCCACAGAAATGACTCTCAACGTAATGCCCGGAAAGGCGAAGAAGGGCATGCGTCTCGTGCTCGACAAGAAGGTGAAGGGCGACGAGGCCTACACCATTGTGGTGGATAAGAAGGGCATCACCATAGCCGGAAGCACTCCGCGCGGTGTGTTCTACGGTGTGCAGACTCTGCGCAAGTCGTTGCCTGTCGGCAATGCCACAAGAATACTCATGCCGGCGGTGGAGATAAAGGACTGCCCACGCTTCGGTCATCGCGGTATGATGCTCGACTGTTCGCGCCATTTTTTCCCGTTGAGTTTTGTGAAACGCTATATCGATCTGCTCGCGCTGCACAACATGAATGTGTTCCACTGGCATCTGAGCGATGACCAGGGCTGGCGCATAGAGATAAAGAAATATCCGCTTCTGACAACCATCGGCTCGAAGCGCACCGGAACGGTGATAGGCTTCAACACAATGCTTGATGACAGCATTGCTTACGGCGGCTTCTACACACAGGACGAAGCACGGGAAATAGTGGAATATGCACGTCAGAGATATATCACTGTCGTGCCGGAAATTGACATGCCGGGACATATGGTGGCTGCACTCACCGCTTATCCCGACCTCGGTTGTACCGGCGGACCTTATCAGGTGGGCCATCGCTGGGGAATATACAACGATGTGCTGTGTCTGGGTAACGAGAAAGTGTATGAGTTCTGTGAGGGAGTGCTTGATGAGATAATGCAGATATTCCCGTCTAAACTAATCCACATAGGAGGCGACGAGTCGCCTACAGTGAGATGGACAAACTGTCCGAAATGCCAGAAAGTGGCAACAGAGCACAACCTGAAGCCTGAAACAATACAGGGATACTTTACTTCTCGCATCGAGAAATTCGTGAACAGCCGCGGTCGCAGCATCATCGGATGGGACGAGATACTGGCCGGAAACATCGACCAAAGTGCCACCATCATGAGCTGGCGTAACACCGAATACGGACGTAAGGCAGCCGAGGCAGGCCACGATGTCATCATGTCGCCGACATCGCACTGCTACTTCGACTATAACCAGGCCGACGAGAAGAACGCCAAGTATGAGCCTACGCTGTGTGGAGGATATCTGCCTGTGGAGAAGGTTTATTCGTTTGAACCTTACGCCGAAGGCATCTCCGATGAGGCAAAGAAACACATTCTGGGTGTGCAGGCCAACTTGTGGACTGAATACATACAGTATCCGAATCAGGCGGAATATCAGGTGTTGCCGCGTATGGCAGCTCTTTGCGAGGTGCAGTGGACTGCCGGTAAGAAGGATTATAAGGCATTCGTGGAGCGTCTTACACGTCTGCTCAATCTGTATGATGCTTACAATCTGAACTATGCACGCCATCTGTGGCCGGACCGTATCGTATCGCCGTGGGCTGACAATTGATAGAAAATAATATAAAACATAAATAACTGACATGAGAGTAATTATAGAACCAGATTATGAGCAGCTGTCGAGATGGGCTGCCGAACATGTTGTGGAACGCATCAATGCATTCAATCCTACGCCCGACCACAAGTTTGTGCTCGGACTTCCCACCGGATCGTCGCCCAAGGGTATGTATGCCGCGCTGGTGAAGGCGTGCAAGGAAGGTCGCGTATCGTTCAAGAATGTGCTGACCTTCAATATGGACGAGTATGTAGGACTGCCCGAAAGTCATCCCGAGAGTTATCATTCGTTCATGGCTACAAACCTGTTCGACCATATCGACTGTCCGAAGGAGAACATCCATATACTCAACGGCAACGCCGAGGATCTGGAGGCAGAGTGCCGCCATTATGAGGAGATGATAGCCGAGGCAGGAGGTATCGACCTGTTCATCGGTGGCATTGGACCTGACGGTCACATAGCTTTCAACGAACCGGGCAGCTCGCTTGTTTCGCGCACAAGAGTCAAGACACTTACCACCGACACCATTGTCGCCAACTCGCGTTTCTTTGACAACGACATCAACAAGGTGCCGCGCCTTGCCCTGACAGTGGGTGTAGGCACGGTGATGGATGCCCGCGAGGTGATGATTCTTGTCAACGGACACGGTAAGACACGCGCCCTTCAGGCTGCGGTGGAAGGTCCTGTCACACAGATGTGGACAATCAGCGCGCTGCAGATGCACCGTCACGGCATTATTGTTTGTGATGAGGCTGCGACAGATGAATTGAAAATAGGCACTTACCGCTACTTCAAGGACATAGAGAAAAACAATCTTTAAGCATCGTGTTCCGGCCGGCACCCCGATGGTGACGGCCGGAATTTTTATTGTATATATATGAATGAGAATACGAGAGGCTGGATGCCGGACGCATGTCAGCAGGAGGTGATAGACGCGCAGCGTGGCATGCACCTGGTGCTGGCGCCACCGGGATGTGGCAAAACGCAGATACTGACCGAACGCATACGCAAGGCTCACGACGAAGGAGTAGCTTTCGAGGATATGCTTTGTCTGACGTTTACAAACCGTGCGGCACGAGGCATGGCCGACAGAATAAGTGCAAACATAACCGATGAGGGCGCCGCCGACGTGTATGTGGGCAATGTGCACAGGTTCTGTTCGCGTTTTCTCTTCTCCAACGGCATTGTGGCTGCGGAGTCGTCTGTGATAGACGATGAGGATGCACTGAGCATTCTGGCACGCATAATGGGCGACGACGAGTATGACATAACAGTGAACAACCGCCGCCGCAGGGAGTATGCGGAGGTGATGCAGCTGTCGGTTTTCATGTATCAGATAAGGCACGGCCATCCTAAGGAGCTGCGCATACATCCCGAATGTCTGAAGATGGAGGACATAAGCGCGCTGCGCAAGATATGCGAGGTGCAGCAGATGACGTTCGATGCCAAGGCAATGACCGATATATACGACAACACATCGTTCTATCGCGACGCCTCCGAAGGCGAGGGTTACGATTATGGTGCGAAGGCAATGATATCGACCTTGTTGCGCAAGATGTCGCTCGCTCATCAGTATGAAGAGTATAAACGCACCAACCGGTTGTTGGATTTCGAGGACCTTCTGGTGATGACATACGACGCACTAACGTCTGACCGCACCGGCGAATACCGTCGCTATCCGTGGATTCAGGTGGACGAGGTGCAGGACCTTAACCGTCTGCAGCTGGCCATAATCGATGAGCTGGGCGGTGACAGTCCGCTTGCCGTGATGTATCTCGGTGACGAGCAGCAGGCCATATTCTCGTTCATGGGCGCCAAGATAGACACACTCGGAATGTTGAAGAAGCGTTGCGAGGGCAACATTCATCATCTCAACGTCAATCACAGGTCGCCTGCCTATATGCTGAAGGTGTTCAACACTTATGCCTCACAGGTGCTCGGCATAGACAGCAGTCTGCTTCCGTCGCACAGTTTTGATGTGGAACGCAGCGGCGACGAGCTGAAGATATTGAGCAGCGAGAACTATGACTCGGAAGTGAGAGACGTTGCGGAGACAGCCGAAAAGCTGTTCCTGAAATATGAGGACCAGACGACGGCCGTCATTGTGAACGCCAACCGCGACGCCGACCTGATAAGTACGGAGCTCACGGAGCACGGGATAAGTCATTTCAAGGTGTCCGGCTCCGACCTGTTCTCGTCGTCGGAGGTGAAGCTTTTGCTTGCTCATCTCAACATACTTGCCAACGGCAATAACTTCATAGCGTGGGCGCGGCTGCTGAAAGTGTTCGCCCAGAATTCCACTGCGCGTAGGTTTGTCCGTGCTCTTCTCGACCGTGCCATATCGCCTGCCGACCTCGTGGAATACGACGCCGACGGCACGTATCTGCAGGAATTCGTATCGGTTTACGACAATTCTGATATTGTGATATTCGACACAGAGACCACCGGGCTCAATGTCTTTGAAGACGATATAGTGCAGATTGCTGCCGTGAAAATGCGCCATGGAAAGATTGTGGAAGGTTCTGCCTTGTCGCTGTTCATCGCCACCGACAGGGAGATACCGCGCATGCTGGGCGATGTGGAGAATCCTATTATAGAAGAGATGCGCCACCACGAACTGCTCGACAGAAAGGAAGCGCTGCTCAGGTTTATGGATTATGTGGGCGACAGCGTACTCCTCGGCCACAACGCCGACTACGACTACAATATCCTTGAGAACAATCTGAAACGCTGTGGCAGTGGAGTGGAGCTTCGCAAACGCTGTCCGCGCTATCTCGACTCGCTCAGACTCGTGAGGTTGCTTGAACCAGAACTGAAGGAGCACAAGCTGAAGTATCTGCTTGCGGTGCTCGGTCTGGAAGGCAGCAACTCACATCTTGCCGATGAGGATGTGGCGGCCACGTGCAGTGTCGTGAACCATTGCTACGGTAAGGCGCGCACAATGATAGAGGAGCAGCGGCGCTTTCTTAACGACCGTCGGGTGGCCGACTATGTCTCGGCACTGCGTCGCCGCTATGCGGAGTTTTATCGCAGGGCAAGGCATACGATGTACGACCGTGGACGGAACGGAGACCGTCCGGTGCTTGTCGGCGAGATGTTGCATTTTTATGATAATCTTGTTGATAACGGAACAATACTTCCTGTAAGGAACATCGACTATATCGTGGGTTTTCTTTCGACTGATGTCATCGACGCTTCCGAATATCCCTCGCTTGCCGAACAGCTCGGGCGGTATATGATGGAGATAAACACCTTTAAGGAAGCCGACCTATGCAACAGTGCAAGTCTGAAGGAACGCATCTTCGTGACCACCATACACAAGGCGAAAGGACTGGAGTTTGACAACGTGATTGTGTTCGACGCGATAGAAGGAAGAATCCCAAATTTCTTCAGTCTGAACGATAGGGCGATGATGGAGGAGGACGCGAGGAAGTTCTATGTCGCGATATCGCGCGCCAAACGCAGGCTTTATGTCTCTTACTGCACTACGCGGCGCGACTATCATAACGAAGAGCACAGGCAGTATCTCACACGTTTCATGATACCGCTACAGAAGTTGTTCGACTGAGAATATGACGTTATGATTATGAACGGTGCACGATGTTGTGTACCGTTTTTTGTTATAATAAGGATTTTGTTATAATATAATATGGAATGGGCGGTCATGTCGGATGAAAACACAGTTTCATCATATTTTTGGAGGAAACTCAGAAAACGAACTTACGATTTTTCTTGACATAATTTTGACAAAATATTTTCGCGAAAGAGGTGTGAATGGATGTTAAATCACGCCTTATGGAGGCTATTTCAGCCCGAACGACAGCTTCATATACCCCGTAACGTAGTCCGAAAATACTTATCTTGTTTTCTGATAAAGCCCATTTCGCAGTCCGATAAAGCCTATATTGTGGTGCGATATGGTGCTTTTCATCCCATAAAATGGGCCATTTCGTAAGCCAAAATGGTGCTTTTCGCAAGACGATAAAATGCTCGTTAAACATAAATCATTGATATTCAGTGTTTTATGTAAGCCTCTTATAATTCGCGTATTTGCGACTAAAGGAATGACCATTCGCAAATACTCGCTTATTTTTTGGGGTATATCGGGAAACTCAGACCGAAAAATAAGAATCCGGTTACAATTTGAAAGTGGTTTATATCGTTTTCATCTGAACAGAAGAAAACAATGCTTATCCGGAAGTTAACCCGAATCGGTCATTAGATTTCAGTCAGTATTTTTGCTTTATATTGAGCTTATTTTCGTTGTATTTTTTGCAGGCATAGAGGGCTATGTCAAGAAAAATCGAACGAAAAGAGGCCAATAGAAAACAGAAAGACGGCTGAAAGCATGAATGCATAAAATATATAAAACCGTATGCGGTCTAATGATCGATTTGGGTTTACCCCGCTGTTTTTATTATAACCGCTCCACTCGTAATTTCCATTAAGCCAAAAATACTTCCGTGATATCATTATGTACGGTTTTAACGTGTGTCCGTACCGAATGTCTGTAAGTGCTTTATTGTTGTGATGCTTTCCCCGTGTCGGAAGTCAATATATACAGAGCGGCCCGGCAGGAGCGTCTTTTCTGCATCGTTGCGATGCTGTCGACGTATGCCTGCCGGGCCGTTTTATGTGTCTTGTTGAAATGTTATTTCGTCTTTGATGCCTTGATGAAGTAAGTTATCAACAGTGCGTATGCAATGAGAGAGCATACTTCAGACAGCGGATTGGCGAGCCATTTCTCGTTAATCGGGTTGAATTCCAGATAGCGTAACAGAGCACTCAGTACTCCCATCAGCGCGCCGCCGGCAATGAATCCGCTGGCAATGAGCGTGCCTTTCTCGCCGCGCTTGTTGTTCACTTCCTGATCCTTGGAGCGTGATGTCACGTACCAGCTTACGATACCACCTACAAGCAGCGGAGTGTTAAGCTCTATCGGGATGAACATTCCAAGTGCGAATGCTATGGCCGGAACCTTGAAGAGAGTGAGTACAATGGCGATTATCGCACCGATGATATAGAGAATCCACGGTGCCTCGATGCCGTTCATGAGCGGATCTATCACGGCTGCCATGGCGTTGGCCTGCGGAGCTGCGAGCTGACCGCTGGAGAATCCGTAAGTGTTGTTGAGCAATATCATCACGCCGCCTACGGTCGCTGCCGATACAAGTGTGCCGAGGAACTTCCACGACTCCTGCTTCTTTGGTGTAGTTCCGAGCCAGTAACCTATTTTGAGGTCGGTGATGAAGCAGCCCGACATTGACAATGCCGTGCAGACAACGCCGCCCATTATGAGCGCGGCAACCATTCCGCTGACACCTCTAAGACCTACTGCCACCATGACAACCGACGCAAGAATGAGCGTCATGAGCGTCATTCCCGAAACAGGATTGCTGCCCACGATTGCTATGGCGTTGGCTGCGACGGTGGTGAAGAGGAATGCTATGACTGCCACAAGCAGTATTCCGACAACCGCAAACATAAGGTTGCCGTCCATGATGCCGAACCAGAAGAAAATGAATGTCACCAGAAGAGTGACTATTGAGCCTATTGCGATGACTTTGAATGACAGGTCGCGCTGTGTGCGGAGCTGTTTCTTGTCGTCTGTGCTCTTGCCTTTCATTTCCTTGGCGGCCAGTGTCACTGCACCTTTTATTATGTCCCACGACTTTATTATACCTATAAGGCCGGCCATGGCTATGCCTCCGATACCTATGCTCTTGCCGTATTCATTGAATATTGTCTCTGGACTCATGCTGCCCACTGTCTGGGTTATGGCAGGATTCCATGTGTTCAGAACCTGGTCGTGGAAGATGACTGACATCAGAGGAATGATGACCCACCACACAGCAAACGAACCGATGCAGATTATAAGCGAATATTTAAGACCCACGATATAACCGAGTCCGAATACTGCGGCGCCGGTGTTGACCTTGAAGACGAGCTTCGCTTTCTCGGCTATCGTCTCTCCAAAGCCTACGATACGTGTTGTGAAGTTCTCGTTCCACAGTCCGAACGTGGCAACGATGAAGTCGTACAGTCCGCCCACGAGACCCGCGAAGAGCAGCGGTTTGGCCTGGTTGCCGCCCTTGGCACCGCTAACCAATACCTGGGTTGTGGCAGTTGCCTCGGGGAAAGGATACTTTCCGTGCATGTCGCTTACGAAATATTTGCGGAAAGGAATGAGGAACAGAATTCCGATTATACCTCCGAGGAGCGACGATATGAACACTTTGAGGAACGAAGCACTCATCTCCGGATACTTGGCTTGCAGGATGTAAATGGCCGGAAGGGTGAATATGGCGCCGGCAACAACGGCTCCCGAGCATGCGCCGATGCTCTGTATGATCACGTTTTCGCCTAAAGGATTGTGGCGCTTTGCTGCCGTTGACACACCGACCGCGATGATTGCGATAGGTATGGCTGCCTCGAACACCTGACCGACACGCAGTCCTAAATAAGCGGCTGCGGCCGAAAATACTATTGCCATCAGTATTCCCCATGTCACAGACCATGCGTTTACTTCCGGATATTGCCTCTTAGGATCCATTATCGGACGGTAGCTCTCACCGTCCTTCAGTTCTCTGAACGCGTTCTCCGGCAGACTAACTGTTTCTTTTTCTTTTTCTGTCATAATCTTATTTGTATGATTTATTATATTCTTTTCCTACGTTTGCCGCATAGTGTATATCAGAATGGCATAAATGTATTTATGTCTCATTCACTGTACAAAGGTACTCCAATTTGATATAAATGCCAATAAATCAATGACATTTTTCAGCTTTTTGCTCGAATAAAAATAATTTTGTTATATTTGCATGCTCTTTTTGATATTATTGAATATTGATAATTACTAAATATTATTTTATAGATGAAGAGATTGTTTTTGGCTGTCTTTATGGCAGCTTTTGTTATGGCTTCTTATGCAGTTCCTGCAAAGCGGGGAGTTGTTAAGACGCTTAAACTAGTCGACGGCACGGAGGTGACGGCACAACTGGTGGGTGATGAAACCATGCATTATTTTGTTACGGATGATGGAAAAAAGTATATTGCCGGTGAAGACGGTCTTTATCGTGAGGCGGATATGACTTTGCTGAACAGCCGTGCGGCTCAGCGTCGCAGCAAAATGAACGCTGTGATCAGACAGCAGGCTCCGAAACGTGTCGGAGGAGTAGGCAATGTGTTTTCCGGAAAGAAGAAAGGATTGATCATACTTGTGCAGTTCTCTAACAAGAAATTCCAAAGCAATCATGACAATGCTTTTTATCAGAGAGTGGCAAACGAACCGGGTTTCACTACAGACGACGGTTTCCGCGGTAGCGTGAGCGACTATTTCAAAGATCAGAGCAACGGAATGTTCGAACTCGACTTCGACGTAGTGGGTCCTGTTACGCTTACGAAAACTTATTCTTATTACGGTCAGAACAACTGGTCTGGCGATGCTCATCCCGGTGAAATGGTGGCTGAGGCATGTCTTGCAGTAGATAGTCTGGTTAATTTCGCTGACTATGACTGGGCCGGAGACGGCATGGTGGACCAGGTGTTCGTTCTTTATGCCGGACTTGGTGAGGCTTCAGGTGGTGGTGAGAATACCGTATGGCCGCACATGTGGAATCTGTATAGCAGCGACTATGGTCGTCCTCTGACACTCGACGGAGTCATGGTAAATACTTATGCGTGCAGTTGTGAGATGACGAAAGATTATAATTCGCCCGGCTATCCTGACGTTGTTGACGGTATAGGTTCCTTCTGCCATGAGTTCTCTCATTGTCTTGGCTATCCTGATATTTATGATGCTAACCGTCATAACTTCGGTATGTCGGCATGGGACTTGATGGATTACGGCAATTACAATGGCGATAGCTTCGTGCCTTCAGGATATACTGCATACGAAAAATGGGTTGCCGGATGGCTCACTCCTGTCGAGCTGACAGAAGAAACGGAGGTGAACAACCTGAAACCTACAAGCGAAGGCGGCGATGCATACATTATATATAATGACAATCACAAGGATGAGTTCTACATTCTGGAGAACCGTCAGCGCACGGGATGGGATGCAGCACAATATGGTGACGGCCTTCTTATAATGCATGTGGATTATAATAAGACTGTATGGAACAACAATACGGTGAACACAAGTGCGTCGCGTCAGCGCTGTACGATATTCCATGCCGATAATTCGGATGGTATGTACAATTACGGGGGAGGCCTTGACGCAGACGATCTTGCCGGCGATCCTTATCCTTATGAAGATAACAACAGTCTCAGCAATACATCAACTCCAAAAGCCATTCTCTATAATACGAATACAGATGGCAGCAAGTTGATGAACAAGACGGTGTATGGCATCACACGAAACGATGACGGAACTGTGTCGTTTAAGTTCAAGTTGGGAGACGAACCGTCTGATGTCACTCCGACAGAAACCGAATTCTTCCACGAGACATTCAATGAATGTAACGGCACCGGCGGTAATGACGGACTGTGGAGTGGCTCGATTGCATCTTCTGCACTGGTAAGTGATGTGGCCGGTTGGACCGGAAACAATCTTTATGGTGGTGACGAATGTATGCGTATCGGTAACAGTAAGAATGCCGGTATTGTGACTTCTCCTGAGTTTGAAGTGCAGAGTGGAGCAGTGCTTACCATCGTTGCGGCTCCTTGGAGTGGCGATGACAACACGCTCGACATATACTTCGGAGGCACAAATCTCGGTACATACACCTTTGACGAAGGCAAGTGGAGTACAATAACCATACCTCTTGAGACTGTCGGAACAGGCTTGCTGGAGTTCATTGCTGCCAAACGTTTCTTCATAGACGACGTAAGAGTGTACGTCCCGGAGACCGACGGAATAGATAAAGTAGTGACCGACGTAACTAAGAAGGCTGACAACCGTGTGTACAGCATCGACGGACGCTATCTCGGACGCGACATCAACAGCCTCGGTCATGGCATATACATTGTCAATGGAAAGAAGTATGTGAAGTGATGAATGACTGTTAGCGGTTTCGCCTTACATGCTTATTGCCGTAAGGCGAAACCTTATACAGTAATCATAAAATAAAAAATATGCAGCCGGTGATAAGATGAATAACCTGTCACCGGCTGCATTATGTTTATCAGTATTCTCTTTTTGTCGTATCAGACAACCTCATTCAGTTCGCCGGTTGTCGAGTCGATGATGTATCCGTGAATGGTCACGTCGCTCGGAATGAGCGGATGGTTGGCTATGCATGCGGTGGTCTTTCTCACCGATTCTTCTGTGTCGTGGAATCCTTCAAGCCAATTATCGAGGTCTATTCCGCTGTGACGCAGTGTCTCGAGAGTCTCTTTCTTAATGCCGCGCTGCATCATCAGTTCCGTCATTTCCTTTCCGTTCATGTGGCATGCGCCGCAGTTTGTGTGCGCGATTACCATTACGTCTGTCACTCCAAGCTCGTATATTGCCACGAGCAGACTGCGTATTGTGCTGTCGAACGGACTAAGTATTGTTGCGCCGGCATTCTTTATCAGTTTCGCATCACCGTTTTTCAGTCCGAGAGCGGCTGGCAGCAGCTCGGTGAGACGTGTGTCCATGCACGATACAATCGCGAGTTTCTTATCGGGATACTTGCTCGTGATATACTTCTCATACTTCTTTTCGGCAACAAATTGTTTGTTGAAATCCAGAATCTCTTTTATCATATCGTTCAGTTTTAGTTATGTTTTCAGATCAAGTCTTTCATTTTTCATGAAGTCAAAAGCCATCCTAATTCTCCTCTTCTGTCGTGTTTTGACGGATGGACAGCATTGTCTGAAGCTCATGTGCCGTGCTGTCTGCCATCTCAAGGCGGGCACACAAACAATATATAATTGTATAATTTTATAACGAACCAACCTTCGTGTTATTTTATTTACCTCTGATAAAATCATCGGAACTGCGTCCGTCATGTTGTCGCAATGTCCATACGGTGTGCGACATTTACATGCTTAAGCCTCGGATAAAACATTTTTTGTCGGTCTGTCAATCAATAATTGTCCCAACTTTTCAGCCATGTCATTATCCGAATGGGATAATTTTGTTACCTTTGCATGCACAAAACACAGTTGCACCCCTATCTTCGTGCGTCCGCGAAGACAATACATAATAATTTATCAGATACAATGAGTCTTTTAGACATTTTCTTTCTCGCCCTGGCGTTAGCCATGGACTGTTTCACTGTTTCCATAGTCAGCGGAGTAATTGTCCGCCGTTACGTTCTGTCGGTCATGCTGCGCTTGGCTGTTCTTTTCGGATTGTTTCAGGCTCTTATGCCGTTTATCGGGTGGCTGGCAACAAGCTATTTCAGCAGCTACATCGAGTCTGTGGATCATTGGATAGCCTTTGTCTTGCTTGCGTTTCTTGGCGGCAAGATGATAAAAGACTCATTCGGGAATGAGGAAGAACAGCATTTTGATCCGACGAATATAGGCAGTCAGCTGCTTTTCGCCGTGGCAACGAGCATCGACGCTCTTGCCGTCGGCATCTCGTTTGCGTGTCTTGGCTATAAGAACATGCAGCAGTTGTCCGTCCCACTTATAATCATAGGAGCATGTTCGTTTGTTATGTCGCTTCTCGGATACACTTTGGGCGTGGTGTTCGGCAAGTCTATCGTGAAACGTCTGAAGCCAGAGCTCGTGGGAGGCATCATATTGTTGCTCATCGGTTTCCGCATACTTTACGAGCACTTGGAATTTTAGAGGCAAATCATATTACGTCGGTCCGGCTGGAATATGGGCGTAGTCGTATAACGAAATACTTCGGACAATGCGGTCATTCAGCATAAGTCCTATATTAATACAAGGCTTATACTATATTAATACAAGGCTTTCTGACTGCCGTTCAGGCTGTGATGAATGAGACAAAAAGCCGTGCCGATGTGGTAAATACATAAAAAACAAGGGCCATAAGCCTTAAAAGCCTATGACCCTTGTCATCATTCAGTTCTTCTCAAAGTTTATTTCCAATTAGTTTCTGAATACCAGTCCGGCGCCGTTCGCATCGATGATGATCGGTTTCTCGCGGCTTACCTCCTCAGCAAGCAACTTCTTCGAAAGATCGTTGAGCACGTAGTCCTGAATAGCCCTCTTGACAGGACGTGCGCCGAACTCCGGATCGTAGCCTGCGTTGGCCAGCCAGTCGATGGCTGCGTCGGTGTATTCGAGGGTGAATCCTTGCGGTTCGAGCATCTTCTTCACGGCGTTCATCTGCAGCTTTACCACTCCGGCTATCTGCTCCTTTGTAAGCGGCAGGAACATGATGGTGTCGTCGATACGGTTGAGGAACTCCGGACGTATGGTCTTCTTCAGCAAAGTCATCAGCTGACTATTGAGCTGAGCGAGCTCGTTGCTGTCGAGTTTTCCACCATGCTTCTCCAGGTCTTCGCGTATGAGCTGGCTGCCGAGGTTAGACGTCATGATGATGATGGTGTTCTTGAAGTTCACTGTTCTGCCCTTGTTATCGGTCAGACGACCGTCGTCGAGCACTTGCAGCAAGATGTTGAACACATCAGGATGAGCCTTCTCTATCTCATCGAAGAGCACAACCGAGTAAGGTTTGCGCCTTACAGCCTCGGTGAGCTGTCCGCCCTCGTCGTATCCTACGTATCCCGGAGGTGCACCGATGAGCCTTGACACGCTGAACTTCTCCTGATACTCACTCATATCGATACGTGTCATCATCGTCTCGTCGTTGAACAGATATTCAGCCAAAGCCTTTGCAAGCTCGGTCTTTCCTACACCTGTCGTACCGAGGAAGATGAACGATGCGATAGGACGTTTCGGGTCCTGAAGTCCTGCACGGCTACGACGTACGGCGTCGCTCACAGCCGTTATGGCCTCCTCCTGACCTATCACACGCTTGTGGAGTTCCTCCTCAAGGTGCAGAAGTTTCTCGCGTTCGCTCTGCATCATACGTGTAACAGGTATTCCCGTCCAGCGGCTTACCACCTCGGCTATGTCGTCGGCAGTAACCTCCTCGCGTATCATTGCCTTGCCGTCCTGCGTGCTGCGCAGCTGAGTCTGTATGCTCTTTATGTCGTTCTCGAGGTTAGGCAGGCTGCTGTAGCGTATCTCAGCCACACGCTCGTAGTTGCCTTCACGCTCGGCACGCTCGGCCTCGAACTTGAGTTGCTCCATCTGCTGCTTGTCTTGCTGTATCTTGTTGACAAGAGCTTTCTCGCTTTCCCATTTTGCGCGGAACGTCTTTTCCTGGTCTCTCAGTTCGGCTATTTCCTTGTCGAGCTGTTCTATCTTCGGTTGGTCGTTCTCACGTTTGATGGCCTCACGCTCAATCTCGAGCTGTTTCAGCTTACGTGTTATCTCGTCGAGCTCCTCAGGAACAGAGTCGCGCTCCATACGCAACTTCGCTGCTGCCTCATCCATAAGGTCGATGGCCTTATCAGGCAGGAAACGGTCGGAGATGTAACGCTCCGAAAGTTTCACGGCAGCTATGCAGGCATCATCCTGAATACGTACTTTGTGATGGTTCTCGTAGCGTTCCTTCAGACCACGCAGGATGCTTATCGCGCTCAGCTCGTCAGGCTCGTCCACCATGACGGTCTGGAAACGACGCTCAAGAGCCTTATCCTTCTCGAAGTATTTCTGATACTCGTTGAGAGTCGTGGCACCTATGCTACGCAGCTCACCACGTGCAAGGGCAGGTTTCAGAATGTTGGCAGCGTCCATGGCACCCTCACCGCCTCCAGCACCGACAAGGGTGTGTATCTCATCGATGAAGAGGATTATGCGGCCGTTGCTGTTGGTCACTTCCTTTATGACGCTCTTCAGACGCTCCTCGAACTCGCCTTTGTATTTGGCTCCGGCAACCAGCGCACCCATGTCGAGAGAGTAGAGCTGCTTGTCTTTCAGGTTCTCGGGCACATCGCCGCGGACTATACGTTCGGCCAGACCTTCGACGATGGCGGTCTTACCTGTTCCCGGTTCACCTATAAGAATAGGGTTGTTCTTCGTACGCCTTGAAAGTATCTGGAGCACACGTCTTATCTCTTCGTCACGTCCAATCACAGGATCGAGCTTTCCCTGACGGGCCTCCTCAACAAGGTTCTTGGCGTATTTCTCGAGCGACTGATAATTCTCGTCGGCCGACTGCGACTGTACTTTCTGTCCCTGGCGCAGACTGTCAATGGCCTTGCGCACGTCGTTCTCGTTCAGTCCGGCATCCTTAAGAATGCGCGATGCTGTGGAGTTGACAGTGAGCAGAGCCAGCAACAGCGGTTCTACGCTTACGAACTCGTCGCCCATTTTCTGCGAGATGTCTGTGGCTTTCTGCAGCACGTTCGATGCGTCGTTGCTGAGATAAGGCTGTCCGCCCTGTACTTTCGGCAGACGCGCAATTTCGCTGTCGAGCACGGTTTCTATCTGGTTGGCGTTAGCTCCTAATTTCTGGAATATGTATGAAGACACATCCTTGGCTTTCGTCATGACACCTTTCAGCAGATGCACCGGCTCAATGGTCTGCTGTCCGTTGCGGCTCGCCGTGTTCACGGCTTCCTGAACAGCCTCTTGCGCTTTGATTGTGAATTTGTCGAATGTCATGTTTTAGATTCTCCTTTCTTGTTTTTGTTTTCTAATGTTTTCCGCTTTCAGTAAACACAAAATGCGTGCCCTGTGTGAGTTGATGACAAAATGACATATACTTGATGACAAAATGACATAATGGAAAGGGCTGTTGTTTTACACATTGTATATATAGGTGATGAGTATAACGCTGAGCGCCGGCTGTTAAATATCTGTAATTCGCGTGCTCGTTTGGCGGCGCGTGTGTTAAAAATAAGGGTGAAAAACCGCCTGATTTTTCGCGTTTTTGCGGCCGGAAGGGTTTCTGACGGAAATTCCGCGAGTTTTCGGCGGATATGCTTAAATTGCTGATTATTAATGAGTTGAATGTAATATATGATGTGAAGCCCTTGTCCCGGCTTTCCAATATGGGCTTAATCGCATTGCGAAATGGCCCATTTCAGGTCCCGATATAGGCTTTTTCGCCTCCTGAAATGGTGCTTATCGGAGTGCAAAATGGGCTCTTTCGCATCATGCTTCGTCTTTTTATGGCTTGCGGACACAGTCTGACGGTCGTGAAAAAGCCATTTTTTCGGATTTCGTTTTCTGGTTTGAGAATTTCAGAATGTTAATTATTTAACATCCGTTAGCATATTATCGACAATCTGACACGGATATTGCTGCGTCTGCGCTTCCATAATCTTTCATAGTGTATTCCATGATATTCCGCATATTACGATACTCCGACGACTGTCTGGGGCGGGCGATGAAGTTTGCAACAAAGTTGCATGTTATAATATGTATATTTGCATATCATTTTGAATATACAAAAAATAATAACCTAAAAACGTTATGAAAAAAAGAATATTGATTGCCGGCGTTATGGGACTTATGGTTTTTGTTTCGTGCCATAACGGCAAATCCGGCGACCATGATGAAGACGTCCATGCAGAAGAAGAACACATGGAAAGTGGAAAATCGGGTAAGGAAGAAGCCCATGCAGGCGAGATTGTGCTGCCTGTAGAGAAGGCTAAGGCTGCCGGAGTGGTGGCTGAGGTGATAAAGCCGGGCGACTTCCAGACCGTAATACAGACAAGCGGCAGCCTGCAGAGCGCGTCGGGCGACGAGGCCTCGGTGGTGGCCACCATGTCGGGTATAGTGAGAATGGTAAGAGCGATGCCCGAAGGTGCCAGGGTTGGACGCGGACAGGCTTTGTTCAGCATCTCGTCGGAGCACATGCAGGACGGCGATCCTGCCGACCGTGCCGGAGTGGCTTATGCCACGGCAAGGCGCGAGTATGAGCGTGCGCAGAAACTCGTGAAAGACAAGATAATATCAGAAAAGGAATTCAACGCCATAAAGGAAAACTACGACATGGCGCGTATTGCCCAGAAGGCTCTTGCTGCATCAAAGGGCAAGTCGGGCGTGGCTGTTACGGCACCAATCACTGGTTATGTGAAGGAATGTCTCGTGAAGAACGGCGACTACGTTGCTGCCGGACAGCCGATGATGAGCCTCACGCGCAACCGCAAGCTCTATCTCGTAGCCGATGTGCCGGGACGCTACATGCAGGAACTGTCGCAGGTGAAGACGGCGCGGTTCATGTCGTCGTATGGTGGCGAGCTCTACGACCTGCAGCAGCTCAACGGACGCCCCGTGGCTTATGGCCGCACAACGACTGCCGGCTCGTCTTATGTGCCGGTGACATTCGAGTTCAACACCACGGCAGGACTGTTGCCGGGTATGGCCGTCACGGTATATCTGGTCACCGGAACACGCAGTGGGGTGATAAGCGTGCCTGAGTCGGCACTTACCGAAGAGGAAGGCGCAAAATATGTTTATGTGCGCACAGATGCCGAATGTTATGAGAAACGCGAGGTGCGCACGGGTGCGAGCGACGGCGCACGCAGGGAAATACTCAGTGGAATAAAGCCGGGCGAGACGGTGGTTACAAAGGGTGCCATAGAAGTGAAGCTGGCATCGGCTACCAACGCCATACCTCCCCACACTCATTCACATTGACATAAACTAAAAAGGAGAATAAATGCTGAACAAGATAATACATTTTTCGCTGCAGAACCGACTGATGGTTCTTGTTGCGTCTGTGCTGCTCATGGTGGGAGGCTTGTACATGGCCTTTCATACTGAGGTTGATGTGTTCCCCGACCTGAACGCTCCTACGGTGGTCATCATGACCGAGGCAGGCGGTATGGCGGCCGAGGAGGTAGAACGGCTCGTAACTTTTCCTATAGAGACGGCCGTCAATGGTGCGACAAATGTGCGCAGGGTGCGCTCGTCATCCACTACCGGTTTCTCTGTGGTATGGGTAGAGTTCGACTGGAACACCGACATCTATCTGGACCGACAGATAGTGTCTGAGAAACTGTCTACGGTGAGCGGAAGCCTGCCTGACAACGTGAGCCAACCGGTGCTCGGACCGCAATCGTCCATTCTCGGTGAGGTGCTCATAGTGGGACTTACGGCAGACAGCACTTCGATGCTCGACCTTCGTACAATCGCCGACTGGACCGTTCGTCCGCGGTTGCTCTCTACCGGCGGCGTGGCACAGGTGGCTGTGCTTGGCGGCGACATAAAGGAATATCAGATACTGATACATCCCGACCGCATGAAACACTACGGAGTGAGCCTTTCGGAGGTGATGGCCGCAACGCGCGGAATGAACCAGAACACCAGCGGAGGCGTGATATATCAGTATGGCAACGAATATATAGTGCGCGGAATGGTTTCGTCTGACGATGTTGACAAGCTGGCACAGGCTGCTCTGAGAACTTCATCGGGCACCACGGTGACACTGTCCGATGTGGCTGATGTAAGGATAGGAGCTCAGCAACCCAAGCTGGGAGTGGCTTCGGTAAAAGGTAAGCCGGCTGTGCTGCTCACCGTGACGAAACAGCCTAACACCGGAACGATAGAGCTGACCGAGAAACTTGAGGAGGCCGTGAAGGATCTGAAAAAGAACATGCCGGCGGATGTGCATGTGTCGACCGACATATTCAGACAGTCAAACTTCATCAACAGTTCTATCGACAACGTGCAGGAGTCGCTCATCGAGGGTGCTGTCTTTGTTGTGATTGTACTCTTCCTGTTCCTTGCCAACGTGCGTACGACGGTCATATCGCTTGTCACTCTGCCGCTGTCGTTGCTCATAACGCTGCTCGTACTCCATTACATGGGACTGAGCATCAACACCATGAGTCTCGGAGGTATGGCCATTGCCATCGGCTCGCTTGTGGACGATGCCATAGTGGATGTGGAGAATGTGTGGAAGCATCTGCGCCAGAACCGCATGCTGCCGCGTGAGGAGCGCAAGCCAGTGCTCGACGTGGTGTTCAATGCTTCGCGCGAGGTGCGTATGCCTATCCTCAATTCCACCATTATAATAGTTATAAGCTTTGTGCCGCTGTTCTTCCTTAGCGGTATGGAGGGCAAGATGCTTATACCGCTTGGTATAGCGTTCATCGTGTCGCTGTTTGCATCCACCGTTGTCGCTCTTACGCTTACTCCGGTATTGTGCAGCTATTTGCTTGGCGGCCGCAAGGGCAGTGACGGACTGCCTAAAGAGGCATTCCTCGCAGTGTGGTTGCGTAAGTATTACGAGATAGCTTTGCTGTGGGTGCTCGGCCATAAGAAGGAAGTGGTGGGCGGTACAGCTGCTCTGCTATTGCTGGCCATAGGCTTCTTCTTCACGCTCGGACATAGTTTCCTCCCGGGATTCAACGAGGGTTCGTTCACGATTAACATCAGTTCGTTGCCCGGAATATCGCTCGAGGAGTCTGACAAGATAGGCCGTCGCGCAGAGAAACTTCTGCTATCGATACCTGAGATAAAGACCGTTGCTCGCAAGACCGGTCGTGCCGAGCTCGACGAACACGCTCTCGGAGTGAACGTTTCGGAGATAGAGGCGCCGTTCGAACTGAAGGATCGCTCTCATGCCGAGCTGCTTGCCGACGTGCGAAAGAAGCTGTCTGTGCTCACGGGTGTGAACGTAGAGATAGGTCAGCCTATCAGTCACCGCATCGATGCGATGCTTAGTGGTACGCAGGCAAACATAGCCATAAAGCTGTTCGGCGACGATCTGAACCGCATGTTCCTTATCGGTAACGAGATAAAGGAGGCCATTGAACCGGTTGAAGGTATAGCCGACCTGAACGTGGAACAGCAGATTGAGCGTCCTGAACTGAAGATAGTGCCACGACGTGACATGCTGCGCAAGTACGGAATAACGCTTCCTGAGTTCGCGCAGTTCGTGTCGGTGTGCATGGCCGGAGAGACAGTCTCGCAGGTATATGAGAGCGGCAAGAGCTTCAACCTTGTGGTTCGCGTGGATGAGGACGACCGCAAGACCATGGAACGCATAGAGGACATGATGATAGACACGGCCGACGGACAGCGCATTCCGCTCTCCGAGGTGGCTGATGTGGAATCATCCAAGGGTCCGAACACAATCAACCGTGAGAACGTGAAACGTAAGATCGTGATATCTGCCAACACGAGTGGACGCGACCTTCGCAGCGTAGTGAACGACATACAGAAACGGATTGACAGTCAGATAAAGCTGCCGGAAGGTTATCATATAGAGTATGGTGGACAGTTCGAAAGCGAGCAGTCAGCCAGCCGTACGCTGATGATAACATCGCTGATGAGCATTGTTGTTATATTCCTGTTGCTCTACATGCAGTTCAAGAATACGTTTGAGAGTGGCGTGATAATGCTTAACCTGCCGCTTGCGCTCATTGGCGGAGTGTTCGCTCTTGTGTTTACAACGGGTGAGGTGAGCATTCCTGCCATCATTGGATTCATATCGCTGTTCGGTATCGCCACGCGTAACGGAATGTTGCTCATAACCCGATATAACACATTGCGCAACGAAGACGGACTTTCGGTACGCGAGAGTGTCATGCATGGTTCGCTCGACCGTCTTAATCCTATACTCATGACAGCTCTTTCGTCGGCCCTTGCGCTTGTGCCTTTGGCATTGAAAGGCGACCTGCCGGGCAATGAGATTCAGAGTCCTATGGCAAAAGTGATATTGGGCGGACTGCTTACATCCACTTTCCTCAACGCATTCATATTGCCTGTTGTGTATGAGTGGATGCAGGGAAAGGAAGAAAAGATGAAACGAAATAAAACCAAATGATGATGAAGACTACTATTATATTTGCTGCGGCACTGGCATTCGGAATGAATGCCGGTGCACAGAGCATAAACGATATACTGAAAAGTGTGGAGCAGAACAATAAGGAGCTGCAGGCCATGAACGAACGCGGCAAGGCGCAGGCTCTTGATATTGATGCCCAGAATAATCTGAGTGACCCGAGCATTGAGTACAGTCCGTTTTTCGCAAAAGGCGTGAGTGGAGTGGCAAGCTCTGAACTCGTGGTGAAGCAGGGATTTGATTTTCCGACGCTATATGCTGCTCGCAGCAAGTCGGGAAAGCTCCAGAAAGATGTCGTGAACCTCGACTATCTGGCTTCGCGATGCAACATCCTGCTCTCGGCAAAGCAGTTGTGTCTCGACCTTATACTGCTCAATCAGGAGCACGAGCTGCTCGAGAAGCGCCGTAAGAACGCCGAGGAACTGCTCGCCATATATGAGACGAGAATGAAGAACGGCGATGCCACCATATTGGAGTTGAACAAAGTGAAGATGGACCGTATGAATGTGCAGACTGAGGTGACACAGAACGAGGCGGCTCATCAGACGGCATTGCAGTCGCTTCTGGCCTTGAACGGTAACATGCCGCTTGAGTTTGACCAGAAGGATTATCCTGCAAGTCAGGATGTCGTGGATTATGAGGCTCTTTATGACAAGGCTGTGGCTTCTGAACTTACGCTGCGTTCGGCGCGTGCGGACGTATTGGCGTCCGAACAGAATGTTAAGGTGAACAAGCAGAACTGGCTTCCCAAGTTCGAGGTTGGTTACAGACGCAATACCGATGGATCGGATGCCAGCAACGGTTTCATGGTTGGCGCTTCGTTCCCTTTGTTCTCCGGACGTAACAAACTGAAGTCGGCCAAGGCCAAACTGCAGGAATCCACGTTGCAGCTTGATAATGTGAAGGTGCAGACTGAGAACAATGTGCGCTCTAAGGTGAACGAGATGAAACAGCTGCGCAAGGCTGCCGATACATACGACACTGCGTTGCTAAATTCCACGCTCGACCTTCTGCGTAAGGCTGTCGAGGGCGGTGAGCTTTCAATAATAGAATATTATGTTGAGGCTGACGCCATTTATAAGAACCTGCAGACGCAGATGCAGCTTGAGAACCAGTATCAGAAGGCGTATGCCGAGCTGACAAAAGGGGAGCTGTGAGCCGTGTGATGTCCGGCCATGACGGTCGTCTGTCGTGGCGGACATTCCAAGAATAGAGACAGATGATATATGTATAAAAAAAGAAGCAGGACATTTGCCCTGCTTCTTTTTTATATTTTGAGATGTTTATTTTATCTTGTCGAATCCCTCACCGAATACTCCGTGACAGAACGATTGCGAGACGAGGGCATCCGGATCTATGCTTTTAATGTAATTGAAGAGATCCTGTGTCTCGTATTTACGTGCCAGAACAATCAGAATATCAACCTCTTGTTTAGAGTACCATCCCTTTCCTGTTATTGCCGTTACACCGCGATGGAGTTTCTGGTTGATTACGTCGGCAATCTTGTCATATTCTTTTGATATGATGATGAACTGCACTGTCTGGCGCGCTCCGTTTATTACGTAGTCGCATACAAAGCTTGCCACAAGAGTGAAGGCAATACCGTAAACAATCTTCTCAGAGCTGTGGAACAGTATGTATGACGAACTGATGATGGTGATATCGATGAACTGCATTGCCCGACCGAAACTCATACGGAAGTATTTGTTGAGCAGTGCGATGATGATGTCGGTGCCTCCTGTCGATCCGTTGTGCGAGAACACTATGCCGAGACCGGCTCCCGACATTGCACCTCCTATGAGCACATGCATGAAAGTATCCTTGCCCGCCGTGATGATTGGGAATGCCTGGAACAGCGGTTGCAGCGCACTGACAAGTACCGCCATTATCGTTACGCCGATGATTGTGCGTATGGTGAATTGCTTGGTGAGTGCCTTGAAGGCTATGATAAGCATTGTGGCGTTGAGAATATAGATTGACGCACCGGCCGGAAAGCGGAAAGCGTAGTATAATAACGCCGATATACCGGCAACGCCTCCCATTACAACCTTTTCAGGCAGAATGAATGCTGTGTATCCTATTGAATATAACAATATTCCGAAAAAGATGAAAAACAAATCTTTGTATTGCTGTTTTTTAATATGGTATTTTGCTTTACTGCTACTAATGCTCATGATATAAACATTTATATTTTTGTGATGCAAATATAATTTAAATTTTTTATAGCATCAAAAAAAATATGTTATATTTGACGGATGATGCCTCATAATATAATAAAGGTGGCAATAGCACACGGGCATTATTTTGTTACTTGTTTTAACATTTACGTGAGTTCTGATTATGGCTGACGCTTATGATATGCCTTATTGCCTTTTGTCGATGTCTGAAAGAAGAGGCAGAAGAAAATCAGTGGGGATGAAAATAATGTTCAGCGATTCTAAGGCGACTGAACGTTTTGCGTAAATCATAAATTCGGCTATGGACACATCTCTATGCCGACGGTTGCTGCGCTCCCGGATAAGCGGTGTTTTTCTTCAGCCGGGATGTGCCGATATAGACAACTTTCAATTTGTAACCGGTTTTCGTTTTTTCTGCCCCGGTTTCCCGATATACCCCGAAAAATAAGCGCGTATTTGCTGACAGACTTTCCTTCGGGCGCAAATATGCGAAAAATAAGAGGTTTTTATAAAATATTGGATATCAGGGATTTATATTTAAGGGCCATTTCTTTACATTGCAAAAAGCACCGTTTCGTCTTGCGAAATAGGCCATTTCGGAGGCTGAAAAGCACCATTTCGCACCCTAAAATGGGCTAATTCGCACCATGAAATGGGCAATATTGGAACGCAAGATGAACCTTTTCGGACTATGGAATAGGGTATGTCAAAAGACGATAACGGCAGAAAGAGTCTGTATTATATTGATTTTAACAGTCATTTACATCTCTTTCGCGAAAATATTTTGTCAAAATTTAGTCAAGAAAAATCGTAAGTATGTCGCCCTGTTTTCCAGTTTAAACGCTGATATCGGTTGTCAGTAAAGGTAAGGAAAATATGTGCCTTGTCTGCGTTGATGATTTATCGGTTACGGCGGTAATGATTTATCATGAAGTGAGATAAATATTCTGTTCCGGTTAATACCGCTTTGCGCAATTAGGATATATTCCGATATGCTATGATATTTGGTGAATAAAACAAACTTGCTGTGAATTTCTACTGTCCACAAATATGCACGGGGTTACGGGCAAAAGGTTCTTTCTTTTCAGAATTGCGATGTTGTATGGATATCCCCAATGATTTCCTACAGCCCTTGAAAGAGTCCATATCAATCTCTAATATGGCTGATGTGAAAGGTCAAAAAAAATCTGCGCCGTGAATGACAGCGCAGATTATATTAAGTGGAATTTATGTTTTTATCTTACTATATGCTTCTTACCGTTCTTTATTATGATGCCTTTGTATGATTCGTTCACTCTCTGTCCGTTAAGATTAAACATCTTTCCGTCTGCCTTTTCAGCATCAGCCTTGATGTCTTTTATACCGGTTGTTATGGTTCCGTCGGTGAGATAGATACCCATAATGAAACCTTTGTCATTATTGCTGGTATAGTTGTTCAGAGTGATGCTCTCTATCTGTTTGTTGCTCTCGGGGAAGTCTTCAATCTCGTACAGTCCTACATAGTCTCTGTCGTCAACACCTCCGTAGTAGCGTCCGGTCTGCACTGCTGCCAGCGATTGGTTGTTGCACCAGTCGGGAATATCGATGTAGCTTGTGCTGTGTGTTCCGTCCTCGTAGTTGTAAGTGATGTCTATCGTAGCAGGACCGTTTCCGGCGGTAGCGAGAAATACCAGTGAACCGTAGTCGCTGACTGTAGGTTTGTCTTCAAGCTCGAGTGTAGTGGTAGATTCATCTACGTCAGGTGTGGCGGCATCGTCGGCTACAAGTCTTGTAGAGTTGAGTGTTGTGTAATCTACCTTATATGTTCTGTTGCTCTTTGTAACGATGTTTCCGTCGTCCGGCAATCCGTACACAGTCGATTGTTTAAGCTCTCCGAGCGCTTGTGAATAAAGCACCCATGAGTTGCCGTCAAGCGAAGCGTTGGCATACTCGTCTATCGGTGTTGCCTCAGCTATCACGTCCACATTGAATCCATCGGCCACCTCAACAGGCTGCTGTCCTGTAGATAATCCGAGAATGGTAGGATAGCCTTTGCTTGCATCGAGTTTCTCGATATACACTGATTTTATTTCCTTCTCAGGATTTGTCTCTATGCTCTTTTCAAGAATGCGCACAGCTGTTACACCTTGTGGCGCTCCTGAATTCAGGTCAACACGGTCGTATCCCCAGAAAGCCTCGTCCTTGCCCATGTGGTCGTTCGGGTCCTTGCTGTCGTTCCACCAGTCTTCAACGGTAATATTGCTGTAAGAGAAATCTCCGTCAGAATAGCAGACCTCGACATAAAGGTCTGTTGGTCCGTTTCCGCAGATGCACAGCAGCCACAGTTTGTCTGTCTTCACAGGATTGGCAAGTATCAGTTCTCCGCTGCTTTCGTAAGAAGTGCCGGAAGCATCGTTCGGTCCTAACAGTCTGAGTGCATTGTTTTTTGTATAGTCAATGTTGTAAAGATTTCCTGTTTCAAATGCTTTCAACGGCATGTCGGCAGGCAGTCCGTTGTTTTTGAAGCTGATGTTCTTAGAGTATAAACCTACACTTCCGTTGTCTATACCGAGTACCAGATTATCCTCGACAGGCACAGCTTCAGCCACAATGTCTGCTGTAAAGCCACTCTTGACTCTTATCTGTCCCTTATTTTGCGCAAATGCAGTTAATGTGCCAAACACAATGGCATTCATAAATAGTAAAGTTTTTTTCATGCGTTTAAAGTGTTTTTTAGTGAATAAATAATATTAGACCTTTTTATAAAGATATAACATCTGTATAAATTGCATCAACGAACATTTAAAAAATATAAACATTAAGATAATTTTATTAACAATTTGATACTGTAAACGAATTTATGAAAAAGAGTTTGTATAATCAAAGATTTTCTGTAACTTTGCAGTCGCAAATTTTAATAAGAATTTATGGACGATTATCACGCGGAAAATATTACTTTCTAAGGCTGGAGACAAGATGTTCCTTTCAGTATGAGGCTGTCTCCTGCCGGTAATTCAAAAAGACGACAAATCTAAGGAGATTAGCTTTATGAGAACATTCTGGAATACTGAGAGTGCCTTGAAAGCGGTTGCTGAGTGGCAACCTAACTGCTGGATACAAGTTACTTGTCCTACGGAAGACGATCAGCAGTGGCTTGAAGATAAATTCAATTTACCCGATTATTTTCTTTCAGACGTAAGCGATACCGATGAGCGTGCGCGTTACGAGTATGACGACGGTTGGATGCTTATAATCCTTCGTATCCCGTACGTCAAGGAAATACGTTCCCGTACGCCATATACCACGGTCCCGCTAGGTATAATCCATAAAGGTGATGTCACCATAACTGTTTGTTATTATGAGACAAACATGATGATAGATTTTGTCAGCTATCAGCAGAAGAGGGGAGAGGGCTTTACCGATTATGTCGATATGATATTCCGTCTTTTCCTTTCTTCGGCAGTGTGGTATCTGAAGCGTCTGAAGCAGATAAATACACTTATAGAGAAGGCAAAGCACAATCTTGACAATGTGGTGAACAATGAGTCGCTCATTGCGCTCAGTCGTCTGCAGGACTCTCTTACATATTTCATAACGTCAATACGTGGCAACGAGACTCTTCTTGCGAAACTGAAGTTCAAACTGCAGGTCGACGAGCTTGATGCCGACCTTATAGAAGATGTCAACATTGAGATGTCGCAGGCACGTGAGACGACCAACATCTATTCGAACATCCTCGAATCGACGATGGATACATACTCGAGCATCATCAACAACAACATGAACACCGTGATGCGTACGCTTACTTCAGTGTCTATCATAATGATGTTCCCGACGCTCATAGCTTCTTTGTTCGGAATGAACCTCATTAACGGCATGGAATCAACAAGTTATGGTTTCATCGTGGCTCTGGTAATTTCTGTCTGCGTATCTGGCCTGTCGTGGTTTATTTTGCGCCACAAAAGACTACTTTGACGGAAAAATGTAAAAAATATGTAAGTTTTTTTGTGGAATTACTTTTTTTTAGTTAAGTTTGCATCTACAATTTTTAGAAATTAAATTATCATGCAAAATGCTAATGGCTTAAATTATTAAGTCCTTTTGAAATTTGCTTGTATATTGTGGAAAAACCGTGTCATAAACTTAAAATAGTGAAATGATGGATTCTCAAGAAAATGCTCTTCTGAACGGAGTGAATGAAAACGAAAAAGGCATGGAGCAATCAGTTGCTCAAGTAAAACAAGATGAAAATGCGGCTGAAAGCCAGGCAGGGGAAACTGAAGCAGTCTGTGCTGATGAGAATGCAACAGAAGAAACGCCTTCGTTGCAGACATACAAGACGAAGAAAGAGGTTCTTGCACGCCTGAAGGAGATTGTTGCAAATAAGGAATTTTCCAATAAGGAAGAGATTGATCATCTTAAAACCTCTTTCTATAAATTGCATATTGCAGAGCGCGAGGCGCGTCTGAAAGAATATCTTAACGCCGGCGGCGATCCTGACAAATATCAGATTGTGCCGGATGAGGATGAGACTGTCTTCAAGGCAGAGATGGCTGTGATACGCGAGAATCGTACCAAGCTGTTCCAGCAGCAGGAGGCCGAGAAGCAGGCAAACCTGGAAAAGAAACTCGAAATAATAAACAAGATAAAAGCCATGGCCACCTCTCCGGAGCAGGCCAACAAGTCATATCCAGAGTTCAAGGAGCTGCAGCAGCAGTGGAAAGAGATAAAATCTGTTCCGGCAAACAAGGCCAGCGAATTGTGGCGCAGCTATCAGCTGTATGTAGAACAGTTCTACGATCTGCTCAAACTCAACATCGAGGCTCGCGAATATGATTTCAAGAAGAATCTCGAACTGAAGACCAAATTGTGCGAATCGGCAGAGAAACTCGCCGACGAACCCGATGTCATCAGCGCTTTCCACCAGTTACAGGAGCTCCATCAGCAGTATCGTGAGATAGGACCTGTGGCAAAAGACCTGCGCGAAAGCATTTGGGCACGCTTCAAGGCTGCATCTACAGTCATCAACAAACGTCATCAGCAGCATTTTGAGGATCTCCGTGCCAAGGAGGAAGACAATCTTGCACGCAAGACCGAATTGTGCGAGAAGGCTGAGGCTATAGCCAAGGAAGAGAATAAGGGCGCAAGCGACTGGGAGAAGCACACAAAGGAGATAATAGCTCTCCAGGCCGAGTGGAAGACCATAGGATTCGCTCCGCAGAAGATGAACGTGAAGATATTCGAGCGCTTCCGTGGCACATGCGACGATTTCTTCGGTCGCAAGGCTGCTTTCTTCAAGGATCTCAAGGATTCGTTTGCTGCGAATATAGAGAAGAAGAAAGCACTTATAGAGAAGGCACGCGCAATGTGCGACAGCACTGACTGGAAATCTACAGGCGACAAGTTCATTGCTTTGCAGAAAGAATGGAAGACCATAGGCGGTGTGCCAAAGAAGATAGGCGACCAGCTGTGGAACGATTTCCTCGAGGCATGCAACAAGTTCTTCGCTGCCCGCAACGCTGCAAATGCAGGCGTGCACAATGAGGAGCGCGCCAACCTTGAGAAGAAACGCTCAATCATCGAGAAGCTTCGTAATTTCACTGCTGAGGGTGTTGACAACGTTCAGGAGAAGGTACAGCAGCTCATCGAGGAATACAACAGCGTCGGACACGTGCCTTATAAGGAGAAGGACAACGTATATAACGATTATCACGCAGCTCTTGACAAGCTTTACAAAGAGCTCAACATATCTACAAGTCGCCGCAAGCTCGACAACTTCAAGACCAATCTGAAGAATGTCGCAAAACGTGGTGAGGATGCTCTCGACAACGAGCGCGGACGTCTGATGCGCCGTTACGACAAGCTGCGTCAGGAAATCCAGACATACGAGAACAATCTCGGATTCCTCACAGCCAGCAGTAAGAAAGGCAACAGTCTTGTTGACGAGCTGAAGAGAAAGGTTCAGAAGCTCAAGGACGATATGGAGCTCGTGAAGCAGAAGATAAAGGCTATCGATGCCGAACAGAACGATTGATTTTTCAGAACATACTGAATCTCAGTATATAATTATAAACATTTGAAACGTGGTGGCACGTTCCGCTTATGACAGTAAAGGCAAACACTGTCGGCCGGATGCGCCACCACGCTTTTTTATGGCTCGTTATAAATTGAGTGTGGCTTGGTTTCAATAAAAAGCCTTTGACTTAACTCAACGGTCAGAGTTGTATTTTTCTTCTGAAATGAGAAAGATATGGCCCGCTTTCAATTTATAACCGGATTTTGATTTTTCTGTCCGGGTTTCCTGTTATACCCCGAAAAATAAGCGAGTATTCGCGAGCGGACTCTCCATCGGACGCAAATACGCGAAAAATAAGAGGCTTTTGTAAGATATTGAATATCAATGATATATGTTTGATGGGCATTTTGTCGTATTGCAAAAAGCACCATTTCGTCATGCGAAAAGGCCCATTTCAGGGTCTGAAAAGCACCATATCGCACCACAATATAGGCTTTATCGGACTGCGAAATGGGCAATATCAGAAAGCAAAAAGAATATTTTCGGACTACGTTACGGGGTATATGAAAAGGCGATATATGGAGAAACAGGCTTTATAACGCCGGATTTAACATCCCTTTACATCTCTTTCGCGAAAATATTTTGTCAAAATAAAGTCAAGAAAAATTGTAAGCATGTCTCTCAGTTTTCCCTCAAAAACGCTTATGTCAGATGTAAGGAAATGCGCGGAAAGGATTTATTGACTTTGCGTTTATTATGTATCGGTTGTGGCAATGCGGATTTATTATTACGGAATAAATATAATGTCATTGTTTATAAAGCCGCTCACAGCTATTGGTTTTTCCGAAACCAAATGTCATTTCATGAATAAAAACCAATCTCAACTGAATTTCCATCGGGCGGTGCAAGGCTTATCAGATATTAAGACATCAGGTTTTTCATGACGGAAAGACAATTTTTATTCACACGGTTATTTGTCGTATGGGGCTTGATGTTTCTCTGTCTGAGAGATAAAAAAAGTGTCTGAGAAGTAAGAATACAACTCAGACACAATATTTTGCTTGCCTTACAGACTGAGAATCTGTCCGGCGTGTTCTTTCACTTTAATCTGTTTCGGCCCCATGATATTTACCACTACGCCGTTCTCGTCGATGATGAATGTCGTGCGGAACGTACCCATATATGTCCTGCCACACATTTTCTTCTCGCCCCATACACCGAATTCCTCAACAAGTTTCTTATCTGTATCGGCAATGAGAGTGAACGGCAGTTGGTTTTTCTCGATGAATTTCTGGTGCGACTTCTCGCTGTCCACGCTTACGCCTACAACCTCATATCCCTTAGCCTTCAGCTCTTTGTAGTTGTCGCGCAGGCTGCATGCCTCGCTTGTGCATCCAGGAGTAGAGTCCTTGGGATAGAAATATAACACGAGTTTCTTACCTGCGTAATCGCTCAAACGTACTTCCTTACCGTTCTGGTCAACGCCCAGTATTTCCGGAGCCTTGCTTCCTATTTCCATAATCTTATTCCTTTTTTTATTGTTTATAATTCCTTTTTATTATTCAGAGCAAAGATAATGCCAACGGGTGCAAAGATAACTCAAGGTGCTTGAATCTCAAAGCGAATAAATGTTAAAACAGAAACGCGGCGCTTGGCGTTTGTCTTTAAACAGATAATTTTGCGCTCTGAAAACAACAATATATACACAGCAAACCAGATGAACCAGATAAACCGTCAGATACTTCGTATAGCTCTTCCGTCCATTGTCTCAAACATCACCGTGCCCCTGCTCGGACTTGTCGATGTGACCATAGTGGGGCACATGGGCGATGCCGTGTATATCGGTGCGATAGCTGTCGGTTCTATGATATTCAATGTGATATATTGGATATTCGGTTTTCTGCGTATGGGTACGAGCGGAATGACCTCGCAGTCGTTCGGACGCCGCGATCTGCCCGATGTCGTGCGCCTGTTGTTGCGCTCGCTCACCGTTGCGCTTGTCGTTGCGGCGCTGATAATTCTTTTCCGTCATCCGATTTTGAGTCTTGCGCTCAGGGTTATCGGTCCTTCGCCTGACATCTCAGTGTTTGTCCGCACCTACTATGGCATCTGTGTGTGGGGCGCTCCCGCCATGCTCTGTCTTTACGGATTTACGGGCTGGTTCATCGGCATGCAGAACACACGCATACCGATGTTCATCTCCATAATGCAGAATGTAGTCAATATCGCCGCAAGTCTTAGTTTGGTTTATGTGTTCGGTATGAAGGTAGAGGGCGTGGCTCTCGGCACGCTCATTGCCCAGTATGCCGGTCTGCTGGCAGCCGTGGTGTCGCTTGTCGTGGTCTATGGCCGCCTCCGCAACCATTATTCCGCCGTCGGACTGTTCGATTTCCACGCCATGTGTCGCTTCTTCAGTGTCAACCGCGACATCTTCATCCGCACCTTGTTCATAGTGGCAGTGAATTTGTTTTTCCTTTCAGCCGGAGCGTCTCACGGTGCTGTTGTCCTGGCGGTAAACACTCTGCTCATGCAGCTTTTCACGCTGTTTTCATACGTCATGGATGGTTTCGCCTATGCCGGCGAGGCGCTCTGCGGCCGCTACTACGGCGCGCGCAATGCGCAGATGTTCCGTTCCACGGTGCGCCATCTGTTCGTGTGGGGCGTCATACTCGTCGTTGCCTACACGGCCCTGTATGCCTTTGGCGGCAGCGCTTTCCTCTCGCTGCTCACCGACGACACCACGGTCATAGCCTCCGCAGCCGCTTATTTCCCCTGGGCAGTGGCTATTCCGGTTGCAGGCATGGCAGCCTTTGTCTGGGACGGAGTGTTTATCGGCGTCACGGCCACGCGCGGCATGATGCTCTCGTCCATAGTGTCGGCACTCCTGTTTTTCGGCGTTTACATGTCGCTCCGCACGGGGTGGGGCAATCACGCCCTATGGTTCGCCTTCATCGTCTATCTCGTCTCGCGTAGCATTATACAGACATTGCTTTTCGCAGGCCACAAAAAAAGGATGCCCTCTCTTCCTTCAGAGAAGACATCCCGATGAGAGATGAATCAAAGTTTAAAGCCTATGAGAATGTACTTATTACTTTACTTTTTATTTTTGTCGTATGGCCGCCGTATCGGTTGCATGTGTTAGACTTACCAAGCGGGTTGGCTGTGAGACGTCAGATGCACGCCGTCGGCGACACATCCGGTTTATTTCAGGTTCTTCATATATTCCGTAGGAGCCACCACAGCCTTTGCGCTTGCCGTTGACGACTTGCGTGTGCAGTATTTGAATGTCACCTTGCGGTCGCCGTTAAACGATTTCCACTTCAGCGTCAGATCCACTGTCTTGCCGTTGGTGTCGGGCAGTTTGTCGAGCTTGAAGGCCACGATGCCATATCCCCAATATCCGTTCACGTCGCCGTCGGCATTGTGATAGAATGTCACTTCATACGGATCGTCCGGGTTAGAGCCTGTCACAAGGTTCACGTAGTGAGGTCTTGTGCCTCCCCATCTGGTCTTGAAGCTCAGTGTCAGATATCCGTCCTCGGCTATTGTAACCCAGTCGCTCGTGCCTATCTCCACCGGATCGTCTCCATATTTCAGGTCGTTCTGTGTTCCGAGATCAGGAGCGGTCTGCTTGGTAAGGATGCTGTCCATCCAGTTAACGTAAACATTGAAGTTGCGTTTGTCGTTCTGTTGTTCAGCATAACTGAAGTTTACGAAAGCTCTTACTTCCTTGCTTCCGTATGGCGAACGGTTCATGTTGAGCGGCGTGAGCGTGGTAGAGTCGTCGAGCTGCAAGAAGAACTTCTGTCCGTAGCCCTCCGGTTTCACTGTCACTATTGCGTTCGGACGGTTTATCGGATAATAATAGTAGTTGTCGTTGTCGTCATCACACGATTGGAAAGTCATTCCAACAGACAAGATACTTAATAAAAGCAGAGATAATTTCAACCTTTTCATATTCTTAATTAAGTTAATTATTAATATCGACTACTTTCTCATTGAAAAACGTGACAGGCGTTTTTAATGAAAGAGCGCGTCCTGTTTATTTTTATATTTTGAAGATTCTGTACTTCATTTCTCAACATCGCACATCCGATTTCTGGTCTTGCTGTGTTTTGTTTTCTGTAGATGTAATGCATAAATCATGCAGAGTTTGTATCAGTTTGTGCAAAAAGATGTTAAACCCGATGATTATTTACAATTTTTACATTGGGCTTTATCATCAATTGTTCCTGTTATGACGGTCGGCGGTTGGGATGACATGTCTTTTTGTCATTGTATGACATGCGGACACATCCGCCGGTTTTTCTACCGTATTCCAGTCCGAGGTTTCAGCCTGTTGGTTTCCTGTTGTGTCGGCCGTCCGGCGTTTTTTTATCATTCATGTGTTTTATCTATGTGTCACCCTTTTGTTGCCATGGCGATAAAAAAACGGAAACATAACTAAAAGTTTGTCATTTTGATTGGTCGTTTTTTGTAATATTTGTATATTTGCAATAATATATCCATCACCGGTCATGCCAAAATGTTTATTTTGATGACAGATGAGGAAAGGCGGAAATTAATATCATAAAAAATCAGATTATGAGACAAAGATTACTTTTTATCATATTCGTTATAGCCATGGTGCCTACAATGATGTATGCCGACAGTTACACCACGTTGTGGAAAAAGGAGGCTGCGGCAAGAGAGAAGGATTTGCCGAAAACACAGATAGAGATTCTCGACAAGATAATAGCAAAGGCTGAGGCCGACCGCGCCTATGGTCATCTGCTCAAAGCGCAGGTGAGCAAGATGGGCGCATGGAGCAGCATATCGCCCGATTCGCTCGCTCCTGCCGTGCGCAGACTCGAGGCTGATGCAAAGAAGGCGGAATCGAAGGACGTGGTTTTGGCTGCCGTTTACAATTCGGTGATAGGTACCGTCTATAAGAAACGGCCTACACTATGTGACGATGCGGCTGCACGCAGCGAGGCGTTCTACAGTCTTTCGCTGACACATCCCGACGAGCTGGCACGCGCTTTCGCCACCGGATACAGTCCGTTTGTTGAAGACGGCGTGGATAGTCGCATATTCGGCGACGATATGTTGCACGTGCTCGGAATGGAGGCCGGCCGCTATGACATTCTGCACGACTATTATGAGAAAGTAGGCAACCGTGCCGCCGCATGTTTCTGTGCGCTGAAGATGATACAGCAGAACCGCACGGGCAACACGCTGAGAATGCAGAAATCGAAGTATCTGCAGTCCATAGACTCACTCATCGAAAAGTATGGCGACCTGACTGTTGCCGGTGAGCTGGCGATAGAGCGCTACAAATTCATGGAAGCGTCGGAGGACGCCACGCCGGAAGACAAGATGAACTACATCGACTATGCGCTGGTGAAGTGGGGCGCATGGCCCAGAATGAATGTCCTGCGTAATGCGGTGAAGAGACTGACCATGCCTTATTTCAATGTCTCGATAGGCGACCAAGTGGCTTTGCCCGGCGTGCCTCGCAAGGTGATTGTTGCTTCACTGTGCAACATTGGTGAGCTGACGATGACCGTGCGCCGCGTCAATGTAAATGGTGACACTGATCTCAACCCTGCCGATGCGGACGATTATGCAAAACTGAAGAAACTGTTGGCTCCCGATGAACCGTTCACTCAGACACGTCGCTACATAGGTCTGCCGCCATACAAGATTGTGAACGACAGCATGCAGATAGACGGTCTGAAGAATGGTGTGTATCTTGTGGAGTTCACAACCGATAATATCAGCGTTCCGGTGGAGCGTGCCCTGCTGCGTGTGAGCAACCTCATGCTTGTGACAGAGAATATGCCCGGCAACAACATACGTCTTGTTGCTGTGAATGCAACTACGGGTGAACCCGTGCCGGGAGCGAAGATACGCATCACGTCTGTTGCCCTTCGTAATGAAAATAATAAAGACGTTGAGACGCTGACATGCAACGCCGATGGAGAGACTTTGTACAACCGTAAACTTGATTTCATACAGTCGTATTACATTTATACCGATGATGACAAGGCTTCTCCGGTGGATCAGTTAAGCGGAAGATTCTTTTATAATGAGAGTAGTCGTTCGGTTGATTATGTCAATCTTTACACCGACCGCCGTATATACCGCCCGGGTCAGACCGTGCATCTGGCTGCCTTGGCATACAATTATAACGGTGAGACCAAACGGTCGGTGGCTCTTTCGGGCAAGGCAATGACACTCACGCTGCGCGATGCCAACTATAAGGAGATTGGAAAACAGAAAGTCGTGACCGACGGTTTCGGTATGGCGTCTGCCGATTTTGTGCTTCCTTCGTCTTGTCTGCCGGGAACCTTCTCCGTAAGATGTGATTTCGGCAACAACGGATATACCTCGTTCTCCGTCGAAGAGTACAAACGTCCGACGTTCGATGTTCAGTTTGACAAGCTCACAGCCAATTACCGTTCTGGCGACACGGTCATAGTGAAAGGTTCGGCAAAGACCTATGCCGGAGTACCTGTGCAGGGAGCGCGGGTTGTCTATACGGTAACGCGCCGTCCGTCCATGCTCTGGCGCTATTACGGAACAAATGAGCAGGAGGTACAGATTGCGTCAGACACCATCGCCACAGGCAGCGACGGCACATTCAGCATAAAGGTTCCGGTTTCGCTTCCCGAGACAATGGACGAGCGTCCAAACCGTTACTATAGTTTCGATGTCAGCGCAAGTGTCACCGATGTGGCCGGTGAGACCCACCAGGGTGAGACAAGTATTCCACTGAGCGATCGTCCTACATCGTTTGATTGCAACCTGCCTGAGAGAGTGGAGCGTGACAGTCTGAAGACCATTACATTCTTATACCGTAACAATGCCGGCGAGAATATCGACGGTGATGTTACGTTCTATATCGACAATCAGAAATATACATGCAAGGCAAATGTGCCTGCCGAAATATCATCCGCACAGCTCAAGTCGATGAAACATCGTCTTATAGCTTATTGCGGCAACGACACTATCGACCGTGAGTTCGTTGTATTCACTATGCAGGACAAGAAAGCAGTGGTAGAGACACACGACTGGTTCTATGCTTCTGCCGATGAGTTCAATGCTGACGGACGTCCTGTGTATGTGCAGCTCGGTGCTTCCGACAGTCTGCTTCACGTGTTCTACACGGTATTTTCAGGCGATCGTGTACTCGAGAACGGCACAATGACGTTGCGTGATGAACTTCATACACGTCAGTTTACCTACAAACCGGAGTATGGCGACGGCATTCTGCTTAATTATGCATGGGTTAAGGGTGGCATTCTTTACCGCCATAGTGTATCTTTGCGTCATCCTAAGAAGGATACACGTTTGTTGATGAAGTGGACCACTTTCCGCGACAGACTCACTCCGGGACAGAAAGAGGAATGGACACTCAGTGTCACACGTCCGGACGGAACGCCTGCCACCGCACAGCTTCTGGCCACACTCTATGATAAGTCGCTCGACCAGTTGCGCAGCCATTCGTGGTCACTCTCAATGCCAATTTATTACAGTCTGCCGTTCACATCGTGGTCTGCGCGTTACGCCACAAACATAGGAGTGTATGGCGAGATGCCTCTCAAGCTTCTTGACGAGCGCGGACTGGACTTCGGGCATTATGATGTGACGCCATTGCTTGGCATTGTTGCAGTAAATGAAGTGCTGATGGCAAAAGGTGAGGTGCTCCGGTCGAAGGAGATGATAGCGCAGCCCATGTCTGGCAGTGATGAGGTGATGAGTGTAGGTTACGCCAGAACGGTGGAGGACGCATCGGGCGACAACATCATGATAAGGGGGACAAAAGAGACCGTAACATTGGAAGAGGACTCCGGACAGACGCCCCAGATACGTGAGAACTTCAACGAGACGGCGTTCTTCTATCCCGGTCTCACAACCGACGAAAAAGGAAATATCAGTATAAAGTTCACCCTTCCGGAAAGCATAACCACATGGAAGTTCATGGGCATTGCGCACGACAAGGACATGAACAGCGGCATGCTCGAAGGCGAGGCGGTGGCGCAGAAGACGGTGATGGTGCAGCCTAATGTTCCGCGTTTTGTACGTAAGGGCGACAAGGTGAGCATCTCGGCACGTCTGTTCAACACGTCTGAGAAGGACGTCACGGGTACTGCGCGTCTTTCTCTGCTCAATCCTGAGGACGAAAAGGAGGTCTATCATCAGACCGTTAAATATAATGTGAAGAAAGGTGAGACGTCTGCTGTCAGCTTCACATTCGATATGGATAAGATAGACAACGACGGATTGCTCATCTGCCGAGTCGTTGCTTCTGGCCGTGGATATAGCGATGGCGAGCAGCATTATCTGGCTGTGATGCCCGATCGCGAGCTTGTCATAAACACAAAGGCATTCACTTGGGACGGTGCAGGCGAACATACGATCGACCTTAAGCAGATGTTTGCGGTGAATGATAAGGACAACAAACTGACAGTTGAATATACCGATAATCCTGCTTGGCTCATCCTGCAGACGCTGCCGACCATTGCCGAGACCAACGAAAACAATGCTCTGAGTCTTGCCGCTGCATATTATGCCGGCAGTCTTGGACGTAATATCGTGGAGAGCGTGCCCGACTTTAAGCGTGTTCTTGAGTTGTGGCGTCAGGAGAGCGGCGACGAGACATCGCTCATGAGCAGTCTTCAGAAGAATGAGGAGCTCAAGTCTGTTGTGCTCAGTGAGACTCCTTGGCTCATGGATGCTGAGAAAGAAGCTGACCAGAAACGCCTGCTCACGGGCTTCTTCGACGAGTCTGCGATGGAATACAGGCTTAATGACGTTCTGACAAAGCTTAAAAAACTACAGAACGGTGACGGTTCGTTCTCATGGTGGCCTGGTATGGGCGGCAATGTTTATATGACATCTACTGTTGCGGAGATGCTTGTTAGACTCAATGCCATGACCGGTGTCGACAAGGAAACGACGGGAATGTTGATTTCTGCAATCGATTATCTAGGCAAAAAGATGGCTGTTGAGGTCGAGAATCTGAAGAAAGCGGAGAGCAAGGGCGAGAAAAACCTGCGTCCGAGCGAGCTTGCTGTCACATATCTTTATATATGTACGCTCAGCGGACAAAAACTTACTTCGCAGAGAAAGGCTGAATACGATTATCTGGTGAACTTGTTGTCAAAGCAGAATACCGGACTGACCATAGCCGGAAAAGCTAATGTCGCTGTGATAATGTCAGGCAGTGGACATTGTGATAAGGCCGCCGAGCTGTTGCGCAGTGTTAAGGAGTACTCCGTATTTAACGAGGAGATGGGACGCTATTTCGACACACCGAAGGCATATTATTCGTGGTATGACTACCGCATTCCTACTCAGACGGCTGTCATCGAGGCTTTGCAGACCATCACTCCAGAGGATGTCACCACGATAAAAGAAATGCAGCGCTGGCTGTTGCAGTCTAAACGTACGCAGGGATGGGATACTCCTTTGAACAGTGTTGATGCAGTATATGCTTTCATGAACGGCAACAAGGATGATATGTTCACAACAGTGACGCATCAGCCTGTACTCAAAGTCAACGGCTCGAAGCTCGAACTGCCGAAGGCTACAGCCGGACTCGGTTATGTGAAGACATCGCGTACCGGTGACAACATGAAGACCTTTACTGTTGAAAAGACTTCTGACGGAATGTCGTGGGGCGCTGTCTATGCACAGTTCATGCAGGATGTGACCGACATAGCCGGTGCTTCTGAGGGCATGACTGTTAAGCGTGAGATTATGAAAGACGGTAAGGTGCTTGCCGATGGTGCGCAGCTTGCCGTAGGAGATAAGATAAAGGTTAGAATCACCGTTACCGCATCGCGCGACTATGATTTCGTTCAGATAGTCGATAAGAGGGCTGCCTGCATGGAGCCGGTGATGCAGTTGAGTGGTTATCGAGGCGTATGCTATTGTGCGCAGGGCGATAACCGCACCGGTTATTACTTCGACAGAATGTCCAAGGGCAGCCATATCGTAGAGGCAGAGTATTATGTCGATCGTGCCGGAACCTACAGCACGGGCACATGTACTGTGCAGTGCGCATACAGTCCTGAGTATTCGGCACGGGCTGCCGCTATGACTATAAGCGTGTCGGAAGATAAACAATGAATAAGTACAACCCCCAACATAATAAACGAAAAGATAATATATAATAAGCAAAAATATAATTGATGAATAAAAATATAATCGTATTGTCTGTGCTTGCCGCACTTTCTGCTGAACTGCGGGCGCAGGACATAGTGGCTGCCAATGATGTGGTGGACTGTGGACAAGTGGAGTACAACGTGCCGGTGACGGCTGAATTTGAGTTGATAAACAACGGTAAGAAGAGTTTACGCATAAGCGAGGTGCAGACAAGTTGCGGATGTATGGTTGCTGATTATCCACAGCAGGCAATACAGTCCGGTGAGAAATTCTTGGTTAGGGTGACGTTTGACTCGAGACAGATGGGTCATTTCGATAAGTTTGCAGATGTATGTACCGAAGGAAGTGACACTCCGCTGATGCTCAGAATGAAGGGTGTTGTAGTGAGAGAAGTGAAGGATTATTCTGGCGATTATCCTTATCAGATAGGAGCTTTGCTCGCAGATAAAAACACACTTGAGTTTAATGACGTGAACAGTGGCGAAAGTCCGCAGTTGAAGATTCACATCCGCAACACCGGTGGAGAAACAGTCGAGCCGGTGGTTATGCATCTCCCGGATTATCTGGAGGCCGATGTCTCGCCGTCGAAGATAAAGAGCGGTCGCGCAGGTGTTGTGACAATAACGCTCGATTCGAAAAAACTCGACAACCTCGGACTTACCGAGACAAAGGTGTTCCTTGGCAGTAAGCCCGGCGAAAAGGTAGATGCAGACAAGGAGATAAATGTTTCTGCCGTGTTGTTGCCTACGTTCCAGGATATGACAGATGCCGAACTGGCTATGGCTCCTACGATTGAGGTGTCGGAGAAAGAACTTAACCTTGGCGCGGCCGACGGCAAGAAGAAACTCAAGGGCACTATAATGATAAAGAACACTGGAAAGTCTGAGCTTAGGATAAGCAACCTTCAGATGTTCTCGTCGGCCTTGAGCCTGTCGCTCAATAAGTCTGTGCTCGATCCGGGTGAGGAGGCAAAGCTCAAGGTTACGGCCAATGTTGAGCGTATGAAAACATCGCATAGCGCGCCAAGGGTGTTGATGATAACCAACGATCCTAAGAATCCTAAGGTTGAGATAAACGTCGTAGTAAGCGGAAATTAAAGGCAACGGCAAATGATTCATATTGAAATAGACAGCTCAAGCGGTTTTTGTTTCGGTGTCACCACCGCCATAAAGAAGGCGGAGGAGGAACTGGCCAAGGGCACCACGCTTTATTGTCTGGGTGACATTGTGCACAACGGAATGGAGGTGGAACGGCTCCATACACGTGGACTGATAACCATCAATCATGACCAACTGAAACAGTTGCACGATGTTAAAGTGTTGCTCAGAGCCCATGGCGAGCCTCCCGAGACCTACGAGACGGCACGACGCAACAACATAGAGATAATAGATGCCACATGTCCTGTGGTGTTGCAGTTGCAGCGACGCATAAAAAAGCAGTATGATGCCAATCCTGAGGCACAGATTGTTATATTCGGAAAGAACGGCCATGCCGAGGTTCTCGGACTTGTGGGGCAGACACACAGCAAGGCTATCGTGATAGAAAAGCTTGAAGACGTGAGGCTTCTCGATTTCAGTCGTGACATATATCTGTATTCGCAGACCACGAAGAGCCTAGACGAATTCCGCCGTATCATCGATTATATACAAAGTCACATATCGCCGGACGCCACCTTCAAGAGCTTCGATACGATATGCCGTCAGGTGGCAAACCGCATGCCTAACATCGCAGCCTTCGCCGCCCGTCACGACATCATCCTCTTTGTCTGTGGACGGAAGAGCAGCAACGGCAAGGTGTTGTATAGCAAATGCAAGAGCGTCAATCCCAACAGTTATCTCATAGAAGGTCCCGACGAGATAGAAAGCTCATGGATAGAAGGCGTTACTACCGTGGGTATCTGCGGAGCGACGAGCACGCCTAAATGGCTAATGGAGCAGTGTCGGGACAGTATCTTAGAAAGCATTAAAGCCGCAGACCACTCATTGTAGTGGCTGCGGCTTTAACGTATTGTATTAATAGTGGGAAGTCCCGGCTACTTATTCCCCGGCTTTCTCCTGGTAGCGAGCCATGAGCCACGCCTTCTGTTCCTCTATCGTCATATTACTGTTGTCCAGCTCCAGCGCGTCGTCAGCCTTGCGCAGGGGTGACGTTTCACGGTGAGAGTCGATGTAGTCGCGCTCCTTCACGTTTTTCAGAATGTCGTCGAAGTCGGCCGGCATGCCCTTTGCCTTCAGTTCGTCGTAGCGGCGCTGCGCCCTCACCTCAGCCGATGCTGTCACGAAAATCTTGAGTTCGGCGTCAGGGAAAACCACGGTACCTATGTCGCGGCCGTCCATTATTATTCCTTTTTCCTTACCCATTGCCTGCTGCTGTGCCACGAGAGCCTCTCTGACGAAGGGCAGGGCGGCAATCTTGCTTACCCTTGCCGACACATCCATCGAGCGTATCTCTTTCTCCACCAGTTCGCCGTTGAGATAAGTGTCCGGTCGTCCTGTCTCGCTGTTCAGTTTGAACGATATGTTTATCTCGTTCATTCTGCTCTTCAGCTCGTCGGTCTTTATGCTTCCGTCCTCATTGAACAGGTTGTTGCGCATGGCGAAGAGCGTCACCGATCGGTACATTGCTCCGGTATCTACATATATGTATCCTATTTCGCGTGCAAGGTCTTTTGCCATCGTACTCTTTCCGCATGAGGAATAACCGTCGATGGCTATCGTAATCTTTCTCATTGTTATGTGATTTATAAAGAATATGCCAGGTTTATCAGTATGGATGAACTTGAAACGTGGTATTTGCCGTAAGCCAGATTCAGTTTGAAGCGTTCGAGGTTTATTCCCGCTCCGAACGAAAGTCCGGCTCCGTGGCTGCTCGAGCCGTCGGTCTCGGTTATCTTCATTTCGTTGGCACGTCTGAAGTTATATCCTATGCCCACCCATATTGTAGGAGATATTATGATGTCGGCTCCTGCCACCAGATGGTTTATGAATTTATAATCCAGATGGTTCAGGTCGACAAGTGTTGCTGATATGCGGAACGGCATGTGCGCGAAACGCTTGCTCGCTCCAAGCTGTACGTCTATAGGCATTCGGTCGTACTGGTCGTCGTAGGCCTTCATCTGGCCGCCGAGGTTTTTCGCCACGAGTGATACCGACCATTCCTTCTCCGGGTCGTAGTAGTTCAGTCCGAGGTCAATGCCCATGGCTATCGAATTGTAGTCGCCGATGTATGAAGTCACGAATTTCGCGGTTATACCTCCGGCGATGCGCTCGGTCAGCATGTACGAGAAATAGCCTGCTATGGAAATGTCTTTAGCCGAGAACTCGCCTGTCTGCACATTGTTCTCGTCCATTTCTTTCATTTTTCCGTAGTCGATGAACTGTGCCGATGCGGCCACCGACGCGCGTTCCTTTATGATTCTGTTGAATGCCGCACTCGCGGTGTTGGCGCCGGACATATAGTTCATGTAGTTGAGGTTTATCGTTTTGTCACTCACAGACGACAGCAGTGCAGGGTTATTGAATATCATTGACTCATCGTCTTCGATAATGCTGATGTTGTCGCCTCCCAGGGCAGCGGCATGAGCGCTTACCGGCAGCTTCAGGAAGTTATATCCCGTGCGGCTGTCTTGAGCCCTGGCGGCGATGGCCATGATTGTCAATATGATGATAAATGATGTTTTCTTCATCTACAAAATCAATTATGATGCAAACATAGTGCAAGCGAGTGGAAAGAAAACTTGCTTTCAATTTCCCGAGCGCCGCCTATGTTCTGTAAATATAGTGCAAGCGAGCGGAAAGAAAACTCGTTTTCAATTTCCCGAGCGCCGCATATGTTCTGTAAATATAGTGCAAGCGAGCGGAAAGAAAACTTGTTTTCAATTTCCCGAGTGCAGCATATCTTTTGCAAAGATACAGCAAAGTGCGAGCAGAATAAAATAAAATCATTTATTTTTTTATGACACCCCCGATTTACTTTCACTATGACATTGTACTACGTCCTTATGCTTACGTCCTGACTGCCACCGGTTTATTATAATGTTACGTTTCTGTATTGTCCATATAGTCATCACGTATCATCCGCCTTTCACAGACCACCTATCCGGTCTTCCGCCCATCTGATTCCTGCGTACCGATTTGCAAATTTCCTTTAACATCTGTTTGCTTTCCGTCAGTCGAATTTAACATTCCATTTTTTCATTTCTAGGAGGATGCAGACCATGATATGGCATCCAAAACCACCATTTTGCCCCGACCATAAACCGGCAGAAAGTCCGTCGGTTTGCGAAATGCCCCATATCAGAGTGCGAAAAAGCCTTTTTTAGGGCACGATATGGGCTCTTTCGGAGTGTAATATGGCCTATTTCAGAATCCGAAATGGGCCATATCGCAAGACGATGAAATCCAAGATGAAAGGCCGTTTTATATAAAACACTGATTATTAACATGTTATGAAAATGGCGTATTTTCGCGATATTTTGCGCCGAACGGTCGTCTGTTCGCTCCGACGCGATTTTTCAGAGCTTTCAAGGCGAAATATTTAACTTTTCGCCCACCTGTTTTTGTTTATTTATACATTGGCGTACTCCGGACACAGGTCTGCGCCTCGTGACGTTCATCATCACGTTGTCCGCATCGGCACTGTGTTTACGGAAAATCCATTGTCGGCAGTGCCATGATGCCACACATCATATACGCTTTGTCGTCGTGCGCCGGCTGTGGCCGTTGTGCCGGACGGTGTCCGTGGTCATGTCGCGGCGGATTGGCGGCGGGAGTAAAAATGGAGCTTTAGATTTTGTTCTGTATTATATTTGTGTTATCTTTGTATCGCTATATGCCATAACGACGGCTACAAACGTATGGCTTTTGTATTGACATGCAGTGCGGCCGCTTCAGGTGCGCGACTGCAATTATATAATAAGGTATGTTCATAGGATTGTGGAAGTAAAGAAATCAAGAAGTGCGGATATAAACAATAACAGAGCCACGTGGTTCCTGCTCGGTCTGGTGTTTGTGCTTTCGGTGCTGTTCGTCGTCCTTGAATATACGGCGTCGGACGAAAGTGCGTCAGACGAAGAGGAACTGCTCGAGGACATGTCGCTGGATACGGAGATTTATCCTTCGCTGGACATGAAGTCTTTCAAGTCGTTCATGGCTTCGTCGGCGGACAAACGCTCTCACGACAAACTGAAGATTGTTGAGAACGAGGAGCAGACCACTGCCGCCACCGACATAAAGGACGAGAACGCACAGGCGGCGGAGTATTCGGAGACTGTGTCCACGTCGGAGGCTGAGACCACCGACGGCGCCCAGACTTCGGCAGACGGCGGGGGTGACAAGCCGCTCGACTTCCGTGTGGTGGAACAGATACCTGAGTTTCCCGGCGGCATGGGGGCTTTCATAAAGTGGCTGTCGGCCAATCTTAAATATCCGGAATCGGCAAAGAACCGTAAGATACAGGGCAAGGTAGTCGTGTCGTTCATAGTCAATAAGGACGGCTCCATATCCGACGAGAAAGTGATGAAGGGCATCAATCTGCTTCTCGACCGCGAGGCATTGCGCGTGATAAAGCTCATGCCTAAGTGGAAACCGGGAGTGGAGAACGACAAACCGTGCCGCACGCTATTCGCCATACCTATAGTTTTCAAAATATAAAACACATCAATATTATGTTGAACGCAAACGAAATATTGCAGAAGGTAAACGAGAGTCTCGACATCATTTCCCGGGGACGTGAACCGGAAACGCTTTACGAGCCTATAAGATATGTGTTGTCAATAGGCGGAAAACGCATTCGTCCGGTGCTCATGATGCTTACCTATGAGCTGTTCAGGGACGATCCGGAAAAGATAATGATGCAGGCCTGCGCAATAGAGACCTATCATAACTACACATTGTTGCACGACGACCTCATGGACAATGCCGACCTGCGCCGCGGACATCAGACGGTTCACAAGAAGTGGAACGCCAACACGGCCATACTTTCGGGTGACTCCATGCTGGTGTTGGCATATCAGCGCATGGCGCAATGCGAGCCTGACAAGCTGAAACCGGTGCTCGACCTTTTCTCGGAGACGGCTCTCGAGATAGGCGAGGGGCAGCAGTATGACATGGACTTCGAGCAGCGCAACGACGTGACCGAGGCTGAGTATATCGAGATGATACGCCTAAAGACGAGCGTCCTGCTTGCATGCGCAATGAAGATAGGCGCCATCCTGGCCGATGCTCCGGTGTCCGATGCCGAGAATCTCTATAAGTTCGGCGAGCAGGTGGGCCTTGCCTTCCAGTTGCAGGACGACTATCTTGATGTTTATGGCGACTCTGCCGTATTCGGAAAAGCGATAGGAGGCGACATCGTGTCAAACAAGAAGACCTACATGCTCATCAATGCCATGAACCGCGCCGACGAGAAACAGCGTGCAAGACTCTCCGGATGGATAGACGCGAAGAAGTTTGATGCCGGCGAGAAGATAGCCGCCGTAAGGGCACTTTACGACGAGATTGGCATAGACCGTCTGGCTCAGGAGAAGATAAACTATTATTTCGAGCAGAGCAGAAAATACATCGACGCCGTCGGTGTAGCCGAAGAGCGCAAGGCAGAACTCATGAGCTATGTCGCAAGAATGATGAAAAGAAATTATTGATAACACACTGTTTTAATATAGCGAAAACCGATATACATGCCATACAGAAGGTTGCCGAAGACTGACGCAGCAAGACTCAAGGCCTTGAAGACATTGTTGGACAACAACGATATCTATACGGTCAGAAACAATTTTGTAGGGTGGAAATCACTCAACAAGGCGCAGTCGGCTTACGACAGACTTTATACGGCATGCAGTCAGTACCGTCTTTTGCTCGGTGCACAGAAGCGGTACACCTCGAAGATAGACAAGCTGATGCACAATGCTTCGATGTATGCCAGTCATTTTCTTCAGGTTCTGTTCCTCGCTGTCGAGCGCAAGGAGATAAAGAAACAGAGTCTTGAGCTTTACGGACTGACGCCGGAGACAACGGCACTGCCCAACATCAAGTCGCCGGACGAACTGCTGGAGTGGGCGCCTAAGATAATACAGGGTGAGAAGGCGCGCCTGAAGAAGGGCGGACGCCCCATCTACAACCCGACGATAGGCATGGTAGCGACTCATTACGAGATATTCCGCGAGATGTACGAGAAGCATCGTGCAAGTGTGCAGAAGACACAGAAGGCGCTTGAGGCGGTGCAGGTGCAGCGCGAGGAGATAGATGCTCTGCTGCTCGACATCTGGAATCAGATAGAACATCATTACGAGAACGAACCGCCTGAACGCCGCTATGCCGAGTGCCGTAAGCTCGGTGTGATATATTATTACAGGCGCAACGAGAAACATTTATATTGAATAACATCCGATGACATTCATTGATACACACATTCATCTTGACGGTGAGGAGTTCGCAGCCGACCGCGACGAGGTGGTTGCCCGTGCCAAGGCGGCGGGCTGTTCTGCCATGTTTGTGCCGGCAATCGATCTTGCTCATCTGTCCGATGTACTTGACACGTGTTCACGTTACACGGGTTATGCCTATCCCATGATAGGACTTCATCCGGAGGATGTGAGGGCAGACTGGCGCGAGGTGCTTGACTCCATGAAGCGACAGCTCGTGGCCGGGTCGCCGTTCATTGCTGTTGGCGAGGTGGGACTGGACTATTACTGGTCGCGTGAGTTCGAGAACGAACAGCTCGCGGTCTTCGGGGAGCAGGTGAAATGGTCGGTCGAAACTCGTCTGCCGCTTATGATCCACTGCCGCAAGGCGCAGAATGAGATGGTGAAAATACTGCGCAGATACCGCAAAGAGCTGCCGGGCGGTGTGTTCCATTGCTTCACCGGTAATGAGCATGAGGCCGCCGAACTGCTCGAGTTCGATAATTTCATGCTCGGTGTGGGTGGCGTGCTGACGTTCAAAAAGAGCAATCTGCCGTCTGTATTGCCGGCAGCGGTGCCGCTCGACCGCATCGTTCTCGAAACCGACGCGCCCTACATGGCACCCGTACCTATGCGTGGCAAGCGCAACGAAAGTTCGTTTATCACCTATGTCATAAGTATGCTTGCCGGCTGCTATGATGTTTCCGAGGACGAGATCATGCGTCGGACAAACAGCAATGTCAAGTCGGTTTTTAATCTGTAAAACATTAAAGAACTTTAAAATACGAGGAGAAACTGCTGAAATAGTCAAAAAAACAATACTTTTGCAGTCGGTTTCAATGGAAAGGTGCTCGAGTGGCTGAAGAGGCACGCCTGGAAAGCGTGTGTGCGTCAAAAGCGTACCGGGGGTTCGAATCCCCCTCTTTCCGCTTCACAAAAATACGTCCGTATGAAAACAATGATTGCACGTTTTGCAATAGCTTTTTTATCCGTATTCTTTTTCAATGTCGTTTGTCTTGCAGCACCTGCTGACAGCGTTTCTGCAAAATCGTCTCCGACGGCTTCTTCCGACAGTGTTTCCGATTTCCCAGACGACCTTCTGAGTGCGGCTGACAGTGCTTCGCTGGCATCCGATATAATGCCGGCCGAGAGCCAGGGTTTCCACAAGGTGCTTAAGACAAAGTTCATCGAGGGCGATGCTGCCTTCATGTCGCTTGTGGCACTTGTGTTTGTCATAGGTCTTGCGTTCTGCATAGAGCGCATCATTTATCTCAGTATGTCTGAGATAAACGCAAAGAAGTTCATGGCCGATCTTAGTGACAAGGTGGAGGCCGGCGATATAGAAGGTGCGAAAAGTCAGTGTCGCGAGACTCGCGGACCGGTGGCTTCCATCTGTTATCAGGGGCTTCTGCGCATAGACGAATCCATTGATAACGTGGAGCGTTCGGTGGCTTCATACGGCTCGGTGCAGTCTGCCAATCTGGAGAAAGGCTGCTCGTGGATCACGATGTTCATAGCCATGGCTCCGTCGCTCGGATTCCTCGGTACGGTGATCGGCATCATAATGGCTTTCGGTGAGATTCAGCAGGCTGGCGATATCAGTCCTACTGTAGTCACGGCAGGAATGAAGGTAGCGCTCATAACAACTATATTCGGTATAATCGTTGCTCTCATCCTGCAACTGTTCTATACTTACGTCATTTCGAAAATCGACCATATAGTATCGCAGATGGAAGAAAGTGCCATAACGCTTCTTGACGCGATAGCTAAATATAAGCTGAAAAAATGAAGCACTTCAGTTTAAGACAATATCCGACAGAGAAGATATCACACCGTGTATTGTATGTTCTCACGGCTGTGATTGCAGTCATGTTCTGCCTGTTCTACTTTGTCGGCTACGATCATCCGTTCGACGAGAATCCTGAATACAACGCTCCTCAATTCACGGGTGTGCTTGTAGGCTTTATCATTTTCTTTGTCGTGGCATCGGTCGTTGTTGGACTTGCGTCGCTGTTTATCAGTCTGCGTAAGCGTGGCGACGACGGTAGCGTGGTGAACGGAATACCGGTCAGACGTATCGCTGTGGGAGTCACGGCTTTTACAATATTGCTTATGGCGGTTACATTCATGTTCGGATCAAGCGACGCGGTTGACATAAACGGAGACAAATATCAGAACGTGTTCTGGCTGAAGGTTGCCGATATGTTTGTAAATTCCGTACTCGTCATGCTCGCATTGTCTGTTGCCGCTGTTATTTTTGGTGCGACACGCTATCTCAGAAAAAAAGATCGTAAATGCTGATAAGAAGAAGGAGACACACGGTTCCGAAACTCGATGCCACGTCAACAGCCGACATCTCTTTCATGTTGCTGACGTTTTTCCTTGTCACAACCTCAATGGATTCGGACAAGGGACTCATCCGTCAGCTGCCTCCTGCCGATAACGGAAAACAGACGGAGGCTCCGGTTGTCTCGCGAAACAACCTTATGATGTTTAAAATCACGGCTTCAGACCAGTTGCTGCTCAACGATACGGTTGTTCAGGTGAGGAATCTTCGCAACTCAATCCGCAAATTCATCATCTCTCACGGAGACAAACACTCCATAGCAATAGATGCGAATCCGGCTTCTTCTTACGACATATATTTCAAACTTCAGAACGAGATTGCGGCGGCATACAGTCTTGTGCGCGATGACATGGCGCGCAAACGGTTCGGCCGAAGCTACAGAAAATGCACGCAGGACGAGCGCGATTATGTGAAGAACCAGTGTCCGCAGCGTCTTATCGAAATCTATGATAAGGAAGGAGGAACGCGTCATGCAGATTAGAAGACATCGCCGGCCGGAAGTTCCTATGCTTAATACCGCGTCGCTGCCCGACCTTATATTCACGGTTCTTTTCTTCTTCATGATGGTCACTCACATGCGTACCGTCATACTGAAGGTGAAATATCGTGTGCCGAACGGTACGGAACTGACTCGCCTTACCAAGAAAAACATTGTATATTACATATATATTGGTGTGCCGGAAAACGGTGATTACGATTCACAAGGCAAGAATTCGACGTTCATACAGCTTAACGACAAGTATGTGACACCGGACGATATTGCTGATTATATGACGTATGAAATGGCGTCGATGGCACCGTCCGACCGTGACAGAATGATGGTATCAATAAAGGCCGACCGCTCAACGCGTATGAGTATAATCAATGATGTGCGTCAGGCGTTGCGCCAGGCAGGAGTCCGTCGCGTCAGTTTCTCCGCAACAAGGATAAATGATAAATTAGTACAAAAATGATGCTGTTTTGTTGCAATATTCATTATTTTGTAATATCTTTGCGTAAAATATAAATTATAATGGCATATCATAGTTTAGATTTATTGGATAAGAAAATCCTGAAACTTATTGCTGACGACGCACGCATACCGTTTTTGGAAGTGGCAAGGGTATGCAATGTGAGTGGCGCGGCAATACATCAGCGAATTCAGAAACTGACAAGTCTTGGCATCCTGAAAGGTTCGCAGTTCATCATTGATCCGGAAATGATAGGTTATGACACGTGTGCCTACATCGGATTGTGCCTCAAGGATCCTGAGCGCTTCGAAGAAGTGGTTAACGAACTGAGGAAGATTCCTGAGGTGGTGGAGTGTCATTACACTACGGGTGGATTCGACATGTTCATCAAGATTTACGCTTTCAACAACCATCATTTGCTTGACATCATTCACGACAAGCTGCAACCGCTCGGCTTGGCACGCAGTGAGACCATTATATCATTCAATGCAGCGATCAGCCGTCAGGTGCCGATATCAAACATTCTTGTCTCAAAGGATGATGAGAAAGAATAACATTGAGTGATATTATTTCAAATAAAAATAGCTGTCCGACCATTCAACAATGAGAGTTTTTAATGTTGTTAATGGTCGGACAGCCTTTTTATGGTCTTTCGTAATCTTCTTTATTCTCTTTCGTGATCTTTTCTATCGTCTTTCGTAGTCGGCGAAGGAATATTCAAACAAGTGTTTTTCGTCTTTCTGATGGTTCTCTTTGTTTATGAGAGTCCAGTCTGAATAGTCGGGGAAGAAGGCGTCTGCTTCCTGCGGAGTGTCGTCTATCTCGGTGAGAAGGAGTCTGTCGGCATACTTCATTGCCTGTTCGTAAACGCTCGCTCCGCCTATGATGAACACGTCCTCGTCTGCTTTGCAGTTGTTCAGAGCCTCTTCCAGCGACGGGTATTTGTCGCATCCCGGAAACTCGTCGTCGCCTCGGCTCAGCACCACATTGCGTCTGTTGGGCAGCGCTCCCTTGGGCAATGATTCGAATGTGCGGCGTCCCATGATTATGGTATGGCCCGTGGTGAGAGCCTTGAAACGCTTGAGGTCGTTGGGCAACCAGTACAGCAGTTTGTTGTTATGGCCTATGGCACGGTTGCGCGCCACGGCAGCTATTATGCTTATGCTCATTGTTATGTATGTTCTTTTGTTTATGTTATACACTCACTTTCGCACTTATGTGGTCCCACGGGTCGTATCCTTCCAGACGGAAATCCTCATATTTGAAGTCGAACAGGCTCTTCACGTCCTTGTTCAGAATCATTCTCGGCAACGGTCTCGGTGTGCGTGTGAGTTGCAGGCGGGCCTGGTCAAGGTGGTTAAGATACAGATGCGTGTCGCCGGTGGTATGGATGAAGTCGCCGGCTTTCAGTCCTGTGACCTGCGCCATCATCATAAGCAGCAGCGCGTATGAGGCGATGTTGAACGGAACGCCGAGGAACGTGTCGGCCGAACGCTGATAGAGTTGCAGCGAAAGGCGTCCGTCTGCCACGTAGAACTGGAACAGACAGTGGCACGGCGGCAGCGCCATTTGGTCGACCTCTGCCGGATTCCATGCGCTGACAACCATCCGTCGCGAGTCCGGATGATTCTTTATCATGTCCAAGACATTGCTTATCTGGTCGATTGTTCCGCCGTTGTAGTCGGGCCACGAACGCCATTGGTGCCCATATACCGGTCCGAGATCGCCGTTCTCATCGGCCCATTCGTTCCATATCCTCACACCGTGTTCCTGAAGATATTTCACGTTTGTGTCGCCCTTGAGAAACCACAACAGCTCGTATATTATCGACTTCAGATGCAGTTTTTTTGTGGTTAGCAACGGAAAACCATCTTCCAGATTGAATCTCATCTGGTGTCCGAACACGCTAAGTGTTCCTGTTCCCGTGCGGTCAGTCTTTTTTGTGCCCTCCGTAAGAATACGGTTGAGCAGGTCAAGATATTGTTTCATTTCTTTTGATGATGATTTCGTTTTGTTCCGGAATGTGCTGACTCTTTATCTTCCATTCCTGCGGATACAGATTGTTGGCGCGGTTGCCGATGTTCTTCTCAAATCCCAGAGGCATGCCTTTGTACGTGAGCAGCACGAAGCCTTTGGGCGTGCCGTCGGGTAGGGGCACCGCTTCCTTGCGCAGATAGCTTATTGCCTGCGTGTAGTCTATATCTACACTGACAAACCGGTTGCGGTCGAGCCGTGTCGAAAGAGCCAGCGACTGGTCGGGCACAATGTCCTTTCCTTTGCGCGTTCCGATGGTTATTCCGGCATGAATCACGTTCAGACCTTTTGCAGCGGCGTCATACACGTCGGCCCATTTCTTCGGTATTGCCACCAGACGGTCGCCTCTCTCTCTTGTCTCGAAGTCGTCGCTGCCGGTCAGCGGAAGGCTCACAGTCTTGTCTGTTTTTCTGTTCTGCTTTTTGTTTGCGGATGCCTTCGCTGGCGTGTCATGCTGTCCGTGTTTCCTCAGTACGGTCATGAACAGTCCCTCGCCCTCGCTCGTGCCTGGCAGAAAACGGTATGACGTATTGTCGCCTACCAATGGTCCCGTGATGTTCCACTCCGGACTGATGGCTATCTCAACGAAATCCGCTCCCAGCTCTTCGGCTATCCATGCCGCGTTCTCCTCGTCCTCGTGGGCATTGAACGTGCATGTGGAGTATATCATCAGGCCGCCCGGCTTCAGACACGGCCATATATCGCTTACAATCTCGCGCTGCAACCGGCGGCAGTTCTCCACATTCTGCACACTCCATTCAGCTATCGCGCCCTCGTCCTTGCGGAACATTCCCTCGCCGGAACACGGCACGTCGGCCAGTATGATGTCGAACATGAGCCCCGACTTTCTGAAGTCTCGCGGATAGTTGTTGGTCACAATCACGTCCGGATGGCCGAACTTCTGCATGTTCTCGCTCAGAATGTTTGCCCTCGTCCTGACGGGTTCGTTGCTTACAAGCAGGCTGCCCTCAGGCAAAAATGTGCGGCACGCTGTCGATTTTCCGCCGGGAGCGGCACACAAGTCGAGCATTCTCACACTGCCGGTCACCGTCTGTCGCAACACGTGTGCCACAAACATCGACGATGCTTCCTGCACGTAGTATGCCCCGGCATGCAGCAGCGGATCGAACGTGAAGTTCGGTCTTTCGTTCAGATACACTCCCATAGGGCACCATGCCACGTCGCCTTTCTTCCCTGTTATCACGGTGTTCGCAACGTCACATTTCAGCGGATTCAGCCTTATGCTCACCGGTGCGGCATCCGTCAGTCCTGCCACGAGCGACTCGAACCTGCTGTCGCCCATGAGTTCCCGCGTGTATTTTATGAATTCTTCGGGCAGAGTCATGTCTGTATTCGTAATTTATCTGCAAATGTAGTAAATATATTTTACAATCGGTCTATTCTCCTCGGCTGATTGCAGTCGCGCCGTGTTTTGAGTCATCCGGCTTATACCGTATGGTGTTCTGATGTTTTTGTAGTGTCCGATATAATAAGATATTTATGTTTTTCAGTTTTATTATTAAATAAAAATCTTATCTTTGTAGCAGGATGGAAGTATTCTGTCCGACTTATTGGAAAATTAGAGACGTTATGTCTCCATCTTGTATGTGAAAAGCCTAGGAAACTTTACTCACTATGAACAAGAGGCGACGTGATGGTTCCTGCGTGTATATAGGCGTGGGAGCTGTTATCTGTATCTTTTCACAAAGGTTTTCCTAGCACCTTCACATTAGGATATGGCATACGGCACCCACGCCTTTCGCATACATCAACGTCCCACAGGGTGACAGGACATAATGTATTCTAAACATGAAAAAATTTTTATCGGTTGTGCTGATGCTTACATTGTCTGTTGCAATGTATGCACAGAAAGATGTCACAAAGTTTCTCGGTATTCCTGTTGACGGAACAAAGAATGCCATGATACAGAAGTTGAGGGCAAAAGGCTTCACCTATAACAGTGTGACGGGTGTGCTGGAAGGCGAGTTCAACGGTTCGCAAGTGCAGATTTCGGTAGTGACAAACAGAAACAAAGTGTATCGCATATTCATTGCAGACAAATATACGTGTGACGAGGGCGATATAAAAATAAGATTCAATAACCTTTGCCGCCAGTTCGAGAATAACGGCAAATACATCGGTGATGAAAATCAGACAATACCGGATGACGAGAAGATTGATTACGAGATGTTGGTAAACAAGAAACGTTATCAGGCCGTGTATTTCCAGAAACTTGACGATAAGATGATTGATAAATACATCAATGCTCAGCTCCTTACGAAATATACAGCCGAACAGCTTGCCGACACATCGCAGGTGATGCAGGATAAGGTGTCTTCAGACAAATTGGCTTACAGCTGGGACTATATTAAAAATAACAAGGCAAAAACGGTGTGGTTCATGATAGACGGAGAGTACGGCAGTTACCGTATACTTATGTATTATGACAACGATTACAACAAGTCTGACGGCGATGAGCTTTAAATGATATTGTTATTATGAAAAAAATCTGGATTTTTCTCATCGGATTTTTGTGTGGAATAGTATTCATTCTTACACTTTCCTTCATCGTTGTTTCTGCAAAAAAGTCGTCCCCCACGGCAGATATAACCATGCTGAAGGGAGAAGGACCGGTCATAAGCGAACACTCGTTCACTGTGTTAAGTGTGCTCGATTCGGGCAACGCGCTTGCCTATGAAGACAGCTTCTCCAACCTTATAGTATTGTTCCTTTGTGAGGATGGCCGGCAATTTTACGATGGTCAGACAATAGACGTAGCTCCGGGACAATGTGTCAGACAGGTAGGTACATACAGATATGTAGCGAGAAACGACCTTACCAAGACCGTACCTGTCGTGGTCATACGCGATAAATAGTTGTTTACGGTGGTTATGCCATAAGTGATGTATGGCTTTGATTTACTGTCTCAGTTTCTTTTTCGGTGTCCATGAAAAGCATGCAAGCATCAGGATGTCGCAACAAATAGATGTGACTGATAAACCGAAATATAATAAATCCCCGGCATCATCAGCATGTCGGGGATTTACGTTATGCGCAGTCGTGATGTAGTCATCCTGTTTTGTATGCCGGATGACAGAAGGTTGACTGTTATGCACAGTTCATATTCCCTGTAATATTCGCACGTTCGTGTCTCCTCTACATTTATGTATAAATATACAATTATCCGTTCCGCATTATGCATAAATATTTATCGTAACTGCTCAAAACTCGAATATTTTCGAGCAACAGGTCATTCGGCCGCAAATACGCGAGTTTTGAGCACTTTACGCATTTGCCTGACAGCCAGCGCTTTACGGATTATCGCATCGCAGACCGGTTGCCGTCGTGTTGCGAAATGGCCTTTTTCAGGGTGCGAAAGAGCCCATTTCAGGGGCCGAAATGGACGATATCGTGTGCTGATTAGTGCTATATTACGATGCGATATGGGCTCTTTTGTATTTTCCGGTCGTTGGAAACGCTTGCTGCGGATGATAAAACGGTGTGGCGTCATTGCTACTTTCATGCGATAAAGCCTATTTCGTCGTCCTCCGTTTTTCTATTTTGCAAATTTTTTTTGTCAAAATATTTTACTGCGGAAATTGCATAAATATACAAAAAACAATGGTAGGTATTATGGTCGACACATTTCATGGAGAACAGCAATGAGGACATCATTGATAGTCGGGACACGTTTGTCGCTTGTTGTGACATAAATCATTATGGCATATCTTTATGATTATATAATTATTATATGTTTCGTTTGATTTTGTTTTATAATTATCGGTGATATGTTAATTTTGTTATCTGGTTATATTATATATTGATGTGTTGAGAATGAAATAAGACAATCGGACTGAAAAATTCATAGCAGATATGAAAAAAATCATTTTCTTTGCAACGAAACAATGGTATGGTTCGTCTAACCAACAGAAACAATAAAAAACAGATAACGTGATGAGACATTTATTATTAGTATTGGTGATGTTTTCCGCATTGAATGCAGGGGCGGGGGTAGTTCCGCGTCATCGTCACCAGCATGTGGATGATGCTGCACAGGTTCAGCGTGTGGATACGGCTTACGAGGCGGTTGAGGCTTACTCGGACACAACCACTTATGATGCCGGTGACGATGATTCGGCATCGTCGGTAAATATTCCGGTGAAAGTGAACAGTGTTAATCCGGCAGATTATGGCGATCCGTTCACTTTCTATAATGCATTGTGGACGGTAGGCGCTGGCGGAATTATCATTGCCATACTGCTTACGCTTCTGTTCCTTGTTTTCATCTTTGTTCCGATAATTATCGTAGTGCTGTTGATAAGATATCTTTTCAAACGCCATAACGATAGGGTCCTGCTCCGAGAGAAAGAGATGGAACAGAATTACGGTCATGCGGAATATAAGCCGGCAAAATACGAAAAAGTGCGCGACGACTATATGTGGAAGCGTGGCATACAGAATGTTGCCTTGGGACTGGGACTCGTGCTTATGTTCGGGTGTTGGGGCGCAGAGGCCCTTGTGGGAGTAGGATTACTCGTTATGTGCTTCGGTATAGGACAGATGGTTATAGCAAGGACCGTACCGGGTGGCCGCCACAAACAAGATGCGACTAAGAACAATCGCTATCGTGGTTCCGGTCTGCAGCAGGACAGCTATATACCCGGACAGAACGCTCAGAAGCAGGACCGACCGGCTGACGCACACGATGTGCAAGATGCACCGGCCGACAAGCAGAACGACAATAACTAATAAACGGATCTGCAGTGAACGATTTGAACGACATCTCTCTTGTTACTCAGGTGGCTGTTTTTCACAACAGACGTGCTTTCGATCGTCTTGTGGTGAAATATCAGTCACCTATAAGGCGGTTCTTCCTGAGCCAGACTTTGGGTGACAAACAACTGAGTGATGATCTCGCTCAAGACATGTTCATCAAGGCTTACGTTAATATAACCAAGTTCCGTGGGCTGGCTGCGTTCTCGACATGGCTCTATAAGATTGCTTATAATGTGTTGCTTGATTACAGGAGACGGTCGAAAACGACATGCGATATCGATGGCGTGCCGGGAATGAAAACGCGGACTGTCGCTGCTGACGGCAATCTGAAGATGGATATTTACGACGCACTCGCACGGCTGAACGACAACGAACGTTCTTGCCTGAGCCTACAGCTGATAGACGGTTATCAGATAAACCGCATAGCTGAAATCACCGGAATGGCTGAGGGAACGGTGAAGTCGCACATATCAAGAGGAAAGAAAAAACTGTCGAACTTTTTAAAACAAAACGGATATGACTGAAACTGAGGATAAGAAGATAATATCTCTTTTTGAGGAGTATGCCCGTAAAGAAATACCGGACGATGGATTCTCACGCCGTGTGATGAGTGAGCTTCCTTCGTCGGACTATGTTTATAAACAGCGTCTTAACAGAATATGGGCTACTGTCTGCACGGCTGCGGGCATAGCATTGTTCTTCTTTTCAGACGGTTTTGCAATGTTGAAGCGTCTTGCATCCAACTTTGTGATCGACGCATTCACTTCCGCCATATCAATAGATGTCAGCGGGGTGTCGGTCGTAATGATGGTTATGACGTTCTTTACATTTGTTTACGTAGCCTTATATAATATGCTGACGTCCGACAATTAGCGTTTTTTATATTGTAATGTGTAGTTGTCGGGGGTGGCTTCGATTTATTTTCACTCGATGAAAATGTCGAAGTCATCCTCCTTTTTGTCTTCTTTCGTTGTTGATTGGGGCTTGGGCTGTGTCTTCAGATTGCCTTTCTCGTCGAACATTCCGTATGTTGTGCGCAGCACAATGAACTCCGTACGGCGGTTCAGCTGGTTGCATATCTCCTGCTTTTTCTCGTCGAGTTTTTTTATGAAGTCTTCCGTAAGCACGTCACCTTCCTTCAACCAATCATACTTCTCTGTCAGTTTCTTGCGTATGACTTTCGGTTTTTCTTTTCCGTAGCCCACCGGACTGAGACGGTCGCGCGCAATGCCTTTGCTTATGAGATAATCGACAACGGCTTCGGCACGTCGCTGCGCCAGTCCTTTGTTGTATTCAGACGAACCCTTGTAGTCGCAGTGTGCGCTCAGCTCTATGGTCACGTTGGGGTTCTCGTTCAGCAGTTTCACCAGTTCGTCGAGCGCCTTTGTGGATTCCGGTCGGAGCGTAGCTTTGTCGAAATCGTAGAATATGTTGTCGATGAGTACGGGTGCCGTGATTGATGCCAGCGGGAACTGGAGCACGTATTCTTTTGACTCCTCGGTCTTTTCAGCCTTCAGTTCCTCCTTATGATTGAGGAAACCTTTGCACGTGGCGAGGAATATGTATTGCACGTTAGGCTTTATCACTTGCTCGAAAGAGCCGTCGCCCTTCACGCTCAGCTTCAGGTTGGTGCCGTCGTCGCCTATCATGTAAACCTGTGCCGACGGCAGTTCGTAACCGTCCTGTTCGTAAACCCAGCCCTTGACATTCTGTATTATCTCCGGATTCTCGAAGCTGTAGATGTGGTCCCAACCGCGTCCGTCGTTGCGGTTTGAGGAGAAGTAGCCGCGGTTGTGCACACCCTCAAAGGTCATTCCGAAGTCGTCGGCCTGCGAGTTGAGCGGATATCCCGGATGCTCCAGTACGTATCGGCCGCTCTTGTCCGGCTTGGCTATGTATATGTCGAGGCCTCCCATGCCCGGATGTCCGTTGCTCGAGAAGTACAGATCGCCGTTAGGCCTGAACGTAGGAAACATCTCGTCGCCCGGCGTGTTTATCGGCTCACCGAGGTTTTCAACGCCTCCCAGTCCTGCAGAGGTTATCCGTACTCTCCAGATATCGAGCCCTCCGACTCCTCCCGGCATGTCAGACGTGAAGTAAAGCCATTGTCCGTCGGGCGACACGGCAGGGTGGGCGTAGCTTGACAATGTGTCTTTCGTTATTTCGAGTGGTGAGGATTTGCCCCACGATGCGTCTGCTCTAGATGATGTAACTATCTGTGCATAGCGCGGATATGAAGGGTCTGTCTGGCATTGGGTGAGATACATCTCGCGCTGGTCGGGCGACAATGCACAAGCACCTTCGTCAAAGTCGGTGTTTAGTCCTCCCTGTACGGCTTCTGGTTTACCCCATTTGCCTTTATCGTCTTTCTCAGACATGAATATGTCGCCGGGCTTTGTGCCGGTTATACCGCTCAGTTCGTTGCCTTGAGCCTCGTTGCGTGTCGAAGTGAAATATAGTTTTTCGTATTGATCGCCGGCCAGAACCGGTGAGAATTCGGCGCGTCGTGAGTTGAACACATCCATGCGTTTCACGGTGTATCTAGAGCCGTCCTTCTTCCATTGTGGAGCGTTCTGTGCGGAGATGAGGCCGTTTTTGGCAAGTAGATTGTCGGGCATTGAGTCCAGTACGGCCTTGAACTCGGTGGCAGCCTGCTTGTAGTCGCCAGCCTTTAGCAGCTGACGTGCGTACGACAGACGGTCGTTGGTGCCTGCCTGATTGTAGCGTATTGCGTTGCGGTATGCCGCTACAGCTTTCTGTACAGAGTTTGTTTTCTCATAGCAGAATGCCATTTTCAGTGCATACTGTCCTCTTTTGTCGCGTTCTTTAGGCGGTGTCTTGGTGTATGCCTGCTTGAATTGTGTGGCAGCATCGTAGTATTCGCCCAGCGCGAGATACTTCTCCGCTTTTTTCAGATTGCGTTCCGCTCCGCACGAACAAATCATGACACAAGCCATGATGATTGCGGCTATATATATGTATTTTCTCATTTTCGGTCGGTCTTTCTACTTTCATTAAGAAACGAAAAAACCGCTGCTTTATTGCGAAGCAACGGTTTTTAGGTGTATCAAATATTCATTCATTTATCTTTTTTAGCGAAAGCTATTCTGTAGTTGCATCCGTTTTTCCAGTTGCTGCATCCGTATGCCGTCTTTCCCTTTATTATCGTGCCAGTTCCACATAGTGGACATTTTGTGCCTATTATGCTGTCGTCGGCGGTTGGTTGAGGCTTGGCCGGCTTGGCTGCTGTGCTTGTTTTCCCGCCTGACTGGGTTGTGGCTTTCTTTCTTGTGGTGCTGCGTGTGGTGCGTTTTTTCTTCAGATCCTCGTCGGTTGTCGTCGTTATGCGTCGGTTGCTGTTGTCGCGCAGCACGTCGTTTACAATCTCCGTGATCTGCGCCTTCAGTTCGTTGATGAACAGTGCGGCATCATACTTCTTGTGTTCTATGTCGCGCAGCTTCTTCTCCCAAATGCCTGTGAGCTCGCAACTCTTGAGCAGCTCCTCGTGAATGGTGTCTATCAGTTCGATGCCTGTCTGTGTAGCGACAAGATTTTTGCGCTCACGCTTGATGTAACGGCGTTTGAAGAGCGTCTCTATTATGTTGGCCCGTGATGACGGACGACCTATGCCGTTCTCCTTCAATGCGGCGCGCAGCGTCTCATCCTCCACGAATTTGCCGGCAGTTTCCATTGCGCGCAGCAGTGTTGCTTCGGTGTAGTATTTTGGTGGAGTGGTGCTCTTCTCTGTCAGAGTAGGCTCGTGCGGTCCGCTCTCTCCTTTGACAAAGGTAGGCAGTGTGCGCTCGTCATCACCTTTTTTAGCATCATCATCCGGTGCAATGGTGTCTTCCTTGGCATACACTGTGCGCCATCCCGGTGAAAGAATCTCCTTTCCGCTCACCTTGAACTCCACGTCCTCAACCTTTCCCAACACCGTTGTTGTGGAGAATTTACAGTCGGGCCAGAATGCGGCGATGAACCGTCTGGCAATAAGATCGTAAACATTCCGCTCCATGTCGGTGAGATTCACAGCCGGCACACCGGTGGGTATGATGGCATGGTGGTCGGTCACCTTGGATGTGTCGAAAATGCGTTTGGGTTTTATCAGAGCCTTTGCCAGCAACGGTCGGGTTAGTTCCTGATAGCCGCGCAGACCGTTGAGTATGGACGGACACTTGGGATATATGTCGTCGCTGAGGTATTGTGTGTCGACACGTGGATATGTAGTGAGCTTGCGTTCATACAGTGCTTGTATGAGGTTGAGCGTAGTCTCGGCGCTGTAGCTGAACTTTTTGTTACACTCCACCTGAAGAGATGTTAGGTCGAAGAGGCGTTGCGGTGCCTCGGTACCGTTCTTTTTCTGAACGTCGGTAATGCAGAATGGTTTACCGGCAATGGTCTCAAAAGCCTTTTCGCCCTCTTCCTTAGAGGCGAACCGACCCTTTGTGGCGGTGAAGAGTGTGTTGCGATAGATGGTGGAAAGCACCCAGTAAGGCTCAGGTTTGAAATTGTCTATCTCCTTCTGACGATTCACTATCAGTGCGAGTGTAGGCGTTTGCACACGTCCGATGCTCAATACCTGATGGTTCTGACCATACTTCAGCGTGTACAGTCGCGTGGCGTTCATTCCCAGAATCCAGTCGCCTATGGCACGGCTCAGTCCGGCTATGTATAGCGGATTATACTCCGACTGGTCTTTCAGCGAGTTGAACCCCTCGCGTATGGCCTCGTCTGTCATAGACGATATCCACAGACGTTTCACCGGACACTTGGCCTTAGCCTTCTGCATCACCCACCGCTGTATCAGTTCTCCCTCCTGTCCGGCATCGCCGCAGTTTATTATTCCGTCGGCGGCCTGCATGAGTTTCTCTATTATGGCGAATTGTTTCTTGATTCCTGCATCGTCGATGAGCTTTATGCCGAACTTAGCCGGAATCATTGGCAGGGCGCTGAGGCTCCAGTGCTTCCAGTTTTCGGTATAATCATTCGGCTCCTTCAGTGTGCACAGATGTCCGAATGTCCATGTCACCTGATATCCGTTGCCCTCCATATAGCCATCCTTTGAGCTGTTGGCTCCGATGATGCGCGCTATGTCTTTGGCAACGCTTGGTTTCTCGGCGATGCAAACTATCATTTATATATGTTGTATGTTTGGATAATGTTGTTCGTGAATGAAATTGCAGACAAAATTACAAGAAAAATCTCATACACGGTTGTTTTGCGTGCGAAAAAAGATAAACATGCTGCGTGATGCGTTCCACCGGAGGCATCTTTTTAGTGTGGTGATTATTTGTGGACGGTCGTCAGAATGTGAATATATAAGTTCGACGACTCGTCTGTATGTGTTTGAAAATCAGAGACTTTGAATTGATGATGATGTGATTGCCTTTTAAAAGACTTGCCAAACAGCCTTTTCTGAATAACTAAAATGCCTTTACAGAATTGCGAAACGGTCTTTCCCGTGTCACGATATCGACTTCTCCGATGTACGATATTGCCCATTTTCCAACCTCGGAAAGGTCGTCTTGTACGAAGAGCCGTTGTATGTCGTATGTCGATGGATATGAAAAGCGGAAGAGAAAATATATTTATATTGCGTCAAAAAATGCGTAATTAATCGGCGGTTTGACTTCGTCAATCAAGTTATATTTCGTATATTTGCATAGTGCGCAATGTTATTTGTCATGATATGCGGCGGTAATTGTTTCCCGTTATGAGGTTGTTAGTGGCGCAGAGTGTTTGTGAAGGATGCCGGAAAAAGAACAGTATGATTGACAACCGGGAATAAATATCATGGCGTAACATTGTGTATGAGATGATGGGCGCGGTGACGCCATGTGTCCGGACAAGTAAATACCGAATTCTATTATAAACCTAAATTCTGATCGTATATGTATTTTAGAGGGACAACATTTTCAAAACGGGTGTCAGTGCTGTTGGCAGTGGCGTTGCTGGCAGGTATGGAATGTATGGCACAAAAGCACAATGTGCTGACAGCCAAGGAGAAAACCGACGGATGGGAACTGCTGTTCGATGGCAAGACACTGAACGGATGGAGAGACTACAACGGCAAGACGCTCACCGAGCCGTGGCACGTCGTGGACGGATGCATACAGGCAAAGGGCGACGGCAGCGACGCAAGCGGATATATGGTGACCGACCGCGAGTTTGAGAATTTCATATTGTCATGGGACTGGAAACTGTCGAAGGGCGGCAACAGCGGCATGCTGTATCATGTGGTGGAGCGTCCGCAGTATGCAGTGCCTTACATCACCGGTCCGGAATATCAGCTCATAGACGAGCCGAACTTCCCCGAAAAGCTCGAAGAATGGCAGAAGACTGGCGCCGACTATGCCATGCATGTGCCCGACAAGTCGAAGATGAATGTAAGACCTTACGGCGAGTGGAACAACTCCAGGATAGTGTTCGACAACGGTCATGTGGAGCATTGGCTGAACGGAAAGAAGATACTCGAGTTTGAGGCCTGGACAGACGAGTGGCACAAACTGAAGAACAGTGGCAAGTGGGCAACTGCTCCTGAGTACGGATTGGCGCACAAGGGCGTGATATGTCTGCAGGATCACGGCTATCCGGCATCGTTCCGCAACATCAAGATAAAGCAGCTTCCGCGCAAGAGTGGCAAGCAGGTGACACTGTTCAACGGCAAGAATCTCGACGGATGGGACGCTTACGGAACTGAGTGTTGGTATGTTGAGGACGGACTGCTCGTGTGTGAGAGCGGCCCCGACAAGCAATACGGTTATCTGGCGACACGCAATTATTACGACGACTTCGACCTCACGCTGGAATTCAAGCAGGAGGCCGACGGCAATTCGGGAGTATTCATCCGCTCGTTTGTAGAGGAAGGAGCGAAGGTGAACGGCTGGCAGGTGGAAGTAGCACCGAAGGGATATGACACCGGAGGCATATACGAATCGTACGGCAGAGGATGGCTCATACAGATACCGGATGAACGGGAGAACATTCTGAAAGAAGGCGAATGGAACACGATGCGCATCAGAGTGAAGGGCGACAACGTGCAGACATGGCTCAACGGTGAGCAGATGGTGAACATAAACGATGCCAAGATAGGTGCCGGAAAGGGCCGCATAGCGCTTCAGATACACGACGGAGGAGGTATAAAAGTGGTGTGGCGCAATCTGAAACTGACTACGCTTTAACCTCAAACAGCCACCGGACCGCAGGCATTCATTTTATATATTGTTTTATTGGCTTACACGATGTATTCCGTGCTTTTGCCGATAGTCCGTCCGGCAAGACGTCCCGACATGGCGCACTGTGCCTTATACAAAGACGACAGACGGACCATACGGTAATGGTACGGAATACTTAAGGACGTTAAAGGCAGATTTGGGTTTGACGTTGAAACCCAGTGTTGTGAAAATCTCTTTGCTCCGTGCAGAGAGATTTTCTTGGTTATATAGAAAATCAGTTGTGATATGTCTCAATAAAAAGCTGCTTTTTTACTCCCAAACCGACGTTGTCGCTCATATCTGAAATGAACCCCATACGGACACTTACAGATTGTAATCAGTTTTTGTTTTTTTCGCCTCAGTTTCCTGATATACCCCGAAAAATAAGCGCGTATTTGCGAGCAGACTTTTCCTCGGGCGCAAATATGCGAATTATGAGAGGAGAACATAAGATGTTGAATACCAACGACTTAACTTTAATGGGTGCTTCCCCGTTTGGCAAAAAGCACCATTTCGCCATGCGAAAGAGCCCATTTCAGAGGCTAATATAGGTCATATCGCACCCTAAAATGGGCTTAATCGGACTGCGAAATGGGCATTTTCAGAAAGCAAAACGAGTGATTTTGGACTATGTTATAGGGTATAATAAAAGACGATTAACACCGAAAGGGCCTTTATAATGCCAGATTTAACATTCCTTTACACCTAATTTCCGATTTTATTTTGTCAAAAAAATGTCAAGAAAAATTGTAAGTCCGCTGTTTGGGTTTTCATCTAAATACGCAGGTGTCAGGCGTGAGAAAAGGCACGGAATTTATGCGTCTCTCCCTTGCGGCGATGAATTACAAGTTATGATAATGTGAATTTATTAGTTGAATAAATGTTATGTCACGGTTTGTTCAGCTTCGTGCCGTTAGGCTTCCACATCGTGCTGCCAGTAGATTTTTCTGCATCCGATGGTGTTGCATAGGCAAAACTTAGACAACAGAATTTATAAAGAACTGAATTTTTTATATTTAATCGTGTATATGATGCAAGAATCCGGAGGTTTTGTAGTTTAATTAATAGAATGAGAAAAGAATGTAGGCATATTATCGGTAAGAGAATCATGCGTCGGAGCTTGGGCGTCAGTCTGCTCGGATGCCTGACTGCTGTGTTTACGGTCCTGTCCGTATGTTCGTGTGACAAGGGCGACAATTATGTTTATATAGAGAATGATATTATAAACAACGGCGGACTGAAAGGCTCTTATGAGGGCCAGTGGAGCGTTGACGGACAGCAGAGTCAGGTGTCAGAGGTGACCGTGTATGACACAGGCTTCAGCTTCAGGACGCTTCCTGTAAAGGCTGTTCTTGAGACACTCTTGCCCGATCATGATGTGAGGGTGGAAAAGAACGTGGGCTATATGGTGCCTTACGAGATGACCGGTTACAGCGAGCAGGCATCTTATTACGCCGTCCGTCCGCAGCAATGGACGGTAAGCGTTTCGGTTGACGGTAAGGAGTATGATGCGGTCTTTCACTTTATGGGTTATGAGGACGGCTACATCTACGGTTCGGTTGCCACTTACTCAAGGCTGTCCGGCGTTTACAAGATAGTGCTTCGTCTGCGCGGCATCGAGCTGTATGATGGCGATGTGCGGGCGTATGCCGTGGACAAGATGTTGAAACTCACGTATGTGACTAGGAAAAGAATATAGATTTCTGGCATTTAAGAGAACTGAAAAAGATGTCGGATGATAAAAGAAGGATGAGTTGAAATCGGAGAAGCGTCTTCTAAATGACATAAAGAAAGGTGACAGAGCAGCCATGCGCGAACTGTACGACCGATATTCTGGATATGCCACGGCGGTATGCCTGCGGTATATTCCGAACAAGGATGAAGTGGAGGACGTCATGCAGGATAGCTTCGTAAAGATATTCACATCCATAGATAAGTTCGAGCTTCGTGGTGAAGGGTCGCTGAAGTCGTGGATAGCAAGGATTGTAGCCAACGAGTCGCTCGACTACATACGCCGTAACGGAAGGTTGTCTTTCACGGACGAAATACCCGATGAGGCGGAGGAAGAGCCGGATATAGACACCATATCAGACGAAACACTGATGGAGATGATAGGCCGTCTGCCTGACGGATACAGGGTTGTTCTCAACATGTATGTATTCGGGCAGATGAGTCATAAGGAGATAGCTGAGAAACTTGGAATAAAGGTCGGGACATCGGCTTCGCAGTTCTTTCACGCAAAAAAGATGCTTGCGAAAATGATAAACGACTATAAAAAGAAATGAAGATATGAAACATAACGACTGGACAGACAAATTGTATGACCGGCTTTCTGACCATAAGGCCGGGTCTCCCGTCGGTTTGTGGGACAAGATAGAGTCTTCTCTCGACAAGAGAGAGAAGCGGGCGCGTGTGGTACACATGAGGATGTGGGCTGCTGCGGCTGCCGCGATGTTGCTTCTGGTGATAGGACTGGGATATAAACTGAACGAACCTACCATAGCAGAACTCGACAGGATAAACAGTCTTGAAAGTGGAAAGCAGGGTCGTCCGGACAATGTGGTCGCGCAAGGACACGACGATGCGCAGGTGTCGGATACTCCGGACGCGCCGGAAACGATGGCCGTAGCGCAGACAAGTGGGCGGACAGTAGTGCCGTCAGCGGGCTTGCTTGCAGAGCTTGACGATAAGGAAGCTGTGGGGAATGACGCCGGACAGATTGAGAAGGAGAGCGGCCGGATTGAGAAGGAGGCCGTTTCTGAAAATGCGGCAGTGAATAAAGAAGAGACGAAGGCTGTCGGTTCAGACCGCAGTGATAACCGGGCTGAGAAGGGAAATGTATCGACCGGAAATAGAGTTTTCCCGGAACAGGTCTATCATGAGCACGGAGCGAAACGTGAAAATTCCAAATGGGCAGTGGGTGCTTACTCCTCAAACGTGTTGGGAAACAGCAACTCGATGAACGGTGTGAACATGGTGAGCAAGATTAATGCGCTATACGCCATGACGGAAAACATGCTGAGAGCGAACTCTTCTGCTTTTTCTGACAATAAAGAGGACAAGAAACATTATCAGCCTATATCCTTCGGACTGACGGCAAACTATGCTTTGACAGACCGTATATCGCTGACGTCAGGACTTGTATATACTAAACTTTCTTCCGATTTTATCCACATCTCGGATGGCGAAGAGGCAAAAGACAGTCAGACACTGCATTATCTGGGTGTGCCGCTCAATGTAAATTATAACGTGTGGAGCACAAACAGGTTCAAGACTTACGTCACGTTAGGCGGTCAGGCCGATTTCAATGTATCGGCCAAGGTGGAAACCGAGGGCGTTAAGACCAATCTGAATAAGGATAGGGTGCAGTTCTCGCTGAACGCGGCTGCCGGTGCTCAATACGACATAATACCTCAGTTGGGCGTGTATGTGGAGCCGGGCGTCAGGTATTATATAGACAACGGCAGTGTGATAGAGAATTATTTTAAGGACAAACCGTTGGGATTCAGTCTGCAACTCGGTTTGCGGCTTAACATCAAATAGTATTGTTTGTGTATTTTAATTATATGTATGTGTGGACGGCAGGTGCTTTCAAAACGTATCTGCCGTCTGTCCATATTGTGCGGTACGGTTTTATGCCGTAAAGATAATCCTCTACATATTTGTCTTTATCGCTGTTGTTGTCTTGGTCGATAAGCAGATATGGGAGTAGTCTGCTGTGTTTGTAGGCCGCGTCAATGTATCGTCTGTTCATCACGTTGCTTGTGAATACGGTTGAATAAACGGCGTAGGGCTTACATTCGAGCAATGATATCATAGGGATGGAGAAGTTGCATATCAGGTAGCTTTGGGCAGGGATTAAGGGCTTCACCTTGTCTATGAGATAGTTGTTGAGGCTTGCGTTTTCCTCAGTCGTGTAAATATGCTTTGTCAGCGGACTGTTTATTGTGTAACGGCATTGTGCCCGCGTGCCTTCTTCCATCATGGGGCGGTTGATGTTGGTGTATATCATTGCTATGCAGATGAACGCAAAACTTATGTGCAACGCCTTGTATGCCGCTTTGCGATATTCAGCTTTCAGCGTTCCTATTCCTTCACCGATTATGCATAAAGACACAGGAAGCGTCAGGAAGCACATGTCCTTTCCATAGAAATCGGGCCCGGCATTGCTGCCTATCGGGAATATTACGGGTATGAACAACGACAGAAGATAAAGACTGGCAGTCTGCGGATTGACATCGCGTCCGGCGAAAAGAAAGAACAATGCGGACAGACATATGCCTACTGTTATGTTTGAGGGCGATTCCCACAAATAGATGTTCGGAATGATGAGGAGCGACAGAACGATTGTTATTATCGTTCTTATTGCGCCCTTGTTTTTTATGTCGTTAAAGGCTATAAGGAAGGTGAGCAGTGCTATGACAGAGAATCCTTGTATCTGACCTTTGTACAGATCGTACAGGTTTATTATTATGGCTTTGACGCCGTGCGGGTCTTGCGGGTCGCTGCTTCTTGTGAAGAGGTCGGTCAGAGTCATGGTGAATACGTCGAGCATTCCGTTGTAATACAACAGGACGGTCGTGGCACAGCATGCTGCTATGATGCCTGAAAAGAATCCGAAGAATTGATAGCGTGTCCTAATGGCGCTCTTATATCTGTGTGATATGAGCCATGCAAGGAACGGTATGCCGATGAATGTAACGTTGACAATTCTGAAATAAAACGACACACCCGCGAGGATACCGCTCAGTATTATTGCTTTCATCCTGTTGTTGGCATATCCGTAATGATAAGCCATGATGGAGAGAGTGAGCAGTCCTACGGAATAATCGTTATAGTTTATTTCGGTGTAGCTTCCGAAATGGGCCAGCGTGGCTAACAGCAGGCCGGAAATGATGAAGTGGCGGTTTATGTATCTTTTCAGATAAAAATATATGACGGTCTGCGATATGATGATGAACAGCAGGTGAAGGATTCTTAATCCGAGGTAGGTGTTGATTGAAAAGAGACGGCATAATGCCGATGTTAGGTTAAAGCTCAGAAGCCATTGCCCGAGGAAATAAGATACATAAGGGTCGTCGTTGAAGTGTTGGTAGCCGGACATATAGAATCCGATGTCAAGATAAGAGAATCCTTGAAACATCTGAATGCCTAAATATACAGTGGCGAATACTGAATATATGATAAAGACGATATCGGTTCCGGCATTTGACGGTTTGTGTGTGAGCATGTGTGTCTTATAATTCGAATGAGAACTTTGTTGAGGCTGAGCATCCGATGCTTTCCTTGAAATTGCATAATCCGTAGTTCGGAGCACCGTGTTCGGTCGAGGGACCGATGTCTAATATCCTGAGACCTTTCTTATAATAATATTCGAATATTCTGAAAGAAAGACAGTTCATCGGACGAATGTTGCTGTATTTGCGGAGGTCGCCCCAGTATATCACCTGGCAAATATCGTCGGCTACATGGAACACCTGGGCGGCGGCGACATCGCAGCCCGAATGTTCGAGGATGAAGAAGTCGGCGGGTATTATCTTTATTGTCTGAAGAACATTGTCTATGGACATCCTCAGTGGATAGCCGTGTTCTTCGCGGTTTGCTTTTATAACGTCATAGGCACGTGCTACTTTCTCTGTGTCGTCGCTGTCTATATGTATGAAGTTGAAATCTTCTTTTAATGCCTTGTGCAGATTCTTTTTAGCGTTACGCTCTATGACATCCTCATAGTTCTTGAATCGCTCTATATTGAAATGGTAGTTTATTTCAATGAATCTTATACTCCCGTATCGTGATAATGCGTTCACGTTTTGTGCCACCTGGCTGCCTTCGTAAATTGAAGGCGGAAGCGTAAGGATGATTTTCTTGTGGTTATTCTCGCCGAACGATTTCAACAGTCTTACCGCTTCGTCGATGAGTTCTGTGTTTTGTGGCTTCCTGGTTGTGAATCCGCCGAAAGGCGCGGAGAACGGTGAAAGCAGACAGTCAGCCTCTTCTCCCAAAACAATTCCGAATCTTACTTTAGTGTCTTCAAACAAAATGTAGTGAAGATGTTCGGTTTTGTATTTGTTGAGTTCCGAGAATTCCACACCGTTGTATATATGCGGCAGCTTCCCGAATGTTTCTTTATATTCAATGGCTGTAGTCTCTCTGATGTTCATTTCATTCGAATTGATTGAGCAGTCTTGCTATTGTCGCGCGTTCCTCCGGTTCAAGTACCTGACTTACAGGAATGCTAAGCTCTTGCTCGTGTATCCTTTCCGTTACAGGGAATGACAGATGTGACAATTCCTTATAGCATTCCTGACGATATGGTGGAATGGGATAATGTACGTCGGTCTGCACTCCATTCTTTAACAGATAATCCTTTAACTCGTCACGTCTTTCGCATAATATCGGGAATATGTGGAACACACTGCTTTCCCAATATTCGTTTGAGGGAATGATTATCTTGTCGTTGTTTACGTTGTCAATGTAGAATCTGGCATTCTCCCGACGCCGTTCATTCTCCTGGTCTATATATTTCAGCTTTACAGACAGTATGGCAGCGTGCATCTCATCCATGCGACTGTTTATGCCTATGTGCGAGAATACATATTTCTTTGCCGAACCATAGTTGGCCAGTCCTCTCACCATCTCAGCCAGAGCGGCATCGTCTGTAGTCACGGCTCCGGCATCACCTATTGTCCCTATGTTCTTGGTGGGATAGAAACTGTGGGCTGCGGCATCTCCCAATGCTCCGGTTCTGCGGCCTTTATATTTGCATCCGTGTGCCTGGGCATTGTCTTCAATCAGTTTCAGATTGTATTTTCTGCAAAGCTTTCCGATGTTCTCAGTGTAGGCACATTTACCATAAAGATGTACAATCATTATGGCTTTTGTGCGTGGAGTGATTACCTCTTCTATCTTTGAGTCATCAATCTGAAGCGTGTTTATGTCAGCTTCTACCAATACAGGTTTCAGATTGTTCCTGCTGACAGAAAGGATTGAAGCTATGTAAGTGTTTGCCGGAACAATCACTTCGTCGCCAGCCTGCATGACACCTATCTCAATGTAAGCACGCAGAATGAGCGTCAGTGCGTCCAGACCATTACCGCAACCTACGCAGTGTTCCGTCCCGATGAATTGTGCGTATGCGCTTTCGAATGTCTTTGTTTCTTCGCCACGCAGATACCATCCGCTTTTCAATGTCCGTTCAAGAGCATCACGCAACTCGTCGTAATGCAAGGCTGTGATTTTCTTTAAATCGAGAAATTGAATCATTTTATGTATTCCAGGTAATCGTCGTAGTTGCGTATGTAGTCGTTTTCGTCAAAGAAGTCTGAAGCAAGTACCAGACATACAGAGCCTGATGAGAAATCATTGAGCGTGCGCCATATACCTGTCTCCACCAGCAGTCCTTGATAAGGATGATTCAGAAGAAATGTTTTCGTCTCATGTCCGTTATCGAGTGTTACTGTGAATGAGCCGCTGACAGCAATAATGAATTCGCGGCAACACTTGTGAGCATGTCCGCCGCGGTTCTCACCTGACGGAACATCATATACCCAATATACCCTTTTTACGTCGAAGGGTATATTGCGTATGTTCTCGGCAAAGGTGAGATTACCGCGCGGGTCTGTTATTTTGGGCAGCTCAATGATTCTTCCTTCAGGATTGTTCATTGTTTGTTTTTATTTTATTACCGTTGCAGCAAGGCGTTTTGCTTTGTCACGCAGTGCTGTCGTGTCTTCGTTTATATCTCCATAGCAAAGCACTACTCCCATGCGGCGGTTCACATGCTGTTGCTGTTTGCCGAATATTCTAAGTCGTGTCTTGTCTTCTTTCAGAACGTCAAGCATATTGTATTCAGGCTCATGGTCGGCTTCTTCTTTTGCGAGTACAACGGCGCTTGCTCCTGCGTGCTCAAGGTGTATTGCAGGTATCGGCAGTCCCATAACGGCACGGAAATGAAGCTCAAACTCATTCAGATTGAGTGTATGTCCGAGTGTTACCATACCTGTATCGTGTGGACGTGGTGACAACTCAGAGAAGATCACGCCTTTGTCGTGAGTCAGGAAGAACTCCACGCCCCAAATTCCTGCACCTGTCAGTGCCTTTGTAACGGCGTCAGCCATGTGCTGTGCCTCTTTAAGGTCTTTGTCGCTCAGTGCAAACGGTTGCCAACTCTCGCGGTAGTCGCCGCTTTTCTGTACGTGTCCTATTGGCGGGCAGAACAGAGTAGGGCCGTTCTTCTGAGTCACTGTGAGCAGTGTGAACTCGCTGTCGAAGTGTATGAATTCCTCAATTATTATCTCCTTCACGTCTCCGCGGCTGCCGGCCATTGCGTCGTTGAATGATTTCTCAAGGTCGTCAACAGACCGCGCAACGCTCTGTCCGTGACCGGACGAGGACATCAGCGGTTTTATGACACACGGGAATCCAATCTCTTTAGCGTGTTCTTTCAGCTCGTCCAGAGTCTTCGCGTAGAAGTATTTTGCGGTCTTCAGTCCGAGTTCCTTTGCCGCGAGGTCGCGTATGGCCTTTCTGTTCATGGTGAAGTTTACGGCTCTTGCGCTTGGAACTACCTGCACACCTTGCTTCTCTATATCTATCAATCGTTCTGTTCTTATGGCTTCTATTTCCGGAACGATGATGTCTGGGTTATGCTTTTTGACTACATTGTCCAGCATGTCTCCGTCCAACATGTTGAACACTTCGCATTCGTCAGCCACCTGCATGGCCGGTGCGTTGGCATATCTGTCACATGCTATTACATATTGTCCGGCACGTTTTGCTGCGATTACGAATTCTTTTCCGAGTTCTCCAGAACCTAATAATAATATCTTTTTCATTGTTTGTTTTTATTTTATAATCTGTTTAATCATCTGCCATTCCGGTGATACGGCAATCTTGCGCAGATTTGTCTCTATTATCTTAAGCATCGTATCTTCAGACACCTTATAGTCGTGGGCTACGTCGCAAAGTGGTTTTACCGGATTACCGAACAATCCATAATAGTCTTTTAACGCCTTTTCGTCAGCGACGGGGATAATGCGTATGAGATGTTTTATGTAATGTTCTATTTTCTCGCTTACGCAATCCGGATGTTGTCCGAGTCGAATAAGAAAATTGTGAAGCTCTTCAGAAACAGAATCCATGTCGGTTGTCGGTTTACAGATAATTATGTTTATTGAATGTGTTTACAAAAAAGTGATGACAGTAAACCCTGTTACTTGTCGTCAGAGAAATATTACAGATAATTCATCATGCGGAATACGGTGTGTATATTCGCATGATGAATCCCCTTGAGTGCGGCTCAGAGTTTATCTGTTGCCGTACATCTGTTCGTAATATTTCTGATAGTCGCCGCTGGTAACTTCCTTTATCCAGTCCTGATGTTCCAGATTCCAGCGTATAGTCTTCACGATTCCGTCGGCGAATTTTGTCTCAGGATACCAACCCAGTTCGTTCTTTATCTTTGTCGGGTCGATGGCATAGCGCTGGTCGTGTCCCAGTCGGTCTGCCACAAATGTGATGAGATCGTTGTTTATCCAGTCTATTCTTATCTCACCGTTCTCGTCCAGTTCCTGTTTCTTGAGCACTTTGCGGAGTTCCGGCTCTTTCTCCATCATGTCGTGAATGGTCTTTATTGTGAGTTTCACGATGTCGATGTTCTTCATCTCATTGTGTCCGCCAACGTTGTAAACCTGTCCGTCGCGTCCTTCACGCACCACGAGGTCAATAGCCTTGCAGTGGTCTTCCACGTAGAGCCAGTCGCGTACATTCTCTCCTTTTCCGTAAACCGGGAGCTTTTTTCCTTCCAATATGTTGTTGATGATAAGCGGAATGAGCTTCTCCGGGAAGTGGTAAGGACCATAGTTGTTAGAGCAACGTGTTATGGTGACAGGCATGTGATAAGTGTCATGATAGGCCATTACGAAAAGGTCGGCGCTTGTCTTTGATGCACTGTACGGGCTGTGCGGGCATAGTGGAGTCTCTTCCGTGAAGTAACCTTCCGCACCGAGTGATCCGTAAACCTCATCGGTTGCAACCTGATGGAAACGCTTTCCTGCTTTCCATGTGGGATATCCGGCTTCGTCTTTTCCTGTAACCCAAGCCTTACGGGCTGCGTCCAGAAGATTCTGAGTGCCGAGGATGTTTACCGAAAGGAACAGCTGCGGGTCCTCGATGCTGCGGTCAACATGGCTTTCGGCTGCAAAATTCACAACATAGTCGATGTCGTTCTCGGCAAACAGTTTGTCGGCGAGCTCTCTGTCTCTTATGTCGCCGCGTACGAAGAAGCAACGCTTGTTGTCGATGTCGTCCTTTATGGTGCCGAGGTTTCCTGCGTAAGTCAGAAGATCGAGTACAATAATCTTTATATCCTCGTCTTTGTATTTTTTGTAAAGCAGGTACTTGATGAAGTTTGCACCAATGAATCCTGCGGCTCCTGTTACAAGATAAGTCTTCATGTTATATATGTTTTTAATGATTTTGCTTTTTACGTTCGTGTCTCCAGAACAATAACAACTGGAATATTATGTAGTAAACGATTATTTCTGTCCATATGCCTGTGTCAGTAATTCTTCCGCAGATATGTCCTATCGCGGCAAGTACCGAAACATGTGTTATTATGGTTGATGGCCAGAGCGACGCGTATTTCAGCTCCTTACTCATCATAACCGTTCTGTATCTTTTTGCGCGGATCGGCAAGTGTTATTACCTCACAGTCCTTGAACATATTGCCGTCGATGGTCAGTCTTACGAGCGTTCTGTCCACGTGCCACCCCTGCAGTCCTGCCGCTCCGGGATTGATGTGCAGCAGTCCGAGAGTCTTGTCGTATTTTATCTTAAGTATATGTGAGTGTCCGCTGATGAATAGTTGTGGCGGCGAAGCGTATATTCTGTTTCTTATGCTTGCGTCGTATCGTCCGGGATATCCGCCTATGTGTTTCATCAACACATCAACATCCTCGCACTTGAATCTTAAAATCTCCGGATACATTCTTCTCAAATTTCCTCCGTCACAGTTGCCGCACACAGCGCGCAACGGGCGAAAGGCAGCCAGCTTCTCTGCAAGTTCTGTCGAGCAGATGTCTCCTGCATGCCATATCTCATCGCATGGTTCGAAGTATTCCAGATATTTGTCGTCCCAATATGAATGGGTATCGCTGATTATTCCTATCCTTTTCATTGCAATCGGATTGCTTGGAAACAGTCATGGCATAGTTCCATGTCTTACAATGCAAAGATAATGATATTATTTAAATGTAGCAAACATGTATTTTGTTTTTATCCCCTGCGTCACGGTTATCCGCCTGAATGAAATGCGTAATCAGGTCCTTTGCAGCGCATTCTCTGCCTTCAGACAAAGGAAAACGAGCAGCAAAGTCACGGCAATGGCCGCGATGGAATAAGTGTAGAAGTTGAAGTCGGCGAACCGACTAAGATAGTTTATCGCCGGTTCCTCAAGAAAATAGAACAGTATGCTATTTGTTCCGATGTATCTGAGCAGACGGTTGTTTATGTTCACATAGCGTATGATGTTTATCGCAATGACTGTGAACAGCAGGCTTGACAGCGTAGGGTTGGGGTGAAAGTATTGCAGCAATGCGAACAATACGGCGCAAGGCAGAATGATGAATATGGGACGCACAGCTTTCAGACGTTCATAGTTGGCTGCGACAATCATTCCAAACGGGAAATTGAGCACCGTGATAAACCACCACGGATCCGCTCCAAATATGAAGTCGGCAGCACAATAATATGCTACACATACCGCCGTGACTGCTGCTACACATGCACGCGGACTCTTGAATAAGGTGAACACAATCATCGAAAGAGCATAAAGCCCTATTATGACTTTATAGAACCATGCCTCGTTGTCGGGCGGAATGTCCAGTGAAAGAAATGACGTGAAGAGTCGTGGCATCATCTGTCTTATGTCGAACAGCAGATAGACGGCAATGCTTATAATCCACAGCCACAGATAGGGTATGAACATCTTGGCGGCTTTGGCCCTTACGTAGGCTTTGCTGACAGGCCGGTTGCGCAGCAGCGAGAAAAACATTCCGAAGCCCGAAAGAAAAAGAAACACTCCCGTGCCGTCGTATCCCCACGACCATCCTATGTCGAGACAGCTGAGCCAGCTGTCGGTTTGACACGCAGGCATGTTTATTGCGCTGAGATAAGTATGGTGCACGATAATCATTATCATGCACACGCCTCTCAGTGCGTAGGAGTCGTCTTTCTCCAACAGACCGTGCAAGTGTTTTCCCATAAGACTTTTGTTCTGTTCAGACTTAAACGCTAAAGGGGAGATCTGTATGCTCCTCTCCCGCTTTTGACAAGGGCTGCAGATTACAGCCCGAGTTTATTTTTGATGAACTCCTTTATCAGTTCTTCGGTGCGTTCCATACCAAGTATGCTCGAGTTGATGCAGAGATCGTAAGACGCACTGTATCCCCACTTCTTGCCAGTGTAATAATTGTAGTAGGTAGAGCGTTCGCTTTCTCTGTCCGTAATTATTTTCATGGCAGTCTCCTTTCCGCATCCGTGTCTTTTTGCCACACGTTCCACACGCTCGTCCAGGTCGGCCGTGATGAATACACTCGCCGTATTCTTATAGTCGCGCAGCACGTAGTCGGCGCAGCGTCCTACGAATACGCATGAGCCTTCGTCAGCCGCCTTGCGTATGGCGTCGCTCTGAAACTGGAACAGACTTTCCTGCGACAGCTTGTTGCTGTAGAAGTTTGAACCTGAGAGGAAAGGCATGTGAGCGTAGAAGAATGATTTCAGAAAACCTTTCTGCTCATCGTTCTGTTCGAAGAATGTCTCACAGAATCCGCTTTCCTTTGCGGCAAGGTTCAGCAGTTCCTTGTCATAGAATTTGCATCCGAAGTCTTTTGCGAGCATCGATGCTATGACGCGGCCGCCGCTCCCAAGCTGGCGTCCTACATTTATAATAATTTTCTTATCGTCCATTTGTGAGCTCTCTATGTTGTTTTTTGAATTTTCTCATATATACTGCCATTATCCATGCCGCTACGATAGCTGCAAGTGCGTCGGCTGAAGGCATTGCTATCCATACACCGTCGGTGCCGAACAGCGGCGGCAGGATGATGAGCATCGGCAGCAGGAACAGCAACTGTCTCGACAAAGAAAGGAATATGCTTATCTTGGCTTTGCCGATGCTTTGGAAAAAGTTTGTTATCACCATCTGATATCCTACTATCGGGAACATCATCATAATGATTCTTATGCCTCGTGCCGACATGTCGATGAGTGTGGCGTCGGTGGTGAACAGCCTTGCGCAGATGTCTGGTATAGTCATGGCTATGACAAATCCGGTGGTCATGATGGTGGTGGCGGCGATGATTGCATATTTGAGTACGCGCATCATACGGTCAAGCTGCTGTGAGCCGTAGTTGTAGCCGGCGATAGGCTGCATGCCCTGGTTGACACCCATGTTTATCATTACGAAGATGAACGATATTCTGTTGGCGATGCCGAACGCACCCACTGCCAGGTCGCCTCCGTATCTCACAAGGTTGTTGTTTATGAAAATGACGATGATGCACGCGCACACATTCATCGAGAAAGGCGAGAGGCCTATTGATATTATGCTGCGCGTTATGTCGTGGTCGGGACGGTATATGCCACGCCTGAGGTGGAGCGGCTCTTTCTTGTCGCACAATATCTTCATCTGCCATATCAGCGCCACTATCTGTGATATTACGGTGGCATAGGCTGCTCCACAGATGCCGAGCTTGAACACCCAGATGAAAATCGGGTCGAGAATGGCGTTCAGCACCACCGTGAGTATCGTCATATACATGGCGTGCTTCGGCTTTCCGGTGGCACGCAGCACGGCGTTCATGCCGTAGAACATCTGGCTGAACACGTTTGCCGACAATATCACCAGCATGTAGTCGCGTGCGTAGGGCAGTGTCTGCTCGCTGGCTCCGAAGAACCGTAGAATAGGGTCGAGAAAGAGAAGACCTACCACTCCTACGGCAATACCAACCACAGTGTTGAGCGTGACGTTGTTTCCGAGAATCTTCTCTGCAGTCTTATAGTCCTTCTGTCCGAGTTTTACAGACAGATATGTGGACGCACCTATACCTATTGCCGCGCCGAATGCCGCTGTCAAGTTCATGAACGGGAATGTTATGGCCAGTCCTGATATGGCCATGGCGCCTACTCCCTGTCCTATGAATATGCTGTCCACCATATTGTAGAGAGACGCGGCGGTCATGGCAATGATGGCTGGAAGCGCATACTGCAAAAGCAGTTTGCCGACAGGTTTTGTTCCTAATTCTAATGTTGCTTGTTTATTATCCATATCTCAAAAAATCCGATGCAAAGTTACGGCAATTTGGAGATAATACAAAACAAAACGGTGTCGTTTTTTGACTTTTGTAACAATCTGTGCGCACATTATGACATAATGTCGGTTGTTGCCGGTATGTATGGACGCGTTGACGGTGCAATGGCCGGCAGTAGTGTCCAGTTCTCGCAGCGTTACGGCCATGAGTTCGTAATGTCAGAAGCAGTGGATGGATGTTTTATTATTCGGATTCTGTAAACCGTTTATCCTAACTTGTCCGCAGCTCGTCGTGTCTCTCGTGGTACGGACTGATAATTGTGAAAACGAAAACAGATGGACATAAAATCAGGTTTAATGTTCTGATAATAGATAATATTTTATATTTTTGCATACGGCGAGTCGTGGGCACGTAGAAAAGAGTGTATGTACGACCGTGCGGAAAATAAAAACAGATATATTTCGGACAGTGTGATGGAAACGGCTCTTACTTTATACGAGTTGAACAATCTTGTGTCAGAGGTCATCAGTTCTGTGATGCCCGACGAATACTGGGTTGAGGCCGAGATATCGGAGTTGCGTGTCGTGCGCGGCAACTGCTACATGGAACTTGTGCAGAAGGCTGAGGACACGAGGACACCGGTGGCGCGCGCGTCGGCAAAATGCTGGCGTACGTACTGGACACTTGTGCAAAGTTCGTTCGAGCGGGTCACCGGCAGACAGCTTTGTACGGGCATGAAGGTGATGATGCGCGTGTATGCCGACTTTCATGAGGCCTACGGTTTCTCATGGATTGTAACCGACATCAATGCGGAATATACGCTCGGCGACATAGCCCGCCGGCGTCGCGAGATAATCGCACGGCTTAAGGAGGAGGGCGTGTTCGACCTTCAGAAGGAACTGATAATACCGCTTTTCGCGCAGCGTGTGGCTGTGATTTCGAGCGACAATGCGGCAGGATATGACGATTTCTGCAATCAGTTGCAGAACAACGAGAAGGGACTCGCGTTCTCGGTGAAGCTCTATCCGGCCGTGATGCAGGGCGAATCGACAGAGGACAGCGTCATAGAGGCACTCGACCGTATATATAAGGATGAGGATAAGTTCGACGTAGTAGTAATAATAAGAGGTGGTGGCGCCACGAGCGACCTGTCCGGTTTCGACACACTTAGCCTGGCTGAGAATGTGGCAAACTTTCCTCTGCCCATTATAGTAGGTATCGGTCACAACCGCGATGAGAGCGTGCTCGACCTGGTGGCAAACATGAGTGTTAAGACTCCTACGGCCGCCGCGGCGTTCCTCATCGACCGTCTTGCGGCTGTGGCAGCGCGGGTGGATGCGGCTGCGACGTCGCTTTCGAAATATGTTACTAACAGGATAGAACAGGAAAAGAGCCGCATAAAATATCTTTCCACCGTGTTGCCGTCGCTCTATGCTGCTGTGAAAAGCCGTGAGAACATGCGGATCTCCAGAATGAGCGACAGCCTTTATGTGGCTGTCAGACAGATTGTGGCGTCGGAGAAAGCGCGGCTCGACCTCATGCCTCAGCGTCTGTCGGGCGCGTGGCGTCAGGCCGTCACGGGCGAATCGCACCGGTTGCAGATGCTCGAACAGCGCGTGGCGGCGTCGGATCCTAAGAGGATGCTTGCGCGCGGATACACTCTTACGCTGCACGACGGACGGGCTGTGACCGACCTGTCGTCGCTGAAGAAGGGCGACATGCTGACAACATTGTTCGCCGGCGGTGAGGTTGTGTCGGAAGTAAACAAGATATCAAAAAACAAGAAATAGGCTTTATGGCAAAAGAGACATTGAAATATGAAGAGGCGATGACGCGTCTTGAGAGTATCGTTTCGGATATGGAGAACGGAAATCTCGACATAGACACTCTGTGTGAGAAGGTGAAGACGGCTCAGAAACTCATTAAGGTGTGTCGCGACAAACTCACAAAGACTGATGACGAGATAAAGAAGATACTGACTGACGAATGACGTCTTGGTTGCGTGTCGCTGGCATGCTGAAGCATTGTCGCCGGCGCGGAATATGGCGGCAGACTCAGTGTCGGGTCACTGCTTTTTTATAGCATCGGGGTAAATTGTGTGACATTTTGTTGTGGAAATATATTTTTATTGTTAATTTTGTCGTTTGGTTAGTTCAATATAGATGAGAGATTAAACATTCATTATTATGAAAGATATAGATTGGTCATCTTTGTCGTTCGGATATGTTCCGACCGATTATAATGTACGTTGCTGCTATCGCGACGGAAAATGGGGTGAGATAGAAGTTTGTTCAGACGAATATCTGAAACTGCACATGGCTGCCACCTGTCTTCACTACGGACAGGAAGCGTTTGAAGGCCTCAAGGCTTTCCGCTGTCCTGACGGAAAAGTGAGAGTGTTCCGTATGGATGAGAATGCTGCCCGTCTGCAGAGCACATGCCGCGGAATAATGATGCCTGAGGTGTCAACAGAACTGTTCTGCGAGATGGTTAAGAAGGTTGTGCGTCTCAATCAGGAGTATATCCCGACCTATGAGAGCGGTGCCTCGCTCTACATACGTCCGCTGCTCATCGGTACATCAGCTCAGGTTGGTGTACATCCGGCAAGCGAATACATGTTCATTATATTCGTAACTCCGGTAGGTCCGTACTTCAAAGGCGGATTCTCTACAAATCCTTATGTCATAATACGCGATTACGACCGCTCTGCTCCCCTCGGAACAGGTATCTACAAGGTGGGCGGAAACTATGCGGCATCGTTGAAGGCTAACTCAATAGCTCATGAAAAGGGATATGCCTGCGAGTTCTATCTCGACGCCAAGGAGAAGAAATATATGGACGAGTGCGGCGCCGCCAACTTCTTCGGAATAAAGAACAACACGTATGTCACTCCGAAATCTACATCAATTCTTCCGAGTATCACCAACAAGAGTCTCATGCAGCTGGCACGCGACTACGGCATGACCGTGGAGCAGAGACAGATACCTGAAGAGGAGCTCGACACATTCGAGGAGGCAGGAGCATGCGGAACAGCTGCCGTTATAAGTCCTATTTCTTATATAGACGACCTTGACACAGGCAAGCGTTACGTCTTCAGCAAGGACGGCAAACCGGGTCCTGTATCAAAGAAACTCTACGACCATCTGCGCGGAATACAGTATGGCACAGAAGAGGACAAGCACGGATGGACTACTGTCGTAATAGGCTGATAGGTCAGAAATGCCTTTAATTGGAAATTAATTTATAAGTATATTATTATAGTTATACATTAAAAATTTTTAAAAACATGTTGAATCAGAAAATAGAAGAAGCACTTAATGCTCAGATTAATGCGGAAATGTGGTCGGCATATCTTTATTTGTCTATGGCGGCTTATTGTCATTCGCAGGGTAACCCCGGTATGGGTAAGTGGTTTGAAGTTCAGTTCCAGGAGGAGCAGGACCATGCCAAAATTTTCTTCAATTATGTTATATCCCGTGGCGGAAATGTAGTTCTCAAACCGATCGAGGCTGTTCCGACTACTTGGAATTCTGTTCTTGAGGTGTTTGAAAGCACTCTCGAGCACGAGCAGAAGGTTACTGCGCTCATCAACAACCTTTTTGCTATAACAGCAGCCGAGAACGACTATGCTACACAGAGCATGCTGAAATGGTTCATCGACGAGCAGGTTGAAGAGGAAGAGACCGCACAGAACATCATCGATAATCTGAAGATGATAAAGGACAACGGTTACGGACTCTATATGCTCGACAAAGAGCTCGGCGCACGTGTCTACACACAGGCTGCACCGTTGGCAGGCAAATAATTTAGCAGTATGCTTATGACATCGCGTTATGAAATACGCGTCATGTCGTGATATGAAAAAAACTGACCGGCAGGGAAGTCATTCTAAATTGTGACTTTTTCCTGCCGGTCAGTCTTTTTTTTATCGTCTGGATGTCTATTTTCTCTTTTGGAATGTGATGGGGATGCTGTATTTCATGTTTACGGGTTTGCCGTCATTTGTTGCGGGCGTGAATTTCGGAAGAATATCTATCACACGTTCTGCTTCATGGTCGAGGCTTTTATCAGCACTTTTGGTCACGCTGCTGTTGCATACGCTCCCGTCCTTCTTTATTACGAAACTCACAAGAACCCGTCCTTCGATGTTGTTTTCCCACGCATATCTGGGATATCTGGTGTTTTGTCTGATGAAATCCATTAACGCATTAGTGCCCCCGGGAAACTCCGGCAGAACATCAGCGTTCATGACAACGTCTTTCTCTTTGACGCTGTAGTCATATTCCGGTTTGATGTAGCTGATGTATGTATTGCCGTCCACGGTTGTGGTTTCAAGCGGGATGGACGTCGTTGTTTCAGATTCCATACCGGGGTTGAATGTGTAAGTCACTATATACCTGTTGTCGCCCATGTGTTTCACCTCAAGACTTTTCAGCGCATCCTCACCGCTGTCCTGCGCCCTGATTATTCCGTCGGCCATGGATTGCCTTGAAACATTGTCAATCTGTTTTATACATTCCGGGGTGAGATATTCCTCTTTTATTTTTTCAGGAGATTCGTCTGAATCCGTGAATGTGGCAATATAACGTCTGTAGAATTCGTATATCCTTTCTTTGGCTTCGGCAACATGCGTGTCGTCCGGACCGGCGACGGCGTTTGTTACGAGAAATGGTTCCTGTTTTATAGTAAAAGTCGTATTTGCTTCTGTACTTAATGAAGATACAAGTGCGAATACAATGATGGTGCTTCTCATATTTCTTTATGTTTAATGTTAATAGATACAATGGTGGTAGCCTGTTGTTTTATGTGGTATTCATGTTGTTTTCGTGCAGGTTTGAGTCTGTATATACAGAACATTATGCGAAAATAAATAATAATCAGATATCTGACAAGATATTTGTCGTGAATGTTTATGCGAATCCCTGTTTTTTAACTATTATTTCTGTTCTGTAGAAATTCATCTGATGTTGACCGGAAAACTGCGTTTTCAATCCTGTATCTGCATTGCTGACTTCCTCTGAAAGAGAAGCAAAAGAGGGCAGTTACAGTTTTTCTGTATTTTGAGATTTTTTGTCTGAGTTTTCTTTTCTACCCCGAAAAATAAGCGCGTATTTGCGGACAGACCCTTCCTCGGACGTAAATTCGCGAAAAATAAGAGATTTTTACAATATATTGAATATCAATAACTTGCATTTTAGACGTATCCTATCGTTTTGCAAAAAGCGCCATTTCGTCATGCGAAATGGCCCATATCAGGGGCTGAAAAGCACCATATTGCATCCTAAAATGGGCTTAATCGGAATGCAAAATGGGCATTATTAGAAAGCAAAACGAATGATTCCGGACTATGACATGGGGTATATAAAAAGGTCATACAGACCGAAATGGACTCTAAAACATTGAATTTAACATCCATTTACACCTCTTTTGCGAAAATATTTTGTCAAAATACAGTCAAGAAAAATTGTAAGTATATCTTCTGCGTTTTCTTCAAATGTACCGGTATCCGGCAGGAGAAAAAGCACGGGGTACATGCGTTTCGTTTGCGGTAACGGTTTATCGGCCGTGCCAACGTTAATTGATTGTTGTCGCAACGTTAATTGATAGTTGTCGCAGTGTGGATTGATTGCTGTAGCAATGTGGATTCATCATTACGTTAGCCCCGAACGGCCATTGTTCATATCACCCCGTGCTGTCTGTAAGTTTTCAGACACTCTGTGTTGATTTATGAGCAGAACCAGTTACATACAGAAATTCTACAGAGTCGCATAAAGCCTGTCAAAGACTCCGGCATTGGATGTTCCATGCAAAGACAGGCTTTTCTTGCTTCTCTCACTTTTTGTGTATGAGTATTCTGTTCAGAGCGATATGCCTTTCTCCAAGTCAAGTCGGCTGCCCAGGTTTGTCGAGTTGTCTTGTGTAACATTGATGGGAATGTCAACTGTGTAAAAGGTCGCATCAGGTGAAATTTGCTGCTGTGGCATGGCGTTTACCTGTTTGTAAAGTATTTCTGCAGCTTCCGCGTCTTCGTCTTCATGGTAAACACATATGAAACATGAGCCGATTCGTTGGAACAGACTTTTCGGTGTGCAGATTGCCAGTTTGCCATCTTCGGTCAATGCGATGTGCAGTATCATATTGCAGGTTTTGTTTATTAAGAGCCGTGAGGCGATGCTCTGCAATATATCTTTTGTCTTTGCCGGCATCTGTGCGAGCGTAATCTGTTCGGACAAGTCGTCGTGATTTTTGAAGAATCTTATGGAATTGCCGACGTGAGGATAATCTTTCATTGTATTGAAGTGTATTTCGTCGCGTCCCATGAACAAACCTCTTGATCCGGCAGATTTCTTCTCTACTTTCTCGTAATCCATGAAAACAACCTGGTTGTATCCGCGCGGTACGAATGAAATGCCGTGGAAATTCGGCTTGAATGTGTTTATTTTGAGATAAACGTCCACGTTTCCGTCGTAGGCAGGATCGATGGAGTAGTCGTTGTGTTCGACAATGCTGTCGGGTGATACCACCTCCCATGTGCCGCCGGCAAATATTCCGGGCTTTTCCATATTTGTACGGAAGCTGTACCATTCGTGGTTTTCGTTATATACCTTGAACTCCGGTATGTAAATGGTATGACCTATATATTTGCCTACACGTTGCCACATGCCGACGGCGTCTTTTTCTATCTGTGCCATCTTTGACTTGCGTTGCGCGGTCTTGTCTGTTTCCTGTGCAATAGTGAATCCGGCAGTCAGTAACAATGTTATTACTGCTACAGCTAATCTTTTTGTGTTCATAGTTTTAGTATTTTTATGATATTATCTGTTTAATGCTTGTTTATTGTGTCTTATTTTATGAGGAATGCGCTTGTGTTTGTCGCAATCATAGACATGCGGTAGTTTGTTTTCATTCCGTATGCCGTACCGGGTTTCCATTTTATGCTTATCAGTTTTTCTTTCATACGTTGCTTCACTTCGTTTTCTATTGGCTCGCTGTTTTTGTCGGCGATGTCGGTTATGCTGATTTTATCGATGTCGCCGTCGGCATAAACCATGAATGTTATCATTGCCATCCGGTCGCCCAAACCTTTTATGTTGCGCATGACAGTGTTCTCTGTACCGTCGGCCAGGGTTTTGAAGGATGGCAGTTCGTATTGTTTCATGTCGTCGGAGTTGAATATGAGTCCACTCATGTATTTTCTGATGTTCGGATCATCTGACGGTGATGTGTTGATATTGTCAATCACGTAACGGCCGCCGCTTATTGACAGATGGACGGCTATATGTTTGTATTCGGCTTCGGGAGTAAACAGCGCCTTTGCATATTCCACTATGTACCAGTTCATTTCGAGTGGCTGTATTTTCAGCGTTCGTTCTGCCCAATGGTCTATTTTGCTGTCGCCGAGTAGCACTTTCTCAATATTGCCTCCCATTCGTGACATCATGTTATCAGTGAAATATTTGTGTATGCTGCTGTTTTCAAGCTTTATGCCATGCGGTGTGAGGGCCGATATGCATGAGGAATACAGATTGTAAAGCATACGTTCCGGGACGGTGATTGCTTTTTTGCTGTTCATCCAGTTCAATGGCATAGTCATTACCATGCTTACAGCTTTGCCGTTAATCTGTGCGGGCTGCCATTTGGACATTGTGTAGAACATATCTTCCACACGCTTATTCTGTTCGGCTGTAAGTGTGCCGATACAGTGTACATCGGTCACGGTGCCGTCGCTTCTCACGATAAAGCGCACTATAGTCCGGTTGTCTGCACGCAGTATGTTGCCGATGCGCTCCTGAAGCTCGCGTTCGGAGCCATTATAGACAGGCAGTTTGTCGGCGTGTGTGTAAACCTTCTCGTTTCTCAGTTTCTGTGAGATCAGATTTGCAATACCGCGTTTTTCATCGGTGATGATGCTGTAACTCTTATCTCCGGCCATACTTTTATATATACTTGCCATTGACCTGAACTGAGCAGGCCATGCGCTTTGCTTTTTCTCATTTGCAGTGTAATTATTCACGCTAATTGATGTTATGTGTGGTTTCCCTGTATGTATTTTCCCGTTTTTATCTATATGACATTCCTTCGCTTCTATCAGCCATGAATTGCTCCAGGCATTATAGTGCTTGTTGAATTTCCAGTTGTCCACGTCGCGTGCTTCTGAAATGTAGAACGTAAGCAGTGTATCGGCTTCGTCGCATAATCTGCTTTCTATACCGAATACGGTTTTGCTATCGTCTATACCGAGTTTTTTCCGGTCTGTCAGTTTTCCTTTTTTATCGATGATGCTCAGATAATAGTCTGTTGATGCTTCATTTTGTTTACTGGTGAATGCCACAGTGTAACCGTCGTGCAGTGTCATTTTCTGCGCTTCTTCGGCCGGACGTCCTTTGCCGGTGTCTGTGATTCTTATGACTTTTACCCTTTTCAGATTATCAAGATCAATGTCTTCTGTGTTTTTGTTTGCTGCACTGTCGGTTCTGAATACGGGAATATCGATATTGTTTTTTATTTTTTCGATTATCACCTTTCTGCTTTCGTCCATTTTGTTTGCCACCTCTTCTATTTTCGGACTGGCGAATGCTATCAGTGCAAAGGCGCTTGCCGGTATGATATAGAGGTATTTGCAGATTGTCCATCTTTTGGATTTGTCTCTCAACATCATTATTATCCGTGATTTGAGCGATGTGTGTGAGAAACCGTTTGCCACGTTAAGGAAGTGTGGTTTTGCAAGACGCGATACAAGCAGGAGCTGATATGTTTTCATCTCGGTGCCTTGACGTATGACATATTCGTCGGCTTCGTATTCGTGTATTGCGCACAAGTCGTGGCGCAACATCCAAAGTACAGGATTGTACCATTGCAGTATTTCTGCGAATGTAATTATTATAATGTCTATCGAATGGAGACATTTCACATGTGCATGCTCGTGGGCTATTATAGCGTTGTAGTATGGTTGGGTAGTGTCTTTTTCACCAACCACTATGTTTCTCATCCAACTGAAAGGTTGGACATCACCTTTGTGGCAATATATTTTTGTGTTGTCCTCGAGCTTGTGTGTCCAGATGCAGTTGCTGGAAATATATCTGTGTAATGATATTATCTGTATGACGCGCATGATAAAAACGGTTAATGTCCCGATTATATAGATGAGAAGCAGAATCATCGGCCATACGCTTTTATTGTCATCATGTATGGATTGGACAGGAATTTGCAATGCTGTTTCTTTTGAAATTGCAGTTGAGGCATTTTCTTTAACAGCGTTTTGCGGCATGTCTGAGACTTCTTGTTTATCAGATAGCCGGTTATTACTTGGCATTGCCTGGTTAAGATAATCGGACGTAATCTCTCCAATCCTCGTGCTGCTGTTGCTGATTTTTATTGCTGATTGGTTGCTCCATCCGATATGTATTGTCGGTATAATGAATGATGCAATAAGTATTGAAAGCAAAACAATACGATTCATGCGGTGCCTTGTCTCATGCCTTAAGAATAAAGAAAACGGCATGTAAAGCAAGGTTAGGCATAGAGCCGACTTTATGGAATATATTATAAATGAAACCATATTATTGGATGAGTGATGATTAGTAGGTTGTGCGGTTGAAGGTTTGTGTTGTTCGGACTATTTGCTGTTTATCAGGTCGATAATGTCTTGCAGTTCTTTCTCGCTCAGGTTTTCGTTTTTTACGAAGAATGAAACAAGCGATTTGAATGAACCTCCGAAGAATGTGTCTTTCATTTCGTTGGCTTCGTATTTCAGATATTCGCTTTTGCTTATTGCAGGATAAAACACATAGTTTCTCATGCCATCACACTTCTTGTTTTTCACAAAGCCTTTTTGTGTCATGATACGCAGGAATGTAGCTAATGTTGTGTATGCAGGCTTTGGCTCCGGAAATATGTCCAGCAGTTCATTTATGGTGGCTTTCTGTCCTTTTGTGTTCCACAACAGTCCCATTATCTGTTTTTCGTGGGTTGTCATTTTCTTATTCCTAGTCATGCGGTCAGTCGTAATTAATTTTTTTGCAAATATAGATTTTAAGGGAATAGGTAACAAGTTTTCTACTATTAAATTTTTAGTAATCACATTATTTTAACTTTCATTTTTAGTATATTGTTTATTTTTGCAGTGTTGATAGCCGTATATGTTGCTCATTTGTCATAATAGTAACGTAATATACGAAAACGAATTATTTTTGTTTTGTTTTGTGTATGATTTGCTGTAACTTTGCCATCTGAATTATAAACTAAAATATGAGCAGGGGAAAATTAGCAAAGTTTGCCGATATGGAACGCTATGAGAATGTGTTCGAATATCCTTATTCAGTGGCAGAGCAGAAGCCTTTTGACATGAAAGGACATTGGCGTGAGCAGTATTTCAAGAACGACGGACCTATAGTATTGGAGCTCGGATGCGGGCGTGGAGAGTACGCGGTGGAACTGGCAAGGCGTTTCCCCGGAATAAACTTCATAGGAGTGGACATAAAGGGTGCGAGAATGTGGAGCGGAGCAACGCAGGCCCTTAAGGACGGTCTGACTAATGTGGCGTTCTTGCGTACCAATATTGAGATAATAGACCGTTTCTTCGATACGGATGAGGTGCATGAGATATGGCTTACGTTCAGCGATCCGCAAATGAAGAACGTTCGCAAGCGTCTTACAAGCACCTTTTTCATGGAACGCTACAGGAAGTTTCTTACAGACGGGGGAATAATACATTTGAAGACAGATTCTAATTTTCTGTTTACTTATACGTCATATATGGTGCAGCGCAATGCGTTGCCGTTGTTGTTCTCGACGGAGGACTTGTATCACACGGAGGGGCTTGATGAGCAGACACAAAGCATTCTCGGTATAAGGACTTACTACGAAAGTCAGTGGATTGAGCGTGGACTGAACATACGTTACATGAAATTCAGGCTTCCGCACGACGGGGAACTGCACGAGCCGGATGTCGAGATTCCGCTTGACGAATATCGTAGTTATAAGCGTACGAAGCGCAGTAGTCTTACTGTTGCCAAATAAACGGAGTTGTCGTTTCTGTGATTTTATTGTATTCAGATACATTTATAACATTGAATTTAATTGCAGATTTATGCTTTATAACATTTTCGGTTGTTATATCTATGCGTGACATCGTGTTTTGAAAATATAATTATTATAAGGTAAAAGCTAATAAATCGTACATGGCATGAGTAGAAAAACATTATTTATTGCATCTTTGTTGCTATTGACAGCACAGCCGGCAATCTGGGCTGACAGTAAAAAGGAACCGGTTGCGTATGTCAATCCGATGATCGGAACAAGCGGTATGGGACATACATTCCCCGGAGCGTGCGCACCGTTCGGTATCGTTCAGCTCAGTCCTGAGACTGATACTATTCCGCAGAACATAGACGGCCGCTACGTCGGAAAAGTATATGCTTACTGCGCAGGTTATCAACACGCTGACCCAACCATTGTCGGATTCAGCCATACTCACCTCAGTGGTACCGGCCATTCGGATCTTGGCGATGTCATGATAATGCCTCAGACCGGAGCATTGAAACTTAATCCGGGTACGGCGGACAAGCCGGAGAACGGATATCGCTCGCGTTTCTCACATGAGACTGAGGTCGCTGAGCCGGGATATTATGCAGTGGATCTCACCGATTATAATATCAAGGCCGAAATGACTGCCACACAAAGAGTGGGCGTGCATCGTTATACCTATCCGAAGGGAAACGATTGCCGCATTATTCTTGACATGCTTCACGGCATCTACAACTATGACGGAAAGGTTCTGTGGAGCAGTTTAAGAGTGGAGAACGATACGTTGATAACAGGTTATCGTATCACAAACGGATGGGCCCGCTGCAATTATACATACTTCGCAATATCGTTCAGCAAACCTATAAAGGATTATGGTTATAAGGATATGAAGACTCCTAAGTATCAGGGATTCTGGCGTAAGTTTAATCTTAACCGTAATTTCCCGGAGATAGCCGGACGTGACATAGTGGCTTATTTCAACTTTGACAACAGCGATTCGCAGCAACTTACAATCAAGGTGGCACTGTCTGCTGTCGGAACTGACGGCGCGTTGAAGAATTTGCGTGCTGAGGTGGGCGGCAAGTCTTTTGACCAGGTGCGTGCCGAAACAGAAGGTTTGTGGAATCATGAGCTGAGTCTGGTTGAGTGTGAGGGTACAGACGACCAGAAAGCGATGCTGTACACATCACTTTATCACACAATGATAAATCCGTCCATATATATGGACGTGGACAGAAAATACCGCGGACTCGACGGAAATATACACGTAGCGAAGGATTTCGACAATTATACCATATTCTCGGTATGGGACACTTACCGTGCTTTGCATCCGTTGCTCGGACTTATAAAGCCGGACCGTAACACCAATATGGTGAAGTCGATGATAGCTCATCAGCAGCAGAGCGTTCATCATCTGTTGCCGGTATGGAGTCTTATGGCAAACGAAGGATGGTGTATGACAGGCTATCATGCTGTCACGGTTCTTGCTGATGCGCTCGTGAAGGGCACCGACATTGACCGCGACGCAGCGATGAAGGCAATGGTGGCATCGGCTACATGTCCTTATTATGAGAGCTTGGGAGACTACATGAAGCTTGGTTATGCTCCGTTCGACAAGAGTGGTACGGCCGCTTCGAACACTCTTGAATATTCTTTTGACGACTGGACCATATACAATGCGGCAAAGCAACTGGGCATGGACGACGTCGCAAAACAGTTTGAGAAACGCGCACTCTATTATCGCAATACATTCGATAAGAACGTAGGATTCGCAAGCCCGCGTTATTCTGACGGCTCGTTCAAGAAAGATCTCGACCCATATCAGACTTCGGGTGAGGGATTCATCGAAGGCAACTCATGGAACTTCTCGTTCCAGGCACCTCAAGACGTGTTCGGACTTATAAGTCTTTTCGGTGGTGACAAGGCTTTCATCGGCAAGCTGGATAAACTGTTCGAGATGGATCTTCCTGCAAAATATTATGAGCATAATGAGGATGTGACCATCGATTGTCTTGTCGGCGGATATGTTCACGGCAATGAACCGAGTCATCATATTCCTTATCTTTATGCCTGGACATCACAGCCCTGGAAGACACAGACTTGGTTGCGCACCATAATGAACAAGATGTACCGCAACCATATCCGTGGCCTCGGTGGCAACGACGACTGTGGCCAGATGTCGGCATGGTATATATTCTCAGCCATGGGATTCTATCCTGTATGCCCGGGAAGCGACCAGTATGTTCTCGGTGCGCCGTATCTTCCTTATATGAATGTAACGCTCTCTAACGGAAAACACATTGTAATAAAGGCACCTAAGGTGAGTGACAAGAACAGATATGTGCAGAGCGTCAAGATAAACGGCAAACCTTACTCAAAGTTGTACGTTACTCACAAGATGCTCACAGACGGATGTGAGATTGAGTTTGTAATGAGTAGCAAGCCGAACAAGAAACGCGGACTTGCCATGTCGGACAAACCGTACTCAATGACAAAGGGAGTGTAAGCCATGTATATTCAAATAATGGTACATTAAATGGACTATAAGAAACATTAATAACAAAAAACTATGAAAGTCAGAACAACAATTACTATGGCCGTCCTTGCCTGTGGATTGATGTCATTCGCTTCATGCGGCACATCAAAGAAGGCAGCTTCAGCCGATCAATGGGAGAGTTTTAAGATAAAGGACATCTATTTTGATGACCAGGCACCGGACAGCAAGGGTTCGAAAATATATCACGCAATCATTCCGGATCCGGAATCTTATATCAACAAAGTGTCACGCGAAGTGCTCAATACGCTTTATTTCTCACCGAAAGACAGCATCCCTGAGTTGAAAAGACTGCACTATAAACTTGAAGATACGAAAGGCATTTCAGCTAAAGGTGGCGGTAACGGATATGTTGATATCTTCTACAGCACACGTCATGTAGAGCGTTCGTTCGCCAACAATGATACTGCACGCGTCGATTTTGAGACAAGAGGCGTATTGCTTCACGAGCTTACACATGCCTTCCAACTCGAGCCGCAGGGCATCGGAAACTATGGAAACAGCAAGACAGTATGGGCGTTTATTGAAGGAATGGCCGATGCAGTGCGTGTTGCCAACGGAGGTTTCCATGGCGAGCAGGACCGTCCTAAAGGCGGAAGCTATATGGACGGATACCGCAATGCCGGCTACTTCTTTGTTTGGATAAGAGATCATAAGGATCCTGACTTCCTGCGCAAGTTCAACCGTTCTACGCTTGAGGTAATTCCATGGTCATGGGATGGAGCCATAAAACATATCCTTGGAGATAAATATACTATTGATGGCCTGTGGCATGAATATCAGGTTTCGGTAGGTGACATAAAGGAATAAAAGATTGATAATAATGAGAAAATACTTTTTATTGGCAGTCATGGCTTTGTCCATGACTGTTTGTGCAAAATCTGACGACGCAAAACGTCTGATTGATTATGTCAATCCGTTTGTCGGAACAGACGGATACGGCAATGTGTATCCCGGCGCACAGATTCCTTTCGGTGGAATACAGATAAGCCCGGATACGGATGAACATTTCTATGATTGTGCTTCAGGATACAAGTGGAACCGCCAGTCCATACAGGGCTTCTCGCTTACTCATCTCAGTGGAACGGGTATTCCTGACCTCGGCGACTTCCTTTTCATGCCGGGTATCGGTGATATAAAGCTCGACCCGGGCACAGACGAGAAACCTGACGAGGGCTATCGCTCCCGTTTCTCTCACGATGAGGAGAAAGCCACTCCTGGTTATTATGGTGTCATGCTGAAGGATTATGGCGTTAAGGCAGAGATGACTTCGGCTGTGAGAAGTGGCATCTTCCGTTTCACTTATCCGAAATCTGACAAGTCGTTCATTCTCATCGACCTCAACCACACGTTGTGGCAGAAGTGCGTATGGTCTAACATTCGTGTGGAGAACGATTCTGTCGTTACCGGATATAAGCTCGTGAAAGGTTGGGGACCGGAGCGTCACATCTATTTCAGAGCCGTATTCTCCAAGCCGTTGAAGAACTTCATGATATATCAGGACCAGAAACCTGTGATCTACAACACATCGCGTTTCCGCAGCAACCGTGAGGCTTGGGGACCTAACCTGATGTTCACGGCGACATTCGCAACAAACGATAGTGAGGTGGTTACGGTAAAGACATCCATCTCTGCAATCAGTACCGACGGCGCGGCTCTCAATATGCGTGAGCTCGACGGCATGACTTTCGACAGCGTTAAGGCTCTTGCCGAACAGAAATGGGAGAAAGAGCTTTCTACATATACGATAAAAGGAACACAGGAGCAGAAGGAAACTTTCTATACGTCTGCCTATCATGCCGCTCTCTGTCCTTTTGTATATGACGATGCAGACGGCTCTTATCTCGGACTAGACAAGAATGTCGAGAAGGAGAACGGTTTCACAAACCGCACTGAGTTCTCTTTCTGGGACACATACAGAGCTTTTCATCCGCTGTTGAATCTCGTGCATCAGGACATCCAGTCAGACATAGCCAACTCCATTCTTGCCCACTATGACAAGAGTGTTGAGAAGATGTTGCCATACTGGTCGTTCGCAAGCAACGAGACATGGTGTATGATTGGCTATCATGCTGCGGCTATACTGGCCGATATGATATGTAAAGACGTGAAAGGTTTCGACTATGAGCGTGCTTTCGATGCCATGGTTACAACCGCGATGAACAATAATTACGACTGTCTGCCTGAGTATCGTTCGCTCGGCTATGTGCCGTTCGACAAGGAGGCGGAATCAGTTTCCAAGACTCTGGAATATGCCTACGACGATTACGCCATAGCACAGGCTGCAAAGAAACTCGGCAAGACCAAGGAGTACGAATACTTCATGAACCGTGCGATGAGCTATCAGAATCTCTACGACAGCACGACCGGATACATGCGTGGTAAGGATATGAATGGCAACTGGCGCACGCCGTTTGCTCCCGTGGCTTATCAGGGACCGGGTTCTGTCAACGGCTGGGGCGACATTACCGAAGGCTTCACCGTTCAGTATCACTGGACTGTTCCGCAGGACGTTCAGGGACTTATCAACCTGATGGGACGCGACCTCTTCCGTTCACGCCTTGATTCATTGTTCCTTTACGAGCTGCCGGAGGACATCCCGGGAGCTCACGACATCCACGGACGTATAGGTGCCTACTGGCACGGAAACGAGCCTTGCCACCACGTGGCTTATCTCTACAATTACATCGGAGAGGGCTGGAAGTGTCAGAAATGGGTGCGTGAGGTTGTCGATCGCTTCTATGGCAACAAGCCGGGTTCGCTGTGTGGAAACGATGATTGCGGTCAGATGTCAGCATGGTATATATTCAACTGTCTCGGCTTCTATCCCGTATGTCCGGGCAGTGGATACTATAACTTAGGATCACCGGCACTGCCTGCCGTTGACGTAAGGATGAGCAACGGACGCCATATCAGAATGACAACCAAGAACTGGAGCAAGGATGCCGTATATATAAATAAGGTTTATGTGAACGGAAAACTCTACACCAAGTCGTATCTGACATGGGACGACGTGAAGAACGGCATCGACATAGAGTTTGTCATGAGCAAGAAGCCTAACAAGAAGTGGGCTGTCGCAAAGGACGACATCGCTCCTTCGGTTTCTACTGAAGGCAAGACCGTAGCATACAAGCACGGCATGCAGCTTTAAGATTGATTGATATAGTATTTTTATATACAAAGGAGGACGGCACATTATTGCCCGTTCTCCTTTTTGTTTACCGGAGTATGATGTATGGTTATAAAATGTCTGTATTACATCATAAACGTTTCCGGCATAGTGTTTTACGAATAAGAAATTATCCTTGTCTGTTGTTTGAAAGACAATGTTCGGTCATACCGTCTCTGAAACGGTGCTTCGGGAGTCATGTAACAGGCCGTTTCAGGCTGCGATATGGATTGATTCGCGTCTCGGAACTGGCTGTCTCAATGCTTGACATGTACTTTATTTCGATGCTGAATGGTCTTTAATCTGACATCGAATTATGAGAATCTCGTTTTTGTCATGCAGCCCACCGTCAAGTTAGAAGTGCAACTCCGCCACCGCCTTCCTCCGTCCTTGGAGC
>USHV01000001.1 GCA_900554695.1 uncultured Prevotella sp. | reverse complement strand
CTGAGGTCTTTTTCAAAAATATTTCGTAATGTTGCACTCGCTGGTTGACTCTGCCATTGCGGATTTATTGCGTGTCAGACAAAACAACTTCTGTTTTTTGTCTCCGTTTATAATAATTATGTATTATATTTGCAGAACCTGATAACACAAACGCAAAAACCGTTCTGTAATGAATGAGGAAAAACGCATAACAGTAAAGGACATAGCGACACTGGCCGGAGTATCGAAGGGTACGGTGGACCGTGTGCTGCACAACCGTGGCGAAGTGTCGGAGGCAAGTCGCGAGAAGGTGATGAAGATAGCGCGGCAGATAGGTTATAAACCCAACGTGCACGCGTCGCTGCTCGCCTCGCAGAAGAAGTTTCTCATGGCGTGCATGATTCCCGAATACGCCCCCGGCGAATACTGGGACCTCGTGGCCAAAGGTTTGACGGCGGCGCAGAAGAAGGCCGAACCGTTCCACATAAGCATACAGATATTCAAGTACGACCTGTTCTCGGAGCGGTCGATGGACGAGTGTTTCGCCAATGTCATGGAGCAGAGGCCTGACGCCGTGGTCATGGCTCCTACGTTTCAGACCCGTGCCCGGGCCATAATGGAGACGCTGCATGGCAAGGATATACCCTGCCTGTTGATAGACTCGAGCCTGCCAGACTGTGAGTATCTTGCTTACTTCGGCATGCACATGTTCCGCAGCGGATACCTGGCTGCACATCTGCTTACCGACGGATGCGACGCCGCGAAGATAGCCGTGTTCAGCATACACAAGGATCTGGAGAGCGCAAACAACTCTGCCGAGAGCCGCCATGCCGGTTTCAAGCAGTATATTGACGAGCATGCGCCGGGCACAGAACTCATACATCAGTACATACATCCATACGACAAGGAATACAACCGCGTGGTGCTCGGCCGATTCTTCATGGAGCATCCCGACGTGAATCACATAATAACGTTCAACTCGCGTGTGCATCTCATAGCCGAATATCTGAAGTCGGAGGAGCGCGGCGCGCACACTGTGCTCATCGGTTTCGACCATCTGCCGAGAAACGTGGAGGCATTGAAAGACGGTTCGGTGAAGTTTCTCATCACCCAGCACACTGAGAACATCCTGTCGCTGTGTGCACAGACAGTGATAGACCACCTGATATATCACACCCAACCGGCGCAGCGCGACATGTTCGTGCCTATGGATATACTCACAAGATACAACGTCGACTTCTACCGTACGGTTCTCGTCTGACGCTAATCATTCATAAACCTTAAACCATTTCTTATGACACACGCCCGCGTACTTTCGTTTCTCATGGTCTGCCTCATGCTCGTGGCAGGCCGTTGTCCGGCACAGACCGGCACAATGAAGAGCATACAGGAGTTCGGAGTGCTGCCCGGCAACACGCCCGAGGCTAACCGTCAGAACCTTCAGAAAGCCATCGACTGGGCCTCACGCTCGGGACAGGCGCTGTGGGTTGAGCCTGTGGAGGATGGCTATGCCGTGGACGGAGGCATAGTGTTGAGGCGCAACGTGTCGCTTATAGGAAGTCATGCGCCCGTGGGACGAGGCACACGCCATCCCGATAGGCCGCAGCCCGTTGGCTCGCTCTTCAGGATAACCGACACCGAAAGGCCGTTCATCACCGTTGAGTCAGCCACGCAGATACGCGGCATACAGTTCTGGTATCCCGAGCAGACATACAACGATTCGTCGCGCATCATTGCCTATCCGCCCACAATACAGGTGAGTCATACGCAGAGTGTGAACGCCGTGAACATGACCGACCTTACGTTCTACGGTGAGTATGTGGCTATGGATTTCAACGCTGTGCCGTCCCATCCATGCGAACAGATGATATTCCAGCACTGCTACGGCTACCCCCTCAGCGGCGAATTCATAAGGATAGACTATTGTTACGACATTCCGCGCATACTCAACTGCCATGTCAATCCGTCCAACATGCGCGAGTTCGGCCGCAGTTTCAGCCGCGACGTCATCGACGCCGTGATGCAACGGGGCTCGTTCTGCTACGCCATAAACCATACGGACAACGCACAGCTCATCGATGTTTTCACATTTGGCACCTACGGTGGGGTGTTTCTCGGTCCTGAGTCTTACGGACAACTCACTAACTTCAACCTCGACTGCGTTACCGTTGGCATACACAAGACCGGCGCAAACACCAAGAACCGCAACTGGCAGATAGCCCAAGGATCGGTTATAGCCAACGCCGGAGCAGACATAAAGGACGTTCATCCGCTGATAATTGAGGGCGAGGGCCACACGTCGTTCGTCAATGTTGAGGCTTTCTCGGGCGGCAATGGTGCACTGACCACCATCGGTTCGTCATACGATTTCATGCTCGTGCGCGGCGACCGCAGGCTGACAGTGACGCTCTTCGGCTGCCGTATGAGAAACTACACGGCCGATGCGCCTTTCACCATACAGAATCCTAAAGCCGTCATACAGGCCGTGGCGTGTGTTGACAAGAACGAGGAACTGTATAATGTGACGGTGAATCCCTGAGCGTTGACCGCTATTTGAAGAATATATTTTTGAGTATTCCGTCGAGCCACGGCTCCTTCATCTTTTCGCGGAAGGAGTCGTAGTTCTTGAATTCCATGGCTTTTTTGTTCATTTGCAGACGCTTTGTCGTGTCACGTCCTGCCATATCCTTATCCGTAAATATGCGCCGGCATGCCGCTATCCTTGCATTCTCGTCAGCCGTTTTTGTTTTGAGAGTGTCTTTTCCGGCAATGTTTCCGGTTTGCGCCATGCCTTGGGTTCCGCAAACGGATGCTATGAGTAATATTAAGAACAGTTTTTTCATATCAGGGAAGTTTTGTTAATATTCACTCAATTGTGAGACATAAACAGGTAGCAAACCTCTCTTTTACAAAGATAGTGAAAGGCGAGTGCAACGACAAGACGGGAAAACTCTGTTTTACCGGAATTGGCACTGCCGAGCCGCCTCCTATTTTCTACAAAAATAGTGAAAGGTGATAACAACGACAAATGGAAAAACTAAGTTTTTACAAATTTAGGCATTGCCGAGCCGCCTCCTCTCTTATACAAAGATACAAAATATCTGTTACATATTACAAATGCCATCATATAAAAGAATATTAAAATTCTGTGTTGTATATTTTGTTTCCGGATATTGCATATTTATACACTTTCCGAAGTAAAAAATTTTGACAATAAAAATTTTCAAAATAGAAAATCGCAGTGGGGTATACTCTGTCCGGAAATTTGCCGAAAAGCCTTTTTCGTAACAGCCGTCAAAATGTTGCACAGCGGTCATAAGTGTGCAGCGTTGCGATAAAGCCCATTTCGCAATGCAATAAAGGCCATATCACCACCCGATATGGCCCATATCATCACCCGAAATAGGCTTTATCGCAGCATGAAACGGGCTTTATTGCAGTGCATTACAAGGACGATTGAAACGTCGTAAGGCGCAAACGGTTGAATGTCAATGCGATACGTAACCCTCTTAAAACTCGTGAATTTGCGACCGAAAAGTTTGTTGCTCGGAAAAACGGGCTTAATTTTGAGTTATGCATGTATATTTATGCATCAGCCTTTCGTGCTTTTGCATAAATATACATTTTCGGTATGAAGCTCCGTTGTGTGGCGTGTATGGTGCGTGGCGGGTTATGACTGTTATAGTATGCCGGTGTGTCGGACTGGGCAAATTGCGGCATGCCTTTGTCTTTTTTGCCGTTTATGCGAACAGTGTTTGTGCGTTGAGTGAGAAGTTTCAACGTTTTGTGTCTGGCGCATATGGCTGTCTCGGCATGAGATATACAGTCTTTCCTGTGCCGGACTTTACTTTTTTGTCAGATTGAATGTCACGCTGAGCATGGCATAGCGCGGTATGGTGTTGGTCCATGTTTCGGTTCTGCCTTGCGAATTGATGTGACATCTGCGGCTGCTCAGTTTGCCGAGTATGTCGAATCCTTCGATGGCGAAGAGCAGACGGCCTTTCATCACGCTTTTCGTAAGCCGTGCGTTCCACACAAGTTCTTCGGTGTTCATTCCGCTCATCTCGTATCCGCGGTGGAAGTATTGGTTTATGTCGGTGGTTAGCTGCATCTTCCACGGCAGATTTATCATGGCATTCATGCCGAAGCTGAAGTCTGTGGCGTTCACTTTGCTGAATCCCGTTCGCTCACTTGTAGCGTTGTTCCACCGCACTTTCGCGTTGAGTCCCATTGTCCATCCGTTGCTGAACTCGGTGTCCATTTTCAGTGTATTGGCCATGTTCAGATTGTTTACTGAGCTTCTGTCACTTACGTCCGAACCTTCTGCCGACGCCAGATCGACACTGTGTATGAACATGGTGCTGAAGGCGTTGCTTAGCGTTGTCTTCTTGCCTATGTTCATGGAGTAGGTGGCGTTGCCCCCGATTCTCCAGTTGCCGTTTACGTTTTCAGGGCGTATGGTTGTGATTCCGTCCTGCCGGTTGTACACAAATCCGTATGCAACTGCATTTTTTGTAAGCATATAGCTCAGTCCGGCGTCTATTCTGCTTTTCGTGTTCCAGTGGTGGCGCAGGCTTGCCGATGCTGTCAGGTGGTGTATGTTTTTCAGGTGCGGGTTGCCTGTCTGTATGAACAGTGGATTGCTGTTGTCGGCACAATCGACCATCATTTGCATCTGCGGTGTCTCGGACAGGTAGCTTAACCTTATTTGTGTGAACATCGTGTTCGGGTCTTTTGCCATTGCTATTATGAAGTCTGGCTCGAAGAATGTCGCCGTCCGGTGAATGTCAAGGTTTTCCAGTCTGAATCCTTTCAACCGTTTTGTGGTCCATCTCACGGGCATGTTGAGCGTCAGCGAGCCGATGCCTTTCTTTCTGAAGTTCCACTCCAGGCGCAGGCCGGCCGTATGGTCGAATGTTCGTTCCCTGTAGTTGTAGCTGTTGTTGCTTTCAATGGCGTCGGCGAGCATGTCGGATGTGGATGGCAGAATTCCGAAATCCGTAGAGCCGGCATAATCGAGCAGATCGAGCCTATACATCATGTTGTTTGTCCGGTTGTAGCGGTATTTTATGTTGTAATACGGTTTCAGAGTCTTCGATCCGAGGATGTAGTTGTATTGCAGCTTTGCTTCGGTTGACATATTGTGTCGGGAATTATCTTTGTAACGGTTGCGGAAAGAAGGCTGTTGCCCGTTTCCGAAGCGCATGTCGTATAGTCCGAATTCATCCATCACCGTACGTTCGTAGGCGAACGTAGCGTCCAGTTCGAGCATGTCTATATACAGTTTCTTTGCTCCGTGTATGGATGTGTTGATATTTAGCGTGTTGCCCGATGCTGCGCTACGGTTGAGCAGAGTGTTGGCTATTGATGTTTCGTCGCCAGTCTCTGATGTTGCCAGTCCGGTGTTTCTGCGTTTTGTATATGATGCGTTCACACGTCCTTGTATGTAGTTGCCTTCACCCTCTATTCTGAAACTGTTCATACTTCTGAAGTCTTCGGCCATGGCCGTGTTGTCGGCTGTAGATTGTCGCATCACGTCTCCGCCCTCAAGAAAAGTCCGTGTGTCGGAGCGTGAGGTGTTGTTGTTGTCGGTACGTGTGTATGTGTTGTTGGTAATGAAGTTTGAGAACTGTCCGAAGGTGTGCATGTGGGACAGTCCTGCGCTCTTTGTTGTGAGCACACCTGAAGGCAGCGCGCCCGACTGCCAGTTGCCGTTGTCGCCTATCCGTCTGTTGTCATTCAGATTGTTTATGTTTGCGAACGCTATAGTGCGGTTTATTTTATTGTGTCTCATACCGAAGGCTCTCAGCTTGTAACGCTGTTTTGTTCCTCCTCCGGCTTCGCCGTTGGCCATGTATCCGGTGGCATATTCCTTCTTCAGCCTGACGTCCATCACGTGGTCGCTGTCGCCCATGTCGCGTCCCATCATGCGCGATGTCGGTCCCTCACGGTTGTATATCTTTATTTTGCTGACACTGTATGCCGGAAGGTTCTGCAATGCCAGCTTCGGGCTGCCGTTGAAAAAGTCCTGTCCGTTGACAAGCAGACTCTCTATCGGCAGTCCGTTGACGCTTATCTGACCGTTGGCGTCGATGCTTGCTCCGGGCAGCATGGCTATTAGCGCGTCGAGCATGCTGCCTTCGGCCACACGGAAAGCGTCGGCGTTATAGACCAGAGTGTCGCCTTTGTACACCATCTTTATTTTTGTTGCCACTACGTCAACTTCCGGCAACGACATCACGCTGCGCATAATCCTTATGTCCTTTACTGCGACATGGCGCTCTCGTTTGGAGTGAATCACGAAGTCGGTGCATGCCGTTTCGTATCCGTCTTTGCTCACACGGATTATATATCTGCCCGGCTTGTTGACAACAAAACTGTATGAACCCTGCACGTATGCGAGTGTGGGTTCCTGCTCTAAAATTTCTTTGGGTATCTCCACCGTCATGGTGGTATCTATGAGAACGCTGTCCTCGTTAAGCAATTCTACGGCCACGCCACCCATATTGTCGCCAGAGAAACTTTCTACCACACGCCCTTCTACCGAATGGTGTGTCTTCTGTGCGGCGGCATTCAGTGATAGCAGCGTGAGTATGAATACGATATATATTCTGTGCATTATATGTTTTATTTTGAGGCTGAGTTCAAAAGGACCCAGCCTTTTATATTATAATTATCCTAAAGGTATGGGTGTCACAGGTGGAGGTGTTGCAGAACAAATATGTTTATCAACTGGTTTAGAACCAATATAGTATGTATATTTCATGTACATACATGACCATCCTGGACAACCATAAGATAAACTACAACCAGAACCATTCCAATAACACGTATCTCTACAATATGAGCCACTGTCTTGACTACCTAATGGATCACTGCCATAACTTCCACTACCATCATAGCTTCCGTATCCACCTACAATTTTTTTCATCTCTTCTTTAGTAAGAACATCTCCCAAGTTTTCTGGAAGTTTTAATTTTAATTTTGCCATAAATAATAGTTTAAAAAGTTAATAAAATAATTAATCCAAACAATATTGCAGGTCATTGATGCTATATATGTCAGGCATCTCATATCCGTTTATGAATATTGTTGGTGTTCCGGTTATTTCCATTTTGTTACAGAACTCGTACATGAGTCTTGCATTTTCTTTATTTCGGCTATATTCTTTTGCAGACAATTTGTATTTTTCCTTAAACACATTAATGTCTTTGTGCTCGTTGTTGTACCAATCAGAAAGAACCTGTTCCATATCTGCTCCGTCTTGTGCCAGACTTAAGAAAAGGTCAATCGGGGTTTCATTATAGTATTTGCTGTCAGGATTTGTTGCAAATATCATTTGCAGTTTTATGTTTCTGTTGTTATCTGCTAAATGTTGAAGTATGGGCTGAGCTGCAGCACAATGACTGCAGTATGGATTGCATACTTTTATGATATGTATGTTACCATTAGGATTTCCTAATGTAATACCATAACCATCTGTGGAAAAGTCTATCTTTTTGTTCTTATGGAGAAGTGCGGAAAAGACGGCAGGATTGTATTTCTGTCGTGTGAGTGTGTGTCTGTAATAATCGCTTGTGCGTTTGTATCTCATAGACAGCCATATAAAATATGTTGATGAGAATGTTATGAAAAAAGAAAAAATAAATGATATAATATTGTTGGCAGATATGTCGGAAACATAACAGAAGAAATTTCCGAACAGCGATATACAGAACAGCAATATCAGTATCAATTGTACGGCGAGGCAAAGCGGACACCAGCGGTGTGCAATATGTCCTTGATAATAAATAGAGAATGGAACGTATACCAATGTGAAAAGCTGAATTATTGCGGCAGTAGTATATATTGTGGAGTTCGTGGTATCATTGGTGATAATGGCGATCAATGATCCCAGGAAATAAGTCATTCCGACAACAGACCATGGAATTCCAAAAATTTTTGATGCTTTGGATGAAAGAATGGCTGAACAACTTGTCTTGCGTGTAAAACTGCAAACTTTACTTAAAGCAGGATTGTGTGCTCCAGATTCGTAAAGTAATAATGCAAAACTAAAGATGCAGCCAAGGAGCATAATCAGTGTATATAAAATTTGAGACCAGATAACTTCAGTATGGTCACATATTTTATATATGATTGTGAAAATAGTGGCAATAGGGATGAATAATAATAATGTGGAGTAAATAATATTTCTTTGTATTTCTTCTTTACGGACGTATTTATAGTTGGGATCTCCAGTGTTATCACCTGCAGCATAGATTAATATGTAACCTGTAAACAGTTGACAGAGTTCATTTATATCAATGTTTTCTTTTTTATGTTTGATCGGGTTATACCATAATATTGAGTTTTGACTTGCATTATCATATAATATAGCGAAAAGTTCACCAATTTCTTCATTTTTTATCTGTATTATACAGTTGTTGCCTTTATTTATAATTTTCTTTATATCGGATATTTTGTATGCGGCATTTTCAATACCTAAAGATGAAAATACGTTTGAAAGAGCTGACATAGAAGGAAAGTCCGGATGTGATTTTAGCTTGTCTGATAATGTTTCTCTTGTAACTTTCACTTTCATGTCTTTGCATGCTATAGAACAAATTTCTTCTACATTACTTATTGTAGAAAAAAAACCAATGTATTTCATAGTTATTTTTATTATTAATAATAAGATTGTTTTTAGGTTTAAAGTGTTGCTTGCAACATATCCACAAATATATAAAAATATAATAATAACTCCAATTATTCTTTCAAAAAATTTGAATATTCCCCAAAATATAATTAATATTGTAAAATAAAATGCTAATACTAAACAATATTAATTATAATATGAAAACAGCGATTCTTTTTCTTGCACATTTTGTTGATGATAGTACTGTCTATAAGTTTAATAAACTTAAGATAGAGTTATCAGATCGGTATGATATTTTTTGGGCGTTTCAAGGAGATAATGGGGCAGATGGGAGTAGATTGGAACGTGAGAAGATTGTCCCTTTTGTATTCACATTAGAGCAATTAAATTCATTAGATTATTCTCCAATATATGAAAGATTGTATGGTAGTGAGCATTTTATTGCAGAATTGTTTTATCATACACATCCAGAATATGATTATTTTTGGATAATGGAATATGATGTGATATTTACAGGTAACTGGAATATTTTTTTTGATGCATTCTATGATAATAATGCTGATATGCTGAGTTCTCATATTTCTTTGAGAAATTCTGAAAATTGGAATTGGTGTTGGTGGAGTACATTAACATTCGATGAGGAAGATCATGTGGAAGAAACTTCTTGGGTTAAGTCATTTAATCCTATATATAGAATATCAAAAAAAGCTTTGGCTTTTCTTGATATATTTCTTAAAAAAGAAAATAATAAAGGGTTCTATGAGGTAATAATAGCTTCTGCTTTATATAATAATGGATTTAGGTTAGAAGATTTTGGGGGAACAGGTCCTTTTGTTGCTGAAGGTAACCGTAATCGTTTTTATGTACAAGGTACAGGTATAAACCATGGAACGATGAGATGGCGACCTGATTTCTCTGCAGAAGAAATAAAGGCATTGGGAACAAGAAACAAACTGTTCCATCCTTTAAAAAAAGAGTTCTGTGAATAAATTCCAATTGTGGTAGAAATATTTCTTGAGTTATTGTTTTGCATTTGTATAAAACAAATAAATGTATTATTGCATATAATAAAAATATTCAAGTACATATACATAAACATCCGTGATTTCATGGATGTTTATGTATTGTTGTATAGAACTTTTTTAATTGGTTGTAGTAATTGTTCAATAAGTCTTGTATCTTCTGTAATAATGCTTGCACTTCCTGACATTTGTTGTGATATTGGAAGATATTTCCCGTACGAAGTTTTTAAACCATCAGGAAACTCAACTTCTACGATATAATTATTTTCGTTTGTTGGTATTAATGATATTCGTCGTACAATTCCTTTTACAATTCCAAATTCTTTCTCTGGAAAATTATCAAAACTTACATTTACTTTTTGTCCTTTTTTTACTCTTCCCGCTCCGAGTGCAGGTAATTGAACTTTCCCGATCAAGGCCGGTGTATGTGAAGGTACCACACTGAAAACAACTTTTCCTGCTTCCACGTTTTGATTCTTCGCCCAGAAATTTGTGAATGTTACGGTGCCGTTTACAGGACTTGTTATAAGATAAGTCATTTGCCATGTGGCAATGTCGTTTATAAGTTGATTTATAGATGATTTCATATCAGTTATGATATTGCTGAGCTGTTCTGCATATTGTTGTTTAAGCTCGGTGATTTCCGAGCTTATTTGTAATTGTTGCGATCTGTTGTTTGTTACGTTATCCGTTGCATTTGCAACATTTAGTTCACTTTGCAGGAGAGTATTTCCAGATTGTTCGAAATCTTCATCGGATATAAGTCCTTTCTTGTGAAGAATCTGAGATCTGTTATAATTTTTCTTTTGTAGTTCGTACTGTTTGTTGACAATAGTCTGTTGCCTTAATGCAGATGATGTCTGCCGCTTGCATATTTCAAGAAGTCTTTGACTTGCAGCTATTTTCTGCGGATAGTAATTTAATGTAATAAACTGATTATAATTGTCCAGTTTTAACATCATTGTTGAAAAGTCATTCTGCATAGAGCCTAACTTCATCCTATTATTACGGATGTGATATATAAGCATCTTGTTTATTGCATCAGTTATTCGTTCAAGTTCAGCAGAAAGAGAATCAACGTCTTTTACTAAAGCAGGATTGTCTATCAAGACAAGTCTTTGTCCTGACCGGACTTTTTGTCCGTCTTTTACATATATGTCAGCAATCGCTCCCGATGTCTTAGCTACAATATTAGCTGGAGGATTCTGGGATGTAAGGGTTATTGTTGCGTTCACTACCTGTGGATACTTGAAGAACCACGATCCTGCAAGCAGGACAAATACAAAGATTGTCAACATGAATATTCCACGACGTAGAATCCATGACGGGGTTTGCCCTAAAACTTCCTGGACATCCTCACTTCTCAACTCAATCTCGTCAATTTCCTTATTATTATCAGTATCTTGTCTTTTCATAATAATATCAGTTTCCCAATTCCAGTTGATTTTTTACCAAGGTGTAATATGCTCCTTTTTTTGCAGTCAGTTGTCTGTGAGTACCTTGTTCAACAACTTTACCTTTATCAAGTACAATTATATTGTCTGCATTCTGCACTGTACTGAGTCTGTGTGCTACAATTATCACGGTTTTACCTTGTTTGAAATCCTCAAGATTATCCATTATTTTTTTTTCATTGGTTGCATCAAGTGAATTTGTAGCTTCGTCAAAAAACAAATACTCAGGATCTTTATATACAGCTCTTGCTATTATTATGCGTTGTTTTTGTCCTTGACTAATACCTTTTCCCTCCATACCTATTTTTGTATTATATGCAAGAGGAAGTCCGTCAATATATTCTTTTATATTTGCTGTTTTTACAGCATGTAACAATCTTTGTTTATCAATATAATCTGCACCCACTGCAATATTACCTGCAATTGTATCAGAAAAGATGAAACCTTCCTGCATTACAACTCCCGTACGGTCACGCCATACATGATTATTTATGTTTTGGAGAGGAATCTGTCCTATATGGATGGTTCCTTTGTTTGGTTTGTAGAACCCTAATATGAGTTTTATAAGTGTTGTTTTTCCACTGCCACTGGCTCCGACTATTGCTGTTGTTTTTCCTTGTGGAATATCTATGTTGATATTTTCTAATGCATAGTCCCGGTCGGCTCCGTCATAACTGAACCACAGATTTCGTATACTGATAGATTTGTCTTCAGGAAGTTCATATAGTTTTGATTCGGAATGTTCTTCCTCATCTTTCTTATTATGTATTTCCCCTAAACGTTCAAGACTGATTTTGGCATCTTGTAAAGATTGTGTGAAACCGATAAATTGACTCACCGGAGCTGATAGCTGTCCGATAATATAACTCATTGACATCATCATACCGAGTGTCATTTGTCCTTCTACAACAGAACGTGCGGCTATGTAACTTATCGTAAGACTTGTCAGTTGGTTAAAGAAAGAAGAACCTATCTGTTGATATTGACCTAGTGCCAGGCCTTTCATGCTTATTTTGAATAATTTTACCTGAATGCGTTCCCATTTCCAACGTTTTTGCTTTTCACTGTTTGTCAGTTTGATTTCCTGCATACCTGTGACAAGTTCCACCATATTACTTTGGTCTGCTGATGCTTGTGAAAATCTACGCTGGTCTAATTCACGGCGGTAGCGCATGAAAGCCAATATCCAAAGCACATATAAAGTATTTCCTATAAAAAAAATACCTAATATTGTTAAATTATAGTATGCAAGTATAAAACTGAATATAATGAAGTTTGTTAATGAAAAAATTACATTTATAGATGTTCCTGTCAAAAATGTTTGTATGCGGTCATGATCTCCAATTCGTTGCATAATATCTCCAATCATTTTAGTATCGAAATATGCTATTGGCATGCGCATTAGCTTGATAAGAAAGTCCGATATAAGGGCAATGTTGATGCGTGTTGTTGTGTGTAAAACGACCCAACTTCTAAGGAACTCTATTCCCAGCTGCGTGAAATAAAGGACAAGCTGAGCAATAAGAATAAGTGTGATAAGACTCAGATTTTGGTTTCCAATACCACTATCAACCATAGTTTGAGATAAAAATGGAAAAATCAACTGTAATACCGTGGTCACCCCCATTGCGAGTATCAGTTGTATTATTTGTGATTTGTGTGGAATTAAATAACGGGCAAAATAACCTAATCCCACCTTTTGCTCTTTTTCGTCTTTATTTTTCTCATAGATCTCATCATCATAAAATGCCGGTGTTGGATATAGAATAAGAGCAGTGCCCTTATTTTCATTATCACGTTTAGTACTTATCCAGCATTTTTCTAATTCTTGTTTTGTAAATACGGCCTTTCCTTGTGCAGGATCAGATATATAAAATTTATAATTATCGTTAGATACTCTCTTATTGAAATTAAACAGTCTTTTTTTTTGTTTTTTTATTTTATAACATACAACAAAGTGATTTTGGTTCCAATGTAAGATGCATGGAGTAGGAACATCATTTATAAGTTGGTCAGATGTGATTCTGATTCCTTGAGTTCTAAATCCTATCATTTCCGCTGCGTCACTTATCCCAAGCATCGAAACTCCTTCTTTTGTGAGAAATGAACGCTTGCGAAGTTCTGCCAAAGAATAACTGCGTCCATAATATTTTGCTATCATGCGTAAGCATGTAGGACCGCAATCCATTGCGTCAAATTGAGTATAATGTGGAAATGATTTCTTCATATATGTATGTGATAAACCTTATAGATAACGTTTAATTTATAGATTATTTTAAATTATATTTTTTCATAATTCGTGTATATGTTTTAAACTTTTCTTCAGATGTTTTATTTGTTTGTTTTTCATTAATATTGTTATTAATTTGTTTTTCTTTAGTTATTATTTTTGATATAAATGGGAAAATAATGAACTTATTAGGAATATTCCTTGATAATATATTTGTTAAAGTCTCATTTTTATGACGTCTAGAACGGATGATTGTATCGAATGCCGAACGGAATATTATTATAAATGCTGATTCCTTTATTTTGTTAGTCCAAAATAAATTATCTTTTACATGTATTATATCGAGAACATTTTCGCATCCGCCAAAAATGATTTGTGCTCCTAATTCTGCTCCATTTATAATGTTATTAATGAGTGTATTATAATTATAATTCTCAGAAAACCGATGCCAATCAGTACAGATTATTATGACATCATCGTTTGCTTCTGCTTTTTTCTGTTTTATGATTTTTCTTAGTTCAATCCAGATGTTTGACGCTATATCTTTTATGCCAATATTTATTACGTGTAATTCAAATTCCTCGCGTTCTGAGAACTCATGTTTTATAGATATGTTATTATTTGTATTATTATTGCATATAATATATGTTGGTATATTGAATATATTTTCTCCCATATTGTTTATTTGTTATAAAAGTTTTTTACTTTATCAAGTATACGTAATCTGTTACTTGTTGTTTGGAATAATCCATTAACATAACCTTTTTTATTATTGGATGAAGTAACATCAGAATATCCAAACTCTTTTTGTATTGATATGTATGGATTCATAACAAAAATATTATCACTTAAGTCGGAAATTTTAATATCAGTGGTGAATCCCTCTTTTGTATCAGCTTGAATTAATGTTTCATAGAAACGTGAATAAATAATTGTGAATTGCATTCCATTGAATCTTTCCAGCCAAAAAAGATGTTTACTGCATTGTATTGGTGTCATCATCCAACTTACTCCTCCGGATAATATATCTGCTTTTAGAAAATCAGCTTCCATTATTCTTTCAAAGAGATATTCTTTATTATAATTTTCTGTGAAAACATGGTCGTCCTCACAAAATATAAAAAAATTGCTTTTTTTATTATATTCATTTCTGACTATATTCATAAATGTTTGCCAAAGTCCAAATGCACCAATCTTATGTTCTATAGCTTGTACAATATTTAGTTCAAACTCATTTTTATTTTTAAATTGTTTTTCGATTGATGCTTTCCTGTCAGTTCTTTTTGTTAGATTGGGAATATAAACAGAAATAGGAGAAAAAGCTCTTTTATTTATCATCTTTATTAGAATATTATTTTGTGGTTTAGGTATATAAATTTTAGAATGTTCAAATTTATAAATAATACATTAATTATCAAAAAAAATATACAAAGAGTGTATCTGCTTGTTATAAATAATTTTCCGTTTGGTTAAAATATATAAAAAACACGGCTGTATGGGCGATGTTATCTGATAAATAACATATCTTTGTGAATGCGGGCGACGCCAACGGTTGGCGGTTGCTGTCGCGATAACAGAAAAATATTGATTGAATATGAAAAAGTATGTATGTGATACATGTGGATATGTATATGATCCTGAGGTTGGCGATCCGGAGAACGGAGTAGCTCCCGGAACAGCGTTTGAAGATCTGCCCGAAGATTGGGTATGCCCGCTTTGCGGAGTGGGAAAGGACGACTTCTCTCCGGCGGAGGATTAATACGTTCCGTGTAAACAGTAAATAGAATTTAAGTTTATCATAACACGCGTGGCATTCCTTTCAAAGGACTGCATCGCGTGTTTTTTGTTTCAGTGCGGCTTTTTCCGGCTTCATGCTTTGCGCCGGCCGGACTGTTGTAGGGCGGTGTGACGCGTTTCATGACATGTTATAGGCCTTGTCTTTCTGAAGAGGGCTATTCATGGCTCCGTGCGACGGGCGATGCCGTGCCGTGCTGCCGGGTGCAGACGAGCAGTATGTAGCCGTGCATATATAAGAGAACGAGGCGTGCGTTGATGGACGACACGCCCATATGAAACCCCAAAACCAAATAACCAATAACCTGTCTGATTATGAACGACCTTTTATCGATTGTCTCACATTTCCTCACCAAGGGCACACCCGTGAGCGTGGAGCCGCTCGGGACGGGACTGATAAACGACACCTACAAGGTGACGACCGCCGAGGAGGATGCGCCCGACTATGTTCTGCAGCGCATCAACACGGCCATATTCACCGACGTTGACATGTTGCAGCGCAACATCGTGACCGTGACCGACCACATACGCCGCAAGCTGCGCGAGGCGGGCGAGGGCGACATCGGCCGCAAGACGCTCACCGTGGTGGCTGCGGACGACGGAAAAACCTACCGCCGCGAGGGCGACAACTACTGGCGCATGACGGTGTTCATTCCGCGCGCCAGGACGTTCGACATAGTGAACGCCGACTACTCGCAGCGTGCCGGTCTGGCTTTCGGACGCTTCGAGGCCATGCTTGCCGACATGCCTGAGATGCCGGGCGAGATTATTCCCGACTTCCACAACATGGAGTTCCGCCTGCGCCAGCTGAGCGATGCCGTCGAGGCCGACGCCGCCGGACGCGTGAAGGGCGTGCGCGACATACTCGGCGAGGTGGAGCGAAGAGCCAAAGACATGTGCGTGGCCGAGTGTCTTCACCGCGAAGGCGTGCTGCCCAAGCGTGTGTGCCACTGCGACACGAAGGTGAACAACATCATGTTCGACGAGGACGGCAGCGTGCTCTGCGTGATAGACCTCGACACGGTGATGCCCAACTACATCTTCTCCGACTACGGCGACTTCCTCCGCTCGGCTGCGAACACGGGCCTTGAGGACGATCCTAACCTTGAGAACGTCAGCTTCAACATGGACATATTCCGTGCCTTCACGCGCGGATACATCGAGTCGGCGCGCGGTTTCCTGCTGCCTGTCGAGACCGATCATCTGCCATACGCCGCCGCGCTGTTCCCCTATATGCAGTGCGTGAGGTTCCTGACCGACTACATCAACGGCGACACTTACTACAAGACGCAGTACGAACTGCACAACCTCGTGCGCACACGGGCCCAGCTGAAGCTGCTGCAGAGCGCCGAGGAGCACGCCGATGAGATGCGTGCCTTTGTCGAGTCGTGCCTGTGACGGATGATGATATGGCGGAGGCGTGATATGGCGTCGGCATTGTATAAAAATATATAAAATGCTGTCGGAGAAGTTAAATTCTCACCGTCGAAAACGCTCAAAAACCGCTCTGAAATCCACAAAGAACAATTTTGTGCGAAAAATCGCGAAAAATCGCGGTTTTGGTAATGCGTTGATAAACAGCCGTTTACGGAACAACGCTTTCCGATGCCCTTTCACCCGTCTTGCGAAATGGCCCATTTCGCACTCTGATATGGCCCATTTCGCGTGCCGATATGGTGCATTTCGGCCTCTGATATGGCCTTTTTCGGGATGCGAAAAAGGCTCTTTCGCAAATCGTCCGCCTGTTTCCGGCTCTGCCGTCTGTGCAAAACGGGCTTTTTGAGAGGCCGGAGAGGCAGTGGATTTTTCCAGAATGAGAAAAATGAAATGTTAAATCCGATGCGCCGAATGTAAACATAAGTCAACAGGAATTTGCATGAACGCGCGCGCCACGGGTGGTGATGCCGTCCTCAGGAAGATACGTCTTGCAGTGCGTCCGCGGCGCAGGCGATGAATGAACGTAAAACAAGAATAAAACTATTTTAAGACAATAAAGACATGAAAGAATTATCAGTGACAAGGCTCGACGCCACGGCCGTGGCGGCTGCCGACATTCCCGCGCTGATGGATGAGGCCGGAGTGGAGTTTCAGAAGATTGATTCGCTCAACTGGCCCGACTGGCCCTATCGTCCCGCGGCGGCGTTCCGCATGGCCCATACGGGCGACGCCATACTGCTGCATTACGTGGTGAGCGAGGAGGCCGTGCGCGCTGTTGCGCCTGAGGACAACGGCCGCGTGTGGGAAGACTCGTGTGTGGAGTTCTTCGTGTCGCCCGCCGACGACGGCGTTTATTACAATGTGGAGTGCAACTGCGCCGGACAGCTGCTCATAGGAGGCGGCAAGGGACGTGCCGGACGTAGCCATGCGCCGCGGCAGGTGCTCGACAGTGTCGGTCGCTGGGCGTCGCTCGGACGCGCTCCTTTCGACACCCGCGCCGGACAACAGACGTGGCAGGTGGCGCTTAGAGTGCCCGTGTCGGCACTTTTCATGCACGGTGCCACACCGCTCGACGGCCGCACCATGCGCGCCAACTTCTACAAGTGCGGCGACCTTCTGCCCCGTCCTCACTTCCTGTCGTGGAACGCCATCAGTCTGCCGCGCCCCGATTTCCACTGCCCCGAGTTCTTCGGCACGCTGCGTTTCATGTGACGGTGCGTCGCGTTTATTTCCTTTATAAGACTGCCCCGCGGCGTTTCCGCATCGCCCGATGCGCCTTTACGCCGTGTGGATGAACAAAATAGAAAGCTCTGCCATGCTGTTATCTTAGCGTGGCAGGGCTTTTGTCGTGGCGCCGGATAATGGGGCCGGCACCGTAGTCTTTATCTTTCAGGTGTTCTTTCCTTTAACCCTAATCGGTCATTAGAATTCAGTCAGTATTTTTGTTTTATATTGAGCATATTTTCGTTGGATTTTTTGCAGGCATAGCGGGCTATGTCAAGAAACATCCAAAGAAAAGAGGCCAATAGAAAACAAAAAGACGGCTGAAAGCATGAATGCATGAAACATATAAAACACATGCTGTCTGATGACCGGTTAGGGTTTATTGTCAGTCATTTTCTTTCTTGTCTGTCAGCGTCTTCTTGCGGCGCGCCATCCATACGGCGAACAGTACTCCGGAGAGCACGAATGCCGCAACACCAATCTCATATCCCTCTGCTGCGTTCAGTGCGAAGGCGTTTTTTGACACCATGAGAAACGATGTGCACACGGCGGTCATGAACATTGCCGGGATGAGCGCGACGATGTAAGGTTTCGACTTGCGCACAAGATACACGGTGATGGTCCACAGTGTGAACACGGCGAGCGTCTGGTTGGCCCATCCGAACCAGCTCCAGATGACGTTGAAACCGTTCTCGTCGGCTATGTTGAACCACAACAGGGCGAGCGTTGCGGTGAACAGCGGTATGCAGATGATCATGCGTCGGCGCACGCTGTGCTGCTCAATGCCCAGCGCCTCGGCTATGATGAGGCGCGCGCTGCGCAGTGCCGTGTCACCGCTTGTTATCGGGGCAGCCACCACACCGAGTATTGCCAGTGCGCCTCCGAACAGTCCGAGCCAGCCCGACGATACCGAAGTGACCACCTCGGGAGCCTGAAGCGTGAGCGCCTTGCCCAGTTCCTGTGCCGCGCCTCCGTAGAAGAAGTACATCGAGACCGTTGCCCATATCAGTGCTACTATGCCTTCGGTTATCATGGCTCCGTAGAACAGCGGGCGTCCCTGCTTCTCGCTGCCGGCACAACGCGCCATGAGCGGGCTCTGTGTGGCGTGGAATCCGCTCACCGCTCCGCACGCAATGGTTATGAACAGGCACGGGAATATTGGTCCGGATGCCGGACTCATGTTCGAGAGACCGTCGGTAAGTTCGGGCAGCGCCGGCCATTTAATTATCAGTACCACCATGAGTGCCACAGCCATGAAGAGCATGGCGACGGCGAAGAGGGGATATATCTTGCCGATGATCTTGTCGATGGGCAGCAGCGTTGCGAGGAAATAGTAGGCGAAGATGACGATGCACCAGACGTAAACCCACGTGAGCGAGTCGCCGCAGATGTCGCCGAGGATGAGCGCCGGACTGTAAACGAACACCGTGCCAACCATCATTAGCATGAACACCGAGAACACAAGCATCACCTTCTTTGTGTTTTTGCCGAGATAGATGCCCACAAGCTCGGGCAGGCCTGCGCCGCCGTGACGCATGGATAGCATGCCGCTGAAATAGTCGTGCACGGCTCCGGCGAAGATGCAACCGAAGACAATCCACAGATAGGCAGACGGTCCGAACTTCGCGCCCATGATGGCTCCGAATATCGGACCGGTGCCCGCGATGTTGAGAAATTGTATCATGAATGTCTTCCATCCCGGCATGACGATGTAGTCAACGCCGTCGGCCTTGCTCACGGCAGGCGTAGGACGATTGTCGGGACCGAACACGCGCTCTACCACGCGTCCGTAAATCATATAGCCCACAATCAGGGCTATAACACTGATAAGAAAAGTTATCATAGGTAAGTTTGTTTTTAGTTAAGTGTGCGGAGCATTCCGCGGCAGATTTGAACATCTGTCATACAAAAGTATATATTTAATTTTTAAATGTAGAATATTTGCGCGTTTTTCTTTTGTTTTGTCAGTTCCGGAGGCGGGAACGTGGCGTGTCAGATGGTGGAATGGAGCGTAAGGGCGGCGTGTGAGGCATCAATTTTCCGGCGGCGGACGCATAATCCGGTGTCTCTATGTTCGTTCCGGGTTGTTGATGAATATGTTTTGTCGCCGTATTTTTATGCTTTTCATGCCGTTGTCTTGCGTGAAATCGTTTATTACAGATATGAAAGCTCCTCATAAGGACATTGCTTATGAGGAGTTGTATGATGTTGTCTGTTGTAGTGCGGAGCATCATTTGTCGCGCGCTATCGACGTTGACATGAGTCTTTTGGCAAATTCCCACACTATGATTCCGCCCGCCACGCTCACGTTGAGTGAGTGTTTCGTGCCGAACTGCGGTATCTCTATGCACATGTCGGAGAGGTCCACGACTTCCTGGTTTACGCCTTTCACCTCGTTGCCAAGCACCACTGCGTAGCGGCGCGACGTGTCGAGAGTAAGCCTGTCGAGCATTGTCGAGCCCTCGGCCTGTTCCACCGACGCGATGACATAGCCCTCGTCGTGCAGGCGTTTCACGGCTTCCACGGCTGTGGGATAGTAGGTCCAGTCCACCGAGTCCTCGCCTCCGAGCGCCGTCTTGTGTATCTCCGCGTTGGGCGGTGTGGCCGTTATGCCGCACAGACATACGCGTTCCACACGGAAGGCGTCGCACGTACGGAACACGGCTCCCACGTTGTGGAGCGAGCGTACGTCGTCGAGCACCACCGTGAGCGGCAGTTTTTCCGAATGTTTGAACTCATCTATCGTGAGCCGTTGCATCTCTATTGTTCTGAGTTTTCTCATTTTCAGTTGTTGTTTTCAGGCAGCGAAGCCGGCGCTTAGGGTGCCGGCTTCGTCGCGTTATGTATATTTATATGGTTTTATATGTTGCCTTATGCTGTCTGGTTTGTCACCATTTGATGTCCACCTTCACGCCGTCCGGGTCGTTCTCGAACTTCAGCAGCATCGTGTTCTGGTCGTTTTCGTTCCACTGCCATGCGTCTGTCGCCGTTCCGTCCAGCTTCACGCTCTTCGGCTTTTCGGGCAGCAGGATGCGCATCACGTTGGATGTCTGCGCCGGACTCTTTGCCACGAACGAGTAGCTTCCGGCTGTACGCTGCTCGTCATACTGGCGCGACGCTGCGGCAAGCACCTGTGGCTGTTTCTTGTCTTTCACTCTTGCGATGTCGAAGAGGAACGCCTGCTCGCCCGGATTTACGGTTTTCTCGCTCAGCACGGGCAGCTCAGGGTCGAACAGATCGATGAACTTGCCTTTGAGAGTGAGCGGTTCATCGCCTGCCTCGCTCTCGTCAACGACTGCCGCAAGAGTGTAGCATCCGCGTTCGAGATAGAACGAATTCTTTATGTCGAGCTTGCCGTATGCCTCGCGCACGGTCTCCATGAGTTTGGCGTCGCCGCCTTTCTTGAGCACATACTCCTTAGGATCGTGGCGCAGTACATACACTTTGCCCTTGCCATATTCGTAGGTTCCCTCGGCAGCATCGCGCGGCATGCCCATCAACTCGAACAGATGCTCCGACGGAGTCTTGTATTCGTTGCCGTTCTGGTTCCACCATTCCAGCACGCTCTGGTACGGATCGTCGTCGCGTCCGCTGTATATCAGCTGTCCGCCGTCAGCCACCCACTGCGCGATGTGCTTGTGATATTCGGCGTCGAGCGGCTTCATGTTCGAGTAAGACATGAGCAGCACCTTCGTGTTCTTCCACGTGTCGGCATATCCTGTGTTCTCAATGTGCATGATTGATACCGGTATTCCGCGCTTGAGAAGCGGCAGAGCCTCGCCGTAGAAGTTGCTCAGCTGCGGGTCGTCGTAACCCTCCACGGGTTGCGGAGAGCGCTGGAACATTAGCGAATTGGCCATGAGCACGCTCACGCCCTGCGATCCGCTCACGCGGTTGTCGGACAGAGGCATGTTGTTCAGCGTGTTTATCATCACCTGCATCTGCGTAGAGTAGAAGCGCGGGATGCGCGCCTTCTTCTTGCTGTCGGCGCTCACGCGGTAGAGTCCTTCGTATATGCGGTCGGGCCAGGGCATCACCTCGTAGTCGGCAATCTGCGGATAGAGCAGCTGCGCGGTGAATGTGGCCTGATAGTTGCGCTTATAGTCCTGCCAGTCCTTGGCGCGGTCCTCTATCGGGTCGGTGAGGAAGAACATTTTGCGGCCCGTGGGTCGTGTCATCGACTCCATGCATCCGTACTCCAGGAAAGCCGTCTCGAACACCCGTTCGCGCGCCTTGCCGTTGAAGTAGTTGGGCTCGCGCGACGTGCCGGTCCACACCTGTGCGATGTAACCGTCGCAACTGTTCATCGACGCAAGCGACGCTTCGGGCGACACTATCTGCCACTGCGAGTAGTTGAGCAGCGAGTGGGTGGGCACATAGCAGCGCACGTCCATGCCCTTCTCTCGGCCGTATTGCTTGGCGTAGGTGAACGCCTCGTCGAGCGCACGGTAGTAAAGATGATATTTAAGTTTGTTCGACAGATACGTGTTCTCGGCCGACTCGTGCTGCGGCCGCCAGTCGAATCCGTAGTAATCTTTCCATTCGCGCTTGAACGACTCGCTGTATCCGCTGCGCGCCCAGAACTCAGGTTCCTCGAGGAATATTGCGTCTATGCCGGCGTCTATCACCGGTTTGATGTGCCGTTCCTTGAAATACTTCAGATAGTTCATCGTCGGCACGATGTAGGGAATGAGATGTCCGTGCCATATAGTGTCGCCACGCATGGTCTTCTGTCCCTCGTCCAGATGCCATTTACCGTCCCATTTGCCGGTGAAGTAGTCCTGATAGCCGCCCCAGGCAATGCCTGTCATGAAATGCGTGGTGTAGCCTCTGTCGCGCCACGACTGCACTCTCTGCCTGAAGGTCATGCCCGGCCGGTCGTCTGTTCCGTAAACCATAACCACGTCGGCTCTGATGTCCGTCACGGGTTTCCATTGTCCTGACGTCTGGAACGTCGTTTTCTCGCGTCTCTGCTGCGCCTGCGCGCTTACAGCTATGGCTATGGCAGCCAGCGTAAAGATAATTTTTCTCATCCTCGTTGTTATTAGGTGGTTTGCTAAGTTGATGTTCGTCAGGTTGTTTCGGTCAAGATACGGAGGCTATTTTGTGCCTCCGTCCTTCTCGCTGAACGCCAGCGCATACATGCGTATCTGCTTCACCATGGCCAGCAGACCGTTGGAGCGCGTGGGCGACAGATGCTCTTTCAGACCTATGCGGTCGATGAAATACAGGTCGGCGTCGAGTATCTCCTTCGGCGTGTGTCCGCTGAGCACCTGTATGAGTAGTGCTATGATGCCCTTCACGATGAGCGCGTCGCTCTCCGCAGTGAATGTTATCACGTTGCCGTCGTAGTCGGCCTGCAGCCACACACGGCTCTGGCAGCCGTCTATCAGGTTCTGTTCTGTCTTGTAACGCTCGTCCAGCGGCTCGAGGTCGTTGCCCAGGTCGATGAGCATCTGATACCTGTCCATCCAGTCGGTGAATCCGGAAAACTCCTCTATCACCTCGTCTTGTGCTTCGTTTATTGTCATTGTCTTGTTTACGTTTATGTTTGTTTGTTACTATGATGCAAACTTAATGAATTTTTTCCAATATCCGTTCTGTTGCCGCGAATAATTGTCCTGCCGCGGCTTATGGAGGCCGTCGTTGTTGTGTTGCGGCCGATGTATGGCGTCCGCGCGTGTTGGAGGTCGGATGTCAAACACCGCCGGAAAGCCCGGAATGGACCGTAAAACCGTATATTTATACATTCTCGAAGTAAAAAATCTTGACAGAATAAATTTTCAAAATAGACGGATGAGGTGGGTAGGGAGGCGTGGCGGGAATGTAAGAAACAGGCCGTTTCGGGGCGGATGTGATTTAACTGATGGGGGTAAAGAATGAGAGCGTTTTGCGAAATGGGCTTTATCAGTGTGCGAAATGGCCCGTTTCGCGGTGCGATATTGGGCATATCGGGGGCTGAAATGGGCCATATCAGAGGCCGAAATGGGCCATTTCGCAGGACGATAAGAAGGCGGTCGGACTGCAATAAAACGCAAGTGGCTGACTGTCAATACTATACGCGACCCTCTCAAAACTCGCGAATTTGCGGCCGAAGACGCGGTTGCTCGGAAAAACGGGCGTATTTTCGAGTTACGGGTGAATATTTATTCATTCTCGAGTCTGTATTTTTGTATATTTATTCATTTTCATACGACGTTCCCGTGTGTCTTTCGGCGCGTCGCCATATAGGTTTTTCCGACTTGTCGGGAGTCGGTTTTCGGGTGTACATATATCTTATTTCGTGCCGTAGCCATGATATTATATATCAATGTTTTGCTGTTTTTCGGGCGTGCATATATCTTATTTCGTGCCGTAGTCATAATATTATATATCAATGTTTTGCTGTTTTTCGGGCACGCATATATATTATTCCAGTGCTTATCCGGGCGTTTTGCTGACAAAAAAACGGGTGCGGACGCAAATACATTTGTCAAAAAGACGTGATGTAGAAAATAATTGCGTAACTTTGCTACTGGTGTTCGCTGCGGCTTACGGTCGCAGTCTGATACAATGAAGACACACTGACTTATTACTTTCAGACAATCTTCCAGGCGCCGGAAACGGTTCTGGAGCATGTTCAAACAATGATTTCTTATGTATAAAAGCAATTATGACAAGTCGCCGGCAACGAAGATTGACGGTGAGTTGTGGAAAGGATGGGACGACATCTGCCGCGAGCTGAGGAGAAGCGTACCCGCCGGACGGTGTACGATGGTGATAGAATGTTATCAGGGAGTATATCATGACGAGCTGCGCAAAGGCTTCGAAGCGCTCCATGCCGACTGCTGGATTGACACGGCAGATCTGTTCAAACCGGTGGCCGAAATAGAGCGTATGACATATCCGTATGTCACTGACGACCGCCTGTTCGGCTATCGTGCGCACTTCTCGTATGCCGATTTTCTCGACCCTGAAAAGACCGAAGAGGCGCGCCGCAAGGTGAAGGCTGCCGATGGATTCACGGTGGTTTACGGTCACGGAGCGGCTCTGGTGGCACCCGATGCCGACCGCACGGTGTATGTAGATATGGCACGATGGGAAATACAACTGCGCTCGCGCCGCCACGAGATAAACGGTCTGGGTGTGGAGAACAAGGCTGAGGGCGCATCATATCAGTACAAACGCGGATATTTCGTGGATTGGATAGTATGCGACAGACTGAAAAAACAGCTGCTCGGCAAGGCCGACTACTGGATGGATACGCACACGGCGGGCGAGCCGAAGATGATAAGAGGCAGTCTGCTGCGCGAGGGACTGGACAAGACTGCGCACCGTCCGTTCCGCGTGGTACCGTTCTTCGACCCTGCGCCTTGGGGCGGACAGTGGATGAAACGTGTGTGCGGGCTCGACCCGGAACGCCAGAACTACGGTTGGTGTTTCGACTGCGTGCCAGAGGAAAACAGCCTCTACTTCGACGTGAATGGCGTACTTTTCGAGATGCCTGCCAACAATCTGGTGTTCCACAACACCCGCGACCTGTTGGGCGGACCCGTTGAGTCGCGCTTCGGTCAGGACTTCCCGATACGCTTCGACTTCCTCGACACCATGGGCGGAGGCAACCTCAGCCTTCAGGTTCATCCCACAACGCAATACATACGCGACACGTTCGGAATATATTATACGCAGGACGAGAGCTACTATCTGCTCGATGCGAAGGAGGGAGCGACGGTGTTCCTCGGTCTGAAGACGGGTGTCGATCCCGACGAGATGATAGCCGCGCTCAACGAATCGCAGGAGACGGGCCGGCCGTTCGACGCAGAGAAGTATGTCAACCGCTGGCCGGCGAAGAAGCACGACCACTTCCTCATACCCAACGGAACCATCCACTGCTCGGGCGCTGAGGCCATGGTGCTGGAGATAAGTGCCACGCCAAGCATCTTCACATTCAAGCTGTGGGACTGGGGACGCCTCGGTCTTGACGGACTGCCACGGCCCATCAACATCGGACATGGGTCGCACGTGATACAGTGGGAGCGGCAGACCGACTTCGTGCGCCGCAATCTTGTAAACCACATAGAGCCGTTAGGGCAGGGCGACGGATGGCGCGAGGAGCGCACCGGACTGCATGAGAACGAGTTCATAGAGACCCGCCGCCACTGGTTCACGGGCCCTGTCACCCACAATACCGACGGAGGCGTGCAGGTGCTCAACCTCGTTGAGGGCAGAGAGGCGGTGGTGGAGAGCCCGTCGGATGCGTTCGAGCCGTTCGTGGTCCACTACGCCGAGACGTTCATCATACCCGCGTCGGTGGGCGAATATGTCATCCGTCCTTACGGCGAGGCCGAGGGAACGGAGTGCGGAACTATAAAAGCCTACGTGCGCTTCAGACAATAATAGCCTACCATAAACCGATAACAAAAACCGTAACATTATGAAAACGCAATATCCCATAGTCATGACGCTGGACGCGGGAGGCACCAATCTGGTGTTCTCCGCCAGCCGGGGACCGGAGGAGATAGTCACTCCCGTGACGCTGCCTTCGGTCACCGACAATCTGGACAAATGTCTGGAAGTCATCAGAAAGGGCTTTGAGACGGTGCGCTCACTGCTACCCGAACCGCCAAAAGCCATCAGTTTCGCCTTTCCCGGACCGGCCGACTACGAGGCAGGCATCATAGGCGACCTGCCCAATTTCCCCGCATTCCGCGGTGGTGTGGCGCTCGGTCCGTTTCTTGAGGACCATTTCGGCATTCCTGTATTCATCAACAACGACGGCTGTCTCTTCGCCTACGGTGAGGCGTTGGCAGGCATGCTGCCCGAGGTGAACGCCCGTCTGCAGGCCGCCGGCAACTCGCGCCGCTACAAGAATCTTGTCGGTGTGACGCTGGGCACAGGCTTCGGAGGCGGCGTAGTGATAGACGGCGAGCTGCTGCGTGGCGACAATCAGGTGGGCGGCAATCTGTGGTGCATGCCCAACAATAAGCATGAGGGCATGATAGCCGAGGAAAGTGTGAGCATACGCGCCATACAACGGATATACGCTTCGCTCACCGGCGACCACTCACCGCTCACTCCCAAGGACATATTCGACATAGCCGAAGGCACCCGCGAGGGCGATGCCGCGGCAGCGAAAGCCGCATTTGCTGAGCTGGGCGAGGTGGCGGGATACACCATCGCGGCGGCAGTGACGCTGATAGACGGCCTTGTCGTAATAGGCGGAGGGCTGTCGGGAGCATCCAAGTACATACTTCCCGCGCTGATGAAGGAGCTCCGCGCCGAGACGGGAACGTTCGCCGGAGCGCGCTTCAACCGCCTCATTGCGAAGCCGTATAATCTGGAAGACCCTGTCGAGTCGGCCGCTTTTCTTGAGAACAGCAGCAAGATGGTGACAGTGCCGGGCACCGACCGCACCGTGGAATACCACACCGACAGCCGCATAGGCGTCGCCGTCTCGCGTTTGGGAGCAAGCCGTGCCATCGCGCTCGGCGCGTATTGGTTTGCCGTAAGTGAGTTGAAGAAGAAAGGATTATTATGAAAACGAAGTATAAGACTATGAAAAAGATAATATCGGGACTATTGTTCCTTGGCGCCGTATTCATGAATTGCTCCACCGCCGGCGCACGTCCTCACGAGGACTGGACCAGATATGTGGAGCCGAGAATAGGAACGGCGCACTGCCGTTGGTTTCATTTCGCACCCGGTGCCATGCCTTTCGGACTGGCCAAGCCGGGCCCTTCCACCAACGGAAGTCTCGGCAACGCGTCGGGATGGGAGGCCACAGGATATGACTATCGTGAGAATACGATAGAGGGATTTCCGTGTCTTCACGAGTTCCAGGTGGGCGGAATTGTGCTCATGCCTACCAAAGGCCGGCTCGTCACTGTGCCCGGTCTGCCAACTGACAAGGAGAAGAAGGGCTACCGTTCGCGCTTCGAACGCAAGAACGAGGTGGCCACTGCGGGCTACTACTCGGTGCTGCTCGACGACTATGATATAAAGGCCGAGGTTACGGCTACGCCGCGTGTGGCGTTCCAGCGGTTCACTTTCCCGGCAGGAAAGGACAACCACATACTGTTCAACATCGGAAACCGACAGGGCGAAAGCGGCGCTGTGAAGGATGCTTACGTGCGCTACACTGCCGACGGACGTGTGGAAGGATGGGTCATAACAGAGCCGGAGTATGTGAAGAAATATCAGCCCGGAGCCACCGTCCCGCTCTATTTCTCGGCCGTTATGGACAAAAAGCCGGCCGCATACGGCAGCTACAACGGCGAGAAACAACAGCAGGGAGCAGGCGAAAGCAAGGGCGTCGGCGCAGAAATGTATTTCACCTTCGCAATGGACAAGACCGAACCGGTGACCGTGAAGATAGGTCTTTCGTACACATCTGTGGAGAACGCCCGCGCCAATCTGACGGCAGAGGCGGAGAAAATGACGTTCGACAAGGTGCGCGAACAGTCGCACAAGACGTGGAACGAATATCTGGGACGCATCGAGGTGGAGACTTCGAAGAATGATGATAAGGTGAAATTCTACACCGGACTGTATCATGCGCTGCTTGGTCGTGGACTGGCGAGCGACGTGAACGGTGCCTATCCGCGCAACGACGGCACCGTCGGGCAGCTTCCTATGAAGGACGGCAAGCCGCTGTGCAACGTATATAACACCGACGCGGCGTGGGGAGCGCAGTGGAATCTGTCGCAGTTGTGGATCCTGGCTTATCCCGAATATATGTCGCAATATGTCAGTACGCACCTACAGGAATACAAGGACACGGGATGGCTCGCCGACGGTCTGGCCAACAACCGCTACGTCTCGGGCGTTGGCACAAACCTTTTGAGCACCATAATCGCCGCTGCCTATGAGTGCGGCATACGTGATTTTGACACGAAACTGGCATACGAGGCGTGTCTGAAAAACGAGCTCGACGGCGAGAACCGACCGTTGGGAGCAGGCAAGGCCACCACGGCCGACTTCCTGAAATACGGATATGTGCCCCACCGCGACCGCGGAGAGGAGAACGCCGACACCTATTCGTTCTCGGCATCGCACACACTGGAGTTCTCTTACAGCGCATGGGTGATGGCGCAGTGGGCGAAGAGCATCGGCGACAAAAAGAATTATGACCGGCTGATGTATCTCTCCAAAGGATGGGAAAGACTGTACGACACGTCGTGCGACTTCATCCGTCCGAAGAAGGCCGACGGCAAATTCATCGACAACTTCAACCCGATGGAGGTGTGGCGCGGTTTCCAGGAGGGCAACGCATGGCAATACACGTTCTATGTTCCCCACGATGTGAAGGGGCTGGTGGCAAAGGTCGGCGCCGACGTATTCAACGCGCGGCTCGACAGCATCTTCACCCTATCGCAGAAAAAGATATTCAGCGGCGGAACTGAAGTGGGCGCGTTTGCCGGTCTTCAGACCTTGTATAATCAGGGCAACCAGCCGTGTCTGCACATATCGTGGCTGTTCAACGAGGCCGGCCGCCCCGAGCTCACGCAGAAATGGGTGCGCGCCATACTCAACGAATTCTACGGAACAGACGGCATACACGGCTATGGCTACGGTCAGGACGAAGACCAGGGCCAGCTCGGAGCGTGGTATGTCATTTCGTCAATGGGTCTGTTCGACGTGAAGGGACTCACCGACACCAACCCGTCGTTCAGTCTCGGAGCACCTCTTTTTGACAAGATAACCATACATCTCAACAGGAAATATTATCCCGGCCGCACATTCACGATAACCACCGAGGGCAACACGGGCAGCGATGCCTACGTGAACAGCTATGTGCTCAACGGCAAACGTATTGACGGAGTGCACCTGCCGTTCAACGATGTGGTGAAGGGCGGCAAGCTGGAAGTGATGATGGGCAAGGGCGTTAAAAACTGATGAGTCATGGGAAAGAACAGTGAATATTCGTGGCTGAGGCTTTTCCCGATTCTTTTCGGGTTCTTTGTCATGGGCTTTGTCGATGTGGTAGGCATTGCCACAAACTATGTGAAGAAGGACTTCATGCTGTCCGACACGCTTGCCAATCTCATTCCCATGATGGTGTTCCTGTGGTTTGTGGTGTGCTCCATACCCACGGGCATAATGATGAGTCGCATAGGCCGTCGCAACACAGTGCTGCTGTCGATGGCCATGACGGCCGTGGCAATGATAATGCCGCTGTTGTCCTACAGCTTCACCTGTGCGCTCATGGCCTTCGCCCTGCTGGGAATAGGCAATACGATACTGCAAGTGTCGCTCAACCCTATGGTGACTCAGGTGGTCGCCGGCGACAGAGTGGCAAGCGTATTGACGCTCGGTCAGTTCGTGAAAGCCATCTCCTCGTTCCTCGGTCCGGTGATAGCCGGTGTGGCGGCATCGTTCTTCGGCAACTGGAAACTCATATTCGCGGCCTATGCCATTGTCACCATACTGGCGGGAGTGTGGCTCCTGCTGACCATCGAGCGCGACACTCCGGAGAAGGGACAGACCGCGAGTTTCCGCTCGGCGGTGTCGTTGTTCACCGACAAAATCATACTTCTGCTTTTCATCGGCATACTCGCCATCGTGGGCATAGACGTGGGTCTGAACACGAGCATCCCCAAACTGCTTATGGAGAAAGCCGGTCTGCCGCTGAGCGAGGCAGGACTGGGCACGAGCCTTTACTTCGTAGCGAAGACCGTCGGCACCTTCGCCGGCACGTTCATCCTTGCCAAGATTGCCGGCAAACGCTTCATGCGCGTCAGCATGGTGGTGGCCATCGTGGCGTTCGTGGCAATGCTTTTCGTGCACGAGTTGTGGCTGTTGTCGGTGCTCATCGTCGTTGTGAGCTTCGCGTGTGCAAACGTCTTCTCCATCATCTTCTCCTACGCGCTCCAGCACAAGCCCGCCAAGGCCAACGAGATATCGGCGCTCATGGTGATGGGAGTGTCGGGCGGAGCGGTCGTAATGCCCTTCATGGGTATGCTGTCCGACGCGTTCGGGCAGGTGGCAGGTCTCATTCCGCTGCTCGTCTGCATGGTTTATCTGCTGTGGACCACGGGAAAATTGGGTAAGTGATGGTCTTTTGCGGAGCGCGCCGCGCGTATGTTTCCGACATCTACTCACCGACATGCAGACGTCGAGTGCCGAAATATAAAAAAACGAAAAACGGAGCCGGAGATGTTAAATAATCGCGGCGGAAACCGCGGAAAAATCGCTCTGGAGCGAACCAAGAGCCGTTTCGCCCGAAAAAACGCGAAAATCCGCACTTTTCATAATATATTGATAATCAACGGTTTATTGAATATCATATTTCAATCGATATTATTCCGTCTTGCAAAAGAGCCCATTTCAGGTTATGAAATGGGCTCTTTCGTGTGGTGATAAAGCCTATATCGTGCTCCGAAAGAGGCTTTATCGCACCCTGAAATAGGCTCTTTCGCAAAACAGTTTGCTCAAAACCGCCTCGTCATCCGGTCTGAACGGGGTATTCAGGGCGTCTTTTCCGTTCCGCTTTTTTCTGTAATAAGAAAAATGAAAAGTTAAATTGATTTCTCCGAAAGTGAACGTATGTTAAAATGAATTTGCATAAACCTGCGCGGTGCGGGCGGGATTGAGAGCGGCGCGAGAGGCTGTTTACGGGTTTCGGTATATCCATGATGAACAGCCGGACGTATTATCTTTCATGGCAGAATAGTTTCGGGCGGAATGTGCGCGAGGATATGTGTATTGTAGAGAATCAAAACAATAGATATCTGTATATGTATGTACATCATTGAAAAGATACGTTCCCGCGACGTGAAAAACCGGAAACGAAAATGCACGTGCCGCTGCCTGTGAGGGCATAACGGCGCGTGCATTCTTATGTCATGGAGTGCTGGCGGTTCCGCTCAGTCTTTTCTTTCCACCTTTACCAACTTATACAGCTTGTCGCTCGGACGCACCTTGTCAGGCACACGGAACGACACGCGCGTGCCTTTCTGCGCTGTCTGCACGGCGTGAGTGTCGTCGTGAATCTCCTCAACGGTGACATACATCACTCCTGTAGTAGGACCTGTGATGAGCATCTTGTCGCCAACGGAGAACTCGCAGGCCTCGCAGGAGAACTCAGCCACGCCGAGCTTGGAGAAGTATTTCACGCCGCGGCCCACGTAAACCTTGCGCTCGGTGGCGTTAGAGCCGTAGTTCTTGTTCCATTCGCCCAGACGCTGGCCCTGATAGTAGCCGTCCCAGAATCCGCGGTTGAACACGGTGGCGAGGCGTTTGTCCCATGCGTCCTTCTTCTCTTCGGTGAACGTGCCGTCGAGAACGGATGCGATGGCTTCCTTGTAGCACTTCACCACAGTATATACATACTCCGGTCCGCGTGCGCGTCCCTCAATCTTGAACACCCTCACGCCGGCCTTCATCATACGGTCTATGAAACGTATGGTCTTCAGGTCCTTCGGACTCATGATGTACTTGTTGTCTATCTCGAGCTGACAGCCCGTCTCGTTGTCGGTCACGGTGTACGAGCGGCGGCATATCTGCATACATTCGCCGCGGTTGGCGGAGCGTCCCGTGTTGTCGAGACTCATGTAGCACTTGCCGCTCACGGCCATGCACAGCGCGCCGTGGCAGAACATCTCTATGCGCACCTGCTCGCCTTTCGGTCCGCGTATGTCCTGTTCCTCTATCTGGCGGTGTATCTCAGCCACCTGGTTCATGTTGAGTTCGCGCGCCAGTACAACCACGTCGGCGAACTGGGCGTAGAACTTCAGTGCCTCGACATTGCTTATGTTGAGCTGTGTGGAGAGGTGCACCTCCACGCCTTTCTTGTTGCAGTAGGTCATCACGGCCACGTCGCTGGCTATCACTGCGGTGACATTCGCCTCGTGTGCTGCGTCGATTATCCGGTGCATTGTATCGATGTCTTCGCCGTAGATTATCGTGTTCACCGTGAGATAACTTTTTATGCCGTGCTCGGCACAGGTGGCGGCAATCTCGTGCAGGTCGTCGATGGTGAAGTGGTTTGCCGAGTGCGATCGCATGTTAAGCTGTTCCACGCCGAAATAAACCGAGTCGGCTCCGGCCTGTATGGCAGCCGCCAGACTTTCGCGTGAGCCCACGGGAGCCATTATTTCAAAGTCGTTGATTGTATGTTCCATAATGTTTATGGGAAGAATGAATTGTTATTTCCTGATTTATAAAGACATACCGGCGCCGCTGCCGGCATTTCATGAAAAGTGCCCACCGTTAAGGTCGATGGGCATACCTGATGTTTTCACAACGGAATAATCCTTATTGTGATTTGCTTAAAATTCTTGGTGCAAAGATACGAAAAAAACAAATACCTCATGCTTTTTCGCTTATTTTATTGTCATCATAGTGCGCAGTTGTGGCGTTTTGTGCATTTTGGTGCGGTGTGTGGCGGTTTTCTGGTCAGTGAAGAGGTGTGTGTACTGCTGATGCGGCGGCGATTCAGGGTGTCGGAACAACCGGGCGTATGGTGCCGTCGGCGTTGAATTCCAGACGGTCGATGCACACTTCGCGGTGCGTTCCCGGCGAGTCGTTCAGATAGTTGCGGTTGATGCGGTGATAGACGATGAGCCATTCGTCGCTCCCCGGCAGGCGTATCACCGAGTTGTGTGCCGTTCCGTATATGCCCTGCTCAGGCTTCTGGTTGAGCACTACCGGCTGTTCGGCCACCTCTATCGGGCCGAGCGGCGAGCGCGATGTGCCGTAAGCCACATGATAGTTGGGCGAGCCGGTGTCATCTACCGACCACATGAAGTAATATATTCCGTTGCGGTAGAACACATACGGTGCCTCGCGGTAGGCGTAATCCTGAAGCGTTCCGCCCTGCGGAGTCATCACCGTGAGAGTCTTTTTCTTTATCGACATCATGTCCTTGTTGAGCTCCGCGCCGGCCATGTAGCCGTTGCCCCAGTACAGATATGATTTTCCCGACACCGGATCGGTGAACACATCGACGTCTATCTGCTGCCCGTAACCCACCGGTGAATCGGTTATCATCGGCTTGCCCGAGTCCTTGAACGGTCCTGTGGGTGTATCGCCTGTGGCCACGCCTATCTGTTTGCCCTTGCCGTCCTTGGAGTTTCCGCTGTAATAGAAGAAATATCTGTACCGGCCTTTTATCTTTTTCTCGATGATGCACGGTGCCCATGCGTTGCCGTCGGCCCATAAGGCGTCGCCCGCCTTCAGGTCGAGCACGGTGCCCGCTTCGGTCCAGTTGCGGGTGTCGGACGACTCGAACACAGTGAAATGAGCGCCGCCCCAGCCCGGCACACCGTCGGTAGTGGAGTAGATGTAGTAGCGGCCGGTCTGCTCGGAATAGAGAATCTCAGGGTCGGCATGAAATCCGGTGAGCACCGGGTTGCGCGGAATTGTTACGCCTTCGGGCAGTCCCCACTTGTCGGTGAGGCGCTTCATCTCGTCGCGTGTGACGGCCATCACTGTGCCGTGGCGCGGATGGAAGTCCATCGTAACCTTGCTGTCTATTGCGCGGAAATGTTCCAGGTCGGTGGTTTCGGTGAACTGGTAGCGGCCGCTTGTATAAAGATCGTACATCAGTATGTACTTGTCGGTGCCCGACAACTTGAATGTTCCCGCGCCCTCCACGGCCTGATCGGTCTGCTGTTTGTAGTCGGGGCTTTCGGTCCAGCAGCCGGATGTCAGTTCATTGGTTACGGCAACTTTTATTCCGTTGCCGTGTCCTTCGGTCTTGTAGAACAGATGATATTTTCCGTCCTTATACACAATGTCGCCGTCGATGCACGACTTGCGGTCGGCGGGGATGAACAACGGACGCGGCTCGCCCGTAAGTCCGGTGAACGAGTCGTTGGCATATGCGTAATAGATGATGTCAGGTCCGTCGCCATGCTTCATCGACCAGTATATCATATACTTGCCCGCCTTGTGGTCGTATATGGTCTGCGGTGCCCACACACGCTTCAGATCGTCCTGTCCTTCGTAGGTCTGCTGTATGTTAATGACGGAGTGCGACCAGTTGATGAGGTCTTCCGACTTGAGCAGAACCATGGCGCGGTTGGAGTCCCATCCGTTGGCCGACACCATGTCGGTGGCCACCATGTAGAACGTATGACCGTCCTCGCCGCGCAGGATGTGCGGGTCGCGCACTCCGCCTGTGGAGCTGATGACCTTCGAGTCGATCACCGGGCGGCCGCCGTTGAGCTTGTGCCACGACAGTCCGTCGTTGCTAAGGGCGAAGCAGATGGCCTCCTGGCTTATGTCGTTGCCTGTGAAATAAACAAAAAGATAGCCGGCCATATCCTTTTCCTCAACGGCTGCCGTGCGTGCGGTGGCCGTTGTCAGAGAGATGATGACCGCAATTATGACGAATAGTCTTTTCCTCATTATATGCTGTTTTTGGTTGTTTTAGTTTCATGTATGGCCGCATGTGTACGGCCATATTCTGTTGTCAATATACGAATATGCGGTAGTCCTTGGTCAGTCCTGCGGCGTCCTGTCCTGTGGCGGGCAGATACTCCAGCGCTCCGATGGTCTGTTCGGTATCCATGTCGATGACGAGCAGATGAGGCATTGATGCTCCGTAGGCAGTGCTCCACCATGTGGATTCCTGAAGGTCGAACGCCTTGTCGCCCGTGTGGTTGCCGTTGTCGGCGTCCTCGCTGTCGGCATATTTCGTGCTCCATGAGCTGCGGTCGATGCGTCGTCCGTCGGTGTCCTGCACGTAGATTTCGGCTATTGCCGCCATCTCGCTGCCGTCGTGGGTTGACGAACACTCAATGGCCAGATAGCGTCCGCGTGCCGGCGCGTTGAACTTTATGGTCTGCCATGCGCGGCTCTGTGCGAACCGGCCCGTCGCTGCGGGCGTTGCCGAGTTGAGGTCAGGGCGGTCTCCAGGATTGTTGTGGCGGTTGCTCTTCTCCAGTTGCAGCTTGTCGAGTTCGGGACGGTCCTGTCCCCATGTCTCAGGCTTGGACGGTCCGGTCACGTCGAGCACCACTATCTCGTTGCGTCCTTTCTTCAGCCAGCATCCCGGTACGTAGAGAGTCTGCTGCGGACCGATGCTCCAGAAGCGGCCGATGGCGTGTCCGTTCACATAGACGAGGCCCTTGCCCCATGTCTCCATGTTGATGAACGTGTCGCCGGTCTTCTTCAGATTAAAGAAACCGCGGTAGTATCCGGCGCGCGAATCGAGCTTCAGTCCCATCGACGCGCCGTCCTTGCAGCGTGTGAAGGCGCGCAGGGCGTGGTCGTAGGAGTCGGGCAGGGTGCGCATGGTCCAGTCGTTCAGCTTCCACGTCACGTCGTCGCCATCTACATTGGCCATAATGATTACGTCGCCGGTGAGTCCCTTGAAGTCTTTTATGGCGCGGCCGAAGTTGATGCGTCCCATGCCTTCGACGACGATGTCGAGCCTACTGCCGTGGCTCACTGGCGGCAGACTGACTGTTGTCTCGTTGCGAACGCGGTCGGTGCGGCCTACGTATCGGCCGTCCACATAAACCATGGCGTAGTCGTGCGCGCCTTTCAGTGCGAGCGTGGACGGAGTGTTTGTCTCGGGCAGAGAGGTTGAGTAGATTACCGTTCCCCAGCCCATGTCAAGTTCCTCGAAGGTCAGAGGACTGCGTGCGGCGCACATACTGTCGGTGCCGAACACCAGGGGCGCGTACTCGTTGAGGCTGAAGCGCGGAATGCTTATCAGCTCAGCGGCTGGTTTGGGTACGGAGGGCAGACGCTTGTCGGAGTATTTCTCCATTGTGCGGCGCAGCTCGTAGTATTTTGGTGTGGCCTGTCCGTATTCGTTGATGGGTGCGTCGTAGTCGTAGGATGTCACGTCAGGAGCGAATCCCGGTGAGTTTGCGCCTGCCCAGTGGCCGAACGATGTGCCGCCGTGGGTCATGTAGAGCGAGAACGAAATGCCTTTGGACAACATCTCGTCTATTCCTGCCACCATAGCCGAGGCGGGGCGGGTCTCGTGGCGGGCGCCCCATTTGTCGAACCATCCGCTCCAGAACTCCGAGCACATCAGCGGCGACTCAGGCCGCAGTTCGCGCAGACGGCTGAACTGACTGTCGATGTCGGAGCCGGTGCCGAAGTTCATTGCCCACACCAGATCGTCCAGTCCGTTGAGTGTGAAGTTGCTCGCCCAGTCGCACTGGAAGAGCGTAACCTTGTCGAATCCCGACCTGCGCACTATGTCGCGTATGGCACTCACGTAAGCCTTGTCCTCGCCGTAGGAGCCATATTCGTTCTCCACCTGCACCATGATTATCGGTCCTCCGTTCTGAATGGTGAGCGGAGCGAGCTGTTCGCCCACCTTCGCCATGAACTTGGATACGCGGTCCATGAAGTAAGGGTCCTGCTCGCGCAGACGTATATCCTTCTTCTTGAGAAGCCACCAGGGCAGTCCGCCCATCTCCCACTCGGCGCAAACGTAAGGTCCGGGGCGCACTATGACGTACATGCCGTTCTTCTGTGCCAGGCGGCAGAAGGCTGCGATGTCGTTCTGTCCGGTGAAGTTGAATTCGCCTTCACGCTGTTCGTGTATGTTCCAGAACACGTAGAGGCAGATGGTGTTCATGCCGAGCGCGCGACACATCTTGATGCGGTGCTCCCAGTAAGGGCGCGGAATGCGCGGATAGTGCAGTTCGGCAGCCTTCACCACGAAGGGTTTGCCGTTGAGCAGAAACGTCTTGTTGCCGGCTGTGAACGTACCGCCATTGTTGTCAGCGGCGCATGTCGTGCGACCCGCGAGCGCCATTAAGGCCGCGAGCAGCAGTGTGCGTAGAAAGGATGGTTTCATCATGTCAGTATTCAGATTTTGTATTTCTGTGTCAAATGGTGTTTATATATGTTTTCCGGAGGTTTAAGGATGAGTCCCGGAAAGCGCGTCACGACGTGCCGCAATGAGTGTTACCGCTGTTGGCGGACGAAGCGACGTGATTGCTGCAAAGTTAGTGTTTTATTTTAAAATACACAAACCGGCTTTTTCAATCACGATTTCCTGCGTGCGGTTCTGTGGCAGTGGAGTATCACGCATGGCGGCAATGGAATTGTGACATCACATCGTGGACATGACATGAGGCGTGTTTGCCGGTCGCAGTCGGCGGAAGATAATAAAGCGCAAACGATACCGGAAACTGTATATTTATACATCTCCGGCGGTAAAATATTTTGACAATAAAAATTCTCAAAATAGAAAGCGGAGCTCAGCGAAATGGGCTTTATCAGACAGATGTCTCTTTAGCGAACCGTGATATTATCCTTCCCGAATGACATAAAAGATAAGACGACTTTGCGAAACGGGCTTTATCGCGGTCTGATATGGGCTTTGTCAGGGCACGATATTGGACATATCAGTGCATGAAATGGGCAATATCGGAGGCTGAAACGGGCCATATCGCAACGCGGTACGAAGACTATAGGATTGCTGGAAAGTGCAAGTGACTGACATTCAATATGATGCGTAACTCTCTCAAAACTCGCAAATTTGCGAGCGAGGAGGCAGTTGCTCGAAAAAAACGCCGTATTTTCGGGTTACGGTGAATATTCATACATTTTGCGATGTGCATTATTGCATATTTATGCAAAAACATTAATGGATGATGAGGTGTGTATTCAAGGCGCAGGATGTCGTATTAAGGATATTGTAAAAGGTGGATTGCACCAGTGTCAGACGTCCTTAATATTCTCCGTGTCAAGTGTTAATGACTGTCCCGGACGGTGCCGTCGTCATCGGAAAAACATAGCTTCAGGACCGAAACGGATAAGACAAAAGCAGGAGGAAAAGCACTGATTGTTTTCCTCCTGCCATGATCGTGTATGACATTACATCACGCCAGATGCAGTCATTTCTTTATTATCTTCGACGTCTTTGTGTCGTTCTGTGTCTCCACAGTGAGCAGATATATTCCCTTTCCTACGGAAGATATGTCGAACGTGTCGCTATTGTTTCCGGCGGTCTTCACAAGGTTGCCCGCCATATCGTTGAGTGTGAGGCTCACCACCGGCTCGCTGCTTTTGATGTGGAGCAGTCCGTCGGTTGGATTGGGATACACTTTGATTCCGGAGTCTTCTGCCACCTCGTCTATCTTGGTGGAGATGTTGGTGCTGAACGAGTACTGACCCGAACCGAGCGTGAATACGGCCTTGCCGTCGGCAGTGCCCTCATACTTGACACCTTCGGCCTCTTCGGCCGGTATCTCACCTTCATACACCGTGTTGCCGTCGGCTACAGGCATGAGCAGTTGGGCGGTGGTGTTGGCCGGAACGGTGACTTTGTATGTGAATGATCCGTCGGCTCCAAGCTGCCATGCGCTCTTTATGCTGCCGTAGTTCGAAGCCACTGTCGCGTCGACGCTGGTGATGCGGTCCTGTCCCTGAGGCAGTGTGGTGCGGGTGTCGGGATAGGGCTGTAATATGATGTGCTTGAAGCCCACATTCTGCTCGTCGGCCTCTATGCCGGCCATGTATCTGTACATCCACTCTGCCACTGCTCCGTAAGAATAGTGGTTGAAGGAGTTCATGGATATGTCCTTATGGAATCCGGTCTCCTTGGTGTACGAGTTCCAGCGTTCCCATATAGTTGTCGCGCCCTGATCCACGCTGTAGAGCCATGACGGACAGTTGCGCTGGAGCAGCAGGTTGTATGCCTTGTCTATGAGTCCCACCTGTGAGAGTGTGGTGTTGATGATGCCCGTACCTACGAATCCGGTGTTGAGCGTCTCGTTGTTGGAGCTTATGGCACGTGCGAGTGCCTTGATGGTGGCCTCTTCAGATGTCTCGTCGGGCAGCAGTCCGAAGCGCAGTGCGAGCAGATAACCAGTCTGAGTGCGCTGTGTTGGCATGTTGTTGCTGATGTAGCGTGTGGCGAACTCTTTCTTTATGTTGTTGTAGAGTTCCTCATATTCGGCTGCCTTGATGGCATATTCGTCGCCTGGTGCCGTGCTGAGAGCCTGCGACATCTTGCTCATGAGCATTGCGTCGTAAGCATAGTAGCATACGCTGACATAGCGTGAGTCGGTCGGAACGAACGATACCCAGTCGCCGTATGATGTGCCGGCACCCTGATACTTGTAGCCGTCGCCGGCCTGTGCTGCCAGCCAGTCCATGTATTTCTCCATCGACTCATAGTTCTCCTCGATGATGCTCTTGTCGCCGTGCATGAGATAAGTGGTCCATGGTACGATGATGCCTGCGTCGCCCCATGCGCCGTTGCCGTAGCCCACCCAGGCTATTGGAGCCACGTCGGGATAGGCACCGTCCGAACGCTGGCTGTCGCGCATGTCGCCCATGAACTTGTGGTAGAAGGCGGCGGTGTTGGCGTTGTAGGCAGCCGTGCGGCAGAAAATCTGCGTGTCGCCTGTCCATCCGAGTCGTTCGTCGCGCTGCGGGCAGTCGGTCGGCACGCTCATGAAGTTGCCGCGCTGTCCCCAAATGACGTTGCTGTAGAGCTGGTTCACGGCGTCGTGGCTTGTGGTGAGCGACGAGCCTTCCTCGTTGTCGGCACCTACGACAAGTCCCTCGATGCCGGTTATCTCGATGTCGTCGCCTGCGGTGAGCTCGCAGTAGCGGAATCCGTAGTAGGTGTTGGTCGGGCTGTAGGTCTCGCCTTCCTCGTCGCCGCGGAGCGTGTAGTACATTGAAGCCTTTGCCGTGCGCAGGTTGATGAGATACAGGCTGCCGCCGGGGCCGTCGTCGCCACGGTTGGTGTCGCCCTTGTCGTTGAGCATCTCGCTGAAGCGTCCGCGCAGAGTGCAGCCGGCCTTACCCTTGACGTTCACTCTCACCCAACCTACCATGTTCTGTCCGAAGTCGTAGATTACGGTCTGTCCTTTCTTCAGTGTGACTGGCGAGTTGCCGCTTATCTCGGACACTACGTTCACCATGCCATAGGCAGTGCCTGTCTGTTTCACGCCTTCGTAGATGGTGATGTGTTCAGGCTGGCGTGTCAGCGATGTGCGTATGCGTGCCGCCGGACCTTCGAATGCGCATATCTCGCCGGTGAAGTCGCGGCTCGACGCCGTGGCGTGCCATGCCGACTGGTCGTATCCGGCCTCTTTCCAACCGTCCTCGAGAGTGGCGTTGTAGGTCTCGCCGTTGTATATGTCGCCCTTGCGCAGCGCGCCGTTGTTTGATGTTGCCCATGAGTTGTCGGTCACGATGGTCTCCTTCGAGCCGTCGGCATATTCGATGACGAGCTTCGCCATGAATGCCACAGGCTTGTCGCCGTATTGTCCGTGGGCGATGCCTCCGGCCCAGTAGCCAGACGTTACGGTCGCTCCGATGGCGTTGCCGCCTTCTTTGACGAGTGTGGTGACGTCGTGTGTGTTGTAGAATACCTTCTTTGCATAGTCGGTCCATCCCGGTTTCAGCTCGTCGTAAACGGTCGTTCCGTCGTCCTGGACGTGGCCCACACGTGTGCCGTTGATATATATGTCGTATATACCGAGGGCAGAGCTGTAGAGCTTGGCCGACTTCACGGGTGCCTTGGCCGTGAACTCTTTCCTGAACATCGAGGCCGCTCCCATGGTGCTCTCCATGAATCTCTGCTCGCCGCTTGCTACGGCCACATAGAGCTGTCTGGAGCCGTCGTGCTCCTCAATGGTGCCGTCGAACAACGGAGCGTCGCCCTCGAAGTCCTCAGACAGACGCACGGTCTCGGTGCCGTCGGCATTGATTGTCGTCACTACCACATTGTCGGCATAGGCCGGACCTTCGTCATCTACGTGTGCGCGGAAGCCTACGTAGCCATCGACAATCTTCTCAGAGGCGGTGTATGTATCGACAAGCTGTTTGTCGATGTAGGTGTTCACCACGTTTCCTTTCACCTCAATGCGCATGCGGTGAGGCTTGCCGAGTATCTCGTCCTTGGTGAACGCGTCTATGCGTGTGTCGCTGTATGAAGGTGTTGAGCTGTTGTTGTACACATGGCGGCGTATTGCCGGATAGTCGTAGTCCTTACAGTTGAGCGCCCACATGTAGTAGTTGTTCGAGGCGGTGTATGCGAACACCACGGCCACGTTGCCCTTCATGAGAGTGATGTCAGACTCTATGGCGTAGCCGCTGTTGTCGTCTGATGACGTCTCTTTCTGCCATGCGAACACAGAGTTCACCACACCCTCCATGCGCAGTTGTCCGTCGGTCACTGTGCCATTGTCGAAAGCGTGGTTGTCGGCGTTGGCAAAGTCCTCGCTGAAGAGGGTCTTTCCGTTGGCTGTAACCTTGATGTTGTCCCACAGCGCAATCTCCGGATCGCTGTTCTTCTCGCCCATGTCGGCGCGCAAGCCGAGCTTGCCATAGGCGAAGTCGCCCTCGCGGTCGTCTATGAGTATGTCGTTGATATAGGTGCGGGCACGTTTGCAGTTGTCGTAAACCTCTATGCGCAGATGGTATGTCTCGTTGTTCTTCAGATCGACGATGCCTGTCAGGTCCTTGTTCTCAAGACACTCGCCGCCCGGATTCCAGCGGTGAGGGCGGAAACGGGGATAATCGCCCTCGGTGTTGAACTGCCACATGTAGAAGTGTGACTGGTCTGTCGCGGCGAAGCACAGACCGGCTGCCACTTGCGAGATGTTGAAGTCGGCGGTTATGGTGTATTCCGTTATGTCGGCGGTGTCGGTATCTTTCTGCCAGCAATATTGTTCTGTACCATATCCCTCGAAGTAGAGACGGCCGTCTCTTACAACGCCTGCCGTGAAGGTGGTGTTGCCTTCTGAGAAGTCTTCGGAGAAGACAGACACGCCATCGACGCTCACGTTGAAGTCGTCGTAGTAGGCAGCCTCATATAGATTTTCGGTGTATTCGGAGCGTGCGGCACGGAAACCGAGACGTCCGAAGGGGAAGTCGCCGCGGCGCTCGTCTATCAGTATGTCGTTGATATAAGTCTTTGCGAGCATGCCGTTTTCGGTAATGTCGATGCGGAGGGTGTATTCCTCGTTGTCCTTCAGGTCGATTATGCCCGTCAGATCAACGTCCTCAAGACACGTCGGAGTGTTGTTCACCCAGCGGTGAGGACGGAAGCGTGGATAGTCGCCCTCGGTGTTGAACTGCCACATGTAGTAGTTGTTCTCGTCGGTCATGCCGAAACACAGTCCGGCAGCCACCTGGGCAATCTCGAACTTGCAGCTTATGGAATAGTCGGAAATCTCGTCCTCGTCTATGTATCCGAGCGGATTGTTGGAGTATTTTATCCATTTCGCTCCGTCCCATCCTGTGCCCATGAGTCCGGTTTCGAAGTAAGCCTTCTCTGTAGAGGTGGCTTCGTTGCCTTTGTTGTCGGTCACTGTCACCTTCCAATAGTAGCGCGTTGACGGCGCGAAGGTGTAGTCGGGATTGATCATCACCGACTGGTCTGACTCAACGATGCCTGAGTCCCACACGATGTTGGAGCAGTCGCTGTCGCTGCACACCATGATGCGGTAGCTCTTCTGCATCACTCCGCGCTCGTCCGAGTTCAATATCCAGCTGAACGTCGGCGCCTTGTCTATGCCCACGGGATTGGTGAGCGACAGGGTGCGCAGCTTTTCCACAGTAAGAGCTTGAGCCACCCCTGCGAATAATACACTTAGTAGCAGCAACCATAGTCTTGGGTTGCCTGATGAGAAAACGGTTCGTCTCATAGTTGTTTGTTTAGTGAATAATATGAAAGTGAATAATAAGTTTATTGTCGTCAGTATATGTGTATATGCGTTTCATGCACCGTGTGCCGTCGTCATACCACATCAGTATAGTCTTCGTAGGTTCTTCCTCCCGTGGTCTTTTACCGTTCCGGGTGGCAGGATAGTGTTTCTGTGTCTTTTTTACGCGCCACATGCGCAACGGCATAGTGGCTGTATGTCAGATTAGTAGTTCTTCTCAAATAATAATATCAGTCCTATAAGAAAGAACAAACGACATATTCATCAATTTGAATTATTCTTTATTTTTTCATATTTTTTCACATTTGGCGGAGTGGTGTCCTTGACATGACAACGTAAGTCCGGCGGATTCACAACCACGCGGGAATGGGTTTATACGTGAAATGTCATAGAATATAATTTATATGATGCGGGAGAGGTTTTTATATGATGTGGAAAAAGGTTTTTATATGGTGTAGGAGAGGTTTATATATGATATGTGAATGGTTTATATATGATGTATGGAATGGTTATATATGATGTACGAGAGATTTATATATGATGCTGGAAAAGTTTATATATGATGTGTGAGAGGTTTATATATGACGTATGAAAGGTTTATATATGGTGCGTAAAAAGTTTATATATGATGTATGAAAAGTTTTTTATATAGTGTATGGAACGTTTATATAATGCTGAAACGTTTTTATATTATGCGTGAAAGGCAGTGGCGATGCAGGCCTGCAAGATTCACGGCTGCACGGTGATATAGTGATGATAAACTCTCCCTGCCACAACCGGTAAACCATCTCCCCAATAGCGACATATGCTTACGGTTCGCCGGACGAATGTTTTCCGTGCCTCTCCTTACTCTTGATTTCAGTGTTTTCAAGCAAAATCCGCATGACGTGCTTACAATTTTTCTTGACTAAATTTTGACAAAATAAATTCGCAAAAGAGGTGTGAATGAATGTTAAATCACGCATAATATAGCCCGTTTCGTGCCTTTTTGCACTTTGTTATACCCCATAACGTAGTCCGGAAAAGTCCGTTTCGCTTTCCGATATTGCCCATTTCACATTACGATAAAGCCCATTTCAGGGTGCAATATGGCCTATTTCAGCACCCAATATGGGCCATTTCGCAAGCCGAAATGGTGCTTTTTGCAATGCGGGGAAATACTCCTTAAATGTAATTATCTGATATTCAATACATTAACAAAACCTCTCATAACTCGCATATTTGCGCCCGACGAAGAGCCCGCCCGCAAATACTCGCTTATTTTTCGGGGTAGAACAGAAAACTGAGGCCGAAAAACCGAAATCCGCTTACAATCTGAAAGTGCCACGTACCGGCATCCCCTCAACTGAAGGAAAGACGCCGTCTCAGACTTAATCACAAACCGTCATCAGACCGCAGGCCTTTGTCCCCGTATTGAAACTGGTCCCTTTTTCTTTCTCACGGCCCCGATATAAACCTTAAATCTACGTTTCCGGCTTCGGTAAATACAGATGCCTCGTGCTTGTAGTTGCTGTTATTTTTCCTATATTTGCAATATAATATTGTTGCAATCTATTGTTCGGACATGAAAAAACATAAATTATGAAAAAGATATTAGGACTGGATCTGGGAACGAACAGCATTGGTTGGGCTGTGGTGAATAGTGAGAACGACGAAAACGGTGATGAAAAGATAAAGTGTATAGAGGCAGCCGGAAGTAGAATAATACCGATGGATGCTGCGACATTGGGCGACTTTGCAAAGGGCAACACCAAGTCGCAGACAAAGGAACGTACTGATGCAAGAGGCATAAGACGCTTGCACGAGCGGCATCTGCTCAGACGCGAGCGGCTCAACAGGGTGTTGTCTGTCATGGGTTTCCTGCCTGAGCACTATGACAATGCGCTCACACGATATGGAAAGTTCAAGGACGACAAGGAGTGTAAGATAGCATGGAAAAGAAACGATGACGGCAAATGGACTTTCATTTTCATGGATTCGTTCAACGAGATGCTGTCCGATTTCGCTGCCTGTCAGCCAGATTGGTTGGCCGGAGGAAAAAAGGTGCCTTACGACTGGACTATTTATTATCTCAGGAAGAAGGCTCTCAGTCGTGCGCTTACAAAGCAAGAACTTGCCTGGCTGTTGCTTAACTTCAATCAGAAACGCGGATATTATCAGCTGCGCGGTGAGGACGAGCAAAGCGAGGACAAGGGGAAGCTCGTGGAGTATTATGCCGTGAAAGTGGTGGATGTCAAGGATACCGGCGAGAAAAAAGGCAAAGACACGTGGTTTGATGTCATTCTTGAGAATGGAATGGTGTATCACCGCCCTGCCGCCGAGGCTCCCGATTGGATAGGGAAGACCAAGGAGTTTATTATCACTACCGATGTGGAGAAGGACGGTACGCCGAAGAAAGATAAGGACGGAAACATAAAGCGCTCGTTCAGAATGCCGAAGGAAGATGACTGGACGCTGATAAAAAAGAAGACAGAAAGCGATATAGACAGCTCGGGCAAGACCGTCGGCGAGTATATTTACGATTCTTTGCTGGCAGACCCTACGCAAAAGATAAAGGGCAAGTTGGTCAGGACCGTTGAGCGTAAATACTATAAGAGCGAACTAAAGAGGATTCTGGATTCTCAGAAACGATTCATACCCGAGCTGAATGACAGAACACTTTATACGGCATGTATCGAGGAACTTTACGAGAGCAACGATGCTTACAGACAGTCGATAGCCTCTTACGACTTCACATATCTGTTTGTTGACAACATAATATTTTATCAAAGACCGCTCAAGAGCAAGAAGTCTCTGATAGATAACTGTCCGTATGAGAGCCGTTCGTATGTGGACAAGGAGACCGGCGAGGTGAAGACCGCACCTGTGAAATGTGTGGCAAAGTCGAATCCTTTGTTCCAGGAGTTCAGGCTTTGGCAGTTTATAAGTAATATCAGAATATACGAACGCCAGAAGATTGTGGATGGTCATCTGAAGGCGGATGTTGATGTTACGGGCGAGTTTATAAAGGATGAGGACGACGTCGTGAGGCTGTTCGACTTTCTTAACGACCGCAAGGAGATCAAGCAAGACACGTTGCTGAGCACTTATTTCAAGGTGAAGAAACCGAAAGGCAAGGACAGTAGTTATCCGTATAGGTGGAATTATGTGGAAGACAAGACCTATCCCTGCAACGAGACAAGGGCTCTGATGTTGAAAGGTCTTAAGGATGCCGGGGTGGACGAGGCATTTCTTGACAAGGCAAACGAATACCGTTTATGGCACATTCTTTACTCGGTGGATGACAAGCAGGAGATAAAGAAGGCAATGGCTACGTTTGTTTGTAAATACAATGAAGATGAAGAGAATAAAAGAAAGGACAAGAACAATAAAGCAATAACCCTTGATGACAGGTTTGTTGAGGCTTTCAGTGCCTTGCCTCCGTTCAAGAAAGAATATGGCTCTTATTCTGAGAAAGCCATCAGACGCTTGCTTCCGCTCATGCGTATGGGCAAATATTGGAATGTGGAAGCTATAGACGCAGCCACCAGAGTGCGTATAAATAATATTATTGATGGTGTGTATGATGAGACTATTATGACACGTGTGCGCGAAAAGGCCGTCAATCTTACCGATGTGTCACATTTCCGTGGCCTGCCGTTATGGCTGGCCTGCTATGTGGTTTACAATCGTCACAGCGAGGCAAAGGACGTCAGCCGATGGAACAGTCCGGACGATATAGACCGCTATCTGAGCAGTTTCAAGCAACATTCGTTGCGCAATCCGATAGTCGAACAGGTGATAACCGAGACCCTGCGCACCGTGCGCGATATATGGAGACAGTATGGCAGGATAGACGAGATACACGTGGAGATGGGCCGTGACTTGAAGAATCCTGCAGACGTAAGAGCCAAAATGTCAAAGCGTGTGGCAGAGAACGAAAATGCAAACCTGCGCATAAAAGCATTGCTTACAGAGTTTGTGAACCCTGATTTTGAAATAGACAACGTGCGACCTTACTCTCCGTCACAGCAGGATATGCTGCGTATATATGAGGAGGGTGTGCTCGAAAGCATGGATGAAGTGCCTGATTATATAAGCGAGATAATAAGCAAGTTCAGCCAGACTGATGAGAAGAAACGTCCTACACATGCCGAGATGATAAAATATAAATTATGGCTCGACCAGAAATATCAGTCACCTTACACAGGCCGTACCATTCCTCTTGCCCGTCTGTTTACCGACGATTATCAGATAGAACACGTCATTCCGAAGGCTCGCTATTTCGATGACTCCATGTCAAACAAAGTTATCTGTGAGGCTGAGGTCAATCAGCTGAAGGACCGTTTGCTCGGCTACGAGTTCATAAAGGCACATCACGGTGAGAAAGTTTCTGTCAGCATTGGTGATCCGGTTACCGTTCTTTCGGTGGAGGAGTATGAGCAGCTTGTACAGAGAAACTTCAGGAAGAATCCTATGAAAATGAAAAAATTGCTCATGGACGACATTCCCGACGGTTTTGTGGAACGTCAGTTGAACGACAGCCGTTATATCAGTAAGGTGGTGAAATCGCTGTTGTCAAATATGGTGCGTGAGAAAGACGAGTGTGAGGCAACGTCCAAGAATGTCATAACATGTAATGGCGCCATAACAGACAGGTTGAAACGTGAGTGGGGCGTCAGCGATGCATGGAATCGTATTGTGCTTCCACGCTTCGAAAGATTGAACAGGATCACCGGCACAAGCCAATTCACTACTCCGAGCGCTAACGGACATCTCATACCGGATATGCCGCTGAATCTTCAGAAAGGATTCAACAAGAAACGTATAGACCATCGTCATCATGCAATGGATGCCATAGTCATAGCCTGCACCACACGCAGCCATGTCAATCTGTTGAGTAATGAGGCAGCTATGTCAAAGAATAAATCAACATTCTATCAGCTGTCTCATAAGCTGCGGCGCTACGAGAATGTTATCGTTACACGTAATGGTGAGACACGTACCATGAGTGTGGCGCGTGAATTTTTTAAGCCGTGGCCCACGTTCACGGTGGATGTAGAGAAGGCCTTACGTAATATTATTGTCAGCTTCAAACAGAATCTTAGAGTTATCAACAAGACCACTAACAAATATCAGTGCATAGAGAACGGAAAGAAGAGGCTCAAGTCTCAGGTGAAGGGCGACAGCTGGGCAATACGCAAACCTATGCATAAGGACACTGTTTATGGCGAGGTGAATCTCAGACGCATAAAGGAGGTGCAACTCAAGTATGCAGTGGCTAATCCTAAGGCTGTTGTTGACAAGGATCTGAAGAAGAAACTGATGGCAATGATAGAATTTGGATTCGACCTGAAGAAGATAAAACAATATTTCGAAGACAACAAGGACGCATGGCAGGATATAGACCTGAAGAAAATAAAGGTTTATTATTTCACCAAAGAGACTAACGACCGATTCTTTGCCACCCGCTTCGGTAACGATATAGTATCTTTGTTCGCCAAGGTTGATAAACAGTCCAAAGCCAAGGATATTATAAGCAGTATAACCGATACAGGAATTCAGAAAATACTGCTGCGTCATCTCGAGGCAAACGATAATGATGTTCAGAAAGCGTTCTCGGCAGAAGGTGTAGAACAGATGAATCGTAATATTGTGGAACTTAATAATGGTAAGCCTCATAAACCTATTTATAAGGTAAGAAAATATGAACAGGCTGATAAGTTTGCTGTAGGCGTCAAGGGCAATAAAGGTTCTAAGTTCGTTGAGGCTGCCAAAGGTACTAACTTGTTCTTCGCTGTTTACCAGAAAGAAATGGTGGACAGTACTACCGGTGATATAATAAAGAAACGCATATTCGATACTATTCCGCTTAAAACGGTGATCGACAGACAAAAAAACATGCAGACTGTTGCACCTGAAGAGAAAGACGGAGCCAAACTGTTGTTTGTGCTTTCGCCAAACGATCTTGTTTATTTGCCAACAGACGAGGAAATCAGTAGCGGTATTATAAATCAGCCGTTGGGGAGAGACAGAATATATAAGATGGTAAGTTGTACCGGCTCTAGGTTATATTGCATACCTTATAATGTAGCAAATCCAATAATAGATAAAGAAGAATATACTCAGCTAAATAAAGTCGAATTTACGGATATGAAAAAATCTATAAAGGAGATATGCGTACCGATAAAAGTTGATCGATTAGGAAATGTTATTGAAATTAATAATCAAGCATTATGATAAAACGCACATTGTGTTTCACAAACCCGGCTTACCTGTCGCTGAAGGATGGTCAGATGGTGGTTAGACTGCCTGAAGTAGAGAAAAGCGACTTGCCTGAGCGAATGAAGAAAGACAGCATAAGAACCATACCGGTGGAAGACATCGGTGTGGTTGTGCTCGACAACAGACAGATAACCATTACGCATGGTCTGCTCGAGGCGTTGCTCGAGAACAACTGTGCCGTGGTGACGTGCGACGCACGCGGCATGCCTGTCGGACAGATGCTGCCGCTGTGCGGCAATACGGTGCAGAGCGAGCGTTTCCGCCTTCAGACCGATGCCACGCTTCCGTTGAAAAAACAGTTGTGGCAACAGACGGTGCGGGCAAAGATAGCTAACCAGGCGGCTGTATTGCGCTTGCTCACCGATGCTGATACTGGGTGTATGGCGCGTTGGATAGACGATGTGCGCAGCGGCGACGCCGACAATCTGGAGGGCCGTGCCGCCGCTTATTACTGGAAGATGTTGTTTGCCGCTATCCCCGGACTTGAATCCTTCACCCGTGGTCGCGATGGTATGCCGCCCAACAATCTGCTCAATTACGGTTATGCGATACTGCGTGCCGTGGTTGCGCGGGCGTTGGTGTCGAGCGGTATGCTGCCCACTTTCGGCATACACCATCACAACCGCTACAATGCCTATTGTCTGGCCGACGACATAATGGAGCCTTACCGGCCGTACGTCGATCGCCTTGTGTATGACATTGTTAGAGAAGACGGCATCGACGGACTTGAACTCATCAGGCAACACAAGGCCCGGCTTCTCACCATTCCTACGCTCGACGTCTGTATATCAGGCAAGCGCAGTCCGCTCATGGTGGGTGTCACTCAGACCACGGCGTCGCTCTACCGTTGCTTCAGCGGCGAGTCGAGGCGCATAGCCTATCCGGAAATAGATTGAATGTTTCGGGCGCTGTACCGCTCTGCCATTTATATGAATTATTATTTATTATGGACCGCTTTAGTGAATATCGCGTTATGTGGGTGCTTGTTTTCTTTGATTTGCCTACCGAGACAAAAAAAGACAAGAAGGCTTACGCTCTTTTTCGTAAGAATCTGCAGCGTGACGGTTTCACCATGTTCCAGTTCTCCATCTACGTTAGACACTGTGCGAGTATGGAGAACGCGCAGGTGCACATTAAGCGTGTCAAATCGTTCTTACCCGAATATGGCAACGTGGGAGTGATGTGTATCACAGACAAACAGTTCGGAGCGATAGAGTTGTTCTACGGCAAAAAGTCGAAGCCACCTAATGCTCCAGGTCAGCAGCTCGAGCTATTCTGAATATACAGATTTATTATTTTTTAACCTTATAGCAAGTCTGCACACTTTAATCATTCCATACAATAATGTTGTCTTTCGGAATATAACAGAAATAAGGAAACACCGTCTTGTTTGCGATGTTTCCTTATTTCCATATCAGTTTTATATTTCTGATATATCGCATAATCCTTTGCTGCTCAGCTTGTTATGGATAATGTGCTGTTGCTTATATCGCAAAGGTAAGAATTTTAGAGCAAATCACAACCGTGTGCGTATGGCTGTATATTGCCGTCCGGCTGTTGCTTATATCGCAAAGGTAAGAATTTTAGAGCAAATCACAACACCTTCTTCAAAAATTCCAGAGCGGAGGAAGCTGTTGCTTATATCGCAAAGGTAAGAATTTTAGAGCAAATCACAACTTATCGAAAGATTTTCAACGAAGCAAGCAAGCTGTTGCTTATATCGCAAAGGTAAGAATTTTAGAGCAAATCACAACTCAACGCTAAAAGAAATTTGCGACCACTCTGCTGTTGCTTATATCGCAAAGGTAAGAATTTTAGAGCAAATCACAACTAATTCTGGTTCACTTGTTAAAGGTTCTGGGCTGTTGCTTATATCGCAAAGGTAAGAATTTTAGAGCAAATCACAACTTGTTGTTTACATATAATAATCAGCGTTTGGCTGTTGCTTATATCGCAAAGGTAAGAATTTTAGAGCAAATCACAACACTTTTAGACCGTACGGTTATACGGTTAATGCTGTTGCTTATATCGCAAAGGTAAGAATTTTAGAGCAAATCACAACAGTATTGTATCATTCCGACAGGACGATATCGCTGTTGCTTATATCGCAAAGGTAAGAATTTTAGAGCAAATCACAACACTTTTAGACCGTACGGTTATACGGTTAATGCTGTTGCTTATATCGCAAAGGTAAGAATTTTAGAGCAAATCACAACTGCTCAGCCTAAGGATATCAGAGAGAAGGGCTGTTGCTTATATCGCAAAGGTAAGAATTTTAGAGCAAATCACAACAAAGTTGTACACTCTAACAACACTATTGTGCTGTTGCTTATATCGCAAAGGTAAGAATTTTAGAGCAAATCACAACCTTATTCGCTTGTTAAGTATATTGAGGACCAGCTGTTGCTTATATCGCAAAGGTAAGAATTTTAGAGCAAATCACAACTCTGATTGGAACGATGTTTTGCGTATATTGCTGTTGCTTATATCGCAAAGGTAAGAATTTTAGAGCAAATCACAACCGACACAATGCACTCATTTTTTTTAAATTAGCTGTTGCTTATATCGCAAAGGTAAGAATTTTAGAGCAAATCACAACGCGCGACAAAGACATACTGCCTAACCTCAGCTGTTGCTTATATCGCAAAGGTAAGAATTTTAGAGCAAATCACAACTGTTTTCTTCATGTACTCAAAAGCATTGTAGCTGTTGCTTATATCGCAAAGGTAAGAATTTTAGAGCAAATCACAACACATCGGGGTCTTTTCCGGTATGCCCCATTGCTGTTGCTTATATCGCAAAGGTAAGAATTTTAGAGCAAATCACAACGTTATTATCATAGTTAAATAGTTTTTAATGCTGTTGCTTATATCGCAAAGGTAAGAATTTTAGAGCAAATCACAACGGAGATTTGGAAGAAAACGAAACATTCCAAGCTGTTGCTTATATCGCAAAGGTAAGAATTTTAGAGCAAATCACAACGTTGTTCGCGTCCGTTCCTATCGTAAACAGGCTGTTGCTTATATCGCAAAGGTAAGAATTTTAGAGCAAATCACAACAATTGTTAGACATTAGAACGGCTGTCCGTCGCTGTTGCTTATATCGCAAAGGTAAGAATTTTAGAGCAAATCACAACAACGAAAGCGACAAGACCGCAGAACTAATAGCTGTTGCTTATATCGCAAAGGTAAGAATTTTAGAGCAAATCACAACAGAGAACAACCTCTAACGGAAATGATGTTGGCTGTTGCTTATATCGCAAAGGTAAGAATTTTAGAGCAAATCACAACACAGGCTCTCGAGAAACCTATGCACGACGTGCTGTTGCTTATATCGCAAAGGTAAGAATTTTAGAGCAAATCACAACTCTCTTGATGATGATAATACTAACGGTGAGCTGTTGCTTATATCGCAAAGGTAAGAATTTTAGAGCAAATCACAACACGTTAGTAACTCATTGTTTAAGCAATCTGCTGTTGCTTATATCGCAAAGGTAAGAATTTTAGAGCAAATCACAACGTTCTCGCATTCCGTCTCCTGACGATTATGCTGTTGCTTATATCGCAAAGGTAAGAATTTTAGAGCAAATCACAACCCCGTGACCGTCTTATGCGACTTGCTGATTGCTGTTGCTTATATCGCAAAGGTAAGAATTTTAGAGCAAATCACAACGGAACACTATCAGGCTTATACAATGCAGTAGCTGTTGCTTATATCGCAAAGGTAAGAATTTTAGAGCAAATCACAACCGCCGGGGTAGAGGGCATTAATGATGTTATGCTGTTGCTTATATCGCAAAGGTAAGAATTTTAGAGCAAATCACAACTACTTACTGTATTGGTCGATGTCAACTGGGCTGTTGCTTATATCGCAAAGGTAAGAATTTTAGAGCAAATCACAACAACGCTGTTAATATGGGTAACACCAACATGCTGTTGCTTATATCGCAAAGGTAAGAATTTTAGAGCAAATCACAACATTGGTATTGAGAAGGTACAAGAGTATTTGCTGTTGCTTATATCGCAAAGGTAATGATTTTCAAAGCAAATGTCCATAATCAATCCCGATTATTTTTATTCTGAAAAACCATCGGACAATATTTTCTGATCAACTTATTTCGTGTCACTTCTCCATTCTGTTGGGCTCTGTTTTTCTATTTCGCGAATAGTGTTTGTCAAAAGTCTTACTTTTCATGTTGCGTGAATATACGGTTATGAGGAAGAAAAGCATTGTTCCGCATCATTCCAATCGCTACGCGTTCAGGCCTGTTTCTGCCGACAGTTCCGGCTTCGTGTGCCGATGCTTTATGGACCGGTAGGCAAGTTTTTGCCACATTATTATATATGATGCGTCGTTTTATTATATGCGTTGCATTGCTTTCGCCTCTTCCATGCCCGCTACTTGTATTTCGATTGTTGCCATTATCGTTCTGCAATAGGTTTTATTCCGCGCCCGGCAGTTATTATTCCTGTCGTTCGTAATTGTGCAGTCCGTCTGTACACGTCCGGCTCATGGCCGTTCAGTCCGCCGTATTACAGTCTCAGGATAGCTTCCCGCGGTTGTCTATTTTATATCATATTACGATTAATAATTTATTATTATACAGTCATTATGCGTAATCTGACACTGACGATATGCGGTTTATGTCACTTTTTATATATCCGACTGTTGTGCCACTTTACGCACCGTGCCACTGCGAAGACGGCTTTTTGTGGGCGTATCGTGCCTGTTTTATGCGTATTGTGACACTTTCGGGAGCGGTTCACACATTAATATATGACTTTCTGTGTGGTCTTCTCAGTGTTGTATCAAAATGCGAATGTTTTCAGTCAAAAAATATATCTGCATTACTGTATGTTATTACTATATTTGCCATGTCAAAAAAAGTCTAAACTATTAATAACCGGATGAGCAACAAGAAAGAGTGTTTCTTCGCAATCGACCTCGGAGCAACGAGCGGCCGTACCATAATAGGCAGTTTCCAATCCTCGGGACTGGAGCTGGAGGAGGTGAACCGTTTTCCCAACCATCTCATTGAGAACGGCGGACGCTTCTATTGGGACATATACGAGCTGTTCCGCAATGTTGTCGAGGGGTTGAGGCTGGTTGCTCGCCGTGACGACTGTGAGATATGCTCCATAGGCGTTGACACGTGGGGCGTTGATTTCGTGTGTGTGGGCAGCGACGGAGCTTTCCTGCGCCTTCCGCGTGCCTATCGCGACCCGTTCACCGCGGGTGCTGCCGAGCGTTTCTTCGCTTCGGTCCCACGCGAGACGGTTTACAGACAGACCGGCATACAGGTGATGGACTTCAATACTCTGTTCCAGCTCGACGCCATGCGCCGCTCGTCAGACAGTGCGCTGGCTGCCGCTGACAGACTGTTGTTCATGCCCGATGCCATGACATATATGCTTACGGGCGAGATGGTGACCGAATATACCATTGCCTCCACGTCGCAGTTGCTCAATGCATCCACCCGACGGTTTGAGCCTTCGCTGCTCGCTGCTGTCGGACTGACGGAGGACAGTTTCGGACGTTTCGTCCTTCCCGGCCGGCAGGTGGGCGTGCTCACGCCCGAGGTGCAGCGCCAGACAGGGCTCGGACCCGTGCCTGTGATAGCCGTCGCCGGTCATGATACAGCGTCGGCAGTAGCCGCCGTACCGGCCGCTGACCGCGATTTTGCTTATCTCAGCAGCGGCACATGGTCGTTGATGGGCATCGAGATCGACGCGCCCGTCATCAGTGCCGACACCCAAAGGCTCAACTTCACCAACGAGGGCGGTGTCAACGGCACCATCCGTCTGCTGAAGAACATTTGCGGCTTGTGGATTCTTGAGCGCTGCCGTGCCCAATGGGGCGCAGTGCCCTACGACGTGCTGATAGACGAGGCACGTGCCGCCGAGCCGTTCCGTAGTTTGATAAATCCCGACGAAGCTTCTTTTTCAAATCCGTCCGACATGGTAGAGACCATACGGACATCCTGCCGCAGTCACAGACAACCTGTGCCCGATACGCGCGGACGTCTGGTGCGTTGCATATTCGAGAGCCTCGCCTTGCGCTACCGTCATGTCTTCGACAGTCTGCGCGGGCTCTCAGAGCGACCACTCAGCGTGCTGCACGTTATCGGCGGTGGCAGTTGCAACGAGCTGTTGAACCAATGGACGGCCAATGCCACCGGAGTGCCGGTGGTTGCAGGACCGTCCGAGGCCACAGCCATAGGCAACATAATGTTGCAGGCCATGGCTGCCGGTCATACTGCCGACCTGGCGTCGATGCGCCGACAGGTGCGCGGCTCGGTAAATCTGAAAACCTACATGCCTGCCGACACCGCCGTGTGGAACGAGGCCTATCGCAAGGCTCCGTTCGCCGTCTGAGCGCGTCAGGGCTGTGATTTACGGCGCATGAACAGGGCGCGACACCGGCTGCCGCGCCACGAAAAACGATAATTTACACATAACCATAAAAATACAAAAACCTGATTATGAAAGAACAACTGATAAACAAAGCCTACGAGATAGCCAAGGAACGCTATGCCGTTCTGGGTATCGATACAGACAAGGCGATGGACGCCTTGCAGAATATTTCATTGTCAATGCATTGCTGGCAGGCCGACGACGTCACCGGATTCGAGTCGGGCGGCGCGCTCACGGGCGGCATACAGGCTACGGGCAATTATCCCGGCAAGGCGCGCAACATGGAGGAAGTGCGCATGGACATACTGAAAGCCATGTCGTTCATCCCCGGCCGTCACCGTCTGAGTCTGCACGAGATATACGGCGATTTCGGAGGAAAGTTTGTCGATCGTGATCAGGTTGAGCCGTCACACTTCGAGAGTTGGATGGAGTGGGCTGCCGAGAACGACATTAAGCTCGACTTCAACTCCACATCGTTCTCTCATCCCAAGAGCGGAAACCTCTCGCTGGCAAATCCCGACAAGGCCATACGCGACTTCTGGGTGGAGCACACCGTGCGCTGCCGCGCCATTGCGGAGGAGATGGGACGCCGCCAGAATGACCCCTGCATAATGAACCTATGGATACACGACGGCAGCAAGGACATAACGGTGAACCGCATGATGTATCGCGAACTGCTCAAGGATTCGCTCGACCGCATCTTCGCAACCGAATACAAACACATGAAGGACAGCATAGAATCTAAGGTGTTCGGCATAGGTCTTGAGAGCTACACCGTGGGTTCAAACGATTTCTATATAGGTTACGGCGTGCAGCATCAGAAGCTCGTCACGCTCGACACAGGCCACTTCCATCCGACGGAGAGCGTGGCCGACAAACTCTCTTCGCTCCTGCTGTTCGTGCCGGAGGTGCTGCTCCACGTGAGCCGCCCCGTGCGCTGGGACAGCGATCACGTTACGATAATGAACGATGACACGCTCGACCTCTGCAAGGAGATTGTGCGTTGCAATGCCCTCAACCGCGTGCACATAGGTCTCGACTACTTCGATGCCTCCATCAACCGCATCGGAGCCTATGTCATAGGAAGCCGCGCCACACAGAAATGTCTGCTTCAGGCGCTGCTCGAACCGCTCGACACGCTGCGCCGCTACGAGGCTGAGGACAAGGGCTTCGAGCGTCTGGCACTGCTCGAGGAGTGCAAGTCGCTGCCATGGAACGCCGTGTGGGATATGTTCTGTCTGCGCAACGGTGTGCCTGTGGGCGAGGAGTTCATAGCTGGAGTTGATGAATATGAGGCAGAAGTGACCTCAAAGCGTAAATAGTTTAAGGTTGTTTTGTCATGGACATTTTGTTAGGGTTATTTATAATTGCAGTCGGCAGTTTCGGTCAGAGCAGCTCGTATGTGCCCATAAACAAGGTTAAGGAATGGTCGTGGGAGAGCTTCTGGTTGGTTCAGGGCATCTTTGCATGGCTTGTGTTCCCCTTGCTTGGCGCGTTGCTCGCCGTTCCTGCGGACGGCAGTCTGTGGCAGTTATGGAGTTCGGGCGGAGCGCTTCAGGCCGTCATCTATGGTGCTCTCTGGGGTGTTGGCGGCCTGACGTTCGGCCTCTCCATGCGCTATCTCGGCGTCGCTTTGGGTCAGAGCATAGCTCTCGGCACGTGTGCGGCGTTTGGAACTCTCTTTCCGGCGCTCTTCGCAGGCACCGACCTGCTCCGCGGCGACGGTCTGATGTTGCTCTGCGGCGTGTGCATCACCATTGCAGGCATTGCCGTGATAGGCTATGCAGGCAGTCTGCGCTCGGCCAATATGAGTGAGGAAGAGAAGAAGGCGGCAGTAAAAGATTTCGCCCTTACCAAGGGTCTGCTTGTGGCCTTGCTTGCCGGAGTGATGAGCGCATGCTTCGCTCTGGGTCTCGATGCCGGCGGACCTATCAAGGAGGCAGCCCTCAATGGTGGCGTGGATCCGCTCTTCGCAGGCCTTCCCGTCATATTGCTCGTTACGCTCGGTGGATTCTTCACCAACGCCGTATATTGCATACAACAGAACATAAAGAACCATACCGGCCGCGAGTATTTCGCTTGCAGCGGTAGCGTGCTGACCAACAACGTGCTTTTCTGTGCCCTTGCCGGCTTGCTGTGGTACTCGCAGTTCTTCGGCCTTGAGACAGGTAAGAGCTTCCTTACCGGCAGTCCGGTGCTGCTGGCATTCTCGTGGAGCATCCTGATGTCGCTCAACGTGATATTCAGCAACGTCTGGGGCATCATACTGAAAGAGTGGCGCGGCTGCGGACGCAAGGCTGCCGGAGTGCTTGTCGCGGGCCTGCTCATACTCATAGCCTCCATCATTGTGGTGGCCATGGCACAGCAGTGACGGGCCTGTACCGCCCGACCCTTCGGATACGAACGGTGAGGCGGGAGGCTCGACAATATGATATGACAATGCGTTTACAGGCTCACGGGCGGCGATTCTTCCCGTGAGTGTGCATAAACGAACTATAAAATCCGGACTGCCTGCGGTGCTGTCAGTATTATATGTAAATTGATGTAATGCTGCGTTTGTGGGTCTATGTGAGTGATAACGTGCCGTATGGCATTTCCGGAAAACCTTTGTCTGGCGGACATATCGCTGCAGCTTGGCCGTCATGGCGGCTTGTTTGTGCTGCATCCTTTGCTTACTTGATGACAATATTCCGATTCTCCGTCCTGTGTTAAAATTAATGATGATGAAAACAAACGAATCTGTGATAGTGAGAAAGACATTGTTCCTGATACTTGTCTTGTGTCTGGGCTTCACCTGTAAGCTCATGGCCGTGGACAATCTGCGTTGTGAAATGGTGACCGATCCTATGGGAATAGACATCACTACGCCACGACTGAGCTGGGAACTGAACGATAAGGGACGCAACGTGATGCAGACTGCTTACCGCATTCTCGTGGCTTCTACGATGGATAAGCTGAAGCCCGGCAAGGCTGATTTGTGGGATTCGGGAGAAGTGAGCTCGGACAATTCGACGTACATACCGTATGGCGGAGTGGCTCTGAAGAGCCGTATGACGTGCTACTGGAAGGTGTGCGTCACCACGAATAAGGGCAAGTCGGAATGGAGCAAGCCCGCCCGCTGGACAATGGGACTGCTCGACGGCGGCGAATGGAAGGCGCAGTGGATAGGGCTTGACAAGGCTTTCGAGTGGGACAATCCAACTGCCGACTGCACAAGACTGTCGGCCAGATATTTCAGAAAGGATTTCCGCACGACGCGTCGTCCGGCGAAAGCCACGTTATACATCTGCGGACTTGGTGTTTACAAGCTCCATATCAACGGCAAGACCATTGGCCGTCAGGAGCTGGCACCCACTCCTACTGATTACAGAAAGGAAGTGAAATACAACACGTTCGACTTGACCGGCGAGATAGGCAAGGGCGACAATGCCATCGGAGTTATTGTGGGCAACGGCCGTTTCTTCCATATGCGCCGCACCGATAGGGCCGAATTTCCAAAGCTCATCGCCCAGTTGGAACTTGAGTATGGCGACGGCAGCCGCGAATATGTGGTGAGTGACGCGTCGTGGAAGGTCACATCGCACGGAGCGATAGGCGCTAACAACGAGTATGACGGCGAGGAATATGACGCACGCCGTGAGATGCCGGGATGGGACAAAGCCGGATTCGACGACTCAGCGTGGCTGCCTGTGGACATGACCTCCGCACCTGAAGGAAAGCTCGGCGCGCAGATAAACAATAATATACAGGTGATGGACGTTATCAGACCGACAGGTGTCACACGCCTTAACGACAACACCTACATTCTGGACATGGGACAGAACTTCTCCGGACGCCTCAAGATGAAAGTCAAGGGTGAGCGTGGCAGGGAAGTGAAGCTGCGCTTCGCGGAGTTCCTTAACGATGACGGAAGCGTCAATCTGGACAATCTGCGCGGCGGACTCGCCACCGACAAATACACACTGAAGGGCGAGGGAACGGAGACGTGGGGGCCATGCTTTGCCATTCATGGCTTCAGATATGTGGAGATAACCAATTATCCCGGTACGCCCTCTATTGATGATTTCGAGGGACAGGTGCTTTACGACGACATGCTGCAGACCGGATATTTCGCTACTTCTGACTCGATGATAAATCGAATCTACCACAACGCCTACTGGAGTGTGCGCAGCAACTACCGCGGCATGCCCACCGACTGCCCGCAACGTACGGAGAGAATGGGATGGACAGGCGACAGAGCCATCGGATCGTACGGCGAGAGCTTCCTCTTCGACAACAATAATCTGTATGCGAAATGGGTGCATGACATACGCATAACCCAGCGCGAGGACGGCAGCGTGTCCGACATCGCTCCGAGCTACTGGAGTTCTTACACTGACAACATGACGTGGCCCGGCACTTACCTCACGGTGTCGAAGATGCTTTACACGCAGTTCGGCAACATACAACCGATAACCGAGCATTATGCTTCGATGAAGAAGTGGCTGTACTATATGCGCGACAAGTATCTGACTCCGGACCATATCATGCCGCGTGATGTTTACGGCGACTGGTGCACACCGCCCGAAGTGTTCACCGCCAACGACCCGCAGATACCGTCGCTGATTACCGACAAGGCGGTGATAGGTACGGCTTACTATTATTATATGCTCAAGACCATGTCCTATTTTGCCTCCCTTCTGGGCAAGGATGGCGACCGTAACGAGTTCGACGAACAGGCGGCTGTTGTCAAGGAAGCCTACAACAATAAGTTCCTGGATAAGGAGAAACGCTCATACAGCAACAACACCGTGACGTCGAACCTGCTGGCGCTAAGCTTCGGACTTGTGCCCGACGACTATCGTAACGACATAGCCGGCAACACGGTAAGGCTCATAGAGCACGACTTCAAGGGACACATAAGCACCGGAGTGATAGGATGTCAGTGGCTGATGCGCGGGCTTACGGAGATAGGACGTCCTGACCTTGCTTACGGAATGTTGCAGAAGACCGACTATCCGAGTTTCGGATACATGATAAAGAAAGGTGCCACCACCGTGTGGGAACACTGGAACGGCGACGGCATGGAACGCTGGATAGACTCGCAGAATCATGTCATGCTGCTGGGCGATCTGCTCATCTGGTTCTATGAGGACCTGGCGGGCATAAAGAGCGACGATGCTCATCCGGCGTTCAAGAAACTGATAATGAGACCTCTGCTCACCGACACGCTTAACTATGTGGACTGTTCCTACCACTCTGTTCACGGACAGATAGTCAGCTCGTGGAAGAAAGACGGCTCGTCGTTACAATGGCATGTCATCATACCTGCCAACACATCGGCCACGGTATATATCCCCGCCACTGCGGCTGACAGCGTGACTGAGGGCGGAAAGAGCCTGACAGAGGCCGGCATAAGAGTATTGAAGACAGAAGGAGGATTCGTCGTCTGCGAGATAGGGTCGGGCACTTACAGTTTCAGAGCCGTGCGTTAGGCCGTAGGTCAGACCGTATGGCTGTGTGTGTCCTGCACCGTTTCACGCGGGCGTGAGATGTAAAAATAAATGATTAACCTGCTCTTGTCCGGACTGATAGGACAATAGGTCCGGCACGGAGCAATAAAATATGTATATGGAATCTATATTGAACAATCGTCCGGCACTTGCTGCCGAAGTGGAGAAGGTTGCCGAGACAGCCGGCTATCTGTGGCAGAAAGGCTGGGCCGAGCGCAACGGCGGCAACATAACCATAAACATCACCGAATATGTGGATGACGCCATCAGACAGATGCCGGCCATCAGCGACGTGATGCCCATAGGCGTCACGCTGCCCCATCTGCGCGGATGCTACTTCTTCTGCAAGGGTACCAACCGCCGTATGCGCGACCTTGCGCGCCGCCCTATGGACAACGGCTCGGTGATACGCATACTCGACGACTGCGCCAGCTATGTCATCATAGCCGACAATCCGGTGCGTCCCACCTCTGAGCTGCCCTCGCATCTCAGTGTGCACGACTATCTGCTGTCCATCGGCTCGCCCTACCGTGCGTCGCTCCACACCCATCCCATAGAGCTCGTCGCCATGAGCCACTGTCGCCGTTTTCTCGAGAAAGACGTTGCTACCAACCTGCTTTGGAGCATGATTCCCGAGACCAAGGCGTTCTGTCCGCGCGGTCTGGGCATCGTGCCTTACAAGTTGCCGGGCTCGGTAGAGCTGGCCGAGGCCACCATCAGCGAGCTTTCCGACTACGATGTGGTGATGTGGGAGAAGCACGGAGTGTTCGCAGTCGATACCGACATCATGGCGGCGTTCGACCAGGTTGACGTTCTCAACAAGTCTGCTCTCATCTACATAGCCGCCAAGAACATGGGCTTCGAGCCCGACGGCATGTCTCAGGAGCAGATGCGCGAGATATCCGAAGTGTTCCATCTGCCCAAATAGGCGGCGTGGCGCACGTATTTCAGCATTTAGGTTATTGTTATATCATACGTCAGGTGCATCCGGAATGTCTGTCGAAGACGTTTTGGATGCAAATGATATAATATTACGCAGTATTTGATAAAAGTTAAATCGCATCAGTCGTCTTTTTATGGCGAATTTATTATATTTGCCTGAAACAGACATCGACCCGGCAATGTCATAACCGGTCGGCCCTCATTCCGGCAGTCCGTCGTTGCCGCAGTCTTTGTCCTTCTACGTATAATAAAGATGGTGGCTCGGCGGTATTAATACCTGTAAGACGGGTTCTCACGTCATTGTCGCAGCCCTTGCCATTGTCGGCGAACGCCATCAGACCTGATAATAAAACTCTTGTTATGACTAACGATTTCAGCAGCGACGGTGTGGAATTCAAATATCTCATAGTAAACGACACGGACCGCAAGTTCGGGCTGTGGGTGAACACCGTGGGGTTTGAGTTCATTGCTCCCAACTCTCCATATCCCTTGAAGGAGCATCCTTCGGGCTATTTCTTCAATGCTGAGAAGGGACGCGTTCTTCATGAGTATCAGCTTGTGTATATAACAAAAGGCTGCGGACAGTTCTCTTCGGAGTGTGTGGTCAACAAACACGTGTGCAGCGGAAGGCTCATGCTTGTGTTTCCGGGTAAGTGGCACACCTATCAGCCCTACCGCAACGTGGGATGGAACGAGTATTACATAGGCTTCGAGGGACCTGTGGCCGACAATCTTGTCAAGGAGGGATTCTTCTGTGAGGACCAGCCCGTGATAGACATCGGACTCAGCGAGGAGTTCGTGTCGCTCTATTCGCGCGCGCTTCACATAGCCGAGGCCGACGCTGTGTCGTCGCAGCAATATCTTGCGGGCATAGTGATGCACATGCTCGGCATGGTGATATCGCTCTCGCGCAACAAGCAGTTTGAGATGAGCGCCATACGTCAGAAGATAGAGAAGGCACGCATATACATGAAAGAGCATGTGGGCGAGAACATAAGCGCCGAGCAGCTGGCCGAATATCTCAACATAAGCTACTCGTGGTTCAGAAAGGCTTTCAGGGAATATACGGGCTACGCTCCGGCAAAATATTTCCAGGAACTGAGGATACAGCGTGCCAAGCAGATGCTTGTCGGCACGTCGTCGTCGGCAAAGGAGATTGCCGCCATGCTGGGCTACGGTTCGGCGGAGCATTTTTACAGCATGTTCAAGAAAGCCACCGGGTTCACTCCCCACGAATACCGGTCGTATGGTCACAACTCATCGGCGTCGGACGAGTGACGCCGATGTCCGTCCGTCTCCGCCCGACGGGCTTATCATTCAGTTCTTTTTGAGGCGACGATGCAGTCGAGGTCGTCGGGCACGAATATGTTGCCGGCGAAGGCTGTCGCGGCTTCCTGCGTGTAGGTCAGTCGGCGCGTCGCCATGTTCTTGTCCTCGGTGTGGAACAGCAGCAGGTTAGCGGCGTTGAGGCTTGTCGCCATGCGTGCCGCGTCGAGCGCGGTGCTGTGGTGCTTGGAGTAGGGTTTCATCACCTCGCGGTCGGCATACAGGCAGAACGCCTCGCACATAAGCCAGTCGGCATCCATGGCCATGGTGCGGTTGGCCTCGTTGAACGGTTCGTCGCCGAGGCACACCAGGCTCACTCCTCCCGGCAGAGAGGCACGATAGCCGAACTGTTTCTCTTTAGTGGAATGAATGTCGAAGCACGTGAAGCTCATGTCTCCTACGCTGAACGAGTCGCCGTCTGACAGTGTGACGAAGCGCACCGCGCTGTCGAGCAACGGGATATATTTGCCCGGAAGAGTCATCTCGCATATCCTGTGCAGCACGTTTATCACCCTCTCGTGACCATAGACGTTGAGCACCTCAGTGCGCAGTCCGTTTATGTTATTCTGAATGGCGTTTCTCACTATCCACACCGCTCCGAGCACATGGTCGGTGTGTGCGTGTGTGACGAACATGTCGTTGAGTCGCGTCACGTCCTCTCCCGCCTTTTCCATTTGTGTCAGTATTCCGTTGCCGCCGCCCGCGTCGGTGAGCAGCATGCCGCCCGCCGTCTTCAGCAGGAAGCAGGTGTTGTAGCAGTTTGTTGCCGTGGCATATCCCGTGCCGAGCATTATTATCTTAGCGTATGTGTCGTTTTCCGTTCCGTTCATATTTTCTTATCCACTGATTTTTGGTGGTGCAAAGATAGTGAAAGGCGAGTGCAATGACAAATGGAAAAACGAAGTTTTTACAGATTTTGGCATTGTCGAGCCGCCTCCTGTCTTATTTAAAGATAGTGAAAGGCGAGTGCAATGACAAATGGAAAAACGAAGTTTTTACAGATTTTTGCATTGTCGAGCCGCCTCCTGTCTTATTTAAAGATAATTGAAAGAGAACTGATGCACTCAGTTTGTAGTTTTCCTGTCACAAGGATGTGCACAACCTGCGTCAAGGATATGTACAAAGCATTACAAGGATGTGAACTTCCTGTTCAACGAACCAGAAAGTCATAGAAAGGAGTGTAGAGCCGGTCGTTCACCTCCAGATAGAGATAATTGTTCTTGAAGTCATAGAGTTGGTTGAAACGTTGCAGGAAGTTGTTGCCCAACACGCCGTCCATCGCGTCACTGGCCTGTACACCCGTTGTCACCGTAGAAAAGGCACCGGGTATGCGAGGCAAAGTCAGTGAATCTCCCAGTGTTACCGAATCGAAGTACACATTCTGAAGTTCATCGCCGTCCTTCACCGTACCGGCTATGCGCGAGATGGCAAATGGTTTCTGTGTGCCCAGCAGGCCGTTGCGACGGACGAAAGGTGTATTGAGATCGAACACACGGTCGGAACCGGTATCCATCGCTACCGACACCAAATAATCCACTCCGCCGACACGCACGCCGACCGGAACGACCGGCACTCCAAGACGATAGTCCATCTTCAGCCTGACAGCCTTGTCCGATGCCGCCTTCTGCCCGTCGCCCAATTCATACAGGAAGATGGATTTCCGCCGATAATCAATACGGACATCAAAGTTCCTCAGGTAAGACAGCCCCAGCACACCGTCCCAAGCATCGGGCGGATAAGGAATAGCTATCAGTTTCAATCCGGAAATGGCCCGGCTGCCCATCCTCACCACCTGAGATGACTCTGTGGAAGGAATGGTTTCCACCGAATTGGCGCTATTGTTCTCCACACTTCCCGTAAAGGCAGCCAGCCCTTCGGTGCGCGGCGAATTGGAATTGAGTATCACATCCGTCGCTCCCGTGTCCAGCAGAAAGCGCAGGGGGCGGTCGTCCTGCCCGTTGATATAGACTGTCACATACAGACGGTTGTCGGCACCCAGTTCGAAAGGTATCGTGTCGACCGGAATTACTTCTGCCCGGGCCGACAGACTCAACAGACAGAGAAGGCATACACTCAGCAAAGATATTTTCTTCATATTCTTAATCCTTTCAAAAGTTCGGTCCGGCAAAGATACTGTTTTTTGGCTTTTCCAGGCCTTTTTATTCGGCTTTTTCAGAAAGGAATGTTAACATTTGCAAAAATGAGTTGTTTGAAAGCATGAGAAATATAGCGGTTCGGAACAGTCCGGCTTTTTCTTATCCATTGCCCGTTCTCGTGCGAATTTGCTCCAATCTGTTGATAGTCAAGTAAAAACTATCTTATTACAACAAATATAGTGAAAGGTGAGTACACAGTCAAGACAAAGAAACTTCTGTTTGTTTGGATTGGTACTGCCGAGCCGCCTCCTATATTATACAAATATAGTGAAAGGTAAGCGCAACGACAAAACGGAGAAACGAAGTTTTTCCGATTTTGGCACTGCCGAGCCGCATCCTATATTATACAAATATAGCGAATTCCACCCGATTTCTTATGAATTTAGGAATAATAATATAATGTGAGTCCGACGAATTCAAAACAAAGCGAGCTGTGGTGTCAAAAGTTCTTGTAACATTGATACACGGCTTCTTCGGAAATCAACAATATGCAGCAATCGCACCCAACAGGTTGACGATAAAATTATCAAAACTCCTGTGACCAGAACCGAAGGTCACTGTTCGCGGAGCGAGGTAAAGTATCCCTTATCGCCGACAATCTTTCCATAGATAATTTCCACAAAGGCTTTGTATTCAATGGTTTTACGGTCATCCATATCACCCGGGGTAATCATAAAATTCATGAGTTCTCCGCGTTCGTTGCATATCAGATGAAGTCTGAATCCGAAGAACCAGCCCATTGAGCATTTTCCTCTTTGTGCTATTCCTTTGAACGTCCTATGGATATGTATTCTCTGGTTTTTACATACCAGGTTTTAGCGTATATTTTGACATCATTGCATCAAAAAAACTTGCAAAATTGAAAATCAGCGAAGCTAAATCATCTGCCATACAAAATAATTCTATAACTTTGCTTTTGGTGATCATAGCGATTATTGTTTGTAATTCAGCACTATAAAGTTACAACAATTTTCGCTAATCACCAGATTTACAAACACTTACAGTTCATCGAACTCACGTTAAAATAATAAACGCAATGAAATTATTAAGTATTTTACTTCTGCTTTTTTGTTTAAATTCAACAATTAGTGCACAAAAGCAAAAAGACCTGGTAACAATAACAGGAAAAGTTTCTGACTATAACGGTAATCCTATTGATAATTGTTCTGTCATGTTCCAAAATTCAAATTTTGATGTTCTCTTTGAGACTAAAACTGACGAAAAAGGGGAATATCAAATAAATATACCAAAAGGCAAATATAGCAACATGGGTGCTATAGATATGGATACCTATCCTCATACAATGAAAGTGGGAACAAATAATGAGAATCTGAGACTGGAGTTTTGGGGTTGGAATTTTATTGCAGACAGAGATACAACTTTAAATATACAATATAACCGAATGGAAGCATACGGAATGCACGTTTTTCAAATCCCCGGAGCTGTACCAGCCTATCAGATCTATGTCCGTCCTATGAGCTTAACAAGATTTCTTACAAATAAAGGCATACAAAACGCTCAACATAAAGAGGATTTGTCAAATATTACTCAAAAGTCATCTGCTGATACGGCCAAATGTGATAACATAGCTCCAACGATTGATAAGGTAGGCATAAAAGTATGGATTGATGGAAAAAGCGTGGATGTTTTGATGAAACAGCAAATAAAAGAATATTATAAAGAAACTGAATACGGAATAGCTTACTATATAACAGTAAGTGAACCTAAAAAAACGACAACACTGCCCTATAAAATATTTAAGATTGAATTAACTGATTTGGAAAATGGAGATAGAGGGGAGGCAATCTATTGTCTTGAGAATACAAGTTATATAGAACATAATTAAACATATTATAATCCTATTGATATTTTTTGGTGCTCTTCCGAAATTTGGAGTGAACCCCTCCGTCACTGGATGGTGTGGACTGTATCGGTATTGAAGAGAACTGCGTATGGATTCAGAGATGAACGATATTTTGAGCTAAGGCTGTTTGCTTTTTATGATTGTCATATCACTCAAAGTGTCGGATGAACCGAAAAATTGCCACCTATCCGTTGCCCATTAAAAAGAACCCCGAAAGTTTTATCTGATTTTCGGGGGTCTTTTATTTTTATTATCATTAAAATTGCATGATAGGATGCCATTCCTTTACAGTCTTCAGAATATCTTCAGCTGTCTTACAAGAGCCTTTAGTACGTTTGTTTGCCTTCTCTATAAATTTCTCATCATAGATATTGATAAGGTGTATTCCATTAAATTCAGATACAGGTTTGACAAATACAATACCATCGCATATATCACTAAGCTTTTGTTCTTTTGTGTACGGCGAACCTTTCTCGCCATAACTTGACATCTTTGTCGTGGGGTTGGCGAAATATGTTTCCGTTCTTAACAGAGGGAAATCATCTTTTAAATCAAATCCTACAGGTTTATTGCCATATTTCTGAAACGCTTTATCTATCACACCGCCGGCTATCAGATTCCACCGCGTTTTACTGTTCTCTATATAGCCTTTGCTTCCCATCTGGCCGCCCCATAGATTGATTATGAATACATCCTGAGGATAACAGCTTTTGAGTAAGAAGCCGGCTGAAGGCCAATTATAGTAGTAATCCCCTTGACGAATACCATTTATGCGAGCCAAGGTATGTGATGCCCCTGCATAAAATACTATGTGCGAGCGTTTGACGATCTGGTTTCTGATGATATTAAACATATTGTCATCCCGTGAACCAGTATATACAAATTTCTTGCCATCAAAATAATCTTGTACATACGCCGGATCCAACAAAAGGATGCGTGTCCGGAGACTTACAGGTTTCTTTTGATTGTTTTCCCATACGGTTTTGAAAACATCTGCATATTCTTTATATGGATTACCCAAATCATCAGGTGTATATTGCAGTATCTTAAAGACCAAGTCTTCTCTGTAAACCGGGGATTTTATCAGACTGTCTGCGAGATACTGATACCTTTCGGAGCCAAACTCAACTGCTAACGCATCAATATTAGCCGTTGAATCCTGTGCCGAAGCGGTTATCAGATCGCATAAGAATTGAGGATGTGCATCTATCCAATGATCTTCTCCTATCGCAACGACTGAATGTGAACGTATTTTATCAAGTACATATTCCAGATGCGGTCGTCCGTTATTTTTAATGTATTGATAATAAGATTCAGTATCAAGACAATCTTGAGCTGTGGAAATGTTACTTGAGAATATAAAAAGTAACATAACAAGACATTGTTTAATCGTAATGCGTCTCATGTTTATTCGTGTTATAAGTCACCGCAAATATAGTCATTATATATTTAATTGCATTGCATGTTGTAATAAATCAGACTGTATTCCGAGGATACTGCATGCGTAGCGGGTACGATTTCTTACTGACAACCTGTGCGGTATGCCTTGCATATCCAGCAAAGGCATGACCAACCTTTTCCGGAAGAGCATGAAGCCGTTTCCATACTGTTTCCCGGTGGCCGGGAATACCTATCCGATGTAATGTGATGACACCCGATGCCGCGTGTTGTAAGCGTTGTAAATCGACGGATTAAGCATGCTTCCGGCCCTTCGGACAAATGCTTCCCGCGTTTTTTCTCCTCCTGATTCCGTCGTATTCAGTGAAAAACTTAAAGACGTGCTTACAATTTTTCTTGACTTTATTTTGACAAAATATTTTTGCAAAAGAGGTGTGAATGAATGTTAAACGCGGCATGAGATGGCCCGTTCAGGTCCGAACCGCCTTCTGATATACCCCATAACATAGTCCGAAAAAGTCAGTTCCGTGTTCCGATATTGCCCATTTCGCAGTACGAAAAAGCCCATTTCAGAGTGCAATATGGCCTATTTTAGCATCCAATATGGGCTATTTCGCAAGCCGAAATGGTGCTTTTTGCAAAGCGGAAAAATACCCCTTAAATATAAATCATTGATATTCAGTATCTTATAATAACCTCTTGTATTTTGCGTATTTGCGCCCGAAGAAGAGCCAGTCCGCAAATACGCGCTTATTTTTCGGGGTAGAGTGGGAAACTTCGACCTGAAAATCAAAAACCGCTTACAATTTGAAAGTCGCGCATATTGTTCTCATTTCAGCAGCAGAGAACAATGTATATCAATGTTTGATCGCCGCATTTATTATATATTCAGTCAGATGTATGTTCACATACAGGATAATATTTGATGGTAAGACAGTATGTGAGTGGATGGAATGTCGTGCTTACAGTTCCGCGTTTATTATCTTTTTTCGGTGTCATGATGTGTATGGTTGGTAATGTATAATTATTCTTGAAAATGTCGTGAGATATTATACTTAATGTCATAATAGAGATAATAAAAATCATAATATAATAGATAAATTGTCTGAATATCTGCTTTTATTGCTTCTTTTTAATATTTAAATAATGAAAACATTAGACAGGAAGTAACTTTTTGCAAATAAATGCTTACCTTTGTGTCGCTTTTCTGAATCCGTACTGATTGCCGTTACGACATATGCCGTTTTATATGCGATTGTTTTTGAGCGGAAAAGAGACTGGAATAAAAATATTTGGTAAAAAGAAATATATATGTTGCATTTTGACAGTGACTACATGGAAGGGGCGCATCCTGAGCTGATACGCCGTCTTGCGGAAACAAATCTTGAACAGACGCCGGGTTACGGGCTCGACGAATATTGCCATCGTGCCGAGCGGCTCATTCTTGATGCCTGCGGACTGACGAACGGTAAGGTGCATTTTCTTGTCGGTGGCACGCAGACAAACTCTACGGTTATCGACACGCTGTTGTCTCATCACGAAGGTGTGTTGGCTGCCGAGACGGCACACATCTGCTCGCACGAGGCCGGTGCTATAGAGGTGTGGGGACACAAGGTGCTCACTCTGCCGCAGCACGACGGCAAGATAAGTGCCGAGGATGTGCGTAAATATGTTGCTGACTACTATTCGGACGAGATGTACGAGCATGTCGTCGCTCCGGGAATGGTTTACATATCTCATCCTACGGAGTTCGGAACGCTCTACACGCTCGACGAGCTTACCGCTCTGAGCAAGATATGCCGTGAGGCTGACCTGCCGCTCTACATGGACGGCGCACGTCTGGGTTATGCTCTGGCTTCGGGCGCATCGGATGTCACTCTGCCCGATGTGGCACGTCTGTGCGACGTTTTCTATATCGGTGGAACAAAGGTAGGCGCGCTTTTCGGCGAGGCTGTCGTGACGTCGCGTCCCGAGCTTCTGCCTCATTTCTTCTCAATAGTGAAGCAGCACGGAGCGCTTCTTGCCAAGGGACGTCTGCTGGGTGTGCAGTTCGAGACACTCTTCACAGACAATCTCTATGTGGATATCTCTCGCAACGCATGCGTCATGGCTGCCAAGATACGCAAGGCATTCATCGATCACGGCTACCGTCTGTTCATAGATTCGCCCACCAACCAGCAGTTCTTCATCCTGCCAAACAGCGTCATCGACAGCCTGATGCGCGTGGCATCGTTCGAGCTCTGGGGCCCGCGTCGTGAGCGTGAGACTCCTGTCCGCTTCGTCACCTCATGGGCAACACGCGAGAGCGACGTTGACGAACTCATAGCTGCCCTGCCTCAGTGTCCTGCTGAGTATTGACATGAAATCACATCTTGCAATACAATAATAAAAACCGTGCTACACTGTCGTGTCGTCTGAGACACTCGTGTGGCACGGTTTCGTTATTTTTCTATGCTTTCTTCAGGTCGCGGTCTGTTGGTTTACGGCCTGTGACCGGACTCCTGTTTACAGATATTCGGCGAAGTCTGTGAGCCTCATGTCGCCCTTACGCATCAGTGTGTCGTGGAAGGCGAAGGCCGCACGCAGCGATCCCGGGCAATGGCCTTTGGTGGCTATGCGCTGATATTCGCGCAGCAACGGACGGTAGTCGGGATGCGCGCAGTTGTTTATTATCTCCTCGGCGCGGCGTACAGGGCCCTTTCCTCTGAGGTCGGCTATGCCCTGTTCGGTTATTATCACATCCACATCGTGCTCCGTGGAGTCTATGTGGCTGCACATGGGAACGATTGAACTTATTTTTCCTCCCTTGGCTATTGAGGGCGTGTAGAATATGCTTATGGAGCCGTTGCGCTCGTAGTCGCACGATCCGCCTATGCCGTTCATCAGTCGCGAGCCGCATACGTGGCTCGAGTTCTCGTTGCCGTAGATGTCGCATTCGAGCGCCGTGTTCATGGCAATCACTCCGAAACGGTGGATTAGCTCTGCCGAGTTGGACAGCTCGCTCGGGCGCAACGTGAGACGGCTGCGGAAGAAGTCCATGTTGTCGTACACTTTTTTCAGACACTCGTTCGACACTGTCATTGCCGCAACCGATGCCTGCGATATGCGGCCCTTGAGCATCAGGTCTACTATCGCGTCCTGCACCACCTCGCTGAACACCTCTACCACGGGCATGTCGTCGCACCGTCCGATGGCTTCCATCACGGCGTTGCCGGTCACGCCCACACCGCTCTGTATGGGGAACATGCACTTGGGAATGCGTCCGGCGCGCATGTCGCTCAGGAAGAAATCCACTACGTGGCGGCCTATCATGTCGGTATCGGGAGTCGAGGGCTTGAATGTGCGCGCCTCCTCAGGTATGCAGCACTCCACGACACCCGCAATCTTCTTCGGGTCTATTTCCAGATATTGTGTGCCGATGCGCTGTCCCACGCTTGTTAGAGGTATGGGTTGGCGGTAAGGATATTCCAGACACTCATACTCGTCGTGTAGATAGCGCGCGTTGGGATTGTGGAATGTGTTGAGCTCCAGAATCACTTTCTTGGCTATACGCGCTATGGTCGGCACGATGCCGTCGGCCGAAGTGAGATACACACGGCACTTGTCGCCGTCGTCCTCTATGGCAGACACCTCGATGATGGCCCAGTCCATGTCGCCGTAGAAGCCTCGGCGCAGACGCTCGGCCATGTGTCCAAGGTGCATGTCCTCATAGTCTATCTCGCCCAGGTTGGTGTGGTTGCGGAAGTCGGCGTTGGTTGAGAACGGTGCGCGGAACTTTATTGCGTGTGCCGCTGCGAGGTCGCCCTCGAGGCTCTGGCACGACGATGCGCCCGTGATTACTCCCACGGCGAACGGACGTCTGGCCTCATGCTCGCTCAAAGCCCGCTTCGTCAGTTCTCGTGTCACGGCTTTAGGAACTCCGCTTGGAGTGAATCCGCTGAATCCGATGTTGTCTCCGTCCTTTATCATCGCTGCGCCTTCGGCAGCCGTTATGCGTGTATATGCCATTTCTTTATGTTTGTCTGAATTATTCGGATAGCAAAGTTAATTATTTTAAAGCAGAAAATACATTCCGCAATATGATTTTCTGCATAAACTTGCAAAAATTCTTTTAAAAAGGCACTAAAACTGTATAAATATGCAGAAATGACGCTTAAATATGCAAGAATATGCATATTCGTGGCTCGGCTGGAATGTTGTCGCGTGACGTTTATGATGCTTTTGTCTGTCCGTTTTTTTATGATTGATGTTATTTCTTTTTATGGTTGATGTAGTTTCTTTTTAAGATTGATAATGTTTATTTTTAATATTGATGCAGTTTCTTTTTATTTTTGATGATGTTTCTGGCAATATCAGCGCCGCCGTTCACGCACAATGTTTACGCAGAGGCATAAATATTCGCTTATTTCAACGATTTTTGGTAAGTTTGCAGACGAAACACGAATAAGATGAAAAAGAAACAGATATTGCTTATAAACGATATGGCCGGATATGGCAAGGTGGCTACTGCCGCCATGCTTCCCATCCTTTCGTACATGGGTCATCCCACATACAATCTGCCGACGGCGCTCGTTTCGAACACGCTCGACTACGGCAAGTTCAACATTCTTGAGACAACAGAGTATATAAAAGGTGTGTTTCCCGTGTGGCGCGAGCTGGGTTTCACGTTCGATGCCATCTCTACGGGCTTCATGGCTTCGGAGGCTCAGGCCAAGATAATATCCGCCTACTGTCGTGAACAGGCGGAGGCCGGCACGGTGATATTCGTCGATCCGATAATGGGTGACGAGGGAAAGCTATACAACGGAGTGACCGACGAGGCCATAAAGAGCATGCGCGAGATGGTGAGCGTGGCTCATCTGGTGTTCCCAAACCACACCGAGGCGTGCTATCTCACGGGCATGGACTACAACGCCGACGGCGTGACTCACGACGAAGCCCGCCGTCTCATCGACGGACTACTTGCTCTCGGCACCAAGTCGGCGCTCATAACGAGCATCCCTGTTGACGGTCAGACGTCGGTGGTGGGCTACAATCATCTTGACGGCAGCTATTTCTCGCTACCATACACGGAGATTCCCGTCCACTTCCCCGGTACGGGCGACATATTCTCCGCCGTGCTCATAGGCCATCTTCTCGACGGCGAGATGCTGAAACCGAGCACCCGCAAGGCTATGGATGCCGTTTACACGCTCATCGACCTTAACAAGGACAACGAGGATAAGAACCGCGGCATACCTCTAGAGAAGTATCTTGACGTCATCTGACCGTGGCACTCTGTGCCGCGGTGCGATGTGTTATAATACGTTTCTTTGTTGTTTTTCTATTACGGTTTTTTAGTTTAGTAGTCGGTTTTTTCAGGCTTCCGGGTTTTTGTCGAATTCTGAGGCGTTGATATATCCGCGCGCTATCGCCTTCACAATCAGGTCGGCTATGTTGCGCGCGTTGAGTTTCAGGAACAGTTTCTTGCGGTGTGTCTCCACAGTGTTTTCCGATATGAAGAGATGAGCGGCTATTTCTTTCGACGTCCATCCGCGCGCCATCGCCCTCAGCACCTCAATCTCCCGCTCCGACGGATGGTCGAGAGTAAGCCGGTGACGGTTAAGTTTTTTCCTCACTTCAGGGCAGAAATATTGTTTCCCGTTTATCACAGCCTCGATGGCTTCGGTTATCTTTGAGAAGTCGGTCGATTTGCTCAGTATCGCGTTCACTTTCTTATCGAGCATGCGCCTTATTATCCACACCTCCTGATGTATGGTGTTGACAATTATCTTTGCGTCGGGCTTATGCTCTCTCACAATGTCTATGAGCGTGAATCCGTCGATGTCGGGCATTCCGATGTCGATGATATAAATGTCAAAATCGCGTGATGTCAGCGTGTTGATGAGCTGTTGTGCGGTGGTGAATGTCTCGACATGTCTGATGTTCTTTTTCTCGAGAAAGCTTTTAAACCCTTCGAGCACGAGGTCATGGTCATCGGTTATGGCGATTCGCAGATCCTCCAACAAATATTTGTATATGTCGTTCATGCATGCAAAATTAAGAGGTGCATGAATAATTTCACTCACGGAAAACCGTAATTTTCACGCATCCTTTTTCAAAGGAATGGTCAGTCTGAGGGTTGTGCCGGCCTCTCCCGAGCTCACTTCAACGCTTCCGCCCACGGCTTCGGCACGCTGATTCATGGTGCGCTGGCCTATTCCCTGCGAGCGGTGAGGAGCATGACGGCCGTTGTCGTTGACGGTCATGACGGCACTTCCGCTCTCCATCCGCATATCAACATTCACCCTTGTAGCACCCGAGTGCCTCATGGCGTTGCCCACCGCCTCCTGCACTATGCGGTATATCTCGAGTGCCGTGGCATCGTCTATCACGCTCCAGTCGGCATCCTCGGGGTTCAACGAACATTGGGTGACGCACTGCTCGGTGGCACACTGCTCCACATAGTCGGCTATTACCTCGTCGATGGTGGCATATCTGAATTCGGGTGGCATCAGCTCGTGCGATATTCTGCGCGCCTTCTCGCGGCATTTGTTGAGCATGCCCACCGCCGGATGTGAGCTGTCGGCAAGCGCAAGCTTCATCTCCACGCCGTAGAGGTCGTTGCAAAGACCGTCGTGCAGCTCGCGTGCCAGACGTGTACGCTCGCTCTCCAATCCGTTGATGTAGCGCTCGGTCAGTCGTCGCGCCGTGTCGGTCCTGAGCCGTGCGAAGTCGAGTTCGAGCTCGCGGCGACGTCTGCGCTGGCGTTGTATGTAAATTATTATCGCCGCGGCAGCCACTATTATGATTATCGCGACAATCATCGCAGTGGTATATAGATGTGCCAGCTTGGTCTCGCTCCGGGCCAGTGCGAGCTCCTTCTCCTTGGTCTCATACTTCACCGTGAGCTCGCGCAGGTTGTCGGCGCTCTGCTTGTCGGCTATGCTGTCGTGCAGGACTGTGGCCTTCTGCAGCGAGGCGTATGCCTTGTCGTATCTGCCCAGTGCGGCGTAAGCCATGTGCATGTTGTTGTAACAGTCGTACTGCACGAACGGCATGCCTGCCACACACTTCATGGACAGTATCTTGTCGAACACCGGCAGCGCAGCCTTATAGTCCTTGTTGTTCATCAGCAGTCCGCACTTCACCTGATAGAATACCAGCCGCGACGTCTCGGCAGTGGCAAGCGGCAGCAGTCGTTCGCCTGTGGCGTCCCACTGCTTCAGTGCTTCCGTGTCGCCAGCCTTCTGTGCCGCAGCCATGGTATAAGCCACGGCGGTTAGCGCGGCGTCGTTCTGTCCGGTCTCTACGGAGAGCTTGTAGCTCTGTCCGAGATGCTTCATGGCTGTGCGTGCGTCGCCAGCCATGAGATATATTGAGCCGATGTTAGAGTAGAGTTGTGCCTTTAGCGCCTTGTCCTTGCAGCGCGCCGTCCATCCGGCAGACTTGGCAGCGCACGACAATGCCTGCTTCGCGTTCTTCATGTCGATGTGCAGTGTGGCGATGTTCAGATATAGAACGGCGGCCTCCTGCACCGCCTCCTCACCTCCGCGGGCCACCACTCCGGGCATGGAACAGAGTCGCATGGCCTCGTTGTAGTGCTTCAGCGCCTCGTCGGTCTTTCCTGCCGTGCGCAGATAGACGCCCATGGACGAGTGCGTGCCAATCATCAGCACGGTGTCCTTGCGCCTCACTGCCGTGTCGAGCACCTTTTCGGCAACAATCATTGCCGAGTCGTTCTTGCCATGCGCGTGCAGCATATCGGCCTTGGCGCGCAATGTTTCGGTCTGTTTGTCGGTTGTGGCATACATGCCGGTACGGCACAATGCAAGCAGCAGTACAATCAGTGTGATGCTGCGTGTGATGGGACTGGTGTAGGTGTTCATAGGCTTGCGGTTTTTAGTTATGTGTCATTTTGTGGATATACCGGAAGTCAGAGGCAGGCAATTCATGTCCATGCCTAAACGCACTCAGTATCTTATAATATATCGAAAGGCGAGAGCAGATTCAATAGAAAGGCCTTATGGCTTTTCAATATTGATTTTGCCGAGCCGTATATTATATTCTACAAATATAACGAGAAAATACGACATACAGACTAATACATGTAAAAAAGAGATAAAATTAAATCAATCCACAGAGCGGAATGATTTTTTATGTGTATTTTTGCGTTCGATATATGGTCAGATTTATCATAGTTCTGTCTTTCGGTCTGTTGTGTGCCATGCAGTGTGCGGCACAGAATACGGACGTGAGCGACGCCGACAAAGCCGGCGTTCTCGAGCCTATGGTGAAGGTGGGCAAGGTGCTCGACGAGCGAGGCGACAGCATACAGTATGTGGAGATGGGCAATGTGTATGTCTATCCGGAGCCCGTGTTCAAGAACGCCAAGCAGCGCGCGGCCTACAACCGGCTTGCTTCCAACGTGAAGAAGGTGCTGCCCATAGCCAAGGAAGTGAACAGAATCATCATCGAGACATACGAATATCTGCAGACGCTGCCCGACAAGAAGGCGCGCGACGCCCACATGAAGCTGGTGGAGAAGAGCATACGCAAGGAATACACGCCGCGCATGAAGAAGCTGTCCTATCAGCAGGGCAAGCTGCTCATAAAGCTTGTCTATCGTGAGTGCAACTCGTCGTCGTATCAGCTCATACAGGCTTTCCTCGGTCCGATACGTGCCGGATTCTATCAGGCCTTCGCTTCGTTGTTCGGCGCGAGCCTCACCAAGAAGTACGACCCCAACGGCATCGACCGTCTGACCGAGCGCGTTGTGCTGATGGTGGAGTCGGGACAGATATAGCCGTGACGTGAGAGTGGGGCGCGGCTGTGGTGCTCATTGTCCTTCGTTACGCCGCAAGCGGTATGCCATTATGCCCTTCGTGCCGCGCCAGTTTCTGCAAATTGTTTTTAACATCCGTTATCTTTTCGCTCTCCGCATTTAACATTTCATTTTTCTCATTCCAGAAAAACGCAGACCGCCAATGCCCCCTTTATCACCCCGTTCCGGCTTTGAAGCGAAGCCGTTTTTAACATATCGTTTTGCGATATTGCCCATTTCAGGGTGCGATAAAGCCCATTTCAGAGCACGATATAGCCTTTATCGGCACCCGAAAGAGCCCATTTCGGAGTGCGAAATAGGCTTTATTGCAAGACGGAAAAATATCAGCCGGAATATGATATTTAGTAAATAATTGATTATCAATGTATTATAAAAATCCTGAAATTTCGCGTTTTTTTCGCGCCAAACAGCTCTCGCTACGCTCCGACGCGATTTTTCAGAGGTTTTCGCCGCGAATATTTAACATCTCCGACTCCGATTTTTGTTTTTTTATATAATATGATGGCAGTCGGTTGCAAAATATCTGTGTATGAGTCTGTTACCGGAAATCCGGTAGCGGTTTCCGCTTTCCGGCAGTGTGGCGCACGCAGCGGTGAAATGTTATAAATGTATAAATGTTGTTCTATTTTGTTTGTGTCTGTTGTTTTTTTTTTCTAAATTCAACCGCAGAAACAATCATCGGTGTTTTTAGAAAAAATCGAATAACTAAAAGAAGAAATAACATAGCGTATTTAGAAAAACATAAACAACGCAACACCCGACCGACTTTATTCTGGATATATAAATAATGTAACGACAATGAGAACCAACAATTTTATCCGCTTTATGGCATTGACGGCCATTATGTCGTCGTTTGCCTTTACGGCTGATGCACAGCGCGCAAGCCGTTACCCGGAAATGACCTACTGGGATTTTACTTTCCGCGATGCAGCGGATTCGGTTGACTGTGTATATAATCCGACCAACAACGAACTTTATCTGTCCGGTTTCGACACCGACGGCAAGGGCACGTTCTATTTTGCCGGAGGCGAACCGTTGCGCGTGTCGTGCTTCAAGGGCACGAAGTTTCAGTGGCGGCGCGAGGTTTCCAAAGCCGGCACCACCTGCGCGTTGTTCCGTATGCACGGCGACAGTCTGTATCTGGTGCAGAACGTCACGCACGAACTCATCGTTCTGAGCAAGGACGGCAAGGGCGATGTGCGCCGTGTCAAACTTCCGGTTGACAGCATAAAGGACGGCGTGCTGCATGATAAATATTTCGTGTTGTGCAGCAACATGGTGGAACATGGTGACTGGAATGACTATTACGAGCTGACTTACTTCAACTACAACGGCTCGCTGATGGTGAGAGACACGGTATATACGCTTCTGCGTGACAAGTATATGAGACCTGCGCCCGACTTCTACGATCAGAACACCCTTGATGCCTATGGCAACAGATATGCAAGATCTGTGAATCCGTGTCAGGATTATAAGGGCATGTTCCATGGAGTGCCGTTGTATGTTTCCGGCTGTAGATTTACGTTGAATATGGATGGCGCCGACAAAAAGCCGCTGAGAAGAAAGATTGATGTAGGAATCAACGCGGAAGAATATTACCAGGTTATACCGCTGGAGGTACTCACCGACATTACTGACTACATGTGTCACACCGGTCTTCCGGAGGCAACCATATTGCGCGGAACGCATGTCTATTATGCCGGTTACTGGCACGACGGACGGTTGATGGTGGCCGATTTCGATGTTGACAAGATATTCCCGACAGTCAGGGATGAAGTCAAGAAATGGTATAATTATATAGGAGACAAGAATAAATAGTTGGCAGTGCACTGTCCGTAAACTTATGGCGGGCGGTCCGCGTGATTATTTGCATGCATATTAATTAACAGACAGAGACCTATGAGACGATTTTTCTATTTGCTGGTGTTGCTTTGCGCGGCCCAGACGGTGTGCGCACAGCGCACAAACGACCGTTATCCCGCACTGCGTTATTGGGATTTCAGATACAGCGGTTCGGCGGATTCTGTAGATTGTCTTTTCAATGCGAAGAATAAGGAACTGTTCATTTCGGGTTTCGACACCGACGGCAAGGGCACGTTCTATTTTGCCGGAGGCTGTCCGTTGCGCGTGTCGTGCTTCAAGGGAACGGAGCTTCAGTGGCGGCGCGAGGTGTCAGATGCCGCCACCACCCGCGGCCTGTTCCGTCTGCGCGGCGACAGTCTGTATCTGGTGCAGGACGTCAGGCGCGAGCTTATCATCATGAGTAAGGACGGCAAGGGCGACGTGCGCCATGTGCCGCTGCCCGTTGACAGCGTGAGCAAGGGCTACATGCGACCGGACTGCATAGTCCTGTGGTACAAGGTTCCGGTGGTGATCGACGGTGAGGAACATTACCGCATAAGGCGTGACTACAGCATCTTCAGTTATGAGCCGCGCCTTCTGTGGAAGGAGACTGTGATGGGCGAGATAGACGAGACATACATGCTCCCGATACCGGAGATATACGGCATGGACCGTCACTATGTGCATTATAAAGGCGTTTACAAGAATTATAATGTGTTCAGCATAGATGCCTATAATTTCGCCTTCGCCGATATGTACGGCACTGTAAGGAAGATGTATAAGATGAATACTGAAACATACGGTTTTGATGTCTTTCCGATGGAAGTTCTTACCGAGAATGTTGACGCGGAGACGCACGTCAGTTCGGAGGCGATGAGGTTCATACGGGGTAACCATTATTACCAGGTGGGCTATGACTGGAAGAACCGTGAACGGCTGATAGTCTCCGAACTCGACCTAGACAAGGCCTTTGAGCAGGCGGAGGACGTGAAGCTCTGACATGCGCCGGAGGTCATGGCGCGGCGCGATGTGCCGTATGAGACGGCGGAAGCCCGACGCCCTGACACAATCTGTTGCATAAGAGAGAGTTATGATATCTTATTCAGGACTTTTAAATTTTATCGTATGAGAAAAGCGTTATTGTTCATCGCAATGTGCACTGTGTTTGCATGTTGCGGCAAGGTATCGGTCGACGACAAGAGCGATGCTTTTATCAGAGATTTTTATGCCGGGTATCTGAAAGCCCAGAACATGCGGTTTGAGCCCGGTGTGTCGAAGGATGACGCCGGTAAGGCTTTGGACAGTTTCCTCCGGCAGAACCTGACAGACGGTATGAGAGATTATTACGCCCGATACTACGCGGTGGATTCTCTCGGCGAATCGATTTGTTGCGACTGTGACCTGTTCACGCAGGTGCAGGACGACGGAGGCATGGACGTATCGTCGATGCTGATAGAGGAAAAGGAGAAAAACTGGTATTCGATGACCCATGTGTGGCGCGATAACGGGAAGTTCAGAGGCGGCACGTTCGTGTTGCTGAAGCTGGCGGAGGTGAACGGTGAGCTGAAGGTTGACTCTGTTGTGCCTTACTGCAACAGTTGTGTCGAGAAATTGCAGGTGTATGAGCCGGGCAATGGCGTTAAGGCGCCCGAATTCAAGGGCGGCAGGACAGCGTTGGCAGACTACGTGGCAAAGGGCGGCATGCTGCACAAGTGGCGTCTGGCCGAAGGCGGTAAGGGCGACGCTGTGGTCAGGATTACAGTGAACAACCACGGTTGGGTGGAGAGTGCGACCACGACCGAAGGACTCGCGAAAGACGAGGAGTTCGATGTCGAGCGTCTTATGAAGAACATGCCGAGGTGGACACCGGGCAGCAAGAACGGCGAGGCGGTGTGCGTGAGGCTGACGCTGGCGTTAGACCGTGCCGAATGACGTGCCGTGGCAGTGATGAATAAAACAAGGCGGACAGCTCTATGCTGCCCGCCTTTTATCGTTTATGCGCTTTCCTGTTGTTGTTTCCGGCGCAATAAGTCTTGTTTCCCATTGATTATGCTCGTCGTCTGCCTTGATGGCACACGGTGTCCGTGAGCCTTCCGGCAGGCGTCTTTGCTGCGGTCGCGGCGTTATTGTTCGCCGGTCTCGGTGTATATCACCTGAACCATCACCTGTCCCACGGCTTTCAGAGTGTTGATGTCTATGTGTTCCATGTCGTCGTACACGGTGTGCCATGTCGGGCCGAATGAACTCTGGGCGCAGTCGGGATAGTAAGGAATGATGTCGATGGTAGGTATTCCCGCCTTCTCGTTGAGTGGTACGTGGTCGTCAGTCACCATAGCTCCGTCCTCCATGGGGAAATAGTCGCCGTAGCCTATGCCGTGCGCGGCGTTCCATACCTTGGTCATTACGTCCTGTGCATACATCTTCGACACGCCTTCCTGATAGAATTTTGCGCCCTGTCCGCCCACCATGTCGAGCAGAATGCCGTAGAGCGGCTGGTAGCTTTCGGGCAGATGGGTCGCCCAGTATTGCGCTCCGAGGGCGTAGGTGTCTTCTTCAGACTTGTTCTCTTCCCATTCGGGCGTGCCCCAGTCTTCGGCGTCGAAGCATACGAAGTCTATTCCCAGACTGAGCGTGCTGTCGTTCTGGAGCAGTCGGGCCAGCTCGAGCATCACGCCCACGCCGCTCGCTCCGTCGTTGGCTCCCATCACAGGCTTGTGCCAGTTGTTCTTGTCGTAGTCGTTGTCAGCCCATGGGCGCGAGTCCCAGTGTGAGCAGATCACTATGCGTTTCTTGGCGTCGGGGTTGTAGCGTGCTATGATGTTACACGACTTCAGCGTCGTTCCGTCGTAACCTTTGAGGTCGGCGCGCTGGCGCTCCACCTTCATTCCGTATTTCTCAAACTGATTTACGATCCATTTCTCGCAGCGGTCGTGTGCCTCGCTGTTCATTGTCCGCGGTCCGAACGAGCACTGCATGGCCACGAAGTTGAATGCCGAGTCGGCGTTGAATTGCGGTCCTGCGAGTGCCACCGTGTCGGTCTGGGCCTCGTCGGCCGACTTTTTCGTGCTCTTGCAAGAGGCGCACGATGAAGCGGTGATGATGATGGCGGCAGTTATTGCCAGTGTGAAGTAAATGCGTTTCATTGTGAATTATTTGTTATGTGTCACCGTCCGGCCGTCAGACAGCCTGTCGGTGGGTTGTTCATGCGGTTGTGGTGGCCATGGCTTTTATCTCGTTCATCACTCTAAGCCAGTTGCCGCCCCATATCCGTGCGATGTCCTGCTGTGAGTATCTGCGGCGCAGCAGCATGCGCGTGAAGTTGATTATCTCGCTGCTGTCGGCCATTCCGTTCACTCCGCCGTCGCCGTCGAAGTCGGTGCCTATGCCCACATGGTCTATTCCCATTATGCTTATGGCGTGCTCCAGATGGTCCATGACATCGAGTATTGACGCCTCGCCTGCGGTGCGCAGGAAGCCGTGGTAGAGCGTGATGTGCGCCACGCCGCCCTTTGCTGCGAGCGCGCGCAGCTGGTCGTCGGTGAGATTGCGCGGCACGTCGCACAGCGCGCGGCAGTTGGCGTGAGAGCATACTATCGGCGCGCGGCTTATGGAGAGCGCGTCGTAGAACGATTTCTCGCCGGCGTGGCTCATGTCAACCATTATGCCGAGGTCGTTCATCCGGTGTATCACGTCTGCTCCGAAGGCGCTCACTCCGCCGTTAGTGGCCTTGCTGCGGCGTGCGCTGTCGCAGATGGCATTGTCGCCGTTGTGGCACAGAGTGATGTATACTATGCCGCGGCGGGCGAAGTGGTTGATGTTGTCGAGGTTGTCCTCAATGGCCAGACCGTTCTCTATGCCGAGCATGATGGACTTGCGTCCGTCGCGCTTGTTGGCATACAGGTCATCGGGTGTGCGGGCTATCGATATGTAGTCGGCGTTGCGTGCCGCGATGTCTTCTATCTTGTCGAAGATGAGGTCGGCGTAAGCCTTGGGACTCTCTGTGCCGAACTGCGATACCTCGGCAAAGCTCTGACCCTCGCCGGGCTGCGGAAGATAAGCCACCATGGTCACTGCGTCCTGGTGTCCGTCGTCCATCTTGTGCAGATCTACGAGTATGCGCGGGTCGCGTTCCTCGAAGCGTATGCCCTGCGAGAAAAACATCGGAGTGTCGCAATGGGTGTCGAGGGTGAGCGTGGTGGCGTGAGTGCGTTTTGCCTCGCCGAACAGTCGCGCTTCGTCAACGAGCCATTTGAACAGCGGCAGACCGTCTTCGCCCATCCATTCAGGGTGCCACTGTACGCCGATCATCGGCTTGTGCTCGGTGCTCTCCATGGCTTCGGGCGTGCCGTCGGGCGCTGTCGCCACGATGCGCATGCCTTTGCCGGGCGACGCTACTGCCTGATGGTGGAAGGAGTTGACAAACAGCGAGTCGGTGCCGAATATGCCGTAAAGGAGTGAGTCCTTGGCTATCGTCACGCTGTGAGTGGGCTCCGAGCGGTCGGAGTCCTGCGAATGTTTCAGTATGTTCGGCTTATGGGATATGTCCTGACACACCTCGCCGTCCATGGCAATGGCCATGGTCTGTATGCCGCGGCATATTCCCAGAATAGGCATCTGGCGGTTGTATGCCAGTCGGGTGGCGAGAAGCTCGGGCAGGTCGCGCTTGGGATTGATGTGTTGCAGTCCGGGAACGGGCTGCTGTCCGCTCCAGAGCGGATTGTAGTCGGCGCCTCCTGTGAGTAGCAGCGCATCGATGTTGTCGAGCGTGTTTATTATCACTTCGTGATCGGCAACCGGCGGAATGAGCACCGGCACGCCGCCGGCATCTACTATCTGAGTGTAATATCTGTCGAGCAGCGCAATGCTTCCGTCAACGAAATTGGCCGTGAGTCCTATCATCGGCTTGCGTCGCGCTTCGGGATAGACAGAATAAATTTTTTTTGTTATCGCGTTGAGATCAAACGATTTCATTTCTTGCGAGAAGAATTTTGCATGCAGGAAAGATAAAAGTATGTTCAAGCCTGCGGGTCATTGATGTCTCCTGCATTGTCGGTATGTCCCGCAGGCGTGTGTATTATTCTTCGATGTGTACCGGTATCTCTCTCTTTATACTTTGCTCGAGAGAAATAAGTGTTTCGGTGGAAACGACTCCCGGAATGGTCTGCATCTGGTTGTTGAGCAGGTCCATGAGCTGTTCGTTGTCGCGTGCATACAGCTTCACAAGCATGGTGTAAGGACCTGTGGTGAAGTGACATTCCACTATCTCGGGTATGTTGATAAGACGCTGTACGACATTCTTGTACATGCTTCCGCGTTCGAGGTTCAGTCCGACGTATGTGCATGTGGAATATCCGATGCTCTTAGGATTGACATCGAATCCGCTGCCTGTTATCACTCCGTCTTCTACGAGATGCTGTACGCGCTGGTGTATGGCTGCTCTTGAGACGCCACATTCGGCTGCAACGTCTTTGAAAGGTATTCGGGCATTCTTAGAAAGTATGCCAAGTATTTTCTTGTCAAGTTTGTCTATTTTTTCCATTTTAATCTGCTTTGATTTTACATAATGTTAGCAAATGTAGTTAATTTTGGTGATATGTGCAACAAAATGTGTGATAAAAATCTTTATATTTTAACAATGTGACATGTTTCTCCATATTAAAAAGACCCGGACACTGCATTTTTGTTGTAGCGTCCGGGTCTGTATAGGTGTGTCGGTGTGTGGCGCTTGCCACATGTTTACCGTCTTATTTCTTTTTGATCACAGCCGGTTTCTTAGCCGTTGTCTTTGTAGTTGTGGCCTTGGTAGTCTTTGTGCCTTTGGCCTTTGTGCCTTCGGCAGCCGGTTGAGTCTTCTCAATGCCTACGAGTTCAACGGTGAATATAAGTGTGGAGTAAGGTTTGATTTTGCCTGCCTGACGTGCTCCGTAACCCAGTTCCTGCGGTATGTAGAGCTCCCACTTACTGCCTACAGGCATCATGGTGAGGGCTTCGGTCCATCCCTTGATCACCTGGTCGGCTCTGAATGTGGTGGTGTCGGGCTTGCGTTTGTATGAGCTGTCGAACTCGGTACCGTCAATCAGCTTGCCTTCATATTTCACTTTCACCTTATCTGTAGCCTTCGGTTTCTCGCCTGTGCCTTCTGTTATCACTTTATATTGGAGTCCGCTCTCGGTTGTCTTCACGCCTTCTTTGGTGGCGTTGGTCTTGAGCCATGCCTCGTTCTCGCTCTTGTAGGCTTCCTCCTTGCGCTTCATCTCCACCTCGCTGATGTCGGTGTATTTCTTGGCAGCGTACTTTGAGCTCATTATTGTGGTGTCGTTTTCCACACCGTCGATGAATGCTGCGTTGAATACATCAGGGTTGATGGTGTATGATGTGCCCTCAAACTGTTTCTCGGTTGACGGCAGAATGCGCTCGTCCACCATGCGTGCTATCTGTGTTCCGGCGTTGCGAGCGACGTATTTCGGGTCGTCGAATTTGTTGGTAGCCTCTTTGTAGCCCTCGATGAAATCCTTGATGTAGGCTGTATCGACACCGTATTGCTGCTGGAGGTAGGCTATCAGACCACGTGTAGCGGTCATTCCGGCAGCATAGCTGAGTGAGTCTGATGCTGACAAGAGCTTGATAGGCTCGACCTTCTGTTCGGTATCGTCTTTCTTCTTTTTCTTTTCCTTTTTGTCTGGAGTAGCTCCGCAGACTGCTGTCGCCATCATTATCACGGCGAGCAATAAAATCTTTTTCATCTTAATATTAAAATGTTTATTTAGTTATAAGAATTATTGCTTCATTAAAAGGGCGGACTCTCTTTTTGAAAAGAAATGCCGCCCTGTTATTTTTTTCAGTCTCTGAACTTGTCTGAATTATTTGTTTTTCGGATCAACCTCGAGAAGCTCGATCTTGAAAATCAAAGCTGAGAAAGGTTTGATCTGTGCCTGCTCGCGGTCGCCGTAAGCAAGGTCCTGAGGAATGTAAACTTCCCATACAGATCCGGCAGGCATGCGTGTGAGTGCCTCGGTCCATCCTCTGATTACCTGGTTGGCGCGCATTGTCACAGGACTGTTTCTCTTGTAAGAGCTGTCGAATACTGTTCCGTCGATGAGTTTGCCCTCATACTGAACCTTTACGAGTGATGTGTCCTTAGGAATAGGACCGTTGCCTTCCTTTATCACTTTGTACTGGAGACCTGAAGGCAGAGTCTTTACGCCTGCTTTCTTCTTGTTTGCCTCGAGCCATTTCTCGCAAGCCTTCTTGTTGCTGCTGTACTGCTCGGCTACTGCTTTGCTTCTTATCTGAATCATCTTCATCTGAGCAACCTGCTGAGCCTGCTCAGGTGTCATAAGTCCTTTCTTGCCTGTTGCACCTGTGATGAATCCTGCGAGGAGGTTCTTCATAGAGATGCTCTTTGTAGAATCGCTGCCGAAGATTTCGCGGTTGATTCCCTTAACCATTCTGTTTGAAATCTGCTGGCCGATGTTGATACCTGCGTAGTAGGCTGCCTTCTTCTTGTCGTCGCCGGCGTTAGCACCGTCTTTCAGACCTTTAACGAAAGCGTCCATGTAGGTAGTGTCTATTTCCATCTGTGCGAGGTATTCCTTCAGTCCCTGCGACTGTGCCATACCCATAGCATAGCTCATTGTGTCCACATCGCTTTTCAGATTTGGTTTCGATGCAGAGTCGCCGCATGAAGTCATGAATCCTGCGGCTGTGATAGCCATTGCGGCTACGATTGTAATTTTTTTCATTTTCTTGTTTATCGTTATTCTGTTTTTCTCTTGTTTATGCATTAAATCACCTCGATGAGCTCAACGTCGAATACGAGAGCTGCAAACGGAGGTATTGACGCGCCTGCTCCGTGCTCGCCGTAACCCAGCTGGTAAGGTATGAAGAATCTGTATTTCGCACCTTCCTGCATGAGTTGCAGTCCTTCGGTCCATCCTGCGATGACACCGTTGAGCGGGAATGTGGCAGGTTCGCCGCGCTGTATGGAGCTGTCAAAGAGCGTACCGTCGATGAGCATGCCCTCGTAGTGGCACTTGACCTTGTCGGTGGCTTTCGGTTTGCGGCCGTTACCTTCTTTTATTACCTGGTATTGCAGTCCGCTGGGCAGTGTAACCACGCCTTCCTTCTTGGCGTTCTCGGCCAGATATTTCTCGCCTTTCTCCTTTGTGTCTTTGAACTTCTCGGCAGCAGCGGCGCGCTGTTTTGCCTCCTGTTTCTCGAAGAAGTCTTTTACGAGCGTCTGTGCTTCGGCATCGCTTACTGCCGGTTCTTTGCCGGCGAGAATGTCTTTTATTGCCTGTGCGAAATCGTCGATGTTCAGACTGTCAGCTCCCATCTGTGACAGTTGGCGGCCTATGCCGAGCCCCAGGGCGTAACTCACTTTATCCATATAGTGTCAGAATGTTGTTTTATATATAAAATATGTTTATCTTTTCAAGTGCGCAAAGTTACATATTTTATCTGACAGCTTTGCTATAATTCTGCAAAAATTACTATTTTTGTGGATAATTAGCTATTCGCGGCGGGTCTTTTAATAATAGTGTGCTTCTGGCTTGTCACGTAGTGTGGAGCCGTATGGCGCAGACGCATCGGCCGCGGAGAGCTGACAGACAGTCATAAAAGTGTTGTTACAATGAAGAAGATAGTGTTTCTTACAGGTGCGGGAATGTCTGTGGAAAGCGGATTCAAGACGTTCCGCGGCAGCGACGGACTATGGGAGAATTATCCTGTGGAGCAGGTTGCGTCGCACGAAGGATGGGAGGCCGACCCTGAGCTGGTCACCAATTTTTATAATATGATGCGCAAAAAGCTGTATTCGGCGCAGCCTAACGAGGGCCACAAGCTCATTCACGAACTGGAGAAGAAGTATGACGTTACGGTGATAACGCAGAATGTGGATAATCTGCACGAGCGTGCCGGATCGTCGAAGGTGATACACCTGCACGGCGAACTCACCAAGGTGTGCTCGAGTCGCGACCCCGATGACCCGCGCTATCAGGTGGTGCTCGGTCCGGACAACTGCGAGGTGAAGCCCGGAACGCTTGCCGGCGACGGCTCGCTGCTGCGTCCGTTCATAGTGTTCTTCGGCGAGGCGGTGCCGATGATATCAGTCGCTGCCGAATATGCGTCCCAAGCCGATGTGTTCGTCATCGTGGGCACATCGCTCAATGTCTATCCCGCCGCCGGACTGGTGCAGTATGTCCGTAGGGGAGTTCCTGTTTACATAATCGACCCCGAGCCTGTCATGGCATCCGGAACTCGCAACGTAACCCACATAGCCAAGGGTGCGAGCGAGGGTATGAAGGAGCTGTGCGGTCTGCTCGATGCTGAATAACGCAGGGTGGCTGTCCGTTTCTTATTCGAACAGCCACTCACGTCTGTATCCTTTGCCCGGCTCTTCGCAACGCAGATACATGTCGGGCATGTTTATCGTAATCTTTCCGAAATGGTTTATTATGTTCAGGCCGATGCATCCGTCTTCGGTCTGTTCGTTGCCGCCTACAGACGAACTGCCGGCTGCTATCATCTCGCCGGTGTGCAGGTCGATGCCCGTCTCCACGTTCACAGAGTCCATTTCGACCGTCGCGCCGCCCACTTTCAGACTTATTGACGGCAGAATGTAGCTGTGCTGCATCTCCACTCCGCCCACTCCTGCCTTGCGCAACGAGTCGGCCACGCCCGTGGCTTTCACCTCATCCTCGTGCGCCCTGTACCAGCGGCTGTTCATCGACGTGTAATAGTCGCCCGTGTCGAAGAGCATGAAAAGCGGTTTTCCCTCTCCGTCTTCTATCCTTACGGTCATGTTGCGCGAGTCTTTCATCATCATGTTCGGTTCGTCAGCATTGCGTGGCGTAGGCTTTTCGGGCACGGTGATGACACGCTTTCCGCAGTCTATCTGCATCTCCTTCATGGCGTTTAGCATGGGTACGCCTATTGTCAGCGGCCATCCCCGTTCCATCACTCTGTCGGCCTCGCTGTTACCAGTCCTTATATCCACCACTACAAACGGCACGTTTGCCCACGCCATATTGCGCCCTATGCGCAGTGTGTCGGCTATGGCTATGCGTCCGGTCTGCACGCCCAGCCCCATCATCTTCATCCCGGCGTCAATGTAGCGCAGCCCCAACCGTTCGGCCTCTTCGGGCGGAACGATGTTCACTCCGGCTCCCGTGTCAATGGCTATGGCTGTAGGCCTGCCGTTCACGCTGCCTGTCACCGTCAGGAAACCGCCCCGGCGGTAACCGTGGAGCCGCTCGTCTATGTAGAACGAAGCACTGTATGTGCCCGGCTTGTGCAGCTGGCGGCACAACGGAGCCTCGACGGCATAGGCACGATAGATGCCAGCTTCGGTCGTGATGCTCTTCAGAAGTGATGTGTCGGCCGCCTGATTTTGCACGGCGAGAGCCCTTATCTGCGACGCCATATCGTTCATGAACTTTGCCGCCTCGGCATATTTGCCGGAGGAGGCGAGGTCGCGGCCCATGAGGAAAGCCATGCTCAGCAAGCTCTGAGTGCCCAACTCTGCCTGGTTGTCCTGCAACAGCGAGTCTATGTACAGGCATGCTTCTGCCGGGCGGTTGAAGTAGTGGGCCGTCAGAGCCGACGCCAGCCGTCGCATGAAAGGCGACAGTTGCGAGGCCTCAGGCGTGCGCATCATCCGTTCAAGCTCGAAATATCTCGAACCGTTTATCATCTCTCCCGCACGCCGGTCGGCGTCTTGCGCTGTTGCCGCGCATGCCACACATATTATTATATATATAAGTATCAGTTTCTTTCTCATTCCTTATATATAGTGTTTACCTGTCGTTCATGCACTATGCGGCGCTGTTTTCTGTGATGCCGGGCGCCGTCTGGGCAGACATTCCGCCGTGTATGGAACACCGGCGTTGTGGGGTGATAACTCTCAGTCCCACACCATGTCGAACTGGTCGCACTCGCCCGTGCGGTGTGCGAGGTGCTTGGTCGATGGCGATATGCCGAACAGCGGCGAGTATGTCTTCACCTTTATAGTCTTGCCGTCGGGCATGAACTCCAGTATTCTGAGCCATCCGTCGCCTCCGTTGCCTTCCCATCCACCGCCGAGGGTCTGCACGTTGAACATCATCTGGTGCACCTGTTTGCCTGCCGAGTTCTTATCCTTGCGGTAAGCCACGTTGTCCTCAAACGCGCCCGGCTTGCCGGTATGGCCGCACATCACCAATCTTATGTTCTTGCACGGGAACACCAGTTTGTCCCATACGTCCTGTCCGTAGTTGCGCGGCTGTATCTTGTAGTCCTCGTTCTCGGTGCGTTCGGCGGTGCGTTCCCACAGGAACGAGTGGAGCAGAAGCATTATCTTGTGGTCCTTATACTTGTTGTCGGCAAGGTCTTTCGCCCATTTCAGCACCTCGTCGCGTGGTGCCCATTCCACTGCTATCACGAGCATCTTGCCCCACGCCTTGTCGCTGAACTCGTAGGCAGCGTTCTCGAGCGACACTTTTCCCTCGCGGTTGGGGAATGCGCTCACCACACACTCAGCCCATTTGCTGTTGCGTTCGAACGGGAAATACTCCGGAAAGTGCGTGAAGCCTTCGTCACCCCTCACATATCCGTATTCGTGGTTGCCCGTCGATATGATGTAAGGCACCTTGTTGTCGAGGCGTGCCATACAGTGCGACGCCCATTCCCACATCTGCTTGCTGGTCTGGTTGAGCATCTTGCGGTTTCTCACTATGTTCTCGTTCTGTTCCACCAGGTCGCCCGTGCACAGCACCGCCTTGATGTGCAGACTGTCTATGTTGTCGGCACACCATGCCGTGGTGAGTTCGAAAATTGGTTGGTTGATGTCATATTTCACGTATCCCTGCGGGTCGCCGAGCAGGATCATCGAGAACGAATTGGGGTCGGTCAGATGTTGTTGGTCGGCTCTGTCCTGCGCGTTGGCAGTGAGAGCGCAAAGCATTGTTGCTGTCGCAACTATCAGGTTCTTTATTTTCATGACATGATGGTTTTATGTTTCGTAAAAAATTTATACAAAAATACGAAATATGAGCATAACGACAAAACAAACATGACAGCAAAGCCTCGTGTTTTTGTTTTTTTTAATTATGCGGTGAAATTGAGGTCTTGCGTGCATTGTTGTCCTGAAATTCCCCTGCGTATATATTTCCCGGTGCGGGAAAGTCGAGAATATTTTGATTTCATGTGTGTCCCGATGACTGTCCGGGTGGTTCACAATAATTAATGCTTATGGTGGAAAAATTTACCAAAAATGCACGCTGATATAATAAAAATACTTTAATTCAAGTTAAAAAATATTGCGGGGGGGGGAGTTCCTATATATAAAAATTCTTCTTACTTTTGTAATATAATGATTGCCGCGTAGTCTAAAACATAAAAAAACACGGCTCTTGGTTTGTATGACAATGTTATGAAATATGATGCTGTTAATAGTTAAAGTTTAGTTTTGTGACACTATAGAAAAACCACAATAATAAAAATAATTTACGCAATATACTATTATAATACAATAATCATTAATTCTTAAACTATGACGAAAAAGAGTTATGTTAAGCCATGCATCGAGGTGGTGCATGTTGTCGCGGAGAATCCGCTACTTGCCATTTCGGTAGGATTTGGAGAAGAGCATCATGACATCACTGAAGGTATGCCCGGTGGTGTTTATAATCCGGAAGATGGGGGTGGAACAGGAGTTGTATATGATCCGACGAACCAAAGTGGTACAACCGAAAGTAAGGGATACAATGTTTGGGATAGTCATCTTTAAAAAAGAAAGGTTTTGATATGAAGAAGATATTACTTGTTTTTGCAATGATTGTCTGTATGACAACATGCTTTGTGGGTGGCGCGTTTGCACAGGGTGCCCAGTTTGGAAACGAAAAACAGATTCAGTGGAAGAATTATTCTGTATCAGCCGCTGACGCAGTAAATCAAGAGAAGGGTGTGTATCTTTGCTGTATGACAACTCAGAATGGCGAAGACACTTACCGATTTGTGAATGCCGGTGGAGATAATGGAACGCTTGCGATATTGGGAAATAGAGGACTTAGATTTGATGTGGAATCTAATGGTAATGGTTATAGATTCAAGAGTTCAATAAAAAATCCAAATCCAGATAATGGAGAATATCTTGGAACAGGTGATAATGGAACGTCCATATATTTGGATCAGACAACGACATGGACATTAAATGAAGTTACAGGTGGAGAACATCCTGTTTATCATATAGGTAGTCTTGGCGTTGGTAATAACGGAGCCTTACAGAGTAACGGTCAAGATAATTGGCTCATAATCCCGCGTGAATCTTTCCGTACGGTTCTTCTTAGTGTGACAAACCAGACTAATATTAATGTGAGTGGTCTGTTCCTTAACACGCGCTTTTTGCGTAACATGGCTGTTACAGATTCATGGGATTGGTATGCATGGGATGGCTCTTCTATAGGAGATCAATTAAGTGAGGATGTATATAATGTAAGTGATTATCTCGGTGCAGATTTTATAGGTGAGGATCAAGGTGTTGCAAGAGGACTTTCTCATGGAGGTATAGAGTCAAAAGGAGCTTTACGTGGTATATCTCCTTATATTGGAAATGGAAGTTTTGGTGGAATATTAGGTGGAATATTTGGTACGTCATATCCATACGGTAGCAACAGTTATGTTACAACTTACGGTGCATTCGGTACTGCCGAAATGCGTGACCCGATTATTATGCGCCAGACAGTCACAGGTCTGAAGCCTGGAACTTATGTTATCACGGCGCAGGCTTTTGTTTCTGATGATAATCCTGATGCACAAATAACTGACGGTAGTAATATTGCTTATTTGTTCGCATCAGGAACAAGTGGTGTTTCTGAAGGTGCGTTGATACCTCAGCTTTCGGACGGCGAACAGACGAGGTTTAATGGTTACATAACAAAGCATCAGCGTGAATTTAATAATGACAATGACAGAGCATTGTATTTCCGTCGTAATGTCGCAGCAGGAGAATTCCTTGCAACAAACAATGGAACTATATCAACATCAGCTGCTACCTATTCTCCTGACGAAACAAATCATCTTGTGACAATCGCTGTGAATGTTACCGGTACAGGTGAAGATGACGGAACTCTGACCATCGGTGTTGCAAAGAATACAGCGCAAGGTCGTGTGTATGTTGATAATATCAAGATATATTATTCCGGTGATAACGAGTTCGGTATCAACGCATACAGCACAAATAACACAGAACTGTCTCCGACAAATCTTACAGGTATTGATATGAGCAAATATGAGTTTGCCCGTGTTTTCAACCTCTCGCGTGATTTCGGAGCGACAACAGGTGATAAAGTAACAAATCCTGTATGGGAAGCTCTCGTAATGCCTGTGAACCTCACAAAGACCCAGGTGCGCAACACATTCGGCGACGATGTTAAGCTCTGTCACCTTAAAGGACTCGACAACGGCGGCAGCCGCATACAGTTCAATACGGTTGATCTGAGTGGTAATGGTAATGACATTGCTCTCTATGCAGGAGAGTGCTACGCAGTCAAGGTAACTGAAGCACCTGTAATTAAACGCGGAGCAGACCGTCATGAGTTTATCGTATTCAGTTTTGATGAGAATATAAACAATGCCAAGATAAGCTATCCGAGTCCTGTATATCAGTTCGCAGGTGTTACACGTATGAGCAAGTTAGACGCTCTTATTGCAAGTCAGAATATTGATGAGGACGACGTGGAAGACTCTGATATGAGTTATTCTGCAGGCACTGTTACAAAGACATACAAGACCGAGGACGGTAATCTTCTGTTCACCGGATATTTCTATAAGCCGGCGAGTGTGGCAAAGGGTAACTACGTTCTCAATGCCGGAACGGTTTATCATCTGACAGGCGACTGGACAAATGGTCTTGTCGGCACAATGTGGACACTCCAGGAAGTTGATGATAACGGCGCTGCCGTACAGGGAAGCAAGCTGTCCATTGATTTCGGTGACGACCATCTGACCGGCATCAAGGAGATTTCTGCCGACGGTGCAGCCGACGCTGCGGTTGAGGGAATATACAACCTCAACGGTCAGAAAGTGTCCGACGACAGCTCCATGGACAATCTGCCTAAGGGCATATACATTGTCAACGGACGCAAAATGGTAGTAAGATAGTAATATTTAGTAGTTAGCTTCTGTTTATAAAATTTACCTGTAGTCCGGTGAACGCAGTCGATTGCGCTCACCGGGCTTTTTTCTTCTCCCGCCTCTACATTCTTATTATGCCGCAGTCGTGCCGGTTGTGCCCGTCGCTTCTGTAGCTCACGTGCAGCCAGTATATGCCGCTCTTCGCCTTGTTCTCGAACAGCAGCTGGTCGAAGGGCAGGTTGTCGCGTATGTACTCATACATCTTCATTCCTCCGTCTTTTCCCGACACGTTGATGTCGGCAGCCTCGCCGCGCATGTGTTGCGAGCCGGCGGCGCCCCCTACTTTCTTGTTCAGTTCCTCGCAGCGGTAGCCGCTGGTTATCCTTATCACCCCGAAACGTCGCCGCAGAGGCTCGAGCACGTTGGTGCAGAGCTCCCTCAGGCGTTCCACATGTTCCTCTTTCGGAGTGTTGTCGATGTTGTGTCTTACGGCTGTGCCCGACCTCACGAACTCCTCGAGTGTGAAGTGCGGACTGAGATTCTGGTTAAGATCGATTGTGTTCATGTCTTTCATTTGTGTTTTTTTTTGATAAACGATTATTAAGATGTCAGTGTTTTTCCATGTGTGAGAGTCGTTCCTACTGTGCGCGGCTTATCTCCGCGTCGGTGGGCCGCGCCATTCCCGCCACGAAGTGCAGCCAGCAGAAGCGTTCCAGATAAGCCCGTTGCCTTATTCCCTTGCGCGCCATTGCCTTTGCCGCCACCTTATACGGGTTTGCCGGCAGGTGCACGCGAAGCCTCGAGCAGATGGTCCTTGCCAGTTCCGACATTGACGCCGGGCTGCCGTCGGAGTGTCTCACCACGCATCCCCTGTAGGCAATGTACGTCAGTTCCATCAGGTCTGCCAGCGTTCCCTTCCATCTTATGCCGCCCTTTCCGCTCTCGTCCATCAGTCTGACAAACGCCTCTTCCATCATTCTCCGTCCCTTGTCGCGCTGCTCGCGTGTGGGCTCTGTGCATCCGTCTGCCGCGACATGCGGCGACAGCTCTGTTTTCAGATGTTCCATAGTCATACCTTATTATATATGTTAAGTGTTTTTCCGGCCGTGTCTTCATGTCTTCCGACACACCGTTTTTACATCGGCAAAAGTAATACATAGCGTGGAAGTAACATTTCCAATTTTTTGATGCCGCGTTAATTTAGGCTAAATCGCCCTGCCTCTACCCCCTGTTTGCCCCGCCAAAGCACTTTTATCGACACATCAGCGGGGCGAAACGGCGCCCGCATCTCAAAATCACGGTAACCCGTTATGCGTGGTATGGCTTAAAATGTTTTCTTTGTTCTATACATAGAAAGCCGGCCGTGCCACCGTGTCACGATGCCCCATGCAGACGTTGCGGCGTCGGCCGGCATAGCTTAAACCAACAATACATAAAAACATAAACGCTATGAAAAAGTTCAGATCATTGTTTCCCTTGATGACGACAGCGTCTTTCGCTGTCATGATGTTCGCCGCCTGTAGCGACGACAGCGGCACCGTGCCGCCTCCCGATCCCGTTCCGCCTGTGGGCGACGCGGTTGAGCTGGCCGCCGACGGTGCGCAGCAGACCATCTCCATACCTGTTGACGAGCCGTGGGAAGCCACCTCGTCTGCCGACTGGCTGCAACTCTCGCAGATGGGCGGCAAGGGTGGCGAGAGCGTGCAGATAGTGGCTGCGCGCAATCTTACGGGTGTTGCCCGCACCGGATACATACGTTTCGGCAGTGCTATGCGCAGCCGTGCCCATGCCCGTGCCGCAGCCGACTCTACGCAGATTGTGGTTCATCAGCCCGCAGGTGAGACAGACGAGGCTCCCGGCGTTGTGCTCACGGCTGCGCGGTTTGAGAACGGCGGCATATACGTGGACATCTACAACGGCCGCGAATCCACCAGCACCATGCAGCAGCTCGCCTCTGAGAGTGCCGCGTTCCCCTTCACCGACCCCAACGCAACCGTGCCTTCAAAGGAGCCGATAGTATATATCAAGCAGGGCCAGACCTATACCGCGCATCCGTATGTGGTACTCGACGACAACGGAGTGGCTGAAGGCAAGTTCTCCATCGCCGGCGAACCGTCGGTAAATACCCTGCGCGTGAAGCAGAACATAGTGTTCCACGAGCTCGGCAACATGTCTAACCAAGGCTCTGCAAACATCCACTTCGTCAAGGACGGCACTATATATTACGGCGGCGGAATAATAGAACGCACGACGCTCGGCAACGTGAGCACCACGCCGTGCTACGAGTTCCGCTCGTACAACACGGTGACGGGTGAGGAGAAAACCTACGCCGACATACCCGAGGACGGTGCCGGCGCCATCTGGGACGGCATACCGCTGATAGTCGGTCCGAGCGGCATCTACTCGCTTGCCGGCAACAACTGGCACACCGTAGCCCTGCGCTCGGCGGATCCTCTCGCTGCTTCGGTAGAGGGCAACAACCTGTATGTGGTGACGGCTACCGACATCGAGGCATACACGCTGGCCTACGACGGCGATGGCAACGTGACTGCCACGCCAGGCGCGACAACCGCTCACGGACAGTATTTCGCCGAACTGAAGGTGACTTCCGACGGCAACGGCACAACATGGCTGCTCGACGACCTCTTCCATCGTGCCCACTCGCTGAGCGGCGGCACGCTGCACACCACCAACTGCACGCCCACCGACTCGCTGAGCAACGAATTCTCGTTCATCGGTGTCGTAGGAAATCAGATATATGCCATGGACAGTGGCGCCGTGACGCGCTATGCTCCGGGCATCGGCAGTCCCGATCCGCTGCGCATGCTGGGATCGTTCGAGTGGTATGGAGCGGTGGAGTGTGTTGAAGGAAAACTCTACAACTTCGGCGGCACGACGCAGTATCGCGGCACCTACACGGCTTCGAAGGCTCTCCGCCGTTTCAGTCCTGACGACTATGTGCCCGTGTCTGTCGTCATCCTGCCCGAATGACGCGCTGCAATGAAGCTTACATCCTAAAAACAGTCTTTTTACCGTGTTTAAGTAAATATTTAGCTATGGAGAAACAAAACGGCCTTTCCCGGTATACGGGGAGGGCTTTTTTGTGGATTGGAACGGGGAGGATTGAGGGGGAGAAGGGGACGTTTCGCAGCGTTGGGAAGTATATATTAACGTCGTAATTTCGACAAATTATGAATGTCTGTAAATTATAATCGTAACTATTATCGCTTGTATTTCTTTTATTTCCGGTAATATATGAATACAAAAAAATCCGGTAAAGACTAAATTTACAGGCATTTACAATTCGATGCGGTCTAATGACCGATTTGGGTTTAATAATATCTTCTTATAATTCTTTGACCTCCTTTCCCGGATTCTTATTTTTATATAGGTAATCTCTTTATATTAAAATCTTCTATGGCTATATATCAATTTTGGCATAATAAAATAGTAACAATATTACAATTTAGCGGTCATTTGCTTTTCGTTTACAATAGATACACAATTAGTTGGGAGAAAGTGCACTTTATACTTCTTATATAATTTTTTGTATTCTGTTGCATCGTCAAAAATGGTTTGGTTAAATGCCACCTTATTTCTTCTGGGAAACGATATCACACCATAAACACGTTGTTTTTCAATAATACCTTTATCTCTGAATATTTGCACAGTAGATATAATCTGAGTTTTTACTTTATCCTTATATTCAGATATGTTTTTCGACTTGCAGTCTTTTATCTCCACAAAAGCCATACCTATATCTTCTTTCTTACTTTCAGGAAATAATACACACTCGCAATGTGATATATCATTTTCTTCATTATCTTTAAACTGATGATCATCAAAGATATTACATATAACTGACAATTCCGAAGAATTTTCAAAAACCAGGCAGTCCATATCTTTATCACTATCCGGAGCCTGCGGTATGTTCTCATGAAATTCCACTTTTCTATTGCTGCTTGTTCTTTCAGTAAAATCAGCAATATACAGTTTAGGTGCTGTACTACTACAAAAGACTGATTGTTGGTAAACGGCTTGTATTTTATTCTTCATCTTCGTAGTAATTTAAAAGTTCCAAATATTCTTCCGAATTCTTCTTATATGCTTTATTTAAGTAATTGTCCTCGATTATACCATCTTCATCCTGTATACTGCGGAGAGTGCCATTATCCAATTCAAAAATAGACACCAATTTCGGATCAATCCATGCCGAATGAGATGCGAAGTCAGAAACTTTATCTTCCGGAATATTATCTCTTACCAGTCCTCCCATTATACAGTTATTAATGGCAAATAATATATATGGACTATGCGTAGTTATAATAGCAGCATGCTTTTTATCGTTCTGCATGATTCCTAACAGCCAATAAATAAATTCCTGTTGCGTATCAGGAAAGAGATTTTGTTCAGGCTCTTCTATAAACAACTGAGTATAATGATAATTAAACAACTGCTCCATAATGTGGACAGCATTATATATATTATGGGACAAATCTTTCGGTGACAAATCTGAAAGTTTGTTTATCGGCTTTACATCATAACACTCAAGTAGTTTAAACAAGGAAATCAATATATTGGAATATTTTTTGAGGTTGCTGATATTTTCTCCATCATTAATTCTATTAGCTATCACAATCATTTTATTTGCGAAATCATTTTTCGCCATTTCTTTTGACGGAGACAAAGTCCTTTGCTTTTTATACAGATTTGACAGCATATATATTATAGTCTGGTACAATGGTAATACAGATTGAATACCACTTGACGCATTCGTAAGCAATAACTTTGATCCATTGTCAAATATATAATCCTTGTCATTAATGTTCTCATAGGAAACTTTTCTGCTGATAAGATTTGAAATATCAAGTTTCTTAATATCTTCTTTAGCTTCCAACCAGTCATAAGCAAAATATAGTAACACATTGTTTCCCTCATTATATTTGCTGAAATTAGGCACTCCGGTCACAAAGTTACGTTCCGAGGGGATATAGCATATTTTGGGATAAGAGAATACCATTTTATCATTTAACTTAATGGTGGTCTTCTTTGTACTATGAGTATATGTTATAGTCATTGCCTCTCCCTCATACTTTATGCTGGCATTTTTGTGAAAATATCCCTCCAGTTTATGATATTCTACAAGAGAATCATAAAACACTCCCTGTTTTTGATAATTTTCCAGTTGTTTATTATTCAAGAAACAAGTTTTCTCTACCCACTGGCAGTGGCAAAGTATTTTAGATATAGTACTCTTTCCTGACGATTGAGGTCCCATAAAAACATTTATTCTATTAACCTCAAATTCTACAAGTTTTATCGCTCCTATATTCTTTATTGTAAGTTTTTGCATGCTTTTTTTATTTAGTATGTATATAATATTTGAGACTTTTCTATAAAAATATGGTATATCTCATTTTGTGAATTTTCTTTAGAGATGTATCCGAAGACTATTCATCTGCTTTTTCTGAAATATATAAAGTACTTTTGTCTGCGGTATTTTTACTTACCCTAAATGCACATGGTGCGGTATTTATAATAAAAGATTCTCCCTCATTCATGTTGCTTGTCAGTTCATAAGGACGTTTCTTATATAGCTGTCCGGCAATAACCATAATCATAAGTTGCCTGTCTTTTAATGGAAAACAGAGGACATCTTTTTCTATTTTTGATTGAATCCCTCCAATTACAACATTGTCACCACCTGCCATCCGGTCAGTCCGGTCATAACAACGTAGAATATCCACACTACCCATTGTTCGCGAGCAGAGGATAGATACATTGCGTGATTCCAACATCTTTTTGTTTATTAAATATTCTGTTTGCATAGTATAATGTGAGCCGGACGAATTGTAAGTGTCTGTAAATTAGGTGATCAGTGAAGATTGCTGTATTTTTATAGTATTGAGAATCATAGAATTACAAATAATAATCGCTATGATTACCGAAAGCAAAGTTATAGAATTATTCTGTATGGCAGATGTTTTTGCAGTTTTTTTTGATGTAATGGTGTCAAAATACACACTTAAACCGCAATCGGATGTTAGACCGCATAGGTTTTTTATATATTTTATACATTCATGTTTTCAGCCGTCTTTTTGTTTTCTATCGGCCTCTTTTGTTGGATTTTTTGCAGGCATAGCGGGCTATGTTAAGAAAAATACAACGAAAATATGCTCTATATAAAGCAAAATTCTGACTGAATTTAATGACTGATTCGGGTTAAATGCCCGGACGAGCGTTGTCTTATACGTTTAAAAAGAAAGCTGTATGGGTGACTTTCAGATTGTAACCGGATTTTGATATTCCGGTCGTCTTTTCCAGATATACCCCGAAAAATAAGCGCGTATTTGCGAGCTGGGTTGTCTTCGGGCGCAAATACGCGGATTATGAGATGTTATCATATAGCATTGAATATCAGTAACTTATGTTTAAGTGGCATTTCTTTGCATTGCAAAAAGCACCATTTCGGCTTGCGAAATGGCCTATATTGGGTGCTGAAATAGGCCATTTCGCGACCTAATATGGGCTTTATCGTAATGCGAAATGGGCAATATCGGAACACGGAACGCAGTTTTCCGGACTACGTTATGGGGTATATCAAAATGCGGTGTTGTACGGAATGTCCTTTATTCTGTCAGTTTTAATATTCATTTACATCTCTTTTGCGAAAATATTTTGTCAAAATTTAGTCAAGAAAAATTGTAAGTATGTAGTGCGGATTTACTCCAAATATGGCGGTATAATATGTGGGGAAGGGCACGGGATGTATTTATCCGGCGAGCCGAAAATATGTGTCGCCATTGCGGTTAAGGTTTATCGGTTGCGGTGAAGCGGATATATTGTTATGTCAAATGGGATTTATTGTTATGTCGGTGTGGATATATTGTCGTGGCAGTTGGGATTTATTATTATGATAACGTGGATTTATCGTTATATCAATATGAATTTAATGTTATGGCAGTGTGAATTTATTATTCTAATAATATCAATCTATAATTATTTGAAACCTTCTCTTCTGCGCTTCATACAGCCACGTGTTTTCAGCAAATTTTCCGTCATTCCATAATCTTCGGTGAATAAAGCCCATACACATGGAATATATCCTGCCCTCATATATTCAGCCATAAAAAAACGGCGACACATGGTTTTGTGCCGCCGTCTGTGCGTCATTGTTGCGTGGACAGTCTTATGCCGCGTCGCAGGCAGAGCCTGTCGCAGTCACGTCATTAGCGTATCACGCGGTAGTAATCTTCTTTTCTCGGTTTCGGTTCTTTGGGCTCCGCGTCGGCATATCCTAACGACAGCGCGCCTATGCCGATGAGTCCGTCGGGCAGTCCCCACTGTTTCATCAGCTCCTTGCCTTCGTCAGTCATGAACATCTCGTGCTCGCGGTTTATCCAGCAAGAGGCAAGTCCCAGTGCGTGTGCGGCGTGCATCATGTTCTCGAGCACGCAACTGCCGTCCTGGAATGCGTTGGCATAGTTGTCGGGAGCGAACACCAGTACTATTGTCGGTGCGCCGTAGTAGGGGTCGGAGGTGACACCCATCACCTTGGCGTTCATCTTTGTCAGTGTGGCGCGCTGCTCGCTGTTCTGCACTGCCACGATGAAAGGCGACTGCGAGCCGTGACCCGTAGGCGCGTATGTTCCTGCCTTGAGCACCTCTTCGAGCAGTTGGTCGTCCACCTGCTGCGTCTTGTACTTGCGGCAACTGCGTCGCGTGTTGATAAGTTTAATAAAATTGTTCTCCATATCGTATATTGTTTTAGAGTGTTTTGTTCTTGTCGTCATCATTGTCGCGGTCCTCCGGTCGGCCCGGCTGCGCCGTGACATATTGCGGCATCAGTCCGTCGGTGAACCGGTCTATCGTTCCGTCTGCCGTCATCTGCTCCGTCGTGCCCTCCGTGAGCGAGTGTTCGTCCATGAGCCAGAGCCTGTCGGCAGTGCGTATTGCCATCTCCATGTCGTGTGTGGAGAGCAGTATGGTCTTGCCCTCCTCGTGTGCCAGTCGGGCGAGCAGCTGCATGAGGCGCGCCTTCGACGGGTAGTCGAGAAAGGCGGTGGGCTCGTCGAGCAGCATCAGCGGCGCTTCCTGGGCGAGCGCTTTCGCCACCATCACCTTCTGTCGCTGTCCGTCGCTCAGGGTGGTGACGGTGCGTCGGGCTATGTCGTTTATGCCCGTCAGGTTGAGAGCACGCTGCACCGCCCTCAGGTCGTTGCCCTTCAGCGTTCCCCACATTCCGGTGTATGGCGCGCGTCCGAGTGACACGAGCTGTGCCACGTCCATGTTTATGGTGCTCGGCGGCGCCGTAAGCACTATGCTCACACGTTGCGCCATCTCCTTCTGCGAGAGTGTCGCGCTGTCGGTTCCGTCTATGTATATCCTGCCTCCGAGCCGTGGCTGCAGCGACGCCACGGTGCGCAGCAAGGTCGATTTTCCCGTTCCGTTGCGGCCTATGAGGCATGTCAGCTGTCCGGCGGGCAGCGTGGCGTCTATTCCGCTTGCCACTATGCGCTGTCCGTGTCGGCCCGTGCTGTAGCCTATGCACAGCTTCTCGAGCCTCACGTATGGTTGCTGTTTCATGTCCTTCGGCTGCATACAGATGTGCTTTATTGCAGTTTTATCGACATCGAGTCGTATATCTTCTGGGCTGAGTTCTGCTTCGTTATGCGCATGAACTTATAGAATCTTATTCTGTCGCGCACCTCCGTAGGGTGTCCCAGTGAGCGCATGCGGCGCATGAATACATAATCCTTGTGGCGTGCTACGAATTGGTCTCCGTCCTTCTCGGGCACGAGCAGCACTCCGCTTGACGGTTTGCTCACTCTTCCGAGGCTGTCGGGAGCAGGGTTCTCGAACGCCTCTATCTGCTTGCCGAGGTAGTATTCGGCTCCGAAGAAATGCATGCCCGGCTTTGATATGTATGAGTACAGTTTCTGGTTGGGGAATATCTTGTTCACCACATCGGTCATCTGGCGGAGCGATACGATGTTGAGCATCGTAGGACGGCACACAGCGTCGAGCGCGATATATACCGCGAACATCACGCAGAGCGTTCCGAGTGTGAGCGTGCGGACGTTGTGGCGCAGGCGTCTGAAGCACAGTACTACCGCCAGGAGTACTCCTATTATGGCGGGGATGAGCATCAGAGTCGATTCGGTGGCGTCGGGGGTGATGTCGTAGAGCGATTTAATCATCGACATACGGGCGTTGGACTTGTGCTCGCCGAAGAATATACCGGAGAACACGCCCGACTGCAACACCTGGAAAGCAACGCTGAAGAGTATGCCCATGAGCGCGGTGAAGACTGCGAATGCTTCCACCGCACGTCTGTTGTGGCGGCGCGACAGCCATGCTATGTAGAGCGCGGTGAACATGGAAAGGAACACGTGGCAGCACAGGAGGCTTATGTCATGATTGCCCGTTGGCAGCCATGAGAGCACCAAAAGCGTGAGCGTTGCGGTGAAGGTGAATGCTGTGAGCGGCGACGCCGTGCGCATGTATTGCGCCAGGGCGCGGAAAGTGGGGGCAATGCCTGCACTCCGCCACGGACGGGCGAAGAGCGTGAACACAATGAATATGAGCCAGGGGGCGAAACCGGTGGCGGCGTATGCCAGGTTGCCTATGAAGTTATGGTCGAACAGGTTTTGCGTGGTTATGCCTTTGAGCGAACCGTAGTGGTAGGCCATGAACAGCTCGCCGAAGCGTCCGCCGCTCTGCATGAATGCGGCGACGTACCACAGTGCCGGCACGACGAGCGCGATGACGGTGCATAAGGCCAACTTCGCGGCTGCGCTCTTGCTGCCTTCGCCGCGCACGAGAAGATAGACATACATCACTATTGGCGGCAGCAACACCATGAACGGACCGGTGGTCAGTCCCGTGAGAGCCATGCAGAGCGTGGCCGCGAGAGGCAGGCGTCGGTCGCCGTTCTCATGCCAGCGGTAGAGCAGAAGCATTGCTCCGGTGGCGAAGGCTGTGGCCATGATGCCGGGATTGCATGTAAGGGCATCGCGGTGAAGGCCGTAGGCGGTGAGCATGATCAGCGGGGCGAGCATGGCGCGCAGGGTTGTCGTGCGTCTGCGCATGAAGGCGAAGACCACCGCGCACATGACTATCAGCGACAGGGCGGCGGGCAGTCGCGAGCTGAACTCGCTCACGTGACCCCACGGCAGCGACAACAGTGCCACGCACAGATGGTAGAGCGGCGGGCAAGCCGTCAGGTCGCCACCCGATGTGAAGGGCAGTATCAGGTTTCCGTCTTTAAGTATCGATACGGCCACAAGCGCTTCGCGTGGCTCGTCCATGCTGAAGAAGTCGTTTTGCCAAAGAAACGGCAGCAGCATTGCCATGGCTATGACAACAACTGCGATGAGGGGAATGTTTTTCCCGAATGTTTTCATAATATATCTCAGTTTTCCTTTTTGGTTGTTCGGTATGCTCCGTTATTAATGCTCGTAAGGGCATAAGCCGGCATAATGAAAGACTTTTATTCATGATGTCGGGCTTTTTTAATAGTATGCAAAGATACAGTAAAAGAAGGAGCGCAGCAAATTTTGAAGTTTCAAAATGCTGCGCTCCACAGTGTATGAAAATTATTACAGATTAAGTTTCATGCCCGCTGCAACAGTTGCCCGAGGCATTGTGAAACCTTTATTTATCTCGTATTTCTGTGCGAGGAGGTTCTCACCTCTCACATACAAATGCAGTGCCTTGCCCACGCGCAGGCTTGCCGTGAGGTGCCATAGGGCGGCGTGCGATGTGTCGTCGGTCGATTCGCTGGTGAGCAGACCGGCAAAATACATCAGTCCGGTGTTCAGAGTGAGCCGGTTAAGGGTGTATGTCGCGCCGGCATACAGCTTGTGCTCGGGTGCGCCGGTGATGTGTGCGCTCGTGTGAAGATAGCTGTAGTTGGCGTTGACGGTGAGGTTCTGCGATGCGCGCAGCGCCATTTCGGCCTCCACGCCGCTGTTTTCCGTCTTGCCGGTGTTCATGTTCAGTGGTCGTCCGTTGGTGAATACGGTCGTTATGAGATTGTCGGCCTTGAGGTAGAACACGTTCACTCCTGCCTTCAGACGGCCGTCCATGAACCGCTGCGACCACGACAGCTCGTAGTTGGTCATGCTTTCCGCCTCCAGATCGGGGTTCTTAGGATTGAACATATACATATCCTTTATGGTCGGATTGCGGAATCCGCGGCTCACCATTGCCCTTATCTCTGCGTCGGGCGAGAGTCGGAACGACAGACCGCCCTGCGGTACGAGCTGTGTGCCCGAGCGCGAATGATGGTCCACACGAAGTCCTGCTCCTGCCGTGAGCCACGGCGTTATGTCCTGTCTGAAGTCCACATATCCTGCGAATTCGTCCTGCGTCTTGTCGGCTATCACCTTCTCTGCGCCTCCCTCAATGGCCCTGTTCCAAGCCTTGCCGCCGAAGTGCTGGTAGTCGAAACCCACCGTTGTGCGGTTGCCTTCGAAGAGTTCCATACTCTGATAGAGCGACACTCCCGCCATGACATCGTCGTGCAGATATAGCGATGTCTGCGGACTCTCGTCGGCGGTGTGGCCGTCGTTTATGTTGTGATGGCCCCAGTTGTAATACACCCGCAACGCACCCGATGTGCGGTCGTAGTCGTTCACCAGTGCAAGGGCGGCCGTTCCGCGTGTTATCTTCATGTCGTTGTCTATCAGCGGAGCCGATACCGGTCCGGGGTTCGAGCTTTTGAAGTAGGTCACATTGGCCTCGCCGCTCGCCTTCCAGTTGTCGTTGAATGTCCATACGGGTCTGATGAATCCGGCGAACTGCTCAAATTGCGAGTTGGGACGGTGGCCGTCGGTGCGGCTGTAGGACAGTGCGGCGGCGTTGGAGAATCGTCCCGACTTCACCTCGTTGCCCACTTCGCCGTGCAGCGAACCGTACGATCCGCCATCGAACGATATGTCTGTCCTTACGCCGTCGGCCTTTGCCTGTCGCGTAACGATGTTCATCACGCCGCCCATGGCGTTAGATCCGTAGAGCAGTGAGGCCGGTCCGCGCAGCACTTCCACGCGTTCCGCCGTCATGGTGAGGCACGCGTCGGGTATGGGATGGCCGTAGAGGCCCGCATACTGCGGTTGTCCGTCCACGAGAACAAGCATGGACGCACCGCTGCCGATGCCGCGCAGCTTTATCGAGCCCGCCGCTCCGGTGGACACTCCGTAGCCCATCACTCCGCGACTCGTCACGAACAGTCCCGGCACAAGCTCGTTGACTGTGGGCAATACCGACTCGCGGAAGTCTGCCGTGAGCCGTTTGCGGCTGACGGTGGATATGGTCATGGGCAGATGTCGCACGTCGGTGGTGTTGCGTGTACCCGTCACCACCACCTCGGCGATGTTCTGCCTGATGGAATCATTGAATATAGTTGTTTCGGCACCGGCCGCCGCCGATGCCATGAGAGCCATGCAGATTGCCGTCAGTCTCATAGCTTCTGTTTTAATCTTTCAACAAGTTGGTCTATCTCGTGCAGGCGTGCCGGGATGTCGATGCGTTGCGGGCAGTGCGGCACACATTGTCCGCAGCCTATACAGTGGTTGGCCTGGCGCTCCTCATCAACGGCACGGTTCTGTCCGATGATGAACTCGCGGCGGTAGCGTGCGTAGTTAGGGTCGCGCTTGTCCTCGGGCAGACGCTCCTCGCTCTTCACGAGATTATAGTGTAGAAGTACGCCCGGAATGTCAACGCCGTATGGGCACGGCATGCAGTATTTGCAGTCGTTGCACGGTATGAGCATGAACGTCAGTATCTTCTTCGCTATCTGCTCGAGGAAGTCCTCCTCTTCCTTTTTCAGCGGAACGAGCGGACTGTACGTGAGCAGATTGTCCTTCAGATGCTCCATATAGGTCATTCCGCTCAGCACTGTGAGCACGCGCGGCTTGCTGGCAGCATATCTGAACGCCCACGACGCCACCGTCTGTTCAGGCGCGCGCTGCTTTATCTCCACGGCGATAGGCTCCGGCACGTTGGAGAGACGGCCGCCGAGCAGCGGTTCCATCACCATTACCGGAATATTGCGCTTGTCGAGTTCGTTGTAGAGATACTCGGCATTGGTGTTGCTGTCGTTGATGTCCTTGGCGTGTTTCCAGTCAAGATAGTTGAGCTCAATCATCACAAAGTCCCACTTGTATTTGTCGTGGTTGGCCAGAAGATAGTCATACACGCTTACGTCGCCGTGGTAAGAGAATCCCAGATGGCGTATGCGTCCCTTCTCGCGCTGCTCGAGCAGCCAGTCGAGAATGCCGTTGTAGATGAACCGGCGGCGGAATTCCTCCATACCGCTTCCGCCGATCATGTGGAGCAGATAGAAGTCGATGTAATCCACCTGAAGCTCCTTGAGCGAGTTCTCGAACATGGCTATCGACCCTTCGCGCGTCTGATTCTCTGCCGCGAAGTTCGACATCTTGGTGGCTATGAAGTAAGAGCTGCGCGGATGACGGCTCAGAGCGATGCCCGTGGCGCGCTCCGACATACCCTGACAGTACATGGGCGACGTGTCGAAATAGTTCACACCGTGCTCTATTGCGTAGTCTACGAGGCGGTTCACCTGCTCCTGATCGATGGGCGAGTCGGCGTTCTCGCGTGCCGATCCGCGCTCTTCCGACGGCAGACGCATCATGCCGTAGGCCAGTATCGAGACCTTCTGACCCGTCTTCGGGTCGGTGCGGAATGTCATCTTACCCTTCGGCGGTTCCACCTGATTCTTGTAGTCGTCTTCTGTCGAGAGGTCCTTCTCCTTGCATCCCGTCATTGCCGCCGTAGCCGCGGCAGCCGTTCCGCCCATGATTTTGAGGAATCCCCGTCGTGATATCTTGTCTTTTATGTTAGTCATATATGTTTCTTTATTGTGTGTTGATAATTATTTGTGTCGGTGATGTGCGTGTGCTCATCTTCTGCGGTGCACCTCGTGACCCTCCACGTAGATTGCCGGGAACGGCCGTGAAGGACAAAGATTCTCGCACGCTCCGCATCCGATGCACATCTCTTCGTTGACCACCGGTATCTTCAGACTTGCTTTCTTCTCGTCCTTGTGCTCTTCCTCCTGTGCCTCGGGATAGAGAGGTACCATGGTGATGGCACCCACCGGGCAGTGGCGCGCGCAGTTGCCGCAGGCCTGTCCGTCGGTTATCGGCACACAGTTCTTTCTTATCCACACGGCGTGACCGAAGTGTATGGCTGTCTTCTCGGCACTCGTGGTGAGTTTGATGGCACCCGTCGGGCACACCTCAGAGCAGCGTGTGCACTCCGGACGGCAGTAGCCGCGCTCGTAAGACATTTCGGGCTGCATGAAGGTGTCGAGCTTTGTGGATGGCCGCAGCACGTCGTTAGGACACTCGGCCACGCACAGCTGGCACGCGGTACAGTGCTGAGCCATGTGGCGTGCCGACAAAGATCCCGGCGGAGTGATGCGTGTCTGGCGCTCGGGGCTTACCTTTTTCTCTATCTTTGCCAGTCCGCCGTCGAGCTTCACCTTCTCCTCGGCTATGGCGGCCGATGCTGCTGCTGTCACCGCTCCGAAGAGGAAGGCACGCTTCGAGGTATCCACCTTTGCGCCGCCTTCAGTCTTTGCCGCCTTGGCAACGGCCGGTTTGGGTTTGCGCGTGGTGTAGCTTATGGCGTCGAACTTGCATTTTCCGAGACAGTCACCGCACGCCACGCAGCGGCTGTAGTCTATTTTATGGTTCTTGACATCAATGCATGCCGACTTGCAGTTGCGCTCGCAGAGGCGGCAGCTGGTGCATTTGCTCTCGTCGAAACGTATCTTCAGCCACGAGAAACGCGACAAAAAGCCGAGCACTGTGCCTACGGGGCAGATGGTGTTGCAGTAGCTACGTCCGCCGCGCCACGCCAGAACGGCAATGACGACGAACGACACGGCTGCCACGACGAACGTAGGCCACGAGCGCACCCAGATGTCGCGCTCATAGAAAGCGTAGCTGTCGAAACGCTCGGCTGCCATGGCCAGCAGGTTGTTAATACCTATATATATAGGTTGCAGCAGGTTGGCGGCCATGCGTCCGTAGCTGCTGTAGGGAGCGATGAGTGCCGCCAGCGGCACCAGTCCCGCCACGAGCGTCACCACCATGAAGGCAAGCATGACGTAGCGCAGCCACTTTTTTTCGGGCGAATAGCTGTATTTGTTGCGGTGTCCGCGCCGTCCCAGGCGCGCGATGATGTCCTGCATGACGCCCAGCGGACAGATGACGGAGCAGTAGATGCGTCCGAAGATGAGCGTGAGCACGATGAGTGCCAGCACCACCAGTACGTTCAGCGCCAGCACGGCCGGCAGAAACTGTATCTTGGCCGTCCATCCGAGCCAGAAGCGCAGCGTGCCCGTGAAGTCGAGAAACAGCAACGTGATGAGCACATAGAACACCGCCGCGAGTATTATTCTTGTCTTTCTCAGCATCGTTAAGTGGTTTTATAGTTTTCTGATGAGATAATATCCTCCGAATATCTGGAGCAGAAGTCCCGGCACGGCGCGCACCAGGGAGGTGAGCACGCTGTGGTCAACGCTTATCATGGCGCGCTCTATGAGCAGACCGGCGAGCAGACAGCCTGTGGCCACACACGCCAGAGCGGCGGGCGTAACCCTGTCGGCCATGCGGCGGGCGAGGGCTGCCGACACCACGGCGAGCAGCACCGACTGCAACAGCATCGGCGGAAGCATTGCTCCGGCGGGGCTGCCGAAGAGCAGCGAGTTGGCGATGGGCGAGAGCACTGCGGTGGCAAGACCTACGGTGAGACCGTATTTGTAGGCTCCTATGAGTGTGAAAAAGAATATCGGCAGAAACATCTGTCCGCCGTAGGGTGCCAGATGGCACAGCTGCGGCAAGGCTATGTTGCCGAGCACAAAGAGAGCGGTGAGCACATAAGTGCGCTGCTCTCTGAGTGAGAGAGTGTACAGTTTGGCTTCGTGTTGCATAATGTTATTGTATGGTTATGTTTATTTGTCTATGCTGATGAGCTGATATTTGCGGCTGCCCAGACCTATCTTCTCCGCGTGCTCAATGGTGTGTGTGCCGTGGCGCGACTTGATGCGCTCAACGAGCGGAGCGTTGTCGTTGCCCTCGCTTGGAGTCATGTTGAAGATGATGTCCACGCAAGCCTGGTCGAGAGCCACGGGGTCGAGCGATGCCAGAATGCCGTAATCCTTCAGCTTCACACTCTCAGGCTTCGACACGCAGTCGCAGTCCACCGACATGTTGTTCATCACGCTGATGTACAGGATGTTGTCGCCGAAGTAGTCGGCCACTGCCTGTGCGGCCGCGGCCATCGACTCGAGGAATCCGTCCTGATTCTGAGTGTGTCCCCAGACACCCTCCACCTTGTTCTGATAGCCCGCCGAGTGGATGTACGCCTTGCCGTTGGCAGAGGCCACGCCTATGCTCTGGTTCTTTATCACTCCGCCCAGGCCGCCCATGGGATGACCCTTGAAGTGGGCGAGGTTTATCATGAAGTCGTAGTTCTTCAGTCCCGTTCCCACGAGGTCGTACTTTATGTTGGTGGTGTCGCGCACAGGTATCTTGAACTCGCCCTTGGCGTCCATTATCTCCACCTTGGCAATCTTGGTGAATCCGTGTTCCTCAGCCACGCGCATGTGTTCCTCCGTGCTGCTGCGGCGCCCGCCGTAAGCCGTGTTGCACTCTACGATGGTGCCGTTCACCTTCTTCACCAGCGGACCGATGAGCGAGGGCTGCAGATAGTTGGGGTTGCCGGCCTCGCCGGTGCTCACTTTCACTGCCACGCGGCCCTTTGCCTTGCGTCCGAGCGCCTCGTATATCTTTATGAGCGATTCTGGCGAGATGTCGCGCGTCACGTAAACCTTCGACTGCGCCATTGCGGCTGCCGACAATAATAATACAAATGTGGAAAGCAAAAGTCTTCTGATCATATCTTTTTATTGTTTAAATGGTTTTGTCCGGTTTGTCAGGACGTCGTGTCCTTGTGTGGGCGTGCGTTGATGTGTCGTGCCGTCGCCTGTCGGGCTGGTTGCGTCGCGGTGGCGGTGTGCGCTTTGTCAGGTTGTTTCAGAATGAGACTGTTAAAGGTCTTATATGTTGACAAAGTTATGAAAAAAACGGAAATATCCGCATCTCGGATACAAAAAAATAGCGTTACACCTTACTGTCTGTCATTCGGCGCATGGTGCGCCCTGTTGTTGCGTGCCGTCACGGGCCTTTCGTCGGTAAACTGTGGCGTGTGCACAGGGCTTGTCGCAAGGGCTGTGCACACGCTCGCAGATGTATGGCGGTAGAGTGGGGCTGCGCGTCGTGCGCAGCAATGTTACGCCCACGGTGCAAAGATATGCAAAAACATTGTCGGCGGCCGCAAAGATATTACGGAGAAAACAACCATTTTTACAGATATACGGTGCGCCATTCCGTTACGCGGCTTGCAGGCGGACGAGGCTCGACCGGGCGCGGTGAGTCAGCCGGGCAGGCCGTGGCGAAACGGGCTTAATGACGCGGTTTTCTGCATATATATGCAATTTGAAAAGTAAAAAATCCTGACAAAATTTTTTCGCGAAATAGAAAACGGAGCGCGGCGAAAAGGGCTTTTCCGGACGTAATTTTCTTTATCTACCCGTATGATTCCCGCTTCCGAAAGGCATGAAAAATCGGTCGGTTTTGCGAAATGGGCTTTTTCGCACCCTGAAACGGGCCATATCAGAGCACGATATTGGGCATATCGCAGCACGAAATGGGCCATTTCGGACTGCAATATGGGCCATTTTGCAACGCGACACCGGGGCCGTCGGATTGCCGTAAAGCGCAAACCGCTGACTGACAACCACTTGCGCAAATCGCTCAAAACTCGCGTATTTGCGGCCAAAAGTTTTGTGGCGCGAAATAAGTGGCTTAATTTCGAGTTGAGGGTGAATATTTATGCAAAACCGATTTGCAGAACTGCATATTTATACATTATCGTCGTCGGCTTTACCTGTTGACTGTCCGTGGATTGGCGTTGCGCGACGAAATACGGCGGTAGCGCACCTGTCGTGATGCGACGGACGGGGCACAGGGATGTGGACGGCGGAGACGTGCAGGCCGACATGAAACGAACTGTCCGTAAACACATTCCGGACGGGGCGCGCACTAAAATCTGTTTGATATGTCGAATATTTTTAAAAAAAAGTATATACCTTATTTACAGAGGTGTAGCAACATTAATACTTTTTTAAAAAAGAAATCTTCGACAAAGATATCCATTATATGCTTTGTAACAAAATATTATGCTAACAAAAGCCTTCGCGTTCACATAATTTAACGGATAAAAGTCACAATCGGCGGAAAATATATAACAAACTGCTAACCCTCTGATACACTTATTTTTATCTGTTTTATGCCGCTTACAAATAGTATATACCTCTGTAAATGAGGTATATGATATACAAAGATGTAATTAAGCAAAATATCTGAAAATTAAAAAAAATAAATAAATAAAAAGAATTTGCCGCTCTAATCAACGTCAATCTTTAGGCAAAAATATATGTTATGTCGCTATCAATTCTTAATAATTGAGTACTTCTTGCCTTGTACGCAATGTCGTACAGGAACTTTGGTCGTAGACGAAATGGAATAATGAACATTAATAACAGAAACTATAAACTAATAAGGACATGAAGAAAAAAAAGTATGTGAAACCTCTGGTTACGGTTATTGGTATGGAGGCTGAGCCGGTTATGGCAAGTTATTCATCGTACAATACCACCGGTGAACAAACAGATGCGGGCGTTGATATCGTGGATGACGGAACAATGCCGGGCGATGACGGAACTGACTTGGAAAAGCAATACTATGAGCAGAACTCTTATTCTGTATGGGATTAATGTGTAACAAATAACGGTGTATAAATTGAAAGTAAATAACATGAAGCATTTTACTAAATTGTTTATCGGGATATTGTTCCTGATATTGGGTGGCACACAGAGTGGCTTCGCCCAGACCATTGACGACATGCTGCTGGATAAGGCTGTCAATCCTGCGGATGTTGCAGATAAGATGGAAGACGATGGAAAAACTCCTGTTTATGTCTATCTGTATAATGTTACCAACAAGAAATTCGTGCATGGTGGTGGAGAATTCGGAGCGCAGGCTGTATTGAGCGATAGAGGAATACGCTTTGAGGTTACTAAAACAACTGATGGAAAATATCGTCTTGAGTCTGCTATTTATAATCCATCTCATAAAGGTGGATATCTTGGTGTGGATATCTATAACCCCGGAGATGTCTGGAATACATATAAGACATATATAGACAGAGGCACAGATGATTCTGATATACGTTTCACCCCAGTAGCCGGAAAAGATAACATATATGAGTTATCCTTTATTGGTGATAGACAAAGAACTTATTGGTATACTCATTATGATGGTGGCGATGGCGTTGGCTATGTTCATGTAGTAGATTCACGTTTAAGACCGGATGAATGGTGTCTGATAAAGCGTGACGATTATAATACAATATTGGAAGCTGTCGCACAGCAGGGACGTTACAACATTACCGGACTTATAGGAAACTCACGCTTCCTCAGAAATGTAAGTGATGAGAATAACCTATTCTGGAAGGTGACAGGTCTGAATTATAGCAATGACGACTATTGCACAACCATTGATCCGCATCTTGGAGCTATCCAACAAGGTGATGAAGGTTTTCAAAATAGTGATGACTATGCGAGGGCTTACGGTGCTTTCGGATGTCTTGAGATAGGAGCTGTTAATGCGAGTGAAGAGTCTCCCGTAGAGTTCTTTCAGGAAATCACAGGTCTGAAACCTGGACTTTATATGGTAGAGGCACAGGCTTTCTTCGACAAGAATGACTATGCAACATATAAGAACGGTGCATACAATAATGATAATACAACAGGTGCTTCAAATGCATATCTGTTCGCTAACGGAGCAGAAACGTTGATACCGGTGCTCAACGATGAAGATCAAACTACTTTTGATGGTTATGTAAGTGACTTTAAGGAGGCTCTTGATTATGATTATTGGACTGATGATTTCCCTTCGCAACATATAGTAGGTACAAATAATCAATATTTCCGCCGCAACGTCGCAGCAGCCTATTTCCTTGCGAAGGGAAATGCATACGAACCGGACGAGTCTTCCCATAGAGTAAGAGTATATGTGAATGTAACGGATGATGGCAACGGAACCGGTACTCTGAAGCTGGGTGTGAACAAGAAAGGCACTGAAGGTCGTGTATATGTAGATAACTTCGGCCTGTATTATATCGGACAGAACGCAATAGGTCTTGACGCTTATCAGCGTGATGTAAATGAAGTTGATCATAACAAATACCAGCAGTCGTATACGTTCCACCTCAGCCGTAAGTTCGTGTTGAGTGAACCGAAAAATGATAAATGGAATTGGAATGCCATCACATTGCCTATGGATGTATATGGTTCTCAGATAACAGAGACATTCGGTGAAGACGCCAAACTCTGCAAACTTGAGGGTGTTAACCCACAGAACAAGGATCAGATATTGTTCACACCGGTTGACCTCACCGATAACAGCAAACCAGCAATAGAGCGCGGAGGATGCTATCTTATCTGTGTGACAAACGCACCTGACCCTGAGTCTGAGTATGGTGAAGGTAAGGAATACAAATTCACTGTGAAATCAGAAGGCGACGCTGTCGCATCAAAGGATATGGTATTCCCATACGGAAACATATACAACATCGAGGGTGTAAGCTGTCCTAAAGGTATGGTCACTCCGGATAATAGTACAGTAGAAGTAACTGGCGGAAAACTAAGTTACACATACTTCTATCATCGTCCTGGAGAAAAGCAAGGTGATACACCTGTGCCCGCAGGTTCATACGTCATGTCGGGTGGCAAGATGTATCATCTGCCGCAAGCATGGGATGGTCTGCTCGGTACATGCTGGTACATAACCGATCTTACCACGAGCAGCAATTCTAAGGTGATGGCCATCGAAGGTGAAGGCGGAACAACCGACATCAATGGCATCGTGACAGAAGTGCCCGGCGACAAGGCAATGGAAGGTGTTTACAACATCAATGGCCAGAAAGTGGCTGATGGCACATCGCTCGAAGGTCTGCCAAAGGGCATATATATCGTGAACGGTAAGAAACATGTTGTAAAATGACAAATACAAAGAAAGTAAAGTAACAAAGAAATTTCATCATGCGATAATTTTTGGCCGTGAGGTTAGAGTTATGCGGGGTTGTATCTGAGTTCAGATACAACCTTTTTGTTTTATGAGGCATTTGACGACGGCACAGCACTGCCGTGTGGCTGCGCGTATAGTGTACGGCCGGCGTTGATGAAGGTAATATTTACCGTAAAAATGGTAAATACAAATATTTCGGGAAGAAGCGATTTTGTAGTATCTTTGCACCAGATTAGCTGCATGGAGCATTCCGCAGAAGTCTTATTCATAACAGCAAATTCACAAATAATTATCTGATATGTTACTGGAAAATATAAAATCACCGGCAGACATCAAGAACCTGCCGGCAGAAAAACTGAGACTTCTTGCCGCCGAGATACGCGGAGGCATACTCAAACGTGACAGTATGATAGGCGGACACGTGGGTCCTAACCTCGGATTCGTGGAGGCTACGATTGCACTGCACTATGTATTCAATATGCCGGAAGACAAGATCGTGTTCGATGTGTCGCACCAGATATATCCGCACAAGATGCTTACGGGACGTGCTTACGGATTCATCGACAGCACGCGCATGGCCGAGGTGTCGGGCTACAGCAGTCCGGCGGAGTCGCCCGAATACGACTGCTTCGAGATTGGTCATACCTCTACGTCGGTGGCTCTTGCCACCGGTCTGCAGAAGGCGCGCGACATTCTCGGAGGCAAGGAGAACGTGGTGGCGGTGATAGGCGACGGCTCGCTGAGCGGAGGCGAGGCTTTCGAAGGCCTTGACATGGCTGCCGAGCTGGGCACCAATATAATAATAGTGGTGAACGACAACGAGATGTCTATAGCCGAGAACCACGGCGGATTGTACCGCAACCTTAAACTGCTGCGCGAGACAAACGGCGAGGCTGAGCTGAACATATTCAAGGCGATGGGCTTCGACTACAAGTATGTGGAGCAGGGCAACAACATCGAGACGCTCATCGAGGCTTTCAAGGCCGTTAAGGACACTCCGCATCCGACAGTGGTTCATATACACACGGAGAAGGGACACGGATGGGATCCGGCCGTGGAGAACAAGGAGCAGTGGCACTGGAACATGCCGTTCGACATAGAGACGGGCGTGCTGAAGCCTGTCGAGGCTAAGGAGAGCTCGGCACAGATTCTGGGCAACTGGCTCAGAGAGGAGATGAAGCGCGACGAGAAGCTGGTGTGCATATCGGCAGCTGTGCCGGCATCGCTGGGCTTCGGACCCGAACAGCGCCGCGAGGCGGGCGCACAGCACGTGGATGTGGGCATCGCCGAGGAAGAGGCAGTGGCAATGGCGTCGGGCATGGCGCGCCGCGGTGCGCATCCGGTGTTCAGCACTTACGCCACTTTCCTGCAGCGTACTTACGACCAGATGGCGCAGGACCTCTGCGTGAACGGCAATCCGGCCGTGATAAACGTGGTGGGTGCATCGGTCTTCGGAATGAATGATTTCACTCACATCTGCTTCTTCGACATCCCGATGTTGAGCCATATTCCAAACCTTGTATATCTCGCTCCGGTATCGGTGGAGGAGATGATAGCCATGGAGAAGTGGGCAATAGAGCAGGACAAATATTCTGTCGCACTGCGTGTGCCGGAAGGAGAGGTGCATCACAGCGCCGAACCGTGCGACACCGACTATTCAGAGCTCAACCGCTACAAGGTGGTGCGTCGCGGCAGTGGCGTGGCTCTGATAGGTCTGGGCAACTTCTTCGCCAAGGCAGAACGTGTGGCCGACGCGCTGAAGGAGTGCGGCATAGAGGCTACGGTGATAAATCCGCGCTATATCAGTGGCACTGACGAGGAGCTGCTTGAGAGCCTGAAGGCAGACCATCAGCTGGTTGTGACGCTGGAGGATGGCTGTGTGGACGGTGGTTTCGGCGAGCGCATAAGCCGCTTCTACGGTCCTTCGGACATGAAGACAATGAACTTCGGCGTGAAGAAAGCACTTTACGACCGCTACGATGTCCGGCAGCTGATGCGCGACAACAAGCTCACCGACGAGCAGATTGTCGAGGAGATACGCGGCATCATGAACAAGTAAACTGTGCTGAAGGCGGCCTGTCATGGCACAGGTCGCTGCATAATACGAAACAACCCCGGCGTCAGCGCGAAGCGACGTCGGGGTTATTATATATAGGTGGGCATGTATTCGTGATAAGTGTTCAGACGGAGAACATGATGATTATCTGTGCTATTATCACCCGGACGAACATTCCGAGCGGATAAACCGACGTGTAGCTCACGGCGGCGGTGTCGCCTTTGAGTGTGTCGTTGGCGTAGCTCAGCGCCATGGGGTTGGCCATCGAGCCGCAGAGAATGCCGCAGATGGTGCCGAAGTCGAACTTGCGTGTGTGCAGGGCAAGCAGACCCACGATGATGAGAGGCACGACAGTGATGATGAATCCTGTGGCAACCCACATCAGACCTTCGGGGCGTACCACAGTGCTGAAGAAGTCGCTGCCCGCCTCCAGACCGAGACACGCCAGATAGAGTGACAGTCCGAGCTTGCGTAGCATGAGCGATGCGGAGCGCGTGGTGTAGCTGATGAAGTGGGCGCGCGGGCCGAGTGCTCCCACGAGTATTCCCATTATGATGCCTCCGCCGGCGATGCCGAGGTGCACTGGTGCGCTCATTCCCGGCAGATGGATAGGAATCATGCCTATGGCAAGACCGAGAATCATGCCGAGGAATATGGCTCCGAGGTTCGGCTCGTTGAGCACTTGGACGGCGTTGCCGAGGAATTTCTCGGCATGTTCTATGTCGCTCGGTGCGCCGACAACGGTCAGATGGTCGCCGTATTGCAGTCGCAGGTCGTCGCTGGCAAGCAGTTTGATGTCGCCGCGCATTATTCGGCTGACGTTCACTCCGTAGGCTGTGCGCATGTGCAGTGCACCGAGTGTCTTGCCGTTGAGGCTGGTGCGTGTGAGCAGTATGACGCGACTCTCCACGTTGCTGTCTATCGCGTTCCAGTCGATGCGGTCCTTGTCGCGGTTCCAGTCTTTCTCCACCTTCTTTCCGAACAGGATGTCCATGGCTTCCGATTCGTCTATATTGGTCACCACGAGCACGCTGTCGTTCAGCTGCATCTTTGTCTCGGCCAGCGGCACTATCACCTTTCCGTCGCGCCAGATGCGCGAGATGATGAAATGGCGGTGGGTCATCTGCGATATTTCGGAGATGGTTTTGTTGTTTAGTGCCGGGTTCACAACGATGTATTGCGCTATGTATGTGTTGTCCTCAGTGCTCTTGTTGCGTGGCTCGAGGTCGGAAGGCTTTACGAAGAAACGGCGTATGAATATCATTGCCAGAATCACTCCGACAACTCCGAGCGGATAGGTCACGGCGCATCCCAGTGCCGCTCCGCTGCTTGGCAGGCCTGCGCTGTTGAGTGCCTGCTGTGCCGCGGCAAGGGCAGGAGTATTGGTTGTCGCGCCACAGAGTATTCCGGTCATGTTCGGCATGCTGATGCCGGTCAGCGGACACAGAAGTATTGCCAGTATGGTGCCGACGATAATCACGGCGAGTCCCCACATGTTGAGTGCCACGCCTTCGTTGCGCATCATGCCCACAAAGCTCGGTCCGACGTGCAGACCGAGGGTATATACGAAGAGCAGCAGTCCGAATGTCTCGGCGAATCCCACCATGTGCAGGTCTGCTTTGAATCCTAATTGTCCGGCGATGATGCCTACGAAGAATACGAATGCAATTCCGAGCGAGATACCGCGTATGTGAAGTTTGCCAAGAGCAAGTCCCGCTGCGGTTATCATCGACAGCACAATGATGGTCTGTGCGGCCGTGTTTGTGCCGAGAAGTGCGTTTATCCAGTCCATTATATATTGTTGTTATTTCACGTATGAAGATATTGCAGATAGTCGGAAAGAGTTTATCCTAAGTCACCCGAGTGCCGCTATATCTTATGCAAAGATATTGCCAACGAGTGGAAAGAGAGTTTACTCTTAATTTCCCGAGTGCCGCTATATCTTATGCAAAGATAGTTCAACTTGCAGACACTGCAAAGAAAACTTTCCGAATTGTTTACACAACCCTGTCGTATGCGTTGCTATTCATCGTCTAAGGGCGTGTTTTTGAGCGCTCGCGGCTCAATTATTGACATTCTGTCAGGTTCATCGGGCACAGTCAATCACTATCTTTCCCCTGTCCGGACAGATGCGGATGGTGCGGTTTCCGTTGTCATCCACTTCCTTGAAACAGCCCTTCGAGCAGCCTACGGAGTAGGAATAGCCGCGGAATACGGCTTCGACAGACTTGTCGCCGATTGTTGTGAAGGGCAGCGGAGCATCGGGAGCGGAGTGCAGTTGCAGTGCCCAAGCGTCGTCGTTGCCGGCGTCGGGCGAGCTAACTTCTATTCGGTCGTCGCGCAGGACGATGCCGAATGTGTGGCCGTATTGGTCGGTGCCGCTCACTTCGAGCACACTTTTGCCGCGCTCCTTCACCGTAGGATTATCGAGACGGAGCTCCTCCGTGCTTCCGTCATCATTCACTTTCACAATCATAAGTCCCGCGCGGTCGTCGCCCTTGCTCCACATGAAGCCGTCGATAACGGGCAGCGTGTAGAAAAGAAATTGGTTGCCCGTGCCCGGTTTGTCGAGATATTCCGACTTGAAACGCTCGTCAAACAAGTGTATGTCGCGGAATCTGAACCGTCCCTTCTCCCATAACAGGTTGGCGCGATAGTTGCGGCTGTCGTACCATACGGTCTTGTTGCCTTCGCCACGCACGTCGCTCACCGTGGTGACAGCCGTGGCAGGAGTGAGCTTGAAGTTCTTTCTGAACCATCGTCCCGACTCGCCGAGCGTCTCCACACGCAGTCGTCCGGCACGTCGGAGCGAGTCGATGAGCGGCATCTGCATCTCGAGTCCCTTGCGCATATTGTCCCAGGTGAACGAGTTTTCTTGTCCTGCCTGTGCATATCCGAAGGCAAGACACGGGCCGTCGGTGAGTGCGTCGAAGAAATAATCCACCCATTTGCGGTTCATTCCGGTGTGCGGATAGACCGGCTCGAGCGATATTACGCCCTGCCGTTCGTTGCCCAGTCCGTCGTCATACTGATATATCGGGTCGCTGCCCAACATCCTGAAGATGGGCACCGGTATCTGTCCTTCGGCTGTCTGGGCAGGCATGTATGCGTTGAGTCGGCTGGGATAGTAGGCCTGATTCCAGTATCCTCCCCACAGAGTGTAGCCGTCCGTGCCTATCTGGTCCTTACAGTTGCACGACGCTTCTATGCCATACTTGTCGTGCATATATGCCAGAGTGTGAGCGTCGATGAACCATGAGCCCACCGATTTGGGGTAATATCCGAATATCTCCTTGAACTTCTGCATATAGACATCCACCAGACGCTCGCGCTCTTCCTTGGTGTATCCTGTGCTGAAAGCTATGTTTGCGTGCGACACCCACGAATATTCGCCGCGCCATTTCAGTCCCGCCGCCTCAATCTGCGGTTGTGTCAGCTCCCACCATGCGCCTATCTCCGAACCTTTTTTCAGCCTTGTCTTCAGCAGATTCTGGTACAGCGGATTGATGAGCGCGTCGTATTCGAGCAGGAATGTTGCCGGAAGATTGTAACGGTTTACCAGCTCCACCTGCCGGCAAACCGTCTCGTAGAGCTTACGGTCGGCGTCTTCCACGCGGTAGTCGGTCTGACGTATGAAGTTGATGATGTTTATTATTCTCGGCTGTTTGTCGGCCGGTGTCTTGCCTTTGCCGCGTGCATGTGCCGTGCCTGCCACGATGGCAAGCATCAGCATGAGCAATATGGTCCTTGTCTTTGTCATGTCTGAGAAGATTGTTTTAGTGTTTTTATTACATTGTAGGTTGTGAACAGATAAGCAGTCAGGATGATTTTGTTTAAAGATAAGTCATGAGTATGTGCCATACGGCGAATATATGGCACACCGATCCGAGCAGAACGAAGAAGTGGAACACCGTGTGCATGAACCTGCGTTTGTTCAGACTGTAGAACACTGCACCGGTGATGTAGCTCACGCCTTCGGCTATGAGCCACGCCATGGACACGTCGCTCACGCTGTCGATAAGCGGTTTGAACGCTACGAGCACGCTCAGACCCATTGCCACGAAGCATATTGTCTCCACGTGGCTGTGGTCTTTCAGCCGCAGGAAACTCATGATTGTGCCGGCTATGGCAGCCGTCCAGATGAACACAAACAGTGCCCATCCCCATGCACCACACTCACGCAGGGCTATCAGAGTGATGGGCGAGTAGGATCCGGCGATGTGCCAGTAGATTGCGGCGTGGTCCCAGCGGCGCAGCCGTTCCTTCCATTTCGACCATGCGCTGAGCGAATGATATACGGTGGAAGCCACGTATGAGCACAACATTCCGAACAGATAGAGAATGATGCCGGTGGTTGCCCAGATGTTGCCGGTGTGCAGACACCAGGCTATGAACACCGCTCCTGCCACCACGCCCAGGATGATTCCTGCCGCGTGCGACCACGAGTTCCACAGCTCTTCCTTATGATTGAAGAATATTTTCATCTGTCTTGGTCTTGCCGGTTTGTCCGTTTGATATTCTCTCTTGTATGTCCTGCATCTTCCATCTGCGCTTCAGCGAGTATGTCTTTCCATCCCGTTCGATGATGCTGAACAGCGCGAAAGCCTTCTCCAGAAGGAAGTCGCGCTCCGGATTCGACACGGTGTCGGCCTCGGCATAGAACAGTTCGGCAAGCATCTCCATGCGCGGCAGACGCTGTTCCTCGTCCATTCCTGCCAGTGCGAGCAGCACTTCGTCGATTGTCGCGTTGTGGTAGAGTGCGTAAGGACCTACATATTGTTCGTAGAGTTGTTTTATCTCCTCGCGCCGGTCGGCCACTTCCTTTTTCTCGAGCATGCGTTCGAGAGCTGCCATGAACTCGCGTATGAGTCGCAGTATATAGTCACGTTGAAGCATAATGTTCTGTCTGTTTTATTATAATTCGGGTGTTTGAGTGTTTGTTTCCGTGGCGTCGCCGATGGCGGTCTCGCCGCTTCCGCTGTCGTCCGTTGAGGCTGTCGTGTCGCCGTATGGGCGGTTAGCCTTCATTATGTGTTCGTATAGTTTCTTGTAGAATGGATGCCTTGTCAGCGTGGCAGTGTCGCCCAGGATTATGAGTTTCATCCTTGCGCGGGTTATCGCCACGTTCATCCGTCGCAGGTCGCGCAGGAATCCTATCTGACCCTCGTCGTTGGCACGCACCAGCGAGATTACTATCACGTCGCGTTCCTGTCCCTGGAATCCGTCAACGGTGTTCACGGAGATGAGGTGACGGTAGGGTTTGAAGAACTCGTTTTTCTTTATCAGCCGCCGCAGATATTGCACCTGTGCGCGGTAGGGCGATATTACGCCTACGTCGATGCTCTCGTCGAGCAACCGCTGTTTGCCTATCTTGCTGAAGTAGGATATGAGAGTGGCGACGGTGAGCTCGGCTTCCTGTCGGTTGATGCGGCCGAAGTTCTCGCCCACAAACTCCTCCTTGCCTTCGAGTGCTGACGTGTCTATCCACGTCATTGGGCAGTCGAGGTCGAGTATTCCGCGGTATTTTATCTGTGGCGCGGTGGTTATCTGTCCGTGATAGAACCACTCGTTGGGGAAACGCATTATCTCCTCGTTCATGCGATACTGCACCGTGAGCAGCGTCACCACCTCAGGCTTGCGCTCCACGATGCGCTCCATGAGCGTGGTACCCAGTCCTGCTTTCAGTGCCGCCATGCTCTTTATGGTAGGCGGAAGCTGGCAGTGGTCGCCTGCAAACACCACACGTGTGGCGCGCCTTATGGCTATCCAGCACGCAGCCTCGAGTGCCTGTGCCGCCTCGTCTATGAAGAGAGTGCCGAACTTCATGCCTTCAAGCAGACGGTTTGCCGAGCCCGTCAGGGTCGATGCTATGACGCGCGCATCGCTGAACAGGTCGTTGTTTATGCGCAGTTCCAGCTCCACGGCACGGCTGCGCAGCCTCTCCAGCTTCTGGTGGAAGTCGTCGCCGCGTCGGCGTTGCTTGCGCAGCTGGCGTATGGCCTTGCGTATGCTCCACAGCTGCGGATAGTCAGGATGAGCCTCGAAGCGCCGTTCGTAGGTGAATGAGAGCATCTTGTCGTTCACGCGTGTCGGGTTGCCTATGCGCAGCACGTTCAGTCCGCGATCTACAAGCTTCTCCGAAATCCAGTCCACCGCCATGTTGCTCTGTGCGCATACCAGCACCTGATTCTCGCGCCGCAGCGTTTCATAGATTCCCTCGACGAGCGTTGTGGTCTTGCCGGTGCCCGGAGGCCCGTGCACCACCATCACGTCCTTAGCCACCATCATCTCGTTTACGGCGTGCTCCTGAGACGGGTTCAGCCACGGGAAGCGCGTCGGACCGAACGTGAATCGTCCCGCCTTCATGCCCGAGTAGAACAGGTCACGCAGATAGGCCAGGCGTCCTGAGCGGGCGTTGATGACGCGGTCGAGCGCCTCGAACATGAGTCTGTACGATGTCTCGTCGAACGAAAGCTGTATGCCTATGGGCGTCTCGCTGCGCTGCAGTTCGAGTATCCGGCTGCTCTCCGGCATCACCACGACCATCCTGTCGGCCTCGGCGAAGCTCACCGTGGCAGTGAACGGGAAATAGCGTATGTGCTTCTCGTCGCCTTTGGCGTGCTCGTTTATTGTGAAGAAGCACACCGGCCGGCCATACTCGAAGTTGTGTTCTATGTCGCTCTCGTCCTGTCTTATTATCTCGAGCACCTCCTGGTTGAGTGAGTTATAGTATGTGCGTCCCGTCTTTACGGGATACCACGCGTCGCCGCGCTTCACCTTCCGCTTTATGCCGAAGGCTTCGGTCTGCTTGCGGAAGTTCTCCTTCTCGCAGGCATACTCCATCTGCAGCAGCATGCGTTGGCGTGTGAGTGCCAGTATGGGTGATGAGTTGTCCATGCTTACTTGTTGTTGCGTTCTTCCGACTGACGTTTGGAGAACACGCAGCCGCAATAGTTCTGACGATAGAGTCCGTATTCGCGCGACAGCTCTATGGAGCGCAGATATCCGCCACGCTTCTTGAAGTCGGACGGCAGAAACTTCACTCCGGTCTGCGCGGCTATCTCTTCGCCTATCTCGTTTATCTTGTCCGCACGCTTCAGCGGGCTTATTGTGAGCGTTGTGGTGAAGTAGTCGAGTCCGAGCTCGGCAGCCATCTGCGCCGCGCGTTCGAGCCGCATGCGGTAGCACACCATACATCTTGCTCCGCCCTCCGGCTCGTTCTCCAGTCCGCGCACGGCGTTGTAGAACGTCTGCGGGTCGTACTCGCCGGCCACGAAGCTCACGGGGTTCACCGTCTTCAGTTCGCTGATGAACCTCTGTTGCTCCTCTATGCGGTGGTCATACTCCGATTCGGGCGATATGTTCGGGTTGTAATAGAGCACCGTGATGCGGAAATACTGCGACAGATACTCTATGGTATAGCTGCTGCACGGCGCGCAACAACTGTGCAGCAGCAGCGTAGGCGTCTCCCCGGCTGCCGTGTGGCGCTTTATTATCTCGTCAAGTCTGAGCTGATAGTTTATCTTGTTCATAATTATAAGAGGTGTCTTAACGACATTGCAAACTTACGGATTTTATTCTAAATAAATGATGATGTATTCTGTTTCACCGTTATGCTATGAAAGAAAAATTTTCTTATTTAACATTGTTTTACGTTTTATTGACGTCTCGTTTATAGATATTAACTATCTTTGTGATTGTTTTAAAATCTATGGAGATTGAATTTTTGAGAATATAAAAACCTTTCATGAGATGAATTAAAAACAAGTTTAGTTTTATGAGAAAATTTACTTATTTATTATCAATTGTCTGCATCTCGATGTGGTCAATGGCAGTCAGCGGTCAGAATTTTTACATAGACGGATACCGCTATGAAGTGAACGATGCCGAAAAGCATACCGTAACATTGCTGGCGACCCCGGGTGATGTGGAAAATTTAGCTCTCCCGAGTGAGACGAGTTATGAAGGCACAGTCTATACTGTCACAAAAGTGGACTGCGACGCCGTGAGTTACAAAACGAAACTAAAGACAGTTTCCTTTCCGGCTACGATAACCGAGATTCTTTATCAGTCGTATGCTTTTGAACATTGCGACCTGTTGGAGAGCATCACGGTTGATGAAGGCAACACTGCTTTCTTTGCTCAGGACGGTGCACTTTACCAGAGGAGCACTGTCAACATGATATGCTTGCCTCGTAATGTGCGTGGAAAGGTGACTCTGGCTGACGGAGCGAAAGACAGATGGGGAGGTTCGTCCATCGATCTTTCGGATATGCCTAATGTGGAGGAGATTGTCTTTGGAAAGGGAATTGAGGGTATATCTTTGAACAATATGCCTTCTCTCACTACAGCTTATTTCCCGTCATCCATGACATCTCTTGGCATTGAGAACTGTCCTTCTCTCGACAATGTGAGCGTAGGAGAAGGCGGTATATATTCTTCATCGAACAATGTTATTTACGTAAACATGGAGGTATATGTCAATAATGAAACAGTGGAAGGCCGTGGAATAAATTTCATGCCTGACAGCAGGACAGAGTATGTTGTGCCGGATGACGTGGTTTACATTCCTGATATGTTCTTCGTGAATCACGAAAATCTGGTATCCCTTTCGGTATCGGGAAATAATAACATCTTTTATTCGGACGGAAACGCCATCTATACGGCAAACGAAAATATGGGTGGAAGCACTCTCGTTGACGTGGCGGGAGGAATGACCGAGATTGCTCTCCGGTCAGATCTTTCGTATATCAAGGCTGTTGAAGTACCGGTGGATGATGAGGCATTCGAGCCTCACCAGAATACACCGTTCTTGTTTGGCATGAAGAAGCTCGCGTCCATCACCATGCCTACGCCGAACGAAACGTATATGGCTGCCGCCGGAGTGTTGATGCGCATGCTCCCTGAGTATGATACGTTCTTCGGCAAAAGCGGATGGAGTGTAGAATGTGTTCCTCCTGCCATCACCGGCAAGGTGGTACTGCCTGAGGGTACGGTTGAGATCTCTCCGTCGGCTTTTTATGGCACGGCAATAACATCGGTGACAATACCTGACGGATGCTACGTCTCTTATGCGTCGTTCGCACACTGCAAGAATCTCTCAGAGGTGATTTTCACCGGCAATGCTTCTGCCGAGAGCACAGCCTTCTTTGATACTCCGTGGCTTCTCAACCATGAGCCGGGCGTCATCTATGCCGGAACAACGGCGATAGGTCTTGCCGGTACTCCCAAGGAGATAGTAATAAAGGAGGGTACAAAATCCATAGGCAAGGAAGCCTTTGCTCCGTTCTCAGCCGGTAATCAGACTGTAGGAGGCTTTTCACTCGAGAAGGTGACACTGCCCGAAGGACTTGAAAAGATGGAGAGTATGGCTTTCTATTATTGCACACGTCTAAAGTCTGTCAACATTCCTGCATCATTGAAGGAAATGGGAAGCAACGTCTTTGGATCTTGTCTATCGCTTAGCGATGTCAAGCTCGGTGAAGGACTGACTTTCATGCCAAACATTTTTGAGGATCTGCCTGTAACTTCAGTCTATGTGCCGGCATCTGTTGAGAGATGGGATGCTTATAGATTCAGCGACGTTACAGCAAGTTTTGAGGTGTCGCCAGACAATCAGGTGTTCGCTTCGCAGGGCGGAATACTCTACGACAAGCATAAAACCGCTGTGTTGGCTGCTCCGCCTGCTCTGGTAAATGCCGTGATACCCGAAGGCTGCGTGTCGATAGGTGTGGCCCGCGACGATTATGCCAAGTCGGCTGCAAAGGCTTCGGCATACGAGGATATGGCTGAGGTGGCTTTCGGAGAAAAGCTCGAGACGGTTTCGCTGCCGTCAACTTTACAGAATATATACTCTGGCAGCGCGTTCTATGAGTCAAGAAATCTGAAGGAATGTCGCGTGTTCAACAGCACTCCAATAGAGCTGTATTATTACGCATTCCCGGATGACCTGCAGGACGCAACGCTGTATGTGCCGCAGGGCAGTGAGAATGCTTATCGTAATGCTGACGTTTGGAACCGCTTCAACACCATCGAAGGTTTCGACGTTACGGGCATCGACAATGCAACCGTTGCGGGTGAGCTGCGCGAGACAGGACGCTATTCGCTCGACGGACGCCGGTTGGAATCGCCTGAGAAGGGCATCAACATTGTACGCATGAGCGACGGTTCGGTGCGTAAGGTTATGGTGAAATAGTTTTTCTTACATGCATATTCAGTCGGGACGCGCGTTTCAGGACGTGTGTCCCGACTTGTTTTTTATCCGGACCGGCAGTCAGAAATCCTGCGGGCTCAGCTCCGTTATGGGGAAGACGATGGTTGTGACGCACACCGGTTTACCACCCGCCCGGCGCATTTTTATGTGTTGTGCGCTGTCGTGTCTTTTGCCTCATTATTGTTCCCGAAGCGACGCCGGAAACATATAATATGCTGTCTCACAGCGTCATTATGCTATATGTTCTTTGTTATTTGCTGTAAAATAAGTAATTTTGCACACATTTTATAAACTCTGCTGATAAATAACGTGAGTTCGATGAATTCAAAACAAAGCGAGTTGTGTGTCAAGAGTTCTCGT